>NZ_CP139247.1:1200000-1800000 GCF_034087045.1 Chitinophaga sancti | reverse complement strand
CCAGTGGTTCCTCCGTATCACCGAGTATGCAAACCGCCTGCTCGAGGGTCTGGAAACTGTGAACTACAGCGAAGCTATGAAGGAAATGCAGCGTAACTGGATCGGAAAGAGCCAGGGTGCTGAAATCACCTTCAGGTTTGATGGTAACGAAAATGAAGGATTAAGAGTATATACCACCCGCCCCGATACCATTTTTGGTGTGGACTTCATGGTAGTAGCTCCTGAGCATGAGCTGGTAGCTAAGATCACAACTCCTGAGAATAAAGTAGCCGTAGATAAATACCTGGATTATGTCCAAAGCCGTTCTGAACGTGAACGTATGGCAGAGGTGAAACAAATCACCGGTTGCTTTACAGGTGCCTATGTACTGAATCCATTTAATGGCAAACGTATCCCGGTATGGATCTCTGAATACGTACTGGCAGGTTATGGTACAGGTGCGATCATGGCAGTACCATGCGGTGACCAGCGTGACTTTGGCTTCGCAAAACACTTTAATATTCCGATTACGAATATCATCGGTGATGCATTCAATGGTGCTGAAGCAAATCCAACCAAAGATGCAGTACTGCAGAACAGCGACTTCCTGAATGGCGTACCAATGAGGCAGGCAATGGAGCTGGTAGCTGATAAGGTAGAAGCCATGGGTATCGGTAAAAAGCAGACCAACTTCAGAATGCGTGATGCCGGCTTTAGCCGTCAGCGTTACTGGGGTGAGCCATTCCCGATCGTATACAAAAATGGTATCCCATATGCTGTAGACGAAAAGGATCTGCCTGTTGAATTACCACACGTAGACACCTACAAACCAGGTGAAGATGGTGAGGGCCCGCTGGCCAACATCACTGACTGGGTAAATATAGATGCAAATACCAAACGTGAAACCAACACCATGCCTGGCTATGCAGGTAGTAGCTGGTACTTCCTGCGCTATGCAGATCCTTCCAACAAGGAAGAGTTTGCAGGTCGTGCAGCAACCGACTACTGGAACCAGGTAGATGTGTATATCGGTGGTACAGAACATGCGGTAGGTCACCTGCTGTATTCACGTCTGTGGACGAAAGTACTGTTTGACCTGGGTTATATTGGTTTTGATGAGCCTTACAAAAAGCTGATCAACCAGGGTATGATTCAGGGTTCTTCCAGGTTTGTAAAACGTTTAAGATTCATCCACAGCGACCACCATGTAGGTGCTGATGAAATTGAACCTATCACACTGCCGGATAACAAACAGGTATATATCTCTAATAGTTTTGGCGATATCAAAATCAAAGAAATCATAGAGCTGATCAGGGCACAGGATACTTCGTTAGCCGAGTTCCTGGATTCTATGCATGTAAACTATGTGATCGAAAGCTATATACACGTGGATGTCAACTTCGTTGATGGTGTGATATTGGATATAGACGCAGCCAGAAAATGGAAAGCAGATTTTGCAAACGCAATCTTCTTAACACAGGATGGTCAGTTCACATGTAAATCTGAAATAGAGAAAATGAGTAAGAGCAAGTACAATACCGTCAACCCGGATGTACTTGTTGAAAAATACGGCGCCGATACCTTCCGCATGTACGAAATGTTCCTCGGGCCTGTAGAGCAGTCCAAACCATGGGATACCAAAGGTATCGAAGGTGTACACCGCTTCCTCAAAAAACTCTGGCGTCTCTTTGCTGATGAACAAAAAGGCCTGATCGTTAAAGATGGTGAAGCAACGCCTGAAGAACTGAAGATCCTGCACAAAACCATTCAGAAAATCGATAGCGATACTGAAAACTTCTCTTACAATACCGCTGTAAGCCAGTTTATGATCTGTGTAAATGAACTGAGCAGTCTCAAGTGCAACAAGCGTAGCGTACTGGAACCAGTACTCATACTGCTTACACCTTATGCACCGCATATCGCTGAAGAGCTGTGGCACCTGCTGGGTAACACAACCACTATCCTCGATGCACCATACCCTGTATTCGAAGAGAAGTATGTAAAGGAAGACGCATTCAACTACCCAATCGCAGTGAATGGTAAAACCCGCACAGAACTGAGCTTCCCGCTGGATACAGACAACGCAGCCCTCGAACAGACTGTACTGGCCAACGAGGTCGTACAAAAATGGATAGAAGGCAAACCTGTGAAGAAAGTAGTGATTGTAAAAGGAAGAATGATCAATATTGTTGTTTAATTAATAAGGGCTGGCGAAATGCCAGCCTTCTTTTTAACTATGTTAACCGAGATCTTACAACGCCATCAACCGTTTCAGCCGGTCGTACTCTTTGATCCCACACAGGATCACCTGTACCCAATGGATTTTACTGCCGCTAATACAGCGCTTACACCGGACATGCTGGACGATGAACACCGATTCAGTGACTACGTCTCCCAACTATTAGCCAAACACAATGCTATATTCGGTATAGGCGGATATAACGAACACAGAACCATCTATTCCCGTAGTGCACATTTCGATACAGAAGGCGAACCACGCCGCTTACACCTGGGTGTGGATATCTGGGGACCTGTAGGCACACCTGTATATGCACCACTAAATGGGCGTGTACATAGTTTTCAATTCAACAACCAATTGGGAGATTATGGGGCTACGATCATCTTACAACACGTGCTGGACAGTGTCACTTTTCATACCCTTTACGGGCACATGAGTGTAGCTGATCTGGAAGTATTAAAACCCGAGGCTCCAGTGGCGGCAGGTCAGATCATCGCCCACTTCGGGCCACTGACAGAGAATGGCCATTGGCCTCCACACCTCCACTTCCAGCTCATCATCGATATGGAAGGGAAGGCGGGAGACTATCCTGGCGTATGTCGTTATAGTGAAAGAGAAAGATACCTGGCTAATTGCCCTGATCCGAACCTCATCTTAGCGTTTTAAAACGCCTTCTTTATCTATTCTGGTTGGAGCATCTGTGCCATCTACAATGCTACGCGCACTGATGGCAATAGCCTGTATAGTTGAAGTGATATTCTTAATGTCCAATGAACTGACTTCATCACCTACACTATGATAGAGCTTATCTGTATCAATCTGGTCAGTAGAAATGGTATGCGCCGGTACGCCCTGTCTGGCTAGGGTTGCATTGTCTGAACGATAGAACAGTTGCTGGTCTGGATAAGGATCCGGGTAAAAATGGAAGGCGGAGTGCTGCAGGTTCTTTTCAAGGATCTTTCCAAAATCAGAGCGCTCATAACCGGTTATAAATGCACTGTTCTTACCGAACTTGGATTCCTTACCGATCATCTCAATATTGAACATCGCTACTACCTTTTCAGGATCCTGCTGCTGGGAGAAATACTTAGAACCATATCCGCCCATTTCTTCCGCCGTAAATGCAACAAAGATGATGGATCTGGCTGGCGGATGCTGTTTGTAATATTTCGCAAGCATGACCACCGCTGTTACTCCACTGGCATCATCATCTGCTCCATTGGCAATGCTATCCGTCCCCACTGGTTTTACAATACCCAGGTGATCGTAGTGACCGGAGAAGATAACATACTCATCTGGTTTTGTTTTCCCCTTGATCATTCCCACAATATTACTGAGGTATAAAGGAGTGACCTGCTGATTAGCTTTCACCTGCCAGTTTTTAATATCTTCTCCCTGTTTGAGTACTAATACTACCGTAGGCAGGCTATCCTGAAATTTACCGCCTCTTGACTGTACATTCTCATAGAACTTTTTAAAATCTTCTGTATGCGCAGAATCTACCCATACAATAGTATTCCTTTTTACATCTCTGACTTTTCTCAGCGATTCATAAAATTGTTCGGAAGCCGGCAGCGATACAGCTGCTACATCACTCTTTTCGTTCCAGTCAATATTCGTAGTTACACCAATTAGGATCACTCTGCCATCATGCGCTCTTGCTCCGTTCAGGTACAGTTCCTGTGTACCGGGAGTAGTATTGAAACGATGAAATGCCTGGCGGAAATTGGCAGCGCCTGTCAATGGTTGAAGACCGGCTTTACTATATTCTTTTTCAAGAAACTGAGCCGCTTTTTCAATACCGGGCTCGAAGGTTTTACGCCCCTGCATATCATCGGCGGCAAGAGTAGTAATAATACGTTTTACTTCCTGCTCCTTAATGTCCTGGGCGTATGTGGCAAGGGTGGAGACACTGAAAAGGAGGGTTAAAATGCGCGTGTGTTTCATATTGAGAGGTTGCTAATTATCAAATATAACCGAAAATTCGAAGCTGCCACAGGCGATTTTTTGGTAACTTTCACCCTGATATGTCGAATCCGATAAGACCAGATGAAGTCCGCCAAAGTGCGGCAGAAAAGGAGTTTGAAAACAGCATCCGGCCCAAAGAAATCGTCGATTTCTCGGGACAGGAGCAGATTATTGAGAACCTCAAGATCTTTATCAAGGCCGCCAAACTGAGAGGCGAAGCGCTGGACCATGTGCTCTTTCACGGCCCTCCCGGATTGGGTAAAACAACGCTGTCCCGGATTGTCTCCAACGAAATGGGGGTCAACATCCGTGAAACCTCCGGCCCTGTAATTGAGAAACCTGGTGATCTTGCCGGTCTGCTCACCAACCTCGAGCCAAAGGATGTGCTGTTCATAGATGAGATTCACCGGCTCAGTACCGTGGTGGAAGAATACCTTTATTCTGCCATGGAAGACTACCGCATCGATATCATGATCGATACCGGTCCAAGCGCCCGCGCCATCCAGATCTCATTACACCCGTTTACACTCATAGGGGCTACTACCCGTTCAGGGTTACTCACTGCTCCCCTGCTCTCCCGCTTTGGTATCAAGTCAAGGCTGGAATACTACAACTCCGCTACCCTGCAAAAGATCATCTGGCGAGCTGCCGGCCTGCTGGAGACAAAGATCACCAGCGAGGCTGCAATGGAAATAGCGCGGAGATCAAGAGGTACCCCCCGTATTGCCAATGGCTTGCTGAGAAGGGTAAGAGACTTTGCACAGGTAGTGGGTAATGGTACTATCGATATGGATATTGCTAAATTCAGCCTGAAAGCACTGAACGTAGATGAATACGGGCTGGACGAAATGGATAACCGTATCCTGCAGGTCATTATCGAAAACTTTAAAGGTGGCCCGGTGGGTATAACCACCATCGCTACGGCTGTAGGCGAAGAAGCCGGCACACTGGAAGAAGTATATGAACCATTCCTCATACAGGAAGGGTTTATCAAGCGTACCCCACGTGGAAGGGAAGTAACTGAGAAAGCATATGTACACCTCGGCAAAACACCCAGAAGTGGTGCCAGCGGTGGCTTACTATTTTAATTAAAATACTAAAGGGCTGACCATTGTATCGCTGGCCAGCCCTTCCTCCTCAAAACGGTGATCAGGGAGTTTGTTTAATCTTTAACCAAACTTTTCTTCTTAAATTTTACTCCCCCTCGTACCAATCAATCTTTACCAATATATATAACTACTACATCACATAATAACTGTACACGGGCGGTGTTTCCGGTACATGATTGTCATTCAGCATCTGCCGCAGATCCCTTTCAATAGTACGCGCAATGGCCGTCATTGGTGTATCAGTTGGTTTGTTGTCAAACGGATCCTGCAGGTGTATCGCCATCTTCTCAATCAACAGGAAAGACGCTGCAATCGCACCTACCAGCGGCACTGCCGCGTAACCAAAAAACTCTATCACTCCAAACGGTAATAACATGATAAAGAAGTTCAATGCAAAATGTATATACAAGCTGTAGGTTGAAGGAAATACTGTATTCTTAATACGCTCACACTTACCCATGCTATCACTGAACTTATTCAGTGTAGAATCTATCTGCACCTGCTGATAAGCATTGATCCAGTCACGTTGCAGCGCTATCTGCAAATCCTTTGCATGCAGCTCCAGCAATGCCATCGGCACATTTGCAAAGCGCGCTACATAAGCAACTTCTCTCTTAGGAATCAGTCGCTCCAATCCTTCTGTTGCAGACAATCCTCTCAGTTGCTGACCCAGAGAATAACACCATGCCATCTGTCTGCGGATCATTCTTTCACGCAACCGTTCTGCCTCTTCCGGAAATTCATTGCTATGTATAAAAGTGAGTACTTCTCTTGTAAAGGAGCGGGAATCGTTCACGATTGCGCCCCACACTGTACGTGCT
This sequence comes from Chitinophaga sancti, assembly GCF_034087045.1. Taxonomy (NCBI): domain Bacteria; kingdom Pseudomonadati; phylum Bacteroidota; class Chitinophagia; order Chitinophagales; family Chitinophagaceae; genus Chitinophaga; species Chitinophaga sancti. The sequence goes on along the minus strand of NZ_CP139247.1, from coordinate 1,793,884 downwards.
TCCCACCAGCGGTCATACGCCTGGTTAGACCGGAATGCAAGCAGCAATGATATTACTGTACCCATAATCATTGGTACACTCAATGGGATGTTGATAGTTTCTTTCAGATTGAACCGGTCATGTATTAACACTATCACAAGAGTATATAATACAACCAACGCGATTTCATATTTTATCTTCCCAAACACATATCTAAAGGGTATATTTTTCTTGAGTAGCATAAGACCTGTAGTTTTAGAGTGATTTACAAATAGCGCTCCCCCCTCCTTAAAGGGAAAGAGCACTACTCAAACAGACACATCTATATTTCAAATAGTTCGGACATTGCCGACACCAGCATCCGCTCTTTCTTCTTCAGCGATACATGGTGTACGGGTAGGTTGCTCTTCCTGATCAGTGCTGCCGGATCATAACTGTTGGGTGATGCCTTGCGGAAATTAAATTCAGCAGGACATACAATCGCATCAATATTGTGGTACAACAAAAAGTTGCGAAACACACCATTGCTGCGGCCCATCAGAAACTCGGTTTTCAGCGACCGGATGGCTGAGCCATATTTATTCTTTAATATTTCACTGGCCTCCTTATAATCTTCGGTGATCAGATCATAGTGTGATGACCTCCTTGACAACATCATCAGATCCATGATAGAACCCGGCATCTGCAGTGCATGCATCATCACAATATTCAAGGGTTCACCAGCCCCAAAGCGATCTACAACATGATGAACTACACGAAGAGACCTGATGGAAAAATCTGTAGGGATCAAAATATGTTTCATGTGCTTTGATTTATAACACAAAGCTATTTCCACGAGATTAGGAACCCGTAAACAGAAGATAAAAGAAGATTAAAAATGTGGTAAGAATCCGGTAAAATGGGGTAAGAATCCGGTAAGAACTACGCTACCGGCAGGGTGATCCGTATCTCTGTTCCCTTGCCTTGCTGGCTGTTTACAATGATATTGCCCCCGTGCAGACGGATGATATTACGGGATAATGGCAACCCGATACCATATCCTTTATAACCACTAGTATTAGACGCGCGGAAGAAAGGATCATAGATAAATGGCAATTCAGATGCAGGAATACCTATCCCCTGATCCTGGATCAACAGGATAATATTGGTATCAGTAGCGGCCAAAGCCACACTCACCGGGTGGTTATCAGAATACTTGCAGGCATTCTGTACAATATTGCTGAATGCCAGGTGCAATAACTGCGCATCTCCCAGGATGAAAAGCTTTGCCTCATCTTCCGGCAACATGGAATAATCTATTTCTACTTGATTTTCAGGATTGATCTGGTCGATGGTATCTTTTACAGAGAAGATCAGTTCATCCACCCGTATCCGTTCGCGTTGTTGGCCTTTACCACCAAACCCTGTCTGGGCAAGGCGCAGCAAGCTCTTCGTAATGTGTTCCAGGCGTTCAGCTTCTCCCAGTATTACTTGTATAGACTGCCTGTATTCCGCATCTGAGCGTTGCTTATTCAGTGCCAGTTCCGCTTCTCCAATGATAGCGGTGAGCGGTGTTCCCAGTTCATGAGAGGCATTACTTACAAAGTTGTTCTGTGTTTCGAAAGCCGTTTCCAGCCTGTCCAGCATGTTATTGAACGTCTGTGCCAGTTCGAACATCTCATCGTTACTATCAGGCGGATCCAGCCGCAGGTGAAGGTTATGGGCCCTGATATTTTTTACCTGGGCAGTCATGACCCTTACGGGTTGCAGAATGTATCTTGAAAAGAAGAACCCCGCTGCCAGCACCAGTATACCGGCAGTACCCAGGCAAATGGTCAGTACGTGCTTCAGATCCGCCATGTAACGGCGGCCAAAGTCATTGCGGGCAGAGACAATCACGATATAGCGGTCAGGATCTGAGCCAAATTCAACACCAGTAAAGAACATATCACCACTACGATGATTCGCTTTCCCCTGCAACTGTACCATTTCAAAGAAGGAACCGGGCAGGGAAGCCAATGAAGTGGGGCGGTTAAAATGCCCTTCCTTATCCAGTTTCAGGAAGTATTCTTTTTCATATGGCATACGTTCCAGGTGCTCATTACGGATTTCCGTATAGGTAGCACTGTTATCTCTGTCTTTGATCAGGGCAGCACGCGCAGCAACGATGGCGCGTATTTCAAGACGTTTATAAAAGTCAGTAAAAGAGTATTGATTGGCGAGAAAGTAAGCACCACCAGCTATCAGCGTGATAATAAAAACTGTCAGCGCAGTAAAAAGGATCAGTATTTTGACACGTATACTCATGCTTCTTCTTTCAGCATATAACCCATACCAACCACAGTCTGGATAAGGGCTGGCAGGTCTTTGCGGTTTACTTTCTTGCGGAGGTAATTCACATATACATCCACTACTTTGGTATTCATATTAAAGTCGATGCCCCACACATTTTCCAGGATCTCCATTCTTGACAACACACGACGGGGATTGCGCAGAAAATATTCCAGCAACCGGTATTCTGTAGCAGTGAGCGTGATACTTTCCCCGCTACGGCTGGCGCTTTTAGTATCTGTATTCAGTTCCAGGTCAGCGAGTTTAAGCAGGTTGGCAGCAGGTAGAACGGCGACAGTATTGTCCGGTTGTCTTCTTAATAAGGAGCGGATCCGGGCCAGCAGTTCCGCCTGTTTGAAGGGTTTGATCAGGTAATCATCTGCCCCGCTATCCAGTCCGGATACTACATTCTCCGTAGAACCCAGTGCGGTGAGCATCAGGATGGGGGTCTTATTTTGTTGGGTGCGCAGCTCCTTGCACACGGCAATTCCACTCATGCCCGGTAGCATCACATCGAGTATGATGAGCTGAAACGGATGTTCTAAGGCCATTTGCAGACCGGTAGGCCCATCCATGGCTACAGTCACATCATATCCTGCTTCGGTAAGATATCGGTGTATGAAGGATACAACTGCCGGTTCGTCCTCTATTAACAATAATTTCATGCGCTATCAAAAATAAGGCTGACTGAAAAGATACGAATCTTTTCAGTCAGCCTCAGAGCTATTTTAAAGTCTTAATCTTTCACCACCAGGCGGAAACCATTACCATGAATGTTCACGATTTCAATATTCGAATCTTCCTTCAGGTATTTGCGCAGCTTGGCGATATACACGTCCATACTACGACCGTTGAAATAAGTATCGCTGCCCCATATCTTTTTCAGCGCCAGTTCACGCGGCAGCAGGTCATTCTTATGCTCGCACAGCATGCGTAACAGTTCGTTCTCTTTTGGAGAGAGCGTATGTGTTTCGCCATCGCGGGTCAGGGTACGCAGGCGGGCATTGAATTCGTAACGGCCTATTTTAAATTCGTGTACCTCTTCCTCTTTGCTGTTCAGTTCCTGGTTTCTTTTCAGGATCGCTTTGATCTTCAACAGGAGTAGTTCGCTGTCAAATGGCTTGGCAATATAGTCATCAGCACCCAGCTTATAACCCTGGATGATGTCTTCTTTCATTGTTTTGGCAGAGAGGAAGAATAAAGGAATATCCGGATCTACATCCCGGATTTCCTCGGCTAGTTTAAAACCATCCATATTAGGCATCATGATATCCAGCAGGCAAATGTCAAATTTCTCCCTTCTGAAGGCAGCCAGCGCCAGAATGCCATCACGGCACAGCTCCACGTCATAATCGTTCAGTTCAAGATAATTTTTGAGCACCATACCCAGGTTGGTATCATCTTCTGCCAGTAATATCTTTGGTTTACGTTCTTCCATATATAATAAAGTATTAATGTACAAACAAATATAGTTAGTCAGATGTTCACATAAAGTTAAAATAAGCCCAAATGGGATTATTTTGAGATGAGAGAGGAAAATGGATAGCGAATATTCTTGTACCCGATCATATCTACCTTAATACTACCCACGGAAATGGGACTATCAATACGGAGGGGGATCTTATTGCCATCGTCACTTACCCATACGCTCATTTTCTCTCCGCCTTCGAACATGGAACCTTGCAGCAGCAGGGGGGCGAACCGGATAGCCCGGAACTTACCGAACTTGGTTTCGACGATTTCCTTACCAATATAGCGTACATAGATGTTGTACACCTTGTCATCGAGGAACATATTGAAAGGGATCTTATCGCCTGGCTTATATTTATTAAAATCAATATTACGGGCGTAGTAGATAGCGCTGATCACGTCCTGCACACAGGGGGGCACCTTGTAACTGCCTTTGGTGCTGACTGCGGTATGCTGTGCCTGATAAAAGGTTACATCATTGTGGAGCCGGTACCCGCCTTCCTCTACATCGCGGAGGAACTTCATGGGCATCATATTGGCAGTATCTATAAAGCTCTGGTATCTGTCGCGGACCTTAAAGAACCAGTCGTAGGTTCTGTAAGTCTTACCTTCTGCGGAGATGTGGTAAACGTCTTTGCCGTTGAACTTTTCTAGATTACAGTTAAACGTAGCTTCACCTGCACCAATATATACTCTTCCCAGGGTATAGAAAACTTTGAACGTGATACTCTCGCCTGCTTTAAAGCTGGTATTCGTGATACCGCAAAAATCGTTTTGGGCATACAGGGGGCGGATAATGGCCAGACTAAAAACAACTGTGAGTAGAATGAACCGCATTGACGAAGCTATTTTTCCTTAAAAATCTTAATTCCCAGCAACAGCACACTACCTAAAACGGCCGGCAGCACAAGGTTGACCAGCCAGATAATGACGGTTGCAGCTATGATAGCAGGACTGTTCATACTGAGGAATCCCATGAAATACAGGCTTATTTTGCCTCTCAGACCCAGTTCCGCGATGGCGATGGTTGGAACCATAGCCATAACGAGATAAATGACAGCGTTCATCAAAAATCCTTGCCACCACAGCATTTCAACGCCCAATGTGTTTAGCAAAATCAAATACTGTGCCGAGAAGACCACATACCGTAAGGCCGAGAGGAGCAATAAGTGTTCGAGGTCTGTATTGGAGTAACGAACAATTATTTGGACAAAAATCCGGGCCTTCCTTAACAATGGTATTCTTTCAAAGATTGATAGAATAATCTGCAGCCGAAAATATAACAATATGATCAAGCCACAAATTATCAGGAGCACTCCAAACGATATTTTTTCCCATATGGAATAGCCAGTACTATGCTCAGCCCTGACTGGCGTGAAGTTAGCCACAAAGTAAATAAAGCCAGTTAACCCAAAGATAATAGTAACTATGAGCTGGCTAAAGCTGCCCACCATTGTTGCAGCAATTGCCTTTAATTTGCTTCTATTATTACGGACATAGAGTACCCGCCCCCCATATTCTCCGATTCGGTTAGGTGTGTTGATGGAAAATGAGACTCCGGAAAGTATAGCCCTGAACGCACGAAGGAACGACATGGGTTGAAGAGGTTTGATCAGCATTTGCCACTTGCGGGCTTCCAGCCCCCAGTTGACCAGCATGCCTACCAATACCACCAGCATGGCCACAACGCCTTTACGCTCAAGGGTATCTACCATTTGCTGAAGAGAACTCTTTAAATTAGGTTGGTGGAGCAGTTGGTTATAAATGGACCAGGCTAACCAGGTAAAAAGGACTGCCCCCAGCAGGTAATTGAGAATTATTTTGGTATTTTTGTTCAGACATCAAGATTTTGGCAAAAATAAACTGTGGTTGGCAAACAAGTCGAAAATAATTCTCGGTATTGATCCGGGTACATTGGTAATGGGCTACGGGCTCATTCTGGTGGAAGGGACGAAAGCCAGCCTGCTGGAAATGGATGTGTTAAAACTATCCCGTCACAAAGATCACTACGAACGGTTGCAATTGATACACGCCCGTGTAAATGAACTGATACGCTTGCATAAACCGGCTACCTGCGCAATCGAGGCCCCTTTCTTTGGTAAGAACGTACAAAGTATGCTCAAACTGGGCAGGGCACAGGGGGTGGCTATCGCTACTGCCATGCAGGCCGGCGTACAAGTAACTGAGTATTCACCCAAAAAAATAAAACAGTCCATTACCGGCAACGGTAATGCTGGTAAAGAACAAATCTGGCAAATGCTCCAAAGAATCCTGAAATTTTCGGAACGCCCTGATTATCTGGATGCTACAGATGCTGTCGCAGTGGCCGTCTGCCATTTTTTCCAGGAGTCCAGCGTCATGCCCGATACCAGCAAGGCAAAGGGTTGGGACGCGTTTCTACAAAAAAATCCTGGTCGGATAGTCGGTTAATTATAGGGATTAGCGTATAGGTTTTTCCAGAAGTTAATAAATTGTATTTACTTTGAATCAAAATCTTCATAACTCGCTCCCCCTGACGACACATGGAGCTATACACCATAAACTATGGTATTTTATATAATCAGCATCAAGCTATGAAAGCAAGAATCCTATTGGTGGAAGATGATCAAAATGTTGGTGCGGTAACAAAGAAGCGGTTAGAAGAAGCAGGCTACGATGTGGTACATAGCACAGACGGACAAATGGCCTGGGAGCAGTTCCAGTTACGAACCTTTGACATATGTTTACTGGATGTGGTAATGCCCAAAAAAGACGGTTTCACACTGGCAGAACAAATCCGGAGAAAAAACGACTTCATTCCTATCCTCTTTCTCACCTCGAAAGCAATGGATGAAGATAAAATTAAAGGATTTAAAACAGGAGCTGACGACTATATTACCAAACCATTCAGCATGCAGGAACTCTTGCTGCGCATTGAAGTATTCCTGAAAAGAACCAAGAGTGCCGTAAACACTACGACAGAGAAACGCACGCAGTATAACATCGGCAAACTCACCTTTGACTATAATGACCTCATTCTTCGCGAAAAGAACGGAGAGGTTTCCAGCACGCTTACACAAAAAGAAGCTGACCTGCTCAAATACCTTTGCGATAATGCTAACAAAACGCTGAAAAGAGAAGAGATCCTCTTCCACGTTTGGGGCAAAGATGACTATTTCCTGGGCCGAAGTATGGACGTGTTCATTACCAAGCTGAGGAAACATTTCAGAACAGATCCCGCTGTAAAGCTGGAAACCCTCCATGGTGTAGGCTTCCGCTTTAACGTGCCAGGACAGCTGTAATCTGCTCCTGAATAGCCTTGAACGCTGCTTCTGACAGCTTGAGCTTAGGACGCTGGAAGTTCATGTCGTCAATTGAATTAATAGGTATCAGATGCATATGCGCATGCGGTACTTCCAAACCAACCACACTCATACCTACACGATTGCATGGAAATGCATGCTCTATCGCCTGCGCAATTGGCTTAGCAAACAACAACCACTCGCCCAGCAAATCATCCGTCACATCGAAGAATTTGTCTATCTCCACCTTTGGAACAATCAATGTATGCCCCTTCACTAATGGAAAAATATCCAGGAAAGCATAAAAACTATCATTCTCAGCTATACGGTAGCTGGGAATTTCACCGTTGATGATTTTCGTAAAAACAGATGACATAATGCGGGTTTTTAAAGAACCTTAAAGGTAAAAAAAAAGCCTTCCGCATGATTCGGAAGGCCCTGATATCTTCAGAGAGATAATTATATTGTAATATCCTCTACTTTGAATTTAATGACACCATTAGGAGTAGAGATTTCTGCAACATCACCTATCACTTTGCCTAGCAATCCCTTCCCAATGGGAGAAGTCACTGAGATCTTGTTCGCTTTCAGGTCCGCCTCTTTCTCCGAAACCAACTGATAGGTCACGGTTTTCTTAGTACCTACATTTGTAATAGTCACTTTACATAAAATAGATACTTTGGAGGTATCAATGGATTCTGCGTCTACTATTCTGGCAGTAGCGATCGCATTCTCTAGTGTGGCCAGCTTGGCCTCATGTAAACCCTGCGCCTCTTTTGCTGCGTCATACTCCGCATTTTCCTTCAAGTCACCTTTCTCTCTGGCCTCCGAAATAGCCCTGGCAATTTCTGCCCGGCCTTTTGTTTTTAGGAAATTGAGCTCTTCACGCATCTGGTCCAGGGTCTCCTTGGTAACGTAGTTAATACCAGACATAACGTTATTTAGTTTAAGAATAAAGAAAAAAAATCAACGCCCCCGTTTGCACAGAAGCGTTGTAAATTTGTATTAAAGCAAATATAACGAAAAAATGCTGAATCCCCTAAAGAATGTCACATATAGGGTAATCCTAATACATGAATCTGCCACCCCTGAATTGTAAGCATTCCTAATGACAAATTCTCCCTGCAGGCCTATATCACATGCAATTTCTCTAACACAATCCTGGCCATATTAATGCTCGCCTCATGCGTATATCCCGCTATGTGCGGAGTCATCACTACATTCGGGTTATTCAGCAGTTTTTGCAGCTGATCTTTCTCTTCCTGACTGTAAGTAGCCAGCTTTTCATTCTCCTGTACATCCAGTGCCGCCCCTCTCAGCAACCCCTCTTCCAGCGCCTGGATCAGATCCGGTGTGTGCACGATCTTCCCCCTCGCCGCATTCAGGAACCAGATAGGTTTGTGGAAGGAACGGAAAAAGGCAAGGTTCGCAAGGTGTTTGGTTTCCGCTGTCAGTGGCAAGTGCACACTCACAATCTCAGCTTCGGCAAACAGTTGCTCCATTGTCGCTTCCTGTACATAATCGTTGCTGAAACCGGTTTTATATTTATCATAAGCCAGGATCTTTGGCTCAAAGCCTCTCAGCTTGCGTGCATAAGCACTGCCAGTATTACCATACCCAATAATGCCTACCGTGCGGCCTCCTATTTCAAAACCCCTGTTCCCATCTCTTTCATAAATGCCCTGGCGCAATTCCAGGTTACTCTTCAGCACATTGTTCATCATACACAACAGCATACCAACCATCTGCTCACCTACCGCTTCCCTGTTTCCTTCCGGACTGCTCGCACAATGAATACCCTTGCTCTCCGCATACGCTACATCGATCAGTTCCATACCGCTGCCCAGTCGCCCGATCCATTGCAATTGCGATGCACGGTTTATAACAGGCTGGTCTATCTTCATGCGGGTGGTTACAATCAATCCTACGTATTCGTGAATAGCTCCAAGTAGCTCCTCGTATGTAATGGCAGGCTGGTAGCTGACCTCAAATCCCTTCTCTTCCAACCTGTCAATTAAGTAATTGTGCGCTTTAGCTGTAATTAATACTTTCCTGCTCATATCATCTTGTGGGATAATGCTACAAAATCTGCTACGGTCAGCTCTTCTGCCCGTTTGGTAAAGATGCTGTCCTGTAGTACTTCCTTATCAAATAATGTTTTTAATGGATTCCGTAATTGCTTACGACGCTGGCCAAAGGCAGTTTTTACCAGGTTCTTAAATTTCCGTTCATTCTGAATATCATAATTCTCATTTTCTTCCAGCCTGTGCAATCGAATCACTGCCGACTTCACCTTCGGAGGCGGATTGAAACAGCTCTCACTCACCTCAAACAGGTATTCTACCCTGTAATAAGCCTGAATGAGCACACTCAAAATGCCATAGTCCTTATTCCCATGCTTTGCAGCTATACGCAAAGCCACCTCTTTCTGAAACATTCCGACCACACAGGGTACCTGTTCCTTCCAGTCCAGTATGCGAAACATGATCTGGGAAGAAATGTTGTACGGGAAGTTGCCAATAACATTGAATTTCCCCTCAAAAGGCGGCTTCATATCCAGAAAACTCTCATTAATGAGCTTTCCCTGAATAGCCGGATAAGTCTTCTGGAGGTATTCTACCTTTTCAGTGTCCAGCTCTACAGCCCTGAAAGATGTATCTGGTAGTTCAAGAAGGTATTTTGTGATGGCGCCCGCACCAGGCCCCACTTCCAGCACTTGCTGATCCGGAATTACAGGTAGTGAATCAACAATCTTTCTGCAAATGTTATCGTCCTTGAGAAAGTGCTGCCCAAGCGATTTTTTAAGTGTATACATGTTCAGGTGTCAAAATTACGGAAATCAGTTTGAATAAGTTTCTCCCTTAATTCTTGTTATATTTGCCCATTATTCTCAAAAACGCATGAGTAGCAACGCCCAGACAAACAAGCCGGTAATTGGTATCACCGTTGGTGATATTAACAGCATTGGCGCCGAATTGATTATCAAGACCTTTGCGGATAACAGAATGCTGGAGTTTTGTACCCCGGTGATATTTGCTTCCAACAAGACGATCAACTTCTATCGCAAGTTGATGAATGAGAACAACTTCAACTATCAGAGTCTGAAAGAATTCTCCAGGCTGAACCACAAGCAGGTGAATGTATTCAACTGCTGGGAAGAAGAAGTACAGATCACACCAGGTATACTGAATGAAACAGGCGGTAAATACGCTGCCCGTTCCCTCGCAGTCGCCATCGAATGCCTGAAAAATGGTGAAATAGATGGTCTGGTGACCGCTCCCATCCACAAAAAGAACATACAGAGCGAGCAATTCAATTACACTGGTCACACACCTTACCTCAGAGATGCCTTTGAAGCAAAAGATGTGCTCATGTTCATGACTGCCGATAATATGCGTGTAGGATTGCTCACCGAGCATGTACCTATCCGTGATGTAGCAAAATATGTGACCCGCGAAAACATCCTGGCTAAACTGGCTATGATGAAAGATAGCCTGATCAGAGACTTTGGGATCGACCAGCCACGCATTGCAGTACTGGGTCTGAACCCACATGCCGGCGATGATGGCCTGATCGGTGACGAAGAACTGAGAGAGATCATCCCTGCTATTGACCATGCAAAGAACCATGGTATACTTTGCTTTGGTCCTTATAGCGCCGATGCCTTCTTCGCAAGGAACATGCACGCCTCCTTCGATGGCGTACTGGCTATGTACCACGACCAGGGACTGATCCCATTCAAGTCACTGGCTACCGGCGAAGGAATCAACTTCACCGCAGGTCTGCCTATCGTACGCACCTCTCCTGACCATGGTACTGCATTTGATATTGCAGGTAAAAACCTGGCAGATCACTTCTCTTTCCGCCAGGCAATCTTCTCCTGTCTGGATATTATTGAGAAGAGAGAACAGTATGCGGAGAACACGCAGAACCCACTCAAGAAAATAGAATTAGCTTCTGAATAACATAATAAACGGAGGGCGTATCTTACTTAAGATACGCCCTCCGTTTATTCAGATGCCTAATTGAGATAGATAGTCCTTACTTCTGAGGAGGTTTATTTGTGTTTGATACACTCCCTTTTCTTTCTGACACCTGGTGATGCCCTGTCATTTTATTTTTGGAATGCTTCCTTAAATATGAAAGGCTGCCATTTCCAGCAACCCCTCTCCCCTGCTCCTGAACCACTTGTTATACCCATACAATACATATTCCGTTGCCTGCATGTCATAAACACCCGTTATTTCCGCTTCTAACAGTGAGAGCAGATTCATTACCTTTTTACGGCTATAGGCCCGTGTATAAGCCCCAATATTGTTTTCCATAATATCTGACAATGCCCTTGCCCGGGAAATAAAAGAAGCCGGCATCTCCTCCTCAGGAATCGTATAATCCATAATCACCGCATTGTTCCGCCCCCTGGAACAGAAACAACGCATCACTCTCAGAAAATGCTCTTCAGGAATATAATGCATGATACCTTCAAATACGATAAGGGTAGGCTCATGTGGCCTGTAGCCTGCGGCTATCAGTAGCTCCATCATTTGCTGTGTGTGGGTAATGTCTGCATGTAAAGTATGCAGGCGTGCGTCATTGTAGGATACGGCGGCATAGAGCGCCTGTTTTTCCTGCATATGGCAGGTATCTACTTCATAAATGCTGGTAAGCTGTTCGGGAAAGTATTCTGCGATCTGCAACCCCAGGGGGTCCAGACCTGCTGCTAATATGCATACCTGCTGATAGGGATGTTCTATCATGAGCTGTTTGATCAGGTAGCGCACCATCTGTTTGCGCAGCAATAATATCTCACTGAATAAAGGCGTGATCCTTGACAGCTCTTCTGCCGGTTTTTCTACAGCACTGAAATCGATGTGTGATAAGTATTCATGTCCCCAGCCATCCGTGTACAGGCTTTTTACTACAGAGAGTAATAAGGCGGAAGAAGAAGCCACGGAGAGTTTATTTTCCACGGTTTTCATGGGGTTCAGTTTTAAGTTAACGTGTGTTTTAAAGTTAACTGTAAAGACTGAAATGTAATAACAGGGAAACAGCCAAACAGGGAGGAATGGCTTGGCCATTCCTCCCTGTTTACATTCATCATGCAGCGGCGTTCACCGCTGCATGATGAATGATCTATTTTGCTAACAACTGCCTGGTATACTCCTCTCCCCAATGTGGCGCAATCCCGCTTGCCGGCTTGAATGCTGCAAACTTCTTCAGCGCTACTGTAAATTTCTCTTTCGCTTTCTCTTTACTACCACCAAACTGTTCTGGTGTGTAGTACAAAGACTGTCCCTGCAGCATATCTACACGTGGATTATCTTTATTGATCTGCGCAGCCTGTTCCAGCCAGGTAGCTGCCTCCGTACCATACTGCATACCTCTTGTTTGCGGATCCACACCAATACGTGCAGTAGCAATCAGTGACCTGATGCAATAGATCTCATCATTCTTAGGACTCAGCGCGTCTGCCTGCAGAATAGCAGTCTGCGCCTTATCATCGATCACATCTACCTTGCTCTTATCTTTCTCCATCAGTGCATTCATTACATAGCAATAAGCTGCATAGTAATAAGGTAACCATTGTGTCTTTTCAGCAGCAGCAATACGCTCAAATGTGTTGGCAATTTCCTGCATCTTCTCTGGCCCGCGGTTGGCTGGATCATCGAGCAGTGCAATCTGTTTGTTCATGGCTGACTCATATTGCGCGCTCTGCGCAAAAGTCATAGAAAATGTAGTTACTAAAAGGCAGAAGGAGAGAACAAAAGTTTTCATCATATACAAGTTTAGGTTTTATAAGTTATCAATCGTTTCCTGACGCCTGTCTATACCAAAGCTCATAAACATACCCAGGTAAATAAAGCTGGGAATATTCGGTGTGATCGCTTCCCTGCGCAACCCATCTGTTGAATAATGATAGCCATATACCTGTTTGAAATTACCCAGGTTATTCACAGATAATACCAGGATGGTAAAGGCTTTGTGAATAGATGTCAGATAACTGACACTCAATCCGACTGAATTATAATCGATGGTCTTTTGCGACATAAACTGGCTCACTGGCAGGTTCGGATTATAATAAGGACGACCTGTAGCAAAGGTGTATGTCAAACCAATATTAGTAGTGATAGAAGAAATATAGTATTTGGTCACTACGCTGAAAGTATGCTTCGCTGCGAAATCCGGCTGTACTTCATATGGGTAAGTGAGATAGTTACGCTTGGTATCGAGATAAGAATAAGACACCCAATAGTCAAGGTTCTTCACACTCTTACGATCACGCCAGAAGAGTTCAATACCTTTTGCATAACCAGTACCATTAGTAGCTGTATCCGGACTTGTCTTCACAAGGTGATGATACTTTTTATAGAACGCTTCCACACGCAGTGTATAGTTATTGGCTACCCGCTGAAAACTGGCAATGTAATGCGTAGCCTTCATGTAATCCAGGTCTGGTTTGAATCGCAGGTATTGCTGCTCCGGCTTTTGATAGTAATCACCATAAGCTAATGACACCTGGCTATTCTGATCTAACTTATATGCTAATGATACACGCGGTGCCAGATTCATTTTACCAATCTTCGATGAGTATTCCATACGCCCCCCTAAACGACCTACGAATTGTGGTGTGAAGTAGATATCACCTTCTGCAAATGCAGCAGAATAATTATCTGTATAGTTCGCCTTGTACCCATTGTATTCAGCGTTTTCCACGGCATACTGATACTCACCACCAAAGCGCAGTGCGGAGAAATTACCAATGTTCTTTGTAAGCATCCCTCTACCCTGTGCCAGTTGTGAAAGGTTATGGATCTTCATCGGGTCGGGGTTCTTCGGCATCGTATCTAAAGTGATCCTATCTGTATTCGTACTAAATGATACCCCTGCATTTATCTTCCAGTCATTATTTAATAACTCCTTATAGCTTAGATTCGTATACACATTCTGATTTTTCATTTCAAACAACTCCTTATCACCTGCATATTCAAAGCTGGGACGAATACTCCCCATATGTGTCCAGTTGCTATATCCATAAAACTTGAGCATACCTGTAGCAGATGTTTTCCTTCTGAAATTAGCAGAAGTACCAATGATCTCAGGATTCACACTCGGCTCAAACTTAGGCTTAATCACATTCAGATAAGGACCCAGGTTGGTGTAGTCTGCTTCTATACCAAAAGAGCCTTTCTTATCTTTTGCCAGTTCATTCAATCCACCACTCACACCAATCGGAGATACACCCAGTGTATAGGAAGACCGTTCCGGCAGATCCTGTGATTCCAATACCAGTGCAGAAGATAAACCCTGTCCATACTGAGCAGAATACCCTCCACTGCTAAAGGTCGTTCCTTTAAACAGGAACGGTGAAAAACGGCCTCTGCCCGGCATATCAGGCAATCCTGAATAAAAAGGATTACGCACCAGCAATCCGTCTATAAATGTCTGTGTTTCGTAACCGGTACCACCACGTACAAAGAGGCCTTCCTTATCATTGGTTTGCTGTGTACCCGGCAATGTCTTTAATGCACTCACAATATCTGCCATCGCACCACCAGTGGTCACGATATCCAGGGGTTTCAGTACCGTATTATTCTTCTCGCTGCTGGCTTCAATACTACCAGCGGAGATGGTCACGATTTTGAGCTGGCTGATATCATTTCTTAAAATGATATTCAGTGTCACGGGACTTAAGAGATTTACTTTTTGTTCCTGTGTCTGATAAGTGGCTAAACTGAAAATAACACTTTGTTCGCCGGTGGCGTCGGTAGTAAATGAGAAGGTACCGTCGGCGGCACTGGTAGCGCCGTCGTAAGCGTCTTTAATGGAGATATTCACTCCCTGTAATGGATGATTTTTCTTGTCGGTGATCTTTCCACTGATGCTTGTTTGCGCCTGCAGAACAGCCGTCGGGATGGTTGATAAAAACAGAATTAGGTAAAACTTACACATAGGGGGTGATGAATTTTTAACAAAGCTACATCGGGGCCGGGGGGCTATCAATCCATAAAAGGCAAATGTAGGGAGTATTGCCGGTAAAAGCGGGTGAACAGTCGGTAAAAAAAGAACGGCCTCACCCAAAGGGAGAGGCCGTTCTTTTATATTCTTACCTTGACAGGCTTATGCAAATCTTGGTTTCAGTTCACTAGCCAGCGCAACCATTTTCTTCAGACCTTCTTCAGGCAGGTTACCTTTCTTGAACTCAGCCATTACATCTGGCAGACGAACGTCCATTTCATTCAGGAAAGCCTCTTCAAAAGCCCTCACATTCTTAACCGGAACTTCACGCAGCAGACCGTTTGTACCCAGATAGATCATTGCTACCTGTTTTTCTACGGTGTACGGAGAGAACTGAGGTTGTTTCAGGATTTCCACGTTGCGGGCACCTTTATCAAGTACCTGCTTGGTAGCAGCATCCAGGTCACCACCGAATTTAGAGAACGCTTCCATTTCACGGTATTGCGCCTGGTCCAGTTTCAGGGTACCAGCTACCTTCTTCATGGATTTGATCTGAGCGTTACCACCCACACGGCTTACGGAGATACCTACGTTGATAGCCGGACGGATACCAGCGTTGAACAGGTTAGACTCCAGGAAGATCTGACCGTCAGTGATGGAGATTACGTTGGTTGGGATGTATGCAGATACATCCGCAGCCTGCGTTTCGATGATTGGCAATGCTGTCAGGGAACCACCACCTTTTACCAGGTGCCTGATTGATTCTGGCAGGTCATTCATCTGCTGAGCGATTTCATCCTTGCTGATGATTTTCGCTGCACGCTCGAGGAGACGGCTATGCAGGTAGAATACGTCACCAGGATAAGCTTCACGTCCAGGAGGACGACGGAGCAGCAGAGATACCTCACGGTAAGCAACCGCCTGTTTAGACAGATCATCGTATACGATCAGTGCAGGACGACCGCTATCGCGGAAGAACTCACCGATAGCAGCACCAGCAAATGGCGCGTAGAACTGCAAAGGAGCAGGATCAGCAGCAGAAGCAGCTACGATAACAGTGTAAGCCAAAGCACCTGCATCCTGCAGGGTTTTCATTACACCTGCGATTGTAGAGGCTTTCTGACCGATCGCTACATAAATACAATATACTGGCTTGCCAGCTTCATAAAATTCTTTCTGATTGATGATGGTATCGATACAGATGGCAGTTTTACCAGTCTGACGGTCACCGATCACCAGCTCACGCTGACCACGACCTACAGGGATCATCGCATCGATCGCTTTGATACCAGTCTGCAGTGGTTCTTTTACCGGCTCACGGAACAATACACCCGGAGCTTTACGTTCCAGTGGCATTTCATACAGTTCGCCAGTAATTGGGCCCTTACCATCGATAGGAGCACCCAGGGTATTTACTACACGACCTACCATGCCTTCACCTACATTGATAGAGGCGATCTTACCGGTACGACGTACTTTATTACCTTCTTTAATGTCACCCGATTCACCCATCAATACCACACCCACGTTATCTTCTTCCAGGTTCAGCGCGATCGCCTGAACACCATTTTCGAATTCTACCAGTTCACCGGAACGAACGTTGTTCAAACCATAAACACGTGCGATACCATCTCCCACCTGCAATACGGTACCAACCTCTTCGAGGTCAGCAGCAGCATTGAAGTTGCTTAGTTGCTGGCGTAATATCGCCGAAATTTCATCTGGTTTTATCTCCACCATAGTGATATACTTTTAGAAAGAGTCGTTAAATAAATTGATGTATAACGACAACAGCTTTGCGGGTACGCAGCGGCTGCTGTAAATTGTTTTATTTCAGTTCAGGAACATAGATGTTACCTGCAAATTGCTTTTTGATGTCATTCAGATCACGCAGTATTGATGCATCAAACAGTTTGTCCTCTGTTTCCAGTACAAAACCACCGATCAGGTCAGCATCTACTGCTGATTCCAGTTCGATCTTCTTGTCTGAACCTGCTTCTGCTTTCTGCCTGATCACATTCAGTACGCTTGCATCTACTGGTACAGCAGTGGTGATTTTCACCTTACTGATACCTTTCAGTGTATTGTACTGACGCAGATATTCACCTGCGATCTCAGGCAGATTGCTTTCCCTGCCCTTGATTACCAGCAACTTCACAAAAGCGGAAGTCATGGCGCTCACACGGCTGTCGAAGATGGCAGCGAGGATCTGTTGTTTTTTATCAGGCTTGATGATGGGACTTTTCAGCAAATTCACCACATCAGGATTTGTTTTTGAGAGCTGCTGCAGGAAGAGCATATCTGCCTGTACAGCCTCCAGCTGTCCTTTTTCAGCGGACAGATCTATCAAAGATTTTGCATACCTGGATGCTAAACGAGGATTCCGCATATATGTAGCGATTAGCTCTTAGTTTAATTTAATGTCTCCTGCCAGTTCTTTAATATAACCTTCCTGAGCTTTTTTGTCAGACAGTTCTTTACGCAGCACTTTCTCAGCTACTTCAATAACCAGTTTACCAACCTGATTTTTAACATCAGTCAGGGCAGCCATTTTCTGGTTGTCGATAGCAGTGTAAGCTTCGCTGATGATCTTCTTAGCTTCAGCCTGAGCTTGTGTCTTAGCTTCAGCAATGATGTGATCTTTAGCGTCTTTAGCTTCTTTCAGGATTTTGCTCCTTTCAGCTTTAGCTTCTGCCAGTACGTGCTCATGTTCAGCTTTCATCTGAGCCATTTCCTCTTTTACTCTTTCAGCAGCTGCGATTGAGTCAGTTATGGAGGTTTCTCTTTCCTTCAGGATAGAGAGGATCGGTTTCCATGCAAACTTCTTCAGGATGATGAATAGAATGATGAATATAACTAATGAGAAGGTAAACAAGCCTAACGCGGGCTGCAACAGATCCATGATTATTAGAATTTATTTGGTTCGCATTATTTTTTTCTTGCTGATGATGCCAGTGTACCAATGCAATACACAAACATTTTTACCGGTATACTGCCAGATCAGCGATCCTTTTTAAAGATAGAGATTACTGCATCCATTGCCCTGTGCGCCGGATGCAGTAATAAGTTTTGGCCTTACAGCACTACTGCCAGCAGACCTGCGATAACGCCGAACAGGGCAACACCCTCTACCAGCGCCGCTGCCAGGATCATGTTAGCACGGATGTCATTTGCAGCTTCAGGCTGACGAGCGATAGATTCCAGCGCGCTCTTACCGATGTTACCAACACCGATACCAGCTGCGATAGCAGCGATACCAGCACCAACAGCACCACCAGCTTTTGCCAGACCAGCAGCAGAAGCAGCTGCTTCAGTAGAAGCCTGCAATAAAACAGTTAAAATTGCCATGATAAATGTGTATTTATTGTTTAATACGAATTTTGATCTTAGTGGTGTTTTGCCTCATGGTGATCATCATGACCGCCTTCCATTGCCTGACCGATGAATACAGCTGTCAGGTTAGCGAAGATGAAAGCCTGGATAAAAGCAACCAGCAATTCCAGCATCATCATTACGATATTGAATATAATCGTAATCGGTGCAAAACCGAAACCAGCAAGTGGCTGCAGTGAACCAAAGATGAATACCAGGGAAATAATGCTCAGGATGATGATGTGACCTGCCAGGATGTTCGCAAAAAGACGAATCATCAGAGACACCGGCTTAGTGAAGATACCGATGATTTCTACTGGCACCAGGATTGGTTTTACCCATCCCGGAACAGGAGGATTCAGGGTGTGAGCCCAGAAATGCTTGTTAGAACTGAACATCGTTGCCAGGAAGCTAATCAGTGCCAGCGCAGCTGTTACTGCCAGGTTACCGGTTACATTCGCACCTCCGGGTAACAGCCCCAACAAGTTGTTGATCAGGATAAAGAAGAAGATTGTGAGAATGAAAGGAGTATATCTTTCATAAGCACCTGGAATATTTGGCTTGGCAACTTCGTCTCGCATAAAGATGATCACAGGCTCCAGCAGGCTTTGCATACCCTTTGGCGCTTGCTTGGAACCCCTGACACGATAAGCTTTCGCTACACTTGTCATAATCCAGATCAGCAGAATAGCACCGATCAGCATAGAAGTCAGGTTCTTGGTAATCGACCAGTCATAGATCTCTTCATTCGTTGGATTGTCATTTGCATCTACTGCAATGACTTTACCAGGAACGTACTTGTTAGCAGCCAGACCCTTTTCTTCCAGGTAGTGCTCGTTTACCAGGCGGTAACCGTCGTGCGAAGCATGTCCATGGTGGAATTGCGAGCTCGAGAAAGTGGATAACCCTCTTTCCTTGCTATAAATGATAACAGGTAAAGGGATCGTTACAGGAGTGCCTGCAATGTCCAACAGATGCCAATCATGGGCATCCTTAACGTGGCCAAGGATCACCTCTTTGGCATTAAACCCTTTCTTTTCATGAGGCTCGCCCTCAGTCGGGTTTGCAAACGTACTATACCCACTCATGCAGAAAACTGCAATAAGTGCTACCAGCTTAAGTTTAAACAGTTTGGAGGAAATCACCGCTTTCTGAAATTTTGCGCAAAGATAACCAGAATTATAATTAAACAAAGGGGACGACGAAAAAAGGAAAGCCGGGAAAACAATGTCACATTACATATTAATGCAATAATACATTGCCAACCCGACTTTCGTCATACCGTTTATCCTATTTAAAGGAAATATATTTTTGTTCTGCGTTGACTATCAAGTTGAAAAAATCTTTCATCTGACCAACCTCAGATGCCGGAATGTTGTCCATGATGTTCGTCATGAACGACCTGTTTATGATCAGTTTGCCCGGTGCTACCTTATGGTAGGTGAGCTCATATTTCATATCCTTGAAAGTCGCTTTTACATCCGAAGGTATCTGGTCGAAGGTTTTTCCCGCTGGCAGGTCCAGCTCTATCTCACCTGTGTAACGATCTGTATTTTCGTACAACCAGTACTCAAACGGATACTGGCGTACCTCATTGTTGAATACATCGCTGGTAGCCACCACATCCATGAACGGTGGCTTGATCATGTTGATATCTCCTACCCCAATCACCTCATTCTTAACGGTATAGGCCGTACTGATCGTTACGGAATCCTCCAGGTTATCCAGGTTCGCCACTTCAAAACTATCCAGGGTCACCGGGTTCTTATAATGGCTGGCGGCACTCTGTTGCAGGGCCTTCCTCATTTCCTCCTCATCCTTGTCCCCAAAGCGGCCACGCATATTGGAAGCCAGCTCTCCATTCACAGTCATAGATGTCTTTACCTTCAGATCCGTAGCACCCACGGCTATTTTTGTCTGGCGGTTCAGCTTCACATCATATTTATCAGTAGGCTTTAGCAGACTAATCGTCTCCTTCGTATCGTAATTGAATGGAATATTCAGGATCTGCGCGCTGATATCATTCTGAGGTAGCGCATGATAAGGTAACTGGTTATCGGTCAGTTCCAGGTAGCGATAACTCTCCCCATCCTTAAACCGGGCTATACAGTGGTTGAACTCCATAGATGGAAGCACCATACCCTGCTGACCATTGCGACGGGTACTCACCAGCACCAGGTTGGCATCCAACCCTACTTTGCGGGCCAGGGATACAAAAAGGGTGCTCACATCCTTACAGTCTCCCAAACGGGTGGCAAGGGTCTTACTTGCCCGCTGTGGGATATATGCCCCCTGCCTGAAAGCCACAGAGCTATAACTGATATTCTGCTCAATAAAATTGTAAATACGTTTTGCCTTCTCATCATTGCTCAGCTTCTTTTCTTCACCGTTCGGGAAGATCTGTTGCAACGTCTTTAGCACATCGAAGTTCTCTTTGGATTGCTGACGGGTCACATCACTATACCACTCCGCAATCACATCCCAGGATTTTACAGTTGATACATGCAGCACCTTTCCGATATCACCCAGTGAGGGACTGTAAGATTCGTCTTTGAAAGCAGGCACGTTCTTAATCTCCCAGGTATACATGTGGAAATCTTCGTGCTGACTTTCTACAGGTTTCACATCATCTGCATTCTTCATCACGTAGTTGATGCTGAGCGGCGCTGCCACCATCAGGCTATAACGAGCAAGCCTGGTAGGCACAGTCGCCTGGAAGTAAAACTTATCCCAGTACTCACGTCCTAAACGACCAATCCCAAAGTTGGCCACCTTGTAGTTATAGTAAATCACATCACCTGGTTCCAGACGGGTGAACACAATATCATTGTCGTAAGTTTCTGCAGATATCTTGGTACCATTCGCTTTTACCACTTCTGCTTTGATAATGGTCAGGTCTGAATAAGTACTGTTGTAAGGAATGGAAATTTCTTTCCACTGATCAATCGCATCTTTCTTGTTGATGTAGATAGCGGTATTCGTCACCTGCTCGCTGGCGCCTTCTGCATAGAGTACTACATTCTCTTCATCGAAGATGTAGTAATAGCTCTTCGCTGTATCCTGCGGCGCTTTCAGGTCCTTGTTGATAGCTGCGTAATAATCCATTTTGGGGAAGTAACTGAATACATCCGGCTTATTCTCCAGCTCACGAATCTTCTCTCTGTAAGTCGTACCACCTGCAAAGAGGGCCAGTGCCTGTTTGTAATAATCCAATGCTTTTTCTTTATTTCCCTTTTGCAGATAACAGGCAGCTATAGTGCCAAGTGGACTTGAATTGTATGGGCTGATAGCATGTTCTGTTTCCAGGTAGTGAATGGCAGAATCATATTGCTGTGCGGCAAAGAAGTGCGTGATAATTGGTGAATACACATACAGTTCATACGGCGCCGTCCTGATGATATTACGTAATACAGCCAGCCCTTTCTCAGGTTCTTTCTGCTGAAAGTAATCCTCTGCCAGTTGTTCCTGCACCTTGGTATTGTTGTGGCCAGCTACGTACTTCTCCAGTATTCTCATGGCTTCTGCCGGGTCTCTCACCATCTTCTGGTTGTATGCATATATGCCACTTACCACATCATATTCATCCGGGTACAGTTCATATGCTTTCTTCAACATGGCCACCATGCTGTCTACGTGTTGCAGATTTGCATGCAGGTACATTTTCTTGGAGATCGTCCACAGACTTTGTCCTTCGCGGGCTTCAAGTTTATTCACTACTTCCAGTGCATCATTCCATTTCTTTTCATCTTCCAGTTCTGACTCATGTCCCTGCAATACGAGCGTGTTTTCAGGATCTATCTGTTTCAGCATTTCTACCAGTGCAGAGATGTCAGTTCTATCGTATTTGGATGACAGGCATTCCAGGTATTGATAAGCCAGCAGTGGGTCCTGCGGATCCTTTTCAAAAAATTTAAACAATGCATCTTTTGCTTTATCATACTGCTGGTTACGGTTGTACACTTTAGCCAACAGAATAGCATAAATAGGATCGTTCGGATATTTCTCTACCTGCTTTTTGAAATATGCTTCGGCAAAGTGTGGCAGCAATTCCGGTATATCCGTACTTTTATCTATAGGGTAAGTTTCTACCTTATCGGTTGTGGTAAGTCCTTTCAGGGTTTCGTACTTATCATCAGTAAGACGAACGATAAAGTTGGAACCTGGATTCGTAAAGCCTATCTGCACCAGTACACGGTTGTAACCTTTCTTCAGGTGTACACGTACATTGAATTTATCCAGCTCTGTGGCAATTTCATCTTCCTGTGCAATCAGCAATTTATCATTCAGCCAGGCCTTCAGACTACCATTGCCACCCAGGCAAAGGATCGCATCCTGATCTACCGGCGAATTCACAAAAGTCTGTGCATACCCAACTGAGTTGGCAGCAGGAAATAGTGTGCCTACGAACAGCCAGCCGGCACTATCCGTCACTGCTGGTTTGAACCAGTCTATATGTGTGTTATTGTAAGAGGTAAAGCCTTTTCCGGTATTAGGTTCTTTCAGCGGACCGTAGTCTTTGTTAAAACCACTGCCGCTGATGTTGTCAAAAGAACCAACGAACTGCCAGTTGCCTAAGGCGCCGATCTGGCTGTACATATTACCGGATTCCTTTAGCTGCATACCTATCAGGTGATGGAGCCCTTTGTAATACTTAGCCGCAGCATGTAGCGAACCGTTAAAGCGGTTGTCGGTAATAACCGTGTTCAGGTTATCCAGTTGCTTTCCCTTCTTGATGCCATAAGCGCCGAAGATGCCGTCAGTGAACCATAAAGCGTAGGTATACGGGTTAAGGTCGGTGATCACTGTAAAAGGCGAAGGATACCTGTCGAGGAATGTATCCCCTCGCCCATCATAGCTTTCCAGCAGAATCAGGGCGGCAATAGCGTTTTGTTTGTGGGCCGGGTCACTCTTCAGTACTTTCCGGAACAGTTCATAAGCATGTACTTTGTCGTTTTTGTGCAGTGCCTCCCACGCTTTTTCATAATCGCCAGCATGGGTTTGGGTGGTGACAGCTACGAACGCAATACAGCATAATAGCACTCTCATCGTACTTCTCATAAATAGGTAGGGGAGTTTATTTAACTAAAAATAACAAAAAACGGGGTTAATTCTTTATATCGTATCCGGCTGTTTAAACTGCATACTATGCAGTTTAAAATAGAACCCTTCCAGCTTCAGCAACTCTTCATGTGAACCCATTTCCTTCACCACTCCTTTGTCCAGCACAATGATCTTGTCTGCCTTGCTGATGGTAGACAAACGGTGTGCAATCACAATAGAAGTACGGTCGGAAATCAATTTATCGATAGCACGCTGGATCAACATTTCAGACTCCGTATCTACTGATGACGTGGCTTCATCCAGTATCAGAATAGCAGGGTCATATAATAATGCTCTTACAAATGATATCAACTGACGTTGTCCCAGTGAAAGGGTACTTCCCCTTTCCATCACCTGATAATCATACCCTCCCGGCAACTGCATAATGAACTCATGCATACCGATGAGGCGGGCAGCCTGCTCTACCTGCTCCCTTGAAATGTCGGGGTTACGGAGTGTAATGTTTTCATAAATGGACCCGGCAAAGAGAAATACATCCTGTAGTACTACCCCAATCTTGCTGCGCAACGACTGCAGGCCATACTCCCTGATGTCTGTCCCGTCTATGCGGATAGCTCCCTGCTGAATCTCGTACAAACGATTCAGGATACTGATGATGGTCGTCTTCCCTGAACCCGTATGCCCTACAATGGCAATTGTCTCACCCGGTTCTGCGTGGAAGTTGATATCCTTCAATACATATTCCTGGTCCTTGTAAGCAAAATAGACATGATCAAACGTGATCGCACCGCGCATCTTCGCAGCACTCTCCTGTCCATTATCAGGAATATAGTCGTCGCTATCCATGATCCTGAACACACGTTCACTGGCTACCATCCCCATCTGCAAGGTATTGAACTTATCTGCCAGCATACGCAATGGACGGAACAGCATGTTCAGGTACATAATAAAGGCAATCATCACCCCCTGTGTCACTTCGTAATTCAGTACCTTATTTGCACCCCACCACACCATTAATCCAAGGGAGATGGCGAGGATAATTTCTACTACCGGAAAGAAAACCGAATAGGCGAAGATCGCATCTACGTTGGCCTGTCTATGTTCTTTATTGATCTGTTTGAACCGTGCAAACTCTCTTTTCTCTGCGAAAAATGCCTGTACTATCACAATCCCTGTCAGGTGCTCCTGCACATATGCATTCAATGCTGCCACCGCATTTCGAACACGGAAGAATGACTTGTTCACGCTTTCCTTGAAGATATATGTGGCAATGATCAGGATCGGGAATGGAGACAGACTGATCAGCGTGAGACGCCAGTCTTCGTAAAACATCACACCCAGGATAGCTACGATCATGAGCATATCTGCGATGATGGAAATCAATCCTTCGGAAAATACATCGTTGATGGCTTCAATATCGTTGATGGTGCGGGTGGTAAGCGTGCCGATGGGGGTCTTGTCGAAGAAGGCGAGGTTAAGATGAACGATCTTTTTGTACACTGCTACACGCATATCTTTCACCACCGATTGTCCCAGCCAGTTGGTCAGGTACGAAAAGTAGAAACGAAATACGGTTTCCAACAACAATAAACCAACCTGGATGATGGAGATGGTAATCAACATTTGCATCATCTGATTGGCAATGTACTTATCGACAGTAAGCTGGATCAGGTAGGGTCGCATAGGCGAGATCACTGCCAGTAATACCGTCAAAAACATTGAAATGTAAAAGGAACGTCTGTAAGGAAATGTGAAACTGAATATGCGCCTTAATAGACTGACATCGAATACTTTCTTCTTTTCCGCTGATTTTTCCACCCTGATATCGCTTTACAGTAAGCAAACCTACAGCTTTTTTAAGGAATAATCTACCATGAACGGTTCTGCAGCAGCAGAAGCGTTCATGGTAGCCCCACAAAAGAAAAGCTCCTGCCGGCGGCAGGAGCTTTTCTTTTGCATTCTATTATAATTTCTCGTATTTCATTATCTGCTTATACGCCTTTATGAATATCGCCCCCAGGTTCTTATGGGGCGGCACATAATCACTAAACAACTCCTTATTCCTCGCATCGCCTGCAAACTTCTTAGCCAATACACTCCACATATCCACCCAATCCACATTCTTTCCTACTCTCAGCGTTTCATCCAACTGACGAATGATCGGCTCATTCACAAACCTGGTACCCACCTGCTTGGAAGAAATAATATGCGCCTCAGGTGACTTCTCCAACACGATAGCCAGGTTATGATAACCACCACAAGACCCCAATACCACTATCTTAGCAGTCGCCTGCAAATTATCCAGCGTAGTATTCACATGATAACTATGCCCACGGTGAATGAACACAGTCGGATGAATATCATTTTCATCCAGGTACTCACTCAGCTTTTCAATCGCTTCCTTATCCGCCGGCTCTTCCAGTGGCAGGTTCGCATAGATAGTAATTGGCTTTCCCTTGATAGAAGTGATCACTGTCCAGTATTTACCCTTAGTCACTCTCCACTCACCGGATGGGAAGTTGCCCATAAAGCTTACATAAGAGTCATGACCATCTTTATCTCCATAGAAAAATACCTGTTGTATAATTCTGCCGCTGTCATTGAGCAGACTATTATAAGTCACGAAGTTAATGGGAGGCAGTTTCAGCTTGGTCGCCATTTCAGACGCTTTGGAAGAATCACTGGTCTTCTCTGTTTCAGTGTCGAACAGACTACCCAGCAGTTCATAGATCACCATCCCTCTTCTATCTTTTTTCTTAGACAGGTAAGCATAGTTCTTAGCAACCTCTTCGCGCAGGAAAGCCAGCAGCTTTGTATCTCTGATACTACCGAATGAGTTAGCCACATCCACTGCATCTTCCAGGTCTTCTGTTTTCTCCAGGCTGCTCACATATTTCTTCATCAGGTAGTTGGCATTTGCCGGATCCATGGATTTCAGGAAGTTATCCAGGGTGTTATAACCAGCCGCCATAGCGATGAATTTCTTAAAGCGGTCAAATTCTACCAGCATCAGCAAACTATCACCACGCGGCGGTTTCATACGCGCCATCATCTGGTCGTACAGACCTGCGTTGTTATGGTTGGTGTAACTGGAAGTATATAACTCTTCCTGACCGTTTATGATCAGGTAATACAGTTCTTCTGGTGTAAAGTTCTTAACGATGGCAAAACGTACATTAGCAGGCTCTTCATGCAGGTCATCCACTTCGCGGATATAGCGGAGGGACTTGGCTTGCAGGTTCTCCATCATCGCTTTCAGACCCAGTACCTGTTCTCCGTTGTTACGGCGGTGTTGCAAAGCGATGGCGCTCTTCACCAGTTGTTTGAAGTAAAGGTCTTCGTTACTGATTACAGTCGTGAGTTTATCCACGGTAGTAGTACCGGCCATCAGTTCATCGATGAATGGCAGGATCAGGGTAGGCTGACTCGTTTTACCGATGGCTACGATCTGCTGTACAATCGGATCCGGGTTCTTACGAATGCTGGCTGCTATCGGTGTGTACGAAGTAGCGTAAGTCAATACCTGGTTAGGATATTTACGTGCTACTGCTGCAATCACGGAGTCGGTGATAGGGTATTCCAGGTAACCGGAAATCTCTGTCATCACAGTTTCAAGGTGATTGAAGGCATATTTACCAAAAAGTATTTCCCTGGCGTCTTTATAACCAGGGTTATCCTTGAATACTTCGATCATTTTCTCACCTGCGTCGAACGAAAGGTCCTGCAGGTAAGGTTTGATGCTCTGCCCTTTGATATCGGCAGCCATCATATTCCTGTAAGCTTCTACCATAACAGGGGCTTCTTCAGCCTGTATTTTATGGTAAGCACGTTTCACATTATAATCGTGCAGCATAACATATAGCCCTGACAGGTACTTGATTTTCAAACGATGATCGAGTGAAGAATCCAGTTCTATCTGGGTTTGCATATCATCCACCTGCCTGATCAGGGCATTGGTTACCTGTAGGTTGATCGTTTGATCATCCGACACCTTTACCAGGTCGTCCGCCTTGCCATCAAATTTTAGTGCTGCTGCCTGTTCTTTGTCGATATTATCATGGAATCCGATACGTCCGATAGGGATGTCTATCTTCTTAGTACTTTGTGCATGAACCAGACTGCCTTGACAGACAATCATTAACAGGACTATTATAATTTTTTTCATCAATACAACTATGCTTAATAAAGGCTAGTATAGCAAATTTACTACCAATTTCCTACAATGAGGGAGTTCTGCGCATTGGCCCCCTCGGATTGAGCCACCAATCGCTCCTGAGATACTTCTGCCTACAGCAATAGTATCTCAGGGGGGAATTCACCCCGGTGGAGGATGCTATTGTAATTTTAGTACCTTCATTCCGGAAATCCGCTTTGTTTATGCAAAACTTCATCAGCGATCTTTCAGGCAAAGAATTCCCAGCCAATGAAAAGATCCATTGCCGTAATGTTCGTAAGTCAGTCCTCGACCTGATCCGCAAGGACCATCCCAACCTCAGCATTAAATCAAAGATCTCCCTCTCTGAGCTCAACAAATACAGGCAACACTATTTCGAGCACCTCTTCGCCAAGGAAATCGGAGAACTTACCGAAATGGAGAAAACCGTCATCGAAAAGCTTCGTGACCACGACACACTTACAGACAAACTGGAGGACGGCGATGGCAAACCACTCACCTTCGGTCAGCGGATAGCCGATAAAATTGCCGAATTCGGTGGAAGCTGGACCTTTATTATTTCATTTCTCGTCTTTATCCTCCTCTGGATGGCGTTCAACGTTTTCTGGCTTTTCAACAAAGGCTTTGACCCCTATCCTTTTATCCTTCTCAACCTCATCCTCTCCTGCCTGGCGGCCTTACAGGCCCCTGTCATCATGATGAGCCAGAACCGTACGGAAGAAAAGGACAGGATCAGGGCAAAAAATGACTATATGATCAACCTGAAGTCCGAGCTGGAAGTCAGGATCTTACATGAAAAAATCGATCACCTCATCATTCACCAGCAGCAGGATATGATGGAAATGCAGCAAACACAGATCGAAATGCTGTCCGAAATGTCGCAGGCAATCAAAAAACTCAGTGGCGAATGGAATGGTAATCACAGGGAAGGAAATGCCAATATCAAAAAAACAGAATAGGCTGCCATCCGAATCCCCTGAAAATGACGTAAATTCATATGTCTTAATTTTCCCGTATACCGGCTATGGGTGTGCCATACGTCCGAATTAACAATTAGATAATATTAACTTTTCATTAATAGCGGGGCCGGCGATATAATTTTGTGCCGTCTAAAAAAGTCAAACTATATGATGGACCAAGCGGTAGCAGGTAAGATTTTAGTGGTGGATGATGAGCTCGATATCCTTGAGATTATCAGTTATAATCTTAAGTCTGCAGGATATGATACAGTAACTGCCAAAGACGGTATCGAGGCGATTCAGAAGGCGAAAGTGTTCCGTCCGGACCTGATTATGCTGGACATAATGATGCCTAATAAAAACGGTATCGACACTTGTCGCGAGATCAGAAAAATTCCTGAATTTAAAGACACCATGGTGCTCTTTTTGACTGCCCTCAATGATGAAAAATCGGAGGTAGACGGACTGAACATGGGTGCCGACGACTATATTGCAAAACCAATCAAGCCAAAGTTGCTCGTAAGCCGTATCAATGCATTGTTCCGCCGTCTGCACAAGACCGAAGAAATGCAGGTACACCTGGGTGACCTGATCATCGACAGAGAGAAGTTTACAGTGACATACAAAGGACAGGAGATTATCCTGGCTAAGAAAGAATTTGAATTACTGCAACTGCTGGCTTCTAAACCAGGCCGCGTATTCCTTCGCAACGAGATCCTTAATCAGGTATGGGGTACTGAAGTCATCGTAGGCGACCGTACCATAGATGTGCATATCCGTAAGATCCGCCAGAAAATTGGTATCGATCTCATTACCACTGTAAAAGGCGTTGGCTATAAGTTCGAAATGTAAATTGTGTTGATAACGGCAGCAGGCCGAACCTGGCCGGATAGCTCATGCAATCATAGGTTGCAACAGCTATCCGGAGGAATTCCTTTGTATGGCAAGTGAAAAAATTGGATTAATTTCCCGGTATTATAATCATTACTCATTGTGGAGTATGTTCAAAGCCAAAAACCTTTCCCCGCAAAAATTAGCGGGTTTTACCGCACTGATTCTCGCAACGGTCATCACGTTGGGAACTGTATTAATTGATAGTAACTGGAAGATCATTGCCACGGCTTTCGTGCTCACCTTCCTCACGTCTTACTATCTCTATCTGTATACCTTACAGAACTTTATCTACAGAAAGATCAAGCTGATTTATAAATTCATTTACCAGACCAAAGCGTCTAAGAGAGAAGAGTTCTTCAACAAGAACATTCTTCCCCTAAAAACGATTGAAGAGGTGAGTGAAGATGTGGAGAAGTGGGCCAGTCAAAAGAAAGAAGAGTTGGATAGCCTGCGTAGAAACGAGGCATACCGTAAAGAATTCCTGTTGAACCTGAGCCATGAGCTGAAGACACCGATCTTCGCTGTACAGGGGTATATTCATACGCTGCTGGATGGTGCCATGGATGATCCTAAAGTGAATAAGCTGTTCCTGAAGAATTCTACAAAGAATATTGAACGCCTTTGCCGTTTGATTGATGACCTGGATGAGATCTCTAAACTGGAAAGTGGAGAAATGACGATTAATGCGGAGAACTTTGTGATACAGGAGCTGATCAGGGATGTATTCGACACCCTTTCGCTAAAAGCGAATACCAAAGGGATTAAGTTCAATGTGAAGAAAGGCTGTGAAGCACCAATACATGTGTTGGCAGATAAAGAAAAAGTAAGACAGGTGCTGATTAACCTAATTGACAACTCAATCAAATACGGTCGTACCGATGGACATACGGTAGCGAGTATCTACATTATGGATGATAAGCGCGTGCTGGTAGAGATCTCTGATGATGGGATTGGGATGGCTGAAGAGCATTTGCCACGTGTGTTTGAAAGGTTCTATCGTACAGATAGAGCACGGTCAAGAGATATTGGAGGTACCGGCCTTGGATTAGCAATTGTGAAGCATATTATAGAAGCCCATGGACAAACGATCAACATCCGCAGTAAGCCGGAAATTGGTAGTACGTTTGGATTTACATTAGAATCAGGAGAGTAATACACAACTACAAATACAATCAAACAAAAAAGCTTTTGCCTGCGGCAAAAGCTTTTTTGTTTGCAAACGGGCCTGCGGCCAGCTTGAATATTAAAACCTATATTGGATCCTGCACGTAAACACATTATCCTTCACATCCTCCGTATACCCGCTCAAAGCAGTCGTTTCATTCTTCACCCAATCATAATAAAACATCAGCTTTGTATTCGCATCAAAATAATGCACATAACCGGCGCCGAAAGTATTATACTTAATATCAGCTTTGGTAAAACCGGCATCTGTAGCACCAATCTGCGTGCCTTTCACGTCCCTGTTAGGATCATACCAGTCATATTTCAATACTATCAGGTCCTTGGGCGAACCTAAATTCTGCAGAAAGTAAAAGTAAGCTCCATCAAAGTTGCGAACGTATAACGGCGCATTGACTGTTCCATTCACAGGAATCGCATACAGGGATTCAGAAGAACTGAGCGTTGCTGTCTGTACCCCACGAATATATTCTGCCCTGAGCTCTGTAAATCCTCTTTTCTTCCCGTTAGGGATCTTCAATTGTGCATCTGCGCCATAATAGTGGCGGGGAGCGATCTTGCCTACATTGGCAGCAGATGAATCTACTTTGAACACATCGCCACCTACTTTATATATGTAGCTCGTGAACTGTTCATACCCTCCGTACAGGCACGAAATACTACCCGATAAAAGCCAGTTGGCTGCATTCAATCGCTGTGGTTTGACAGATACACGGGCAATGAGATCTTTATGGCTATCAAAGTCACTGCTGGCATTTAAACCCTGCCCATTGAAAACACCGGCATCTATACGCATAAAGCGGAAAGGATGATCCTGGCGGCGGGGTTCAAAAGTGACCATGGCACCCAGGTCTCTTTCCGTTTTCATGAGGATTTGAGACATACGCCCACGTTCCGGCGTTTCACGATCGCTGGAAGCGAGGTTGATTTCATACCCGAACGGGCGGGCGAACATACCGGTGGTAACAGAAAATACATCCCAGCGGTTTTCGAACAACCGCCCAAAGAAGTCCCGAATAAATACCCCTCTTTCTGTTCCGTCAAACTGAAAGGCGAACTGTACCACGGGCATGTGATTGGCATTGTATCGCTGGTAGTCAAGGCGGAAACGGCCACGACGAACCATGAAACGATTGTTTACATGATCCGGGAAATTACCAGCGGCGTAGGTTTCAATACCTTTGCCCTGGGCCAGCTGAAATTGAGGCTGGATGTAGCCGCTGAAACGCATGGCGTCGTATTTCTCGTAGAGAGAGAACATACCTTTGCCAAGGTTCTTGGTGGTATCAATCATGTCCATAAGGAACTGAGCCTTTGCAAGACTGGAAAGGAGAAGGAACACACCGACAATCGGCAGGAGCTTAAGCCGCATTCAAGTTGAAATTTGCGGCAAAGAAAGCAAAAATTTAACAATTTCTTAAATAAGCGAAGAGTTCTGGATTTTTCCTTCGGAAAAATCCAGAACTCTTCGCGGCGGTCGCATTTAGGGGCGCCGGAAAGGCGCCCCTAAATGCGACTAAAACTTAAACTAGAATTGCAGATATATCGGCAGCATCGTCTGTGAACTCTTCACCTGCGCCAACAACCAAATAAAAACCACCATAATCACCACATTCCCCACAACCGGCACCTTACTCAGCAAATTCTCTGTCCCCAACTCCATCTTCTTCGGCAGAAAATGCAGGAACATCCCCAGCAACATCACCCAGAACACTGCCGTATACCCATTGTACAACTCCAACCACACCTCCGGCTGGAAATCATACACTAACTGGTGTATCAACGCCCACGCATCTGAGAATGTGGAAGCCTTAAAGAATATCCAGCAGAAACACACAAAATTAAACGTCACCAATACCCCCACGACCTTCAACACACCTCCCCAAAAACCGGAAGGCCCGCCGCCTTTCTTCTTCAAATAATCAATCCTCACCTTATCTACCGCCAGCGCAGTACCATGCAACCCTCCCCAGAATATAAAATTCCAGCTCGCTCCATGCCAGAACCCACCAATCAACATCGTCAGGAACAAATTCACAAACTGCCTCACCTTCCCCTTACGATTACCCCCCAAAGGAATGTACAGGTAATCCCTCAGCCAGGAAGACAACGAAATATGCCACCTGCGCCAGAACTCTGTAATACTACTACTCTGGTAGGGAGAATCGAAGTTCGGCGGAATCTTAAACCCGGTCCACCGGGCTATACCTAACGCCATATCTGAATAACCAGAAAAATCACAATATATGATCAGCGCATATCCATACACCCCCAATAAACACTCTAATCCCGTATGCTTACTTGGATCATCGAATATATACTGCACAAAGTTCTGGTTTATAAAATCCGATATTACCACCTTCTTAAACAACCCACTCACAATCAGGTACATCCCTTTCCCAATATCCTCCCTATCCAACACATATGGCTTTTCTATCTGCGGGATAAAATCCGCCGCCCTTACAATTGGCCCCATCATCAGTTTAGGAAAGAAAGAGAGGAAGAACAGGTAGTCCATGAAATCGTCTACAGGCTTAAATTCCCGCTTGTACACATCGACGGTATAACTCAGGTTCTCGAATGTATAGAAGGAAATACCTATCGGCAGCAACAACTTCAAAGGATGTATATGCCCAAGTTCCAGGTCATTGATCATCCCGATAAAGAAGTCGGTATACTTAAAGTAAAACAGCAATCCCAGGTTCAACACGATACTCAATATAAGCAACCGCTTCCTGAACCCGGCTTTCTCTGACTTGTATATCCACCTGGACAAATTGAAATCCACAACCGCCGACAACAATACCAACCCTACATACATGCCGCAGGCCATGTAAAAGAAGTACAATGAAAATACGGTGAACACTGCCACCCTGGCCCGTTTATTACTACTCGCCGCCAGGTAAAACAGCAGGAACACGGCAAAGTAATACATGAAAAAGGCACTGTTAAACAGGATAGGATTATCCTTATTATACGTCAGTAGACTTATGATTTTATTCAGCTCTATCGTCATCTTCATTCACGTTGTAGTGTGCGGTAGCGTACTTTTTATATTTTAAATAACTCTGGTGTAATGCTTCGTACAGTAATTTCCCCTGCAACTGGTATCCACGTACATTGAAGTGGATATGATCCCCCGACCAACCGCCTGCGAATTCTGCATTTCTGAACCTGTTCTCCGCATTAAAGTTCCAGCAGGCTATCCCTTTCTCTTTACCATAACTCATGATCTGTTGGGTCACGACCGCTATGTAAGGATTAGGATAATAGGAGATCTTATAAAAGGTTTTATACTTTTTCCCGACTTTCCTTTTGAAGGCACGCTTACTCACCTTCTTACACTCCGGTGGCGTTGTCAGCAAAATACTCGCTCCTGGCTGATACCGGCGGATCACCGCCACTGTACTATCTATCTGATCCCTGAAATTGGTAGCATTCAACGAACTGTAAGCCTCATTTGTACCCAGAGAGATGATCACCAGTTGTGGTTTCAATACATCCATCTGTGCGATCAGGGTATTGTTGGCATCATTGTACTGGCTATACATGGCGCCGTTTATGCCAATAGCATTGTACTGTACCCCCGGCTTACCATTGAACAACAAAGCGCCGTAAAAATGAAAAGGCTGACTGCCCTTATCCTCCCAGCGAACCTGGAAGTTCTGTACCGGCTTTTCAAAATTCAGGGTGGCCACCTTCACCGTAGAACTTGCATTCCTGAAGGGAGGTCCGAAGATATTGATATCTGCTCCCGGCGCTACAACCGTAGCTTCTTCAGGTCCTGCGTCATAAAATAACTCTGCCTGGCTGATATCATTTTCCTTACTATCTTCTCTCCTGTTATAAGCCAGTGCCGGTGAGGACTGTGTAGAACTGATCACGATGGCACCCGGTCCTAATACAGAAGGTTTGTACTTGTCAATAATACGGTCAGCAGACCATCTGGCCGTGCTGTTCCAACGATAATCGGCAGGACCGTTGGTATTGGCCAGGTTCCAGGGAAAAACCCATCCCCTGCCGGCATCTCCGAAATCCCGCTGTAGCAGGGAGGCGGTCGCCTCAGGGAAAAATCCGGCCTGAATATGAGAGTCACCCAGGTGCAGTATGGATACCACCATACTATCGGACCTGTCCAGCGAAGCAAAGAACTTAAAAAGTGCGGAATCCTGTGCTATCCGGTTTGCCTGACCTGAGGCCAGACTGGCGGTTAACATAAGTATTCCTGCAAAGAATGTTGTTTTATTGAATTTCCACCTGCTTAAATTCATCCATCATAGCTTTATACAGCAGCGCCGCTACTTTGGCTGCCCCCTGTCTGTTAAAATGCGTATGGTCTTTCTGGGCTAACACCTGGTCACCGTCTACCCACTTCGCCATGGTACCCTCACCACCCATCGCAGCATACAGGTTCCAGTAAGCAGTACCATGCTGCTTAGCCAGCTCATGCTGTTCTTTGAGTAAGGCCATTACACCCGGCGCAGTCACCCAGTCACCACCATTTTTATATGATTTATCAGCTGTGCTTACAACCAGGAATGAAGTACCAGGCATCTCTTTTCTCAAAGAATCAATCACCTTCTTCATGGGTCGCGCATACCAGCTGTAGTCAGTCAACTTTGGTTTGAACAATATATTAGCGCCATACTGAAGTATGACAAGGTCATAAGGATGTTCACTCTGCATCTCCTGCACCAGTGATTTTGACAACTTGCCCAGTTCAATCCCGCTGATACCACGGAAAGAGAAGTTGTCTACATACACTCCACTATCGCCTTCAAAAGACACGCCATAAAATGGTGTAGTCGTACCCCCCGCCCACTTGATCGTCACATTGTTCTGTGCCGGATCCTGTGACCATACAAAACGGTTAAGCGTATTCTGCTCTTTCAATGTATATGCCTTATCGTTGATGGTGATATTCGCATCGCCGGCAGGACCATAGAAAAGCGTGACGCGCTCAAACTTGTCCAGGCGTTTTTTATGTACCGGCGTGTAGCGTACATAACTGTTGCTACCGGGTACAAATGTGTGTCCTGAAATACCGAGTTTGATATTGGCAGGTGGCTGTTGTTTATAACTGTAATCTTTCCAGTCTTTGGAAAAAGTATGTGTGATTGTGGTTCTGAAACCCGCTACTACCGAAGTGATCGGCACAAATCCTACCCCACTGCCACCGAATGTTTTTTGCAGACTATCGCGCAGGTCTTCTGTAAGCAGGTCGCCTTCGATCATGGAGTCGCCAAAGTAGGCGATACGTACTTTCTTACGTTTGCCTTGTTTCAGCTGGGCCAGTGCATCGAGGAAATGCTGGAGCCCGGCAGCTGCCGTATCGGCAGTCGGAGGCAGGTTATAGCTGATAATGCCTTTATAATCAGTAAAATCGAGGTGATTGTCAGGATCCGGAACGTCTGCCATCGCTGTAGCTAGGGTAGAATCAGCAACCTGTTCAGCAGCAGTTTCTGTGGAGTCTCCTTCGTCAGGGATCTGGGGTATCATGGAACTATCGACTGGTGCATCCTCATCTTGTTGTTTCCGTAAAGAATCAGGTCGCAGATCCGCCAGCATATCCAGCGAACGGGTTTTGAACCCTGCGTAAGACACAATGTTGTCAAACTGTGATAATGCTACCAGACACACTAAAGCCCCCGTAATGATATAAAAAGGATAGGCAGATTTGTTATTGCCAGACATGAATTACTCTGATTATTGGATTGGTCTACTAAAGCTAATAAAGATAGCGCTATTCCTTAACATAACTAAACGCATCTACCAGAGGCAGATGCGTTTAATTCGTCTTTTTAACAAAATTTATTTCTTTGAATAAGCCATTTGCTCATCCAGTTTGTACAGCTTATATCGGCTGATCATGCCTGCTACTCTTCTCTCCCATTCATGCCCTGCTGCAGAGTATCCGCTATTGTTCATATGCTTCAGCCAGTCCTTATATTTCGTATCCCCCTTCATTTTGGAGTAATACTTCTTCTTCATGACCATTTTGGCAAAGTACTGGAAAGACGCATCGTCAGATGCAAATTCCCTGTACCGGGACCGATAGGTCACTCCCTTCTTCTTATGCAACTTGTTGCTGCCCACAATACCAAAATGGTTGTGGAGCATACGGGCATTTTTGCTGGTTCCCATACCTGATTCCAGCATCGCAATCCCTAAGATCACACTGGCAGGGATACCGGTCTCGTTCATCAATGCAATCGCCGTCTCACTGTATTTTGATACATAACGGTTCTTGCTTTGGGAGTATGCACTGTTGCCAAACAGTAAGAGCATGCATAGCACTGCACAAAACCAACGGCTGCTGAACATCTTGTTCAATGTCATGGCAGTAATTTTTCTTGTACTGAATAATGTATGTGTTATCAATCTCATCATTATCGGGCGCCAGAAACATTCCTTCTTACCGGCAATATAGTTTAAAAGATTCTATAATGTGATTTTTATATGTTAAAATATTGTAGGAATGAGGGGCCATACTTACATAAGTCTTTGGGATTCAGTAAATAATGTGCCTCTGATAGTTTGCAACAATCCCCCTTGATACCGCATTTTTCACAGTTTCAAGGGGGATTTTAGTTGTTTAACTGCATGCTGCCTTTGGCAAATACCATGCCATTACTTCAGGGCTATCTGCAGCTCGTCCAGTTGTTTCTGGTCGATTGAGCTTGGGGCATCCAGCATAACATCGCGTCCGGAGTTGTTTTTCGGGAAGGCGATAAAGTCACGAATGCTCTCACTACCACCCAGTAAAGCACAAAGCCTGTCAAAGCCCCATGCCATACCACCATGTGGTGGTGCACCATATTCAAAGGCACCCAGCAGGAAGCCAAATTTGTGATTGAATTCTTCTTCGTCCATACCCAGCGCAGCGAACATCTTCTCTTGCAGGTCACGTTGGAAGATACGGATAGAACCACCACCTACTTCGGTACCGTTCAGTACGATGTCGTAAGCATTGGCCTTAATATCCGCGTATTTAGACAGATCGTTCATCCAGCTGATCTGTTCTGGTTTTGGAGAGGTAAACGGATGGTGTTTAGCTACCCAACGTTTATCTTCCTCATCATATTCAAAGAGCGGGAAGTCTACCACCCATAACGGTGCATATACATTTTTATTACGTAGCCCCAGCCGCTCACCCATTTCCAGGCGGAGCTCGCTCATCGCTTTGCGGGTACGCTCTTCTTTGCCAGCCAGCACCAGGATCAGGTCTCCCGGTTGTGCACCGGTTTTCTCTGCCCAAACTTTCAGCTTGCTTTCGTCAAAGAATTTATCTACAGAACTCTTGATGGAGCCATCTGCTCCATATCTGGCGTAGATCAGTCCGGTCATGCCGATTTGCGGACGTTTTACCCACTCTGTCAGTTCATCCAGTTGCTTACGGGTATATTCAGCACAACCTTTTGCACAGATCGCTACGACCAACTCAGCTTCGTCAAATACTTTGAAGCCATTGCTTTTTACTGTATCGTTCATGTTCACCAGTTTCATTTCGAAACGGATGTCCGGCTTGTCATTACCATAATATTCCATCGCATAGTCGTAAGTCATGCGTGGGAATGCTTCGTTGAACTCGATGCCCTTGATCTCTTTGAAGATGTACTTCAGCATCTCTTCAAAGTTGCTCAGGATATCTTCCTGGTCTACAAAGCTCATTTCACAGTCGATCTGTGTAAATTCCGGCTGACGGTCAGCACGGAGATCCTCATCTCTGAAGCACTTTACGATCTGGTAGTACCTGTCGTAACCACTCACCATCAGCAGCTGTTTGAAGGTTTGCGGAGACTGTGGCAGCGCGTAAAACTCGTTAGGGTTCATGCGGCTTGGTACCACGAAGTCGCGGGCACCCTCAGGTGTAGACTTGATCAGGAAAGGCGTTTCTATATCCATGAAGCCTTTGCTGTCAAGGAAGTTACGTGCTGCTCTATTAACACGATAACGCAGCTCAAGGTTCTGTCTTACTATATTACGGCGCAGGTCGAGGTAGCGGTATTTCATACGCAGCTCATCTCCACCGTCAGTATCATCCTGGATGGTGAAAGGAGGCGTTTGCGCCTTGTTCAGGATGGTGAATTTGCCTACTGTGATCTCTATATCACCGGTAGGAATGTTTTTATTTTTATTAGAACGCTCAGTTACGGTACCTTCTGCCTGTATAACGAATTCACGGCCCAGGGGCTGCTCATCCAGTTGTGGATTGAGGGCTTCGCTAAACAACAATTGCGTGATACCATAGCGGTCACGCAGATCCACGAAAGTAATGCTTCCGAATTTCCGGACTGTCTGTACCCAACCGGCCAGGGTTACGGGTGATCCTATATTCTCCAGTCGTAACTCGCCACAGGTGTGCGTTCTGTACATATACTATACCTTATGTGTTGCTCTTAAATATCTTTTCAACCGACCCGGCAGTTCGCTGGGACGGTCGGCAAAGATAACGTTTGCCGCCAGCATTTCTAACCTTTATACCTGTTAAAAAACCGTTTTATATCGGTTTCCTGCCACAGTGGGGCATTGCGTAGCAAATGAGCCGTCATTTGGGCCGCCATGGCTGGTGCCAGGCTGGACCCTTTGGTTCCCAGGCCGTTGAATAAGCCGAGAGAAGGCATTTCAGGGTGCATACCCAACATAGGACGGCGATCTGTGCCGCTTGGCCTTACTGCCGCCTGGTGATCCAGCACCTCATAGGGAACTTTTAATAATTGTCGGAGTCCATTTTCGAGAAAAGCCCGCTT
Organism: Chitinophaga sancti; assembly: GCF_034087045.1. Taxonomy (NCBI): domain Bacteria; kingdom Pseudomonadati; phylum Bacteroidota; class Chitinophagia; order Chitinophagales; family Chitinophagaceae; genus Chitinophaga; species Chitinophaga sancti. The sequence goes on along the minus strand of NZ_CP139247.1, from coordinate 1,754,496 downwards.
TTCGGCTGTTGGGTTTTCATCCGGATAGTCCCAGGCAAATGTGGCACCTACCCAATAGATGTCGTTTTGACCAGGTATGGGCACCATTGATATACTTCTCTTTACGATATCTGCTGTTTCAAATCCGGGTACCCGCACTGTCAGTACCTCACCTTTATTCAGGAGAAAAGGGATTGAACTGAACCAGGGATTATGGGTAGTCTGGGCCCCGTCGCAAAAGATCATTGCCCTGGCGTGAATGTCGCCATAAGTGACACTGGTTGACTTTGCCTGTAACCGGGAAGGCAGGAAACGCTCTTCCAGCAGGGAATTATGTTTCTTCAGGTATTCTCTCCAGATGGGCAATAACTGTTGCAGCAGCACCGTACCCCCCTTTATAATGGCTGCGCCAAAAGGCTGATCCAACCACTGGTCATAATGGGCTATAGCAGCGTCCGATGGCCGTCGCATATAATCCAGACCTGTCGTTCTGTCAAAGAATGCCGTCTTCAGCTGTTCTGTAGGCAATACTGTCCACAGATCCCGTTCTTTATATACTGGCAACCCCAGCAAACCCTCCATTTCACGGTAAGTGCGCAGGGCTATCGGGTAGATCTCGTCGTACAACCACGCCACTGTAAAACGTCTGCCCGAAACCGGATTTACCACACCTGCCGCCACACGGGAAGAACTGTTTTCCTTGTATTCGTCTATGACGAGTACAGAAGCTCCAGCCTGCATCAGGCTGTAACTTAGCATCGTACCTGCGATGCCCTGACCTACTACCAGATAATCTACATTCATTTGATATGCAAAATAATACGAAAATCGCTAGCTCGTAATGATAGTGGTCAATGGAAGAAATGACTTATTCTGCACGCAGACTCCTGACAAGGCCCGGCAGTACCGCAATAGCCAACAATTTTAAAAAATCTTTTTGCTCAAAACTTCAATGATGAGGGTACAGTACGGCAGCTGGCAGTGGGCCTGAATCAGGGCTTGCAGGCGTGATCCATTCTATACGGGGTGCTGCACCTTTGTAAGAAATTTTCAACGGATAATATCCCTTTTGTAAGGGCACGATAAAACTTTGCTTATCAAAAGTTACATTACTCATTGCATTGCCCAGAGATATTTTCACACTGTCTTCTGTATCGATAAAAAATACATAATAACCATCTGTATCAATCCTGATCCCGCCTTTTAATAATCCCGGCAAAGTATCCAGGCCACCGGATTTCAACTGCTTTGGCAATGGTTCAGATTTCAATGTCGTTCCTACTTTAAAACTACCACGTATCGTATCACTATATTCATCTCTCACACATATAGACTTGATGGTAAATTGTACAGGTATCGTCAGATCCAGTTTACCGGTAATGCGTGGTGATGCTGCTGTAGGCACCGTACCATCTGTGGTATAATGCCAGTCAGACCTTTCGTCCGGCCAGATGTAGAGCGGGAATGATTTATCTTTCAGCACAATACCCGTCATGGGATGGTATCTTGGTTGATCTGTAGTATACCCTGCCCACGTAAATTTCAGTCCATCGAACACGGTTTTAAAGATCATACTATTATGCGTCTCTCCTGCATAGGGTGTTACTTTCCAGTGTAATGAAGCCGGTGCTTTTCCCCTGAAAATAGAATCCAGCTGAGATACCCCCATATCACGCATCGCTGCTCCTTCCCTGCCGGTAATGTATAGCGATGCATGTACCTGGCTCATACCCGCCAGTTTCTCCCCTGTTTCTTTAAGCAGCAAACCATTGTCCCACCACATCGCAGGGTCTGAAATAAGGTAAGACTCAAACAACATCGGGGCATGCAGAAAAGCGTAGATCCCAAATAAGCCAGCCAGCGATGAGCCTACATATACCCTGTTGTCCGCACGGGCAGGGTATTTTTTTTCAATGTAGGGCATCAGTTCAGTCTTCATAAAGGCGAGGAATTTATCGGCTCCGCCTGAGCGGGAATTGCCTTGCAAACGGCTGGGTGTAAAATCCCGGTCACGCACTCCCATGTTTTTCATACTGACTACGATACAGGGAGGTACAAATTGAATTTGTACAAAACGCTGCATGTGTGCAACGATGTCATTGTTCCATTCGCCATCCGTCACATAGATCACTTCATACTTTTTTCCTGAAGCGGGATCATAATCATCCGGTAGTTCTACTTCAATCTGACGCATCTCTTTCAGGTTGTCAGAGTAAAGGGAATCACTGATGATCTTCATTTGTTGTGCGGTGACATTGGCCGCCAGAAACATGACAAGGAGAATACTGATGGTTTGCTTCATGACCCGGAAATCTTGGTGTGGACTAAAAAATACCACTTTGTGATAAAATTGATTTTCAATAGTTTAGACAATTCTGGAAATTCAATATTGTCCCGATTTTGTACATGGGATGTTCACTAACGAAAAACGGCTGTCTTAATATAAAGACAGCCGTCTGGCAAAAAGGTTGCATTCTTTTTACTCTATTACTTTCACCCGGATTCCTTCACTATGTGCACTGAATTCAGGCGCATACATACACTGTACAGTACTGATACCGTTACTGAAGTCTCCATTGTGTGTTACGAACATGCTGTATTCAAACACATAAGTACCTTTTGGTAAACGGCTGAAGAAGAAATTAGTAGACGCATCTTTCGTGCTCTGGTAATAACTTACTCCATTCTGCCACCCACTCTGACTAATCACATTCGTAGGTTCAAAACATGCGGCACGCATATCTTTCAGGTGTACATATTCCATGTCACGGTCTACCTTCATCACGATACGTGCTTTTACCTTATCGCCTACTTTCAGTTGATTCCCATCTTCGATAGCTGTCAGCACAGGACCATTGTCATTTGTCTTCTCGATGAAGAGCTGTTTCTGCAGGGTCATTGGTGTAGCAGCAGAGGTGATTTTGTCCAGCTGCTCAAAGTATTGCCAGTACACAGCGCCCCATGAAGGCTGACCATTACTGCCATCTACTTTTACTTCAATTTTACCCATCGCAGGTTTTACTTCTTCATTGTTGAATTGTTTTTTGAAATAACCGGTACCTGCTTCTTTCTTTTCTTCCTTCACAGTTGTTTTGCCCAGCTGGATGGTGATTTCAGGATTTGCAGTCAACCAGTTGCCCCCACCTAAGAGCATTGCATAACACGCGTCGGCAGTTGCTTTGGTGGTATGCCAGTTATTGGTCTGCTTGTTCTTCAGCAACCATGTTTTCATATCGCCTACGGCTCCAGAATCATGACTTACACGCTGGAATGCTTCTATGAGCATGGCCTGTGTTTCAATCGGCGCCTGGTACCACCAGTAGCCAGCAGTTACACTCTTCCAGTACATGCCCATCTCTGCATTGTTGGTGGCGTTTTCTTTCAATGATTGGATAATGCCCTTATCATTTAATACAATCGCCAGCATTGCCTGCGTATAAGTGCTCTGTTGCAACCAGAATTTCTTAGCCTGTGCCAGGTAGAACTGGTAGGATTCTTTGTACTTATCTTCTACTGGTTTGTTCAGCAGACTACGCATATACAGGTAGTGCGATTCGATGTAACCAATATGTTGTTTGTTCAGATCAGCTTTGTTACGTTTCAGCTCATGGTACCAGTCGTCCATCTTCTTGTCTACATATGCTAAGCCTTTGGTCACAATCGCATCCGCATCCGGGCTATTCACAGCACCTACCTGTTGTAAGCGACCTACACCAGCCAGAATATACTGTGTTACAAACTGATCTTCCCACATACCATTGAACCATGGGAAAGCACCATTTGGCAGCTGTTTCTGACGCAGTTGCTCCAATGCCTTCTGTTGTTCAGCACTCATCTTGTTCAGATCGAAGAGCAGGGCAATATTGCGTTTTTGTTCTGCTTCATTTTTAGCAGCCAGCACCCACGGTGTTTCCTGTAGTAATACACTCTTCAGTTCTTCATTCTTTTGCAGGTTGCTTTGCAGTGCAGCGGTATCAGTTGTCTTCCATTTTTCGAACATGCTTTTTACACCGGGCAGTTTATTCACGATGTAGGTAGCCAATGTATTTGCATAATAACGGTTGAATACCTGTTCGGAACATTCGTATGGAAACTCCATCAGGTAAGGCAATGCCTGTACTGCGTACCAGGTAGGATTACCGGTGTATTCAACTGTCAGAGCATGCTGCTGTAAAGTTTCTGAAGCATCGCTCTTCAGTAATTTTTCGAAAGTAAATTCTTTCTTTCCATCACCTCGCATCGTCAGTGGCAGTGTTTCTGTCACCAGCATAGCGTTGGTCAATACAGGTACGGCGTTTTCTTCGCCATCGCTGAATTTGCCGGCAGTTGCCACTACGCGATACAACAGGGAGCTACCAAATTTATATGGTATCTGTAATGGGAAGGTAACAGCGGTGCTTTGTCCTTTTGATACAGTGAAGTGCTGTGCAGGATAAACATTCTGGAACCAGCCGTCTACAGGTTTCATGGTAGTTGCATCCAGCAGTTCAAGACGTGCTTCGCCAGTCAATGCACTATCAGCAAGGTTGCTGATCTTAGCAGAGAAGATGATCTTATCGCCTTCTCTCATAAACCGGGGGGCATTGGGCTGTACCATCAATGGTTTCTGTGTGATTACACTGCTTTCAGCATAACCAAATGCAGCGTCTTTTGTATGAGCAAGGCTCATGAAGCGCCAGCGGGTAAGGGCTTCCGGCACGGTAAAGCTGAAGGTGATGTTGCCATTTTCATCAGTGCGAAGGTCAGGGAAGAAGAAAGCGGTTTCGTTGAAGTTGGTGCGGGGGGCGACTTTCTCAACGCTTTGCGCTGGTTCAGCAGTTGCTGCATTTTGGTTTACCATAAGACCAGCAACTCTTCCTTGTAAGGCAAAGAACCCGTTACTGTCCGACACCTTGTCTGCTTCCATCATTGGTGCTGCAAGTGCTACTGATGGCGCTGGCGCAGCCACTCCTTTTTTCATTTCCCTTGCCTTACCTCCGGGCGCTGAGTCCCTGTACAGCATAAACCTATAATTGTAAGACTGTCCATAACCCGTCAATTTCACTACCTGCACACCACGCCCCTCTCCAAAATCAATCACAGTTACACCAAACTGCTGTGCACTAAACCAATTCAGATCATCATAAGAAACATTCACATCATCATAATGCGTATCATTCTCAACGAAGTTGTAAGTCTCTGCATTTACCTGCTTAAAGTTTGTATGACCATCCCAGTTTGCAGGTCTTGATGCACTTGGATATAAATCAGGCAGTCTCCACTGGTTTGCCCTGAATGCATCCAGCGATGCATCGTACATGGCAGCCAGCAACTCCGCACCTATCTTATCACGTTTTTCACCTTTGATCTGTATGCGCCATTCTTCTTTTGCACCAGGTAAGATCTTATCACGATGTGACTGAATAGTTACATCCAGTTCCTTATTACTCCATGGAACAACGATGGTTCTTTCTTCAGTAAAAACACGATTATCTTTTACAAATGCATACTGCACATTCACATTCCCCCTGTCCGCTTCTTTCACATCATACTTTCTGTTAATAACACTATTATTGAAAGAGAAATCACTACTTAAAGAAGACTGAAGGTTGGTACTGATCGTTTCAATTATATGCAGATCTGTAGCAGAAGAACCTAGCAGGAAATGCGCTGTCTCTCCCGGTTTCACTGTTTTATTGTCTGTATAAGACCAGCTATAAACAGGATACGATAAGCGGGTTGCTTTTGCATCCACCAGTTCAAAGGTTTTCTTCTGAATCACCTTCTCACCGAATTTATCAGTCGTGCTTACTTCCAGTTCATACCAGCCCGGCGCCAATGATTTAGCATCGAGTTGCACATTGGTATTTGCTTCTGTTTTGAGTTGTTTACTGAAAACAGTATTACCTCTTTTCCAGGTATCCTGCTCATCTTCTTCATTGTAGATATCATGCGGGAATGCCTTTTCATATTCTTCACGGGACAGAATGAATTGATCAGGTTTCTCCCAATAACGACTACGCAGTAAGCGACCCGGGTGTTGTAATGGTTTCAGGGTAATCGCTACATCAGCAGGTTCAAATACACCATTCAGGTTCTCAGTCACAATATTTACCTTTTGCAGGTCCTGTGGCAATACACGGTCTGTCAGCCCAATGCTGATTTCCATAGCCTGGTAGCCTACACTCACACTTTGATTACCGGTACGGGTTTCGCCATTCACATCGGTGATATCCGCTTCGATAGAATAAGTAAAGACTGGTTTCTGCGAAGCAGCAATGCTCAGGTCAGGCAATGCAGGGAAACTTACTTTAAAGCTACCGTCTGCTGCTGTTTCTGTAGTACCTGTTGCGATCTGACGTGCAGGGCTATAAGCAGGCGCTTTCCTTGACATCCACCAGTAAGGGAAACGGGCTTGTCTCATCACACGGTAAGTCACCTTCGCACCATCGATATTATTACCAGCATAAGCCAGTGCATTACCTTTTACAGTAATCGTATCATTCAGGCGATAAGTACCACGCAACGTATCAAATTCTACATAGAATTTAGGACGTTTGTATTCTTCCACGCTGAATGAAACACTGCCACCATTGTTATTTTCATCGATACGGAATACACCGTTCAGCTGGTTTTCCGGTAGTCTGAATTTACCGGCATAAGCACCATATTCATTGGTCGTTAATTCCATTGAATCGACCTTCTGACTATTGCGGTCTACCAGGCGTACAGTTACTTTATAATTGCCCAATACCTTTCTGTCGGTATCTACGCCCGCCTTGTGGCTGACTACAATCCCTTTGAAGTATACCAGCTGACCCGGACGGTAAATACCCCTGTCTGTGAAGAGGAATGTCTGGTGATCAGGAGTATTTGTGTTGTTATTAGAATAGTCGTATCTGTATAAGTAATTGTAATCATCCGGAGCCAGTGTATCGGCATTCAGTATCAGCTCATACCTGTTAGTACTGTATTGCTTTTCAGCCTTCAGGGCTACGGAACCATCGTTTGCTGAAATGGCTGATTGCGTCATCTTCAGTTTGCCATTGTTCTGCTGTTCATGCACATTGAATTTCACACCCTGTAATGGTGCCCCCGTTTTCCTGTGCAATACAAACAATTCCTTTCCGTCACCAGCATCATAAGAAGAGCGGGCGATGTAGCTTAAGTTGGAAACGTGTATGAACTGTAGCGCGAGAAGGTTCTGTTCTTTTGAAAAGGTACTGTTCATACTACCGACCAACATATACAGACCTAACGGCAACGCCTCTATTTTTGCTTCAACAGTATGTTGCCTGTAATCCTCTGTACCTGGCAAGGCAATGTCCCATGTACGGTCAGCTTTCTTACCCAGGATCTGGTTCCAGTACTTTTTATTACGCTCTTCATATGCCTCATTTGATTCCAGCTGTGCCTTTAATTTAGTGCGGAAGCTCTCATCAATTTTCACCAGTCTGAAGTACAGTTTATTCACGTTTTTATAGCCGATCAGTGCGCGGAAAGGTTCATCTGGCAGGTTCACCTGTTCAGTAGTGACTTCGATAGATTTTTCCTGTATGCTTTGCAGCAGTCCCCTGCAATTGTTTGCACCAACGGAAACAGGCACTTGTTTGATGGCCTGCTCACACAAAGCCACAGCTTGTTTCATAGCGGCAGAAGGTGTCAGTTCGCCAACATTCTCTTTGCCGTTTCCTACCCCCTGGTAGTAAAGTGCTACCAGGTACATCACCTGAGTCACACCTTTTTCACCAGCATAGGTTTGCTGCATTGCTTTGATCTGCTTTACATACAGCTCCTCTTTGTCGGGCATCACAGCTACATCCTTCATATAGGCGATACGTTCGAGGTCTACATCCAGCAGGGCAGCTTTGTCATTTGCATGAAAGCGGATCAGGTCCTGCAGCAGTAAAAGGGCTTTATACTGATAAGAAGTAGTATCAGCTGATGTAAATGTGTGTGCAGCAAAAGTAGCAGCAGGTGCAAAAGCAGCGGGGTCCAGCAGTTCGAACTGTTTGGCAGCCTGTCTGAAATTGTACTCTCCTGACTTGAAATAATCTAATGCGCGGTGTGCAAGCAGATCATATAATGTAGGGCGAAGATTTTCGCTGTTCTGGCCCTTTTCGATGATGACTGCAAAATCTTTAACATTCACTTTTTTGAGCAGTTCCACATCTTTCAGGGAAGAGAGGTAAGCTGCTGCAATCTCTTTATTAAGCCGGTCTGAGGTCCAGGTACTGATATCAGTAGAAGTGTCGCTTTCTATAGCAGTACGGCTATAGAGTTTACTCCTGTTATTCTCCAGGTAATTGTGGAGCAGTTCCGCCCGCATACTTTGCAGGATGGCGCGGATAGCTGGGGTAAAAACGACGTTTTGTTCATCTACTACCTTGAAGTTATCGTCGGTAGCAGGGTTTTCGTTCTTTACGTTTACATACTTAATGCGGAAGATCAGGGTTTTTAGCAGCTGACCTTCATGTTTTTGTTGCAGTGCATTCTTATAGATTACATTGACTTCTTCCAGGGCTGATTTGGGGAGGCCCTTGTCATCTAACTCCTGGACTTTTTTCCAGTGGATGTCATAGTTAAACTGAGCCATGGTACTATTTGTACTAATGAAAAATAGAATGAATAAAGCTACGATCAGGCGCATATGTGGATAGCATTTATATGAATAACTGGTGTATTTCCGTCACAGATAGGATGCAGGTGAGGGGTCCTATTCCATAAAGGTAATTATAAAAATATAGGTCTTATGCTGGCAAGAGCCACGGGCTTCGGGCCAAAAAAAAATCCTCCTGCTGGCCACAGCCCGACAGGAGGATAATTATTATACAGTTAGTTAATTATTAAGCTTTTACAGCTTTCAGCACTTCTGCCATTGTTTTACCAATGTTTGCAGGGCTTTCTACTACGTGCACACCACACTCTGCCATGATCTTCATCTTAGCAGCAGCAGTATCGTCAGCACCACCGATGATTGCACCAGCGTGACCCATACGACGGCCCGGAGGCGCTGTCTGGCCAGCGATGAAACCAACTACTGGTTTAGTACCGTTTTCTTTAATCCATTTTGCAGCGTCAGCTTCCATGCTACCACCGATTTCACCAATCATGATGATACCTACGGTTTCAGGATCGTTCATCAGCAGTTCAACCGCATCTTTGGTAGGGGTACCAATGATTGGGTCGCCACCGATACCGATAGCTGTAGATACGCCCAGACCAGCTTTTACTACCTGATCAGCCGCTTCGTATGTCAGCGTACCGGATTTGGATACGATACCAATGTTACCTTTCTTGAAGATAAAACCTGGCATGATGCCTACTTTAGCTTCTTCAGCAGTGATTACACCAGGACAGTTAGGACCGATCAGGCGGGAAGAACGACCTACCAGGAAGTTCTTTGCACGAACCATATCCTGTACGGGAATACCTTCTGTAATACAAACTATCAGTTCTATACCTGCTTCAGCAGCTTCCATGATCGCATCTGCAGCAAATCCTGGTGGTACAAAAATGATGGATACATTGGCGCCGGTTGCTTTTACGGCATCATCTACCGTATTAAAAACCGGACGATCCAGGTGCTTGGTGCCGCCTTTCCCCGGCGTAACGCCGCCTACTACCTGCGTGCCATACTCTATCATCTGTGTGGCATGGAATGTGCCTTCTGTACCGGTGAAACCCTGTACAATCACTTTGCTGTTCTTATTAACTAAAACACTCATCGCGCTTGGTTTATGTGTTTGTAATGTTATTGGCAAAAATAACCCGCTAATCCCACATTCCCAATCAATAATTTACTGATTGTGGTCGTGTTCACGTTTTTTTAATGTCCGTCGTCATGTTTTGGCAACTTTTATCTCAGGGCGGGTCAAATTGCCCGGTCTGGCATCGGCCATTCTTCCTTTTCAACATTCACACTGTTCAATTTTCTGCCTACCCTGTTCAGTTCCAGCCCTACTCCTTCTTCAGTTTACTTCTCCAATCTTTCTCCTGGAACATCTCCATTTGCCTCATTTCCTTCGCATCACGCAGGAAGTCAGATGCAAAAATGAAGTCATTCAGCCGCTCATCTTTACTGAAAATGATGTCTCTATTGCTGCCTTCCCACTGTTTTTTACCCTGGTACATGTATACGATGTGATCTCCACTTTCCATTACCGTATTCATGTCGTGTGTATTGATGACCGTGGTCATGTTAAATTCGTGTGTGATTTCCTTAATCAGCTTATCGATGAGCAGGGAAGTTTGCGGATCCAGCCCGGAGTTGGGCTCATCACAGAATAAGTACTTGGGATTCAAAACGATAGCACGTGCAATACCTACCCTTTTCTTCATACCTCCACTGATCTCTGCCGGAAATTTCTTAGCGGCCTCCTTCAATTGTACCCTTTCGAGGCACTCCATCACACGGGCTTTCTTTTCCTTTATTGATTCTTTAGAGAACATATCGAGCGGGAACATCACGTTTTGCTCTACTGTCATACTATCAAATAGTGCAGATCCCTGGAAAAGCATCCCGATCTGGCGGCGGATATTTTTTCGTTCATTTTCAGGCATATTAGTGAAATCCTGTCCATCGTACAGGACCTTGCCACTGTCTATTTCCATCAAGCCTACCATGCACTTCATCATTACCGTCTTACCACTGCCACTGGAGCCGATGATCAGGTTCACCTTGCCCGTCTCCATAATTGCCGACACATCTGGCAGGATCACCTTTTCCCCAAAGCCTTTCTTTATATTAACTATTTCGATCATGTTGTCCAGGTTAATTTTGCAGCAATATTGCCGCCAGTATGTAGTCCATGAATAATATCAATACACAGGTTACCACCACGGCACGGGTACTTGCCTTACCAATTTCGAGCGCACCACCCTGTACATAATATCCATAATATGATGGTACACTGGATATGATGAACGCGAATACGAATGATTTAAATAGTGCGAAGAAGATATTATAAGGTTTCCATTCCTGTCTTAAACCCTGCCAGAATTGTTCTGCAGAAAGAATACCGCCCATTTCACCGGCTTTGAGACCACCCCATATACCCAGGAAACCAGCGATACAGATCAGACATGGTATCATGATCAGTGAAGCGATGATCTTTGGCATGATGAGGTAACCACGGGTGTTGATACCCATAATCTCCTGTGCATCAATCTGCTCAGATACACGCATGTTACCCAGCTCAGAGGCAATTTTGGAACCGACTACACCGGCCAGTACGATACAGGTCAATGTAGGGGCGAATTCGAGGATGATGGTATCCCTCACCACCTGGGCTATTGTAGCTTTGGGAATGATAGGGCTCACCAGCTGGTAGGCAATCTGTACAGTGGTTACAGCTCCCATAAAGAGGGAGATGATGAATACAATACCCAATGAACCAATACCGATATCCACACACTGCCTGATGAACTCTTTCCAATACATCTTCATGTTTTCCGGGCGGGAAAACATTCCTTTGAGCATAAGCAGGTAGCTTCCGAAATGATGAAAGAATCTAAATTCCATAACGGGCCAAAGATAATGTATCCATTTAAATAATAATTAAATCATTAAGGAGCCAAAAAACGGCGGTAAGGCCTGCGGCAGCTAAAGAAAACGGTTTTTGCAAAGAACGCTTTTGCTTACGGCCGGCTAAAGATATTGCTCTTTTCAAAGAACGCTATTACCTGCTGCCGGCTGATTTTATTTCAAACTCTTTACCAATAATCTTTTCAAACTCCGCTCAATGATCTCCCCCATCGTCTTACACCTCCCAAATACCGCATCATCATAATACAGCGCCAGCTCCTCTCCCAATTGCGTAATCTTCTCAGGAAACGACACCTTATCCGTCATGATCACATCCCTCAGGTCCTTGATCCGATGTCTGTGCGCCTTTATCCTGCGGGCTATCAGCGATCGCTCCTCCTGCTGATACTGCTTTACTACCTCGGCATTTAAATGTTTGATGGCCAGCTCTACGAAAATCCTGTTCTCCTTAAAGTACTGCGGCATGTACAATGTGCGCTTTCCCTCGTAAAACTGCTGATCAAAATCAATCGCCCTGATCCTGAATTGTACATCATCAAAATCAGGTGTGATATCAAATACAAAATTGTACGATCGCATATCACCCAACAAGCGGACAAAACACCGTTCATTGAACTTTACAAACTCCTTTGCTATACGCTTAGGGTTAAACTCCGGCCGCTGTAAATACTGGTCTATAAACTGATCGCCCGGTACCCCCGCAATATGCTCCTCTACCAGTGTATTGCCATCTACAATGTAACTCATCCAGTAAGGAGACAAAATATGTTCCAGTTCTAAGCCGTAAATGCGAGAAGCATCGGCCGTCTTGATATAAAAATAATCGTAAACTTCGTTGTAAGTATTGACAATCCTGATACGGAAAGGGTGTGAATTCCCAAATGTGCAGTAATCAATCCGTTCTACCTGCAAATGCTCTTCTGCAGCCTGGTCACCACCCGCCTTGAGGATGGAGTAAATTCTTTTGAGGCCCGCTTTTAGCTGACCATACATACTATCAGGATAAAATACAGATTCCCAGAGGGTGTCCTTCCCGTCTTTGTCATACACAGGAATGGAGGAATCATAATAGCGGAGCTCTTCGTAAGATATCGGCAACCGGATCTCCCGCTCGTACAATTTGAGGTACCCGCGAAATGCAGGATTCAGTGGAAAGAAGGTCTTTTTCCGGGAGATGTGCTGCATGCTTTTTACTATAAAGATACAGATCTCTGTCCGTGGACAAAGACCTGTAAATTATATTATTTGCAGCATTTATGTTGTGCTTCTACTACAGCGATATTCACCATGTTCACTATCTGCCTTACGGTACTACCCAATTGCAGAATATGTACTGGTTTTTTGATACCCAGCAGGATAGGCCCGATAGCATCAAAGCCCGCAACTTCCTGCAACAGGTTGTATGCTACGTTGCCCGCAGTAAGGTTCGGGAAGATCAGGGTATTTACTTCCTGGTCTATCAGCTCACTGAACGGATAACTATCCTTCAGGATTTCTCTATTGAACGCCATCGCCGCCTGGATTTCACCATCTACGATCAGTGACGGTTCCTTCATTTTCACGATCTCTCTTGCCTTAGCTACCAGCTGCGCCTCAGGGGTTGGACTGGAACCAAAGTTGGAATAAGATACCATCGCAATGCGAGGAGTGATATTGAATTGTCTTACTTCCTCAGCAACCAGCAGTGTGATTTCGGCCAGCTCTTCGGCAGTAGGATTAAAGTTGACAGTCGTATCGGCCAGGAACAGCGGACCACGCTTGGTATTGATGATGTACATACCTGCCACTCGCTTTACGTTGGGCGCAGTACCAATTACATGCAATGCCGGACGGATGGTATCCGGATAGTTACGTGTCAGACCAGAGATCAATGCATCTGCCTCACCAGTTTCCACCATCATACAGCCGAAGTAGTTACGCTCACGCATTACCTTCTTCGCTTCGTACTGGTTAAAGCCTTTACGCTGACGTTTCTGGAAGAACAATTCACCATATTCATGGCGTTTCTCTGTCATCTCATCGCTCTTAGGATCGATGATCACAGTATCTTCCAGTTCGATACCATTTTCTGCAGCGAGGTTCCTGATCCTTTGTTCATTACCCAGCAGGATCGGGTAAGCGATACCTTCGTCTCTTACTACCTGTGAAGCTTTTAGTACCTTCAGGTTATCTGCTTCTGCAAATACCACCTTGCGTGGATCCTGACGGGCTTTGGTACCGATCACGCGGAAGAGCTGGTTGTCCAGTCCAAGGCGTTTGTTTAGTACATTCGTATACTCTTCCCAGTTTGCTATTGGTTGCTGCGCAACACCACTTTCCATCGCTGCTTTTGCCACTGCAGGTGCTACATGACTGAGCAGGCGAGGATCCAGGGGTTTTGGAATGATATAACGGGGGCCGAAATAGATATTTTTTTCATTGTAAGCCAGGTTCACGATATCTGGTACCGGTTCCTTCGCCAGTTCTGCCAGTGCGTTGACAGCAGCAAGTTTCATGGCTTCGTTGATCTGTGTGGCACGTACATCCAGCGCACCACGGAAGATGTATGGGAAACCCAATACATTGTTCACCTGGTTAGGATGATCGGAACGACCTGTCGCCATGATCACATCAGGACGGGAGGCAATCGCCAGCTCATAAGCAATCTCAGGATCGGGGTTCGCCATCGCGAATACGACCGGATTTTCAGCCATTGACTTGATCATTTCCGGTGTTACCACATTACCTACTGATAAACCTACAAATACATCTGCCCCTTTCAGCGCATCTGCCAGAGAGTTTACATTCGCTGTTGTTGCAAACTGGCGGTGCAGTTCTGACAAACCTTCGCGACTGGTGCTAATCACACCATCCTTGTCGAACATGATGATGTTCTCTTTTCTTGCACCCAGGGATACGTACAATTTTACGCAGGCCATCGCTGCCGCACCGGCGCCATTGAAAACAATCTTTACTTTCGTAATATCCTTCTTCACAAGGTCCATGGAGTTCAGCAAAGCAGCACTCGAGATGATGGCAGTACCATGCTGGTCATCGTGCATGATCGGGATCTTCAGTTCCTTTTTCAGGCGGTCCTCGATTTCAAAACACTCAGGGCTCTTAATATCTTCCAGGTTGATCCCACCGAAGGTAGGTTCCATGGCCTTTACCACGTTCACGAATTCATCTACATTCTTGGTATTCAATTCAATATCAAACACATCAATATCTGCGAAGATCTTGAACAATACCGCCTTTCCTTCCATCACCGGCTTACCTGCCTCAGGGCCGATATCGCCCAGACCCAGTACAGCAGTTCCATTGCTGATCACTGCTACCAGGTTGCCCTTGGCAGTATATTTATAAACATTTTCTACGTCTTTGTGAATTTCCTTGCAGGGCTCTGCTACTCCAGGAGAATAAGCGAGTGAGAGGTCCCATTGTGTTTTGGTGTTTTTAGTAGGTATTACTTCGATCTTCCCAGGCCGACCTAAAGCATGATAGTCTAAAGCATCCTGCTTGTTCTGTTTTCTTGCCATAATTCAAAATGAGATTGTTCTTGGGCGTCAAATATACAAAGTATTGGAGGAAAGGATGCTGTAATATGTCAGTATTATATGTATGGATGACACTTTTAACAACATTATTATACCGGTCGGTATTTTATAAATATGGCCACATCCCTATTTCCCATTAATCACCTGCTTTGAAAACCCTTATCCTGACTACATCCTATCGGGCTATCCCAGCTATACCACGACTATAGGCATTTTCCGGGGATATCCCGCCTATAACCCGCATATAAGCCGCCCATAACCCGCCAATAACCCGCATTTATAAAGAGGCGGGATATGTACGGGTTATTGATGGGTTATGAACGGGTTATCCATATTTTCATCCTATGGTTGCCCGGGCTCGCCAGCATAAATGAAATATTTACTTACTTTTACCGCGTATTAATCTGCCTGAATAACATGATACAACGCATTCAAAGTCTTTACCTTCTGGTAGCTGCCGGAGCTGCTGTAGGAACATGGTTTCTGGATATCTTCAAAGTGACCCTGAGTAATGATCAGGTACCTAAGTATTTCAATGCCCAGTCAAATTTTATGATATTTGTAGTCTACATGCTGATTGTAGCGCTATCCGTGTTCTGCATTTTCCTGTTTAAAAACCGGAAACTACAGTTCAGACTGACGGTGTTGGATATTTTTCTGGCGATAGTGGCGATCGCGTTGCAGTACTTTAAAGTGCAGGATTTTGTAAATGCATTCGAAACAGCAGGCAAAACGATTGCTTCGTCTAATTACCTGCCAGGTGCGTTTTTGCCGGTGTTGATCCTGATCTTCCTGATCATGGCAGCGAGAGGTATATATAAGGATGAAAAACTGATTAAATCTCTGGATAGATTGAGATAACATAAAAAACGGCAGACCATCTGGTCCGCCGTTTTCTTTTACTAGTATTGTCTTTCTTTTATAAATATTGCCCGGTATAACTTTCTTTTACTTTTTTGAGTCCGTCCGGTACTCCTGCATATAGCAATTGCCCGCCACCGGCCCCGCCTTCAGGTCCCAGGTCTATGACCCAGTCAGCACTTTTTATCACATCTGTATTGTGTTCGATCACTATGACTGAATGCCCCTGTTCGATCAATGCATTGAATGATCCCAACAGCTTCTTGATATCATGAAAGTGCAGACCAGTGGTCGGTTCATCGAATATAAAAAGGATGTGCCCCTGTGCCTTGCCCTTACCCAGGAAGGATGCCAGTTTTACACGCTGTGCCTCACCACCACTCAGGGTATCGCTACTCTGGCCCAGTTTTACATAACCTAAACCTACATTGCTGAGCGGACGGATTTTATTCACTACATCCTTCTCATCTTTGAAGAAATCCAGCGCTTCGTCCACTCCCATTTCCAATACGTCGTAGATGTTCTTTCCCTTGTACGTCACTTCCAATACTTCGTCCTTGAACTTACGACCACCACAGCTTTCGCATTGCAGGTGCACGTCTGCCAGGAATTGCATTTCTACTACTACTTCCCCTTCCCCTTTACAAGCATCACAACGGCCACCGTCTACGTTGAATGAGAAATGTTTTGGCTGAAAACCACGCATCTTACTCAGTGGCTGACGGGAGAAGAGATCACGGATCTCATCGTAGGCTTTGATATAGGTAACCGGGTTGGAGCGGGATGACTTACCGATCGGGTTCTGATCGATCATTTCGATCTGAGTGATATCGTCCAGTGCACCTTTCAGCGCACGGTGCTGTCCTACCCTTTCTGCAAATTCGCCTTTCAGTTTCATGAGGGCCGGATACAGGATCTGCTTTACCAGCGTGGTCTTGCCGGAGCCACTCACACCACTTACTACACACAATACTTCCAGGGGGAAATCCACATCTATGTTCTTCAGGTTGTTTTGTTTACAACCTTCGAGGGTGATAGATTTCTTCCACTTGCGGATACGGGCAGGTGGTTCTATAGAAAGCTGCCCGCTCAGGTACTTGCCGGTCAGGCTGTTCGCATCTTTTAGAATAGATGGATAGTCACCGGCAAAGATCACTTCTCCCCCCAGGTGACTGGCCAGCGGTCCCATATCGATGATATAGTCCGCTTCTTCCATCATCTGTTCGTCGTGTTCTACCACCACTACGGTGTTGCCCAGATCACGCAGTTCCTTGAGTACACCGATCAAGCGGTGGGTATCGCGGGCATGCAGACCTATGCTGGGTTCATCCAGTATATACATGGAGTTGGTAAGGTTACTACCCAGGGAGCGGGTCAGCTGTATACGCTGGCTTTCGCCACCACTGAGGGTATTGGCCACACGGTTCAGGGTGAGGTAACCAAGCCCTACGTCAAGCAGGGTTTTGATGCGGTGGTGAATTTCAAGCAGGATACGTTTACCCACCTGTTGGTCGAATTCGTTAAGTTGTAGCTGGTTGAACCAGCCGTACAGGTTTTCCACCGGCATCTCTACCAGGTTGGCGATGTTGGCACCGTTTATTTTGATGTACAGCGCTTCCTTACGGAGGCGGCCACCGCCACATTCAGGGCAGGTAGTACGCCCACGGTAGCGGGATTGTAGTACACGGTATTGAACTTTATAGAGGTTTTGCTCCACCATTTTGAAGAACTCATTGAGCCCGTAGAAGTGCTCATTGCCTGTCCAGAGCAGGTTATACTGATCTTCAGTGAGGTCGGTGACCGGTTTGTGGATGGGGAAGTTGAACTTGCGGGCCGCCTTGATGAGGGCTTCTTTGTATTCACCCATCTTTTCGCCTCTCCATGGAGCGATTGCACCTTCGAATACACTGAGGCGCTTGTCTGGAATGACAAGGTCAGCATCGATACCCAATGTCTGACCAAAACCTTCGCATACAGGGCAAGCCCCGTATGGGTTATTGAAGGAGAAGAGGTTCGGTACCGGCTCTTCGAATTGCAGCCCATCCAGTTCAAAACGGTTGGAGAAGTGCTGTATATCGCCACCGTCTGTCTCTACGAGGCAGTCGCCTTCGCTTTCGTAAAAGGCCGTCTGCACAGAATCCGCGATGCGGTGCAGGTCGTCTTCTTCGAAGTCTTTGGCTACAAGGCGGTCTATAAGCAGGTAAGTTTCTTTGGGCAAGGCTGGCTTTTTTTCTTCCAGCAGTTCTTCAATACGGAGGAGTTTTCCCCCTTGCTTGTCTTTCGCATAAAGACGGGAGAACCCTTTCTGCATCAGGATCTGCAGCTCTTCTTTTACGTCCCTTTTTTCGTGACGGCGGAAGACGACCAGTATCTGGATCTTAGTGCCATCAGGTAATTTATTGATATAGTCAGTGACGTCGCTTACTTCGTGTTTCTTTACCAATTCGCCGGAGATCGGTGAATAAGTTTTACCGATACGGGCGAACAGGAGACGGAGGTAATCGTAGAGTTCTGTCATGGAGCCTACGGTAGAACGGGGGGTACGGGTAATGACCTTTTGTTCTATGGCGATGGCCGGGCAGATACCTTTGATATAGTCTACGTCTGGTTTGTTCATACGCATCAGGAACTGGCGGGCGTATGCAGAAAGGCTTTCCGCGTAGCGGCGCTGGCCTTCGGCGTAGAGGGTATCCATGGTCAGGGAAGATTTGCCTGATCCGGATACGCCGGTTACGACTACGAGTTTATTGCGGGGAATGCCTACACTTACATTTTTTAGGTTGTGAACCCTGGCTCCTTTTATATATATCTGATCTTGCGTATTGATGGGGGCATCGTCGGCAATAATTTCCGGTTTCTTTGATTTTGTAGCCATATTCCAGCGAGTTGTTATTTTGCCAAAAATTTTAGCATTACGAAGGTAAGGGATTTGAAACAAATGAAAATCTTCAGCTTGTTATGGTAATTTAAAATGGCCTGCGGCGGCATGAAACAAGGGATTTTTTCTTTTTTTAAAGTACCCATTTTATTTCCGCCTTGATACTCAATATTAAATCTTTCAATAATGACAAATCACTGATGTCAGGGGGTTGTTTAATTCAACTTTAACATTATATTTGCATTACTACCAGAATAGTGAGCATAGGCTGAAATAACTATCACACATAAAAACTTCCTATTATAGCATAAACTCTACACATTTTTACCTACAGCAGACTTGAATAAGTCGGTTTCTTTATTATA
This sequence comes from Chitinophaga sancti, assembly GCF_034087045.1. Taxonomy (NCBI): domain Bacteria; kingdom Pseudomonadati; phylum Bacteroidota; class Chitinophagia; order Chitinophagales; family Chitinophagaceae; genus Chitinophaga; species Chitinophaga sancti. Next base: position 1,735,350 of record NZ_CP139247.1, on the reverse strand, counting down.
AACCCGCTATTGTAGACGTTTATGCAAATAATGTACAAACTCAGCGACGAGCAATTAATTACCCTATTTAAGAAAGGGCATGCCAATGCATTGGAAGAACTGGTGCATAGACATAAAGACAAGCTCTATACCTCTATCTTTTTATTAGTCAAGGACTCATTCCTGGCTGAAGACATTTTTCAAGACACTTTTATTAAGATCATCGATACTATCCGGGCTGAACGCTATACGGAGAAGGGTAAATTCCTTCCCTGGGCAATGCGTATCGCACACAACCTGTGTGTAGATTACTTCCGTAAGATCAAGCGTACACCGATCATCAAAACCAGCGACGACAAAGACATTTTCAATGTCCTGAGCTTTAGCGAAAGCAGTGCAGAAGAAAAGATGATCACCCGTCAGAGCCACGACCGGGTGCGTCGTATGCTCGACATGTTGCCTGAGGAACAACGCGAAGTCATCATCCTGCGTCACTATGCGGATCTTAGCTTTAAAGAGATTGCTGATCTCACGCAGGTGAGTATCAATACAGCATTAGGCCGTATGCGTTATGGCCTGATAAACCTCCGGAAGATGATGACGGAGAAACAAATTTGTTTGTAATCCTTTCTTGCTTGCCATAAAACGGGCGACCGATTATTATGATCGACCGCCCGTTATTTTTGCATTTACAGATTTTCGAAGATCATAGCGGCTCCCTGTCCTACCCCCACACACATGGTGGTCAAACCGTATTTCACTCCCTGCAGGCGTTTCATTTCGTGCCCCAGGGTGCCTACTATCCTTGCGCCCGTACATCCCAGCGGATGGCCCATAGCAATGGATCCACCATTTACATTAATCTTTGACGGATCCAGCCCTAAGTCCTGTATACAAGCCAAGGCCTGTACGGCAAAAGCTTCATTCAGTTCTATCAGATCCAGCTGACTGGCAGTAATGCCTGCGCGCTTCAGTGCTTTTTCTGTAGCCGGTACCGGGCCTATGCCCATTATAGCCGGGTCCACACCCGCTACTGCCATGGATTTTACCTGCATGAGGGGCTTGAGGTTATATTGCTTCAAAGCCTGTTCGGATACTATCAATACAAGGGCAGCGCCATCGTTGATACCGGCACTGTTACCCGCTGTGACACTACCTTCTTTTGCAAAGGCAGGACGTAACCCGGCTAATTTTTCTAATGAAGTTTCCCTTGGATGTTCGTCATTGGTGATCACCACCTGTTCCTGCTTATTGGGAGTAATGGGTACGGGAATGATTTCTCTTGGCCAGATACCTGCATCCAGTGCGGCTTTGTACTTTATCTGGCTGGCAAGGGCAAATTCATCCTGGGCTTCGCGGGAGATCTTCCAGCGGGTAGCAATATTTTCCGCAGTTTCGCCCATAGAATAGGGATAATACATATCCGCCAGCTTCTTGTTGGTAAAACGCCAGCCTATGGTAGAATCTACTATTTCTGTTTTACGGCTGTAGGCGGCATCGGGTTTGGGCATCACAAGGGGAGCACGGGTCATGCTTTCGACCCCACCAGCCAGGTACACATCTCCTTCTCCACACATAATCGCCCTGGCAGCATCCATCACCGCCTGCATACCGGAGGCACAAAGCCTGTTCACGGTATTGCCTGCTACTGATACCGGCAATCCTGCCAGTAGTGCAGACATTCTGGCCACATCCCTGTTATCTTCCCCTGCCTGGTTGGTAGCCCCGGCTATCACATCTTCGATGCTGTTGGGGTCCAGGGTGGGATTTCGTTCCATCATCGATCGGATAAGGAGGGCCAGCATATCGTCGGGCCTAATAGTGCTTAACACCCCGCCATAGCGGCCAATTGGGGTACGCACTGCGTCTACTATATAAGCAGCTTGCATTGCTTGGAGGATTGCTTTGGTTAATAAAAGGTTGTAAATGTAGGGGATTTTTGGACGATAAAAATTTACGTATCTTCGCAGATTAATACCGACTGCCGTAAGGCAGACATTATATCACATAAAGGTCAGGAATGAAATTGGGCAAAACGAATATCCGGCAGCTGAGTCTGTCAGAGATACAGGAATACTTCGGGTCTATTGGGGAAAAGCCCTTCAGGGCCAAACAGGTGTATGAGTGGCTGTGGCTCAAACATGCAACCAGTTTTGACGGAATGACCAACCTTTCCAGAGAGCTACGCGCCAAGCTGGAAGAACACTTCACTTTACCTGCCGTACAGGTCGATACCACCCAACATAGCGAAGACGGCACTATCAAAAGTCGATTCAAATTACATGACGGTCACCTTGTAGAAGGCGTACTGATACCTACTGATACCAGGCAAACTGCCTGCGTATCCTCACAGGTAGGTTGCAGCCTGAGCTGTAAATTCTGTGCTACAGGGTATATGGATCGTAAACGTAACCTCGAATTCGATGAAATCTTCGATGAGGTAGCCCTTCTGAACGACCAGGCCATGAGTGCCTACGGCAAGAAACTGAGCAATATCGTATTTATGGGTATGGGTGAACCCCTGCTCAACTACAAAAATGTACTGGCGAGCATCGAGCGCATCACCAGTCCGGATGGATTGGGGATGTCTCCAAAGAGGATCACCGTATCCACTGCCGGCGTATCCAAGATGATCCGTCAGCTGGGAGACGACAAGGTGAAATTCAACCTCGCCCTGTCCCTGCACGCCGCCAATGATCAGAAGCGCAGCCAGATCATGCCTATCAACGAAACAAATAACCTCAAAGTACTGATAGAGGCGCTCAACTACTTCTACAAACAAACACAAAGCCAGATCTCCTTCGAATATATATTGTTCAAAGACTTCAACGACTCCTTACAGGATGCCGATGAGCTGATCCGCATCTACAGACAGGTGCCGGCCGATCTGGTAAATATTATAGAATACAATCCCATCTCCAATGCGCGCTTCCAGAAACCGGAAGAAGAAGTGGCAGATGCTTTTATGGAATACCTGGGTAAAAACCGGGTCAATGCCCGTCTCCGCCGCAGCCGTGGTAAAGATATTGACGCGGCTTGTGGTCAGCTGGCAAATAAAGGCTGATCTCCTCTTTTTTTAAATTTTAATACTAACAGATGAAGAAAAATACACCTGCTAAAAAAGGATTCTCTCCTTTCAAGGAAAATAAATCCAGGGCAAAGGGAAATGATTCCCGCCCGGCGAAACGTAGTGCTGCTGGCGGACGTCCGCCACGCAAAGAGAATGATGGAGAATTTCGTCCGCGCAAGAATGATGGAGAGGGTTTCCGTCCACGTAAGAATGAGGGAGAAGGTTTCCGCCCTCGTAAGAACGATGGAGAAGGTTTCCAGGCACGTAAGAACGATGGAGAAGGTTTTCGTCCTCGTAAGAACGATGGAGAAGGTTTTCGCCCTCGTAAGAACGATGGAGAAGGTTTCCGTGGTCGTAAGAGTGATGATGGAGAAGGTTTCCGTGGCCGTAAGAGTGATGGAGAAGGTTTTCGCCCTCGTAAGAACGATGGAGAAGGTTTCCGTGGTCGTAAGAGTGATGATGGAGAAGGTTTCCGTGGCCGTAAGAGTGATGATGGAGAAGGTTTCCGTGGTCGTAAGAGTAATGATGGAGAAGGTTTCCGTGGCCGTAAAAGCGATGAGCGTCCTGCACGCCGCCCCGCTGGCAAAGACGAAAATGGTGAACCACTTCCTGCATTTAAAAAGAAAGATCAAACTGATGGCGAGGATGCTTCCCGCCGTAACAGAATAAAACCAGCGCTAAAAACTGCCAATGGCAGAACACCTTTCAAACCTAAACCAGGTGCGAAACGTGATGACAGCGCCTTCCATGGTACTGATCGTAGTGACAGAAAAGGTAAAGATGAGCGTGAAACCCCAAGTGGTTTCAACCGCAAGAAATATTTCGACAATACCAATGAGCGTTTTGCGGCCAGACAGGAACGTAAAACTGCTGCAAGACGCGACCGTCAAGGATCTTCCACAGGTTCTTTCGGCAAAAAAAGCGACAGAGAAGAATCTGGTGTAGCGATCGAAGGCGAAATGCCACTGAACAAATACATCGCTCATTGCGGCCTTTGCTCCCGTCGTAAAGCTGTAGACTATGTAAAAGAAGGTAAGATCACTGTAAATGGTACCGTCATCACCGAACCTGCCTTCAAAGTCACTAAGAGAGACGAAGTAACCATCCTTGGTAAGAAAATGCACATCCAGAAAAACCTGGTGTACATTCTCCTGAACAAACCAAAAGGCTACATCACCACTACTGACGACCCTGAAGGCCGTAAGACGGTGATGGAACTGATCCAGGATGCTACCGAAGAAGAAAGAGTATACCCTGTAGGTCGCCTGGACCGTAACACCTCTGGTTTGCTCCTGCTCACCAACGATGGTGAACTGGCACAGAAACTCTCACATCCTAAGCACAACATCCGTAAGATCTATCACGTGGGACTGAACAAACCCCTTACCAAAGCACACTTTGAAGCCATCCTGGCAGGTGTGACCCTGGAAGATGGTGTGGCGAATGTAGATGTACTGGGATATGTAGACAACGCTGATAAAACACAGATAGGTATCGAAATTCATAGCGGCAAGAACCGTATCGTTCGCCGTATTTTCGAACACCTGGAATATGAAGTGGAGAAACTGGATCGTGTGACTTACGCGGGATTAACAAAGAAGAACATCAACAGGGGCCACTGGCGCTACCTGACCGAAAAGGAAATCATCCTGCTTAAGCATTTTAAATAAGGTTCCGCTGCGGTGTTTGCCTGAAAAGGAGTTCACTCTGCCCAGGCATTACAAATAACGAACTGCTGCGATACCTGACTTAAAAAGAATTCATTCGGCTCAAGCATTGCATTTTAAATAAACTATGCGCATTAACGACCTGATTATAAAAGAAACGCCGGACTATGTGATCATCAACAAACCGGCAGGTGTGCTGACCATTCCGGACAGGCACGACAACCAGCTGTCTTCTATTCAGGGACTGCTGAAAAAGCACTATGGTAATATCTTTACCGTACACAGACTGGACAAGGATACAAGTGGAGTGATCCTCTTTGCTAAAAACGAAGTGGCACACAAGTATTACTCCCAGGCATTCGAAGGCAGAAATGTTCAGAAGTTCTACCTGGGGCTGGTGAACGGTCAGCTGACGCCAGCTACCGGCACCATCGAGGAAGCCATTGCTGAACACCCGATCACAAAGGGTAAGATGGTGACCGCTAAAAAGGGTAAAAACGCCCACACGGATTATGAAGTACTGGAAGCATTTGGCCTGTATAGCCTCGTAAAACTTCAGATTCATACCGGCCGTACCCACCAGATCAGGGTACACATGAAGCATATAGGCCACCCGATAGCAGTAGATGAGATGTATGGTACCAATACTCCTATCCTACTGTCTGCTATCAAAAAGACCTATAAGCTGGGTAAGCATGATGTGGAAGAACGCCCATTGCTGAGCAGATTAGCCTTGCATTCCTTCCAGCTGCACTTTACTGATCAGCAGGGAGAAAAACAGGTAGCAGAGGCGCCATTGGCCAAGGATATCCAGGCGGTGGTGACACAGCTGCGCAAGAATAGCAGCGGGTATGTGCCTAAGCTGGTGTTGTAAGTGTTTTGATGTTTTGATCTTCAGATCTTTTGATATTGAGGCTGCTCTGACCAGGGGCAGCCTTTTTTTATGAAATGTGATTCATGCCTGTTGGTAAATCCCCCCATTTCATGAATGTTTTTCCTGAAAATTGGGTTCATCCTCGTTGGTGAATTACCTCTTTCATAAATTTTTTTCCTAAAAATGGGGGTTTATCCTCGTTAGTGAACTTCCTCTTTGATGAATGTTTTTTTCTAAAAATGGAGTTCCTGCCCGTGATGAATTCCCTCTTTATGAATGTTTTATGAATATATATGGGTACATGAGGGCATATATGGGCATAAAAAAACGGGGAGAAATCCCCGTTTCGTAAAAATCAAAAACCAACCATTAAAAATTCTTATCAATAAAAACCTGTCCCACAGTGTGGGCAGGTTTTAAAAGTTTCTTATGTATGTTCCTGCCTTATTTGTTTGGCTGAGGTGTTGTTCTCAGATAAGGCTTGATGATCTTGTGGCCTTTAGGGAAACGGGCAGGAATGTCTTCCGTTTTCACTGCGGCTGTTACGATCACATCTTCACCATCCTGCCAGTTTGCTGGTGTAGCTACCTGATAGTTAGCTGTCAGCTGCAGGGAGTCAATTACGCGCAATACTTCGTGGAAGTTTCTTCCTGTAGAAGCCGGGTAAGTGATGATGAGTTTTACTTTCTTGTCCGGGCCAATGATAAACAGTGACCTAACGGTGAAAGTTTCAGAAGCATTTGGGTGGATCATATCGTACAGGTTAGACACTTTCCTGTCTTCGTCTGCTATGATAGGGAACTCCACTTTGGTGTTCTGGGTTTCGTTTATATCATTGATCCAGCCGAGGTGTTTATCCACGGGGTCAACACTGAGTGCAAGCACTTTAACGTTACGTTTAGCGAATTCATCTTTCAAAGCCGCGGTTCTACCTAATTCGGTAGTACATACCGGGGTATAATCAGCTGGATGAGAGAACAATACTCCCCAGCTATCGCCCAGGTATTCGTAAAAATCAATTTCGCCTATCGATGTTTTAGCCTGAAAGTTTGGTGCTATATCTCCGAGTCTTAAGCTCATATTTTATTCTTTTTACGGTTACGTTACCAAAAATAGTTATTTCCTACAAATATTATAGACTTTGCTGTTAAATTTTTGAAAATAAAGGGGTGCGGCACTTTTTGGGGGATAAACGGCACGCTCCGGCGATTGCCTTGGCTATTATCTACCGCGTCGTGGTAAAGGTACCGATGGATATTGAGAGATACCGCCAGCTACAGGGTGTATAATTACAAATCTGAAGGAAAAATTTACCAGAATAGCTCCGCAAAAAAATCCCTGCCTGGGAAACAGGCAGGGCTGAGGTCAAAACAAACAACTGAGAACAAAGGTATTAGGGATAACACGCTTGAACGATTGCAACAATCATAGGGGTCAGGATCGGGTTTTTAGAGGGTAGTTTAGAGAATAGCTTATATCGTTCTTTCCTTCCATGCGTAGTAAGCAAGGGTATATTTGAGATCATCACACAGATCAGCTTTCTGACGGGCGCCATCCTCGTCGAAATCCAGTTCCAGATAGCCCAGATACAGTTCATAGTTCATATAGAGCATGTCCATGCACTGTCCTATCTTCATTTCATACTGGTGATTCTTAACGGGGATGGCCGGGGTTACCTGCTCAATATAGTAGCATTCCCCGTCAGTATATTCTATCCACTCTCCCTGCTCACGAAAGCCGGGGCGGGTTAACAAAAAGTTCATATTGTCAAATACAACAACACTGCCCAGTTCCGCCTCCAGATCGATGATTTCCGGTATTTGCTGCATATCTTCCAGCTTCTTTACAATGGTCATCTGAACAGCATCATTCCTGTCCTGAACGTAGCGTAGCATGGTATTCAGCACTTCGTAAGTGGTCACAAAATCGCATCGGGTCCAGTCGTCACCCTGCTGCAGATTGCCCCACATAGTGATATAGTTAGAGTCATCCAGGATGATCTGTCCTACTGATATTGCGGGGCATGTATTTACTGAAGGCGTTGTTTTAAACTGTTTCATATACATCTCGTGTTATTGACTATACAAAAGTAGATGCACTACGCGCAGAGGATTTGCGTACCGTTAAAATCAATTTCATTAATTTTAGCACCTAAATAATATTGCATGCCGAAGAATAAGGATGCTGTTTCCCGTTATCGCTGGATTGATGAGCGGTTACGAAATAAACGTCTGAAAAAACCCACCCTCGATGACCTTATTGAGTTTGTCTCCCGAAAAATGGACAAAAGCATCTCTGTACGTACTATCCAAAAGGATATACAGGATATGCGCCATGACCCGGAACTGAATTACCACGCCCCTATTGTATATGATAGGTCGAGTGGTACGTATGCGTATGAAGATGAGACTTACTCTATCAACAATATTCCCATCGAGGAAGCAGACCTGGAAGGCCTGGAAATCGCTATTGGTATATTGGAGCAGTTTCGCAGTCTGCCTGTGATAGAGCAGTTTGAAGATGCGATCCTGAAAATAGCCGCCAGTCTGAAACAAAACCGTGAAGTGCTGGAACACAAAGGCATGATCCGCTTTTCGCGCGCTACACAATACAAAGGAGCATCGCATATTCCTTCGATTGTAGATGCTATTAAGAACCTGGATGTGATCAGGATATCGTACCAGAGCTTTGACCGCAATGAGCCGAAAGAGCACTGGGTAGAGCCCTATCATGTACGTGAATATCAATCCCGCTTTTACCTCGTGGGTAAGAGTCAGAAAGCAAAGGGCGGTACGCTGCTTACCTTTGCACTGGATCGTATCATGGATCTATGGCCGACTGACAAGAAATTTGATGCAAAGAACTTTGATGATGCCAGTTATTTCCAGCATGCTATTGGTGTGACGGTACCACAGGGAGAACCTGAAAAAGTGCTCCTTTCTTTTACACCTCACCAGGGTAAGTATATCAAGACACAACCCATCCATCCTTCACAACAGATTGAATCTGATACGGCAGAAGAATGTCTTATCTCTATCAATGTAGTGATCAATAAGGAGCTGACGATGCTGCTGATGAGTTACGGTGCAAATGTAAAGGTGCTACAGCCTGCACCACTGGCGGAACAAATAGCAGCAGAAGCAAAAGCAATGTTAGAACGTTACTAAAATCAGAACCATGGCACAAAACTTCCAGATATCTGGCAATATCATAGACATTTCTGCACAACGTATATATCCGGGTACCATCACTGTAACGGATGGAAAGATCACTGGTATCAGTGAGGATCACGGTACGTATCAGCAATATATTTTACCAGGGTTTGTAGATGCACATGTGCATGTGGAAAGCTCTATGCTCACGCCTTCGGAATTTGCGAGACTGGCGGTGGTACATGGTACGATTGCGACAGTATCTGATCCGCATGAGATTGCGAATGTATGTGGTGTTGAAGGGGTGAAATATATGCTGGATAACGGGAAAACAGTGCCTTTCAAATTCTGTTTTGGTGCGCCTTCCTGTGTGCCTGCTACTGTATTTGAAACTGCGGGTGCTACGGTAACGGTGAGCGATGTGGAAGCATTGCTTGCATTGCCTGAAGTATTATATCTCACAGAGATGATGAACTTCCCGGGTGTGTTGCACAATGATCCGGATGTGATGGCAAAGATTGCGGCGGCAAAGAAAGTGAATAAGCCTGTAGATGGCCATGCACCGGGGCTGAGAGGCGATGCAGCGAAGCAGTATATTGATGCGGGAATCAGTACGGATCATGAGTGTTTTACTGCCGAAGAAGCGTTGGATAAATTGAAGTATGGGATGAAGATCCTTATCAGGGAAGGAAGTGCCGCGAGGAATTTTGATGCACTGGTAGGATTGCTGCATGCTCATGCAGATAACATGATGTTTTGTAGTGATGATAAGCATCCGGATAATTTAGTAGAAGGACATATCAATGTGTTGGTGCGAAGAGCATTGGCGTATGGTGTGGACCTGTTTAAAGTATTGCGGGCGGCGTGTATTAACCCGGTGGAGCATTACAAGATTCCTGCTGGGTTGCTGAGAGTAGGTGATGCAGCGGATTTTATTGTAACGAATGAGATTACGGAGTTCAATATACAGGCGACTTATGTGAATGGCGAGAAAGTAGCGGAGGGTGGAAAGACGCTGATCACGGCACCGGTGGCGCCGGTGATTAATAACTTTGATTGTAAGCCGGTATCGGTTGATGATTTACGTATAGTGGCAGACGGTAGTACTGCTACGGTGAAGGTGATTGAGGCGCTGGATGGTCAGCTGATCACGAATACATTGATAGAAGAGTTGCCGGTGGTGGATGGTGCATTGCATAGTAATGTGGAGAGTGACGTATTGAAATTAGTGGTGGTAAATAGATATCATGCCGCACCGGTTGCCCTGGCGTTTATTAAGCGGTTTGGATTTAAGCGGGGGGCGATAGCGTCTTCTGTGGCGCATGATAGTCATAATATTATTGCAGTGGGTGTGGATGATGAGAGTATTGTAAAGGCTATAAATGCGGTGATTGCATCACAGGGTGGAGTGAGTGTGGTGGATGGTGGCGAGGCAAGGGTGTTGCCGCTGCCGGTGGCGGGGTTGATGAGTAACCTGGATGGGTATGAAGTAGCGGAGCAATATAGTCAGTTGGATAAGGCGGCGAAGGGATTGGGGAGTGAGTTGGGAGCGCCGTTTATGACGTTGTCATTTATGGCGTTGTTGGTAATACCGCATTTGAAATTGAGTGATAAGGGGTTGTTTGATGGGGATAGTTTTAGTTTTACTTCGTTAATAGAAAATAAATAAACGCAATTCCAATGACTTTTGCCGAAGGCAAAAGTCATTGGAATTGCCAGTCTGCGTTTTGGCTTGCGCTTGAAGGCGCAAGCCAAAACGCAGACTGGCAAAAGCAAAGACCGACCAGGAAAGTTCTTAGTTGCTCCAAAGTGCACCGCCTACACTGTCGTGGTCTGCACCCGTTACGGAAGCGAATGCATTTGTTTCCTGTCTCCAACGCAATGCGCCTAATAATGCAATCATTAAAGCGGTACGGAATGTTAGTGTCTGTGCATCTGGTTGAGTAACCTTAAGCCCTGATTCTTTTATTGATTCTACGAGAAAGCTGTTATGCGCACCACCGCCGGTGAGTAATACTTCACCCACTTCGCCTTCTACCCCACCAATCAATTTTACTGCATTTGCAATCTGTATAGCAATATGTTTTGTGTATGTATTCAGCTTTCCCTGGGTAGACAGCTGATGCCCCTGCAACATTGGTAACACCGTACCGGTACCGAATTTATTCGTCAGCGTTTTTGGATAAGGCTGTGCATAATATGCCAACTCATTCAGCGCATCCAGCAATTTCGGATCTGTTACCCCACCAGCAGCCAATTGACCATTTTCATCATATACACGACCCAATGACTCTGCCAGACTATCCAACACATAATTGCAGGGACACACATCAAACGCTACCAACTCTCCCTCTTTCTGTGCAGAAACAGTCGCATTCTCACCCAGATTCACCCTATAAGCTACATTCGGGAACAGCAACTGCTCCGCCACCGGCAATAAAGGCGCACCCTTACCACCTAAGGCAATATCCATGGCCCGCAGATCACTGATCACAGACAACCCTGTTACCGCAGTAATCGCCGCCCCATCTCCCAACTGTGCCGTCATCTTTTGCGATGGCATATGGAACACAGTATGTCCATGGGTCGTAATAAAATGTACCTGGTGATCAAAACCATGGGTAGCAATAAAATCCTTTACCGCATGCCCGATATAATGTCCATATTCACTGTGTAGCAAAAAATAATCTCTTGCAGGCAGGTTCGCTGCACCTGACAGTTTTTCCTTCCAGTCTTCTGTATATGCTTTACGCTCAGCAGCCCTGATCTCGTACGTCCACTTACCCCTTACCTCTGTCAAAGCTACAAACACCAGGTCCAGCCCATCCAGTGAGCTCCCTGAAGTGACTCCTATTACATTGTATACCATGCCCTAAAATTTGTGCAAATGTATTCGATATTTTTTTTTCATTGGATTATGGAATCAATACCCTGACCAGCATCATATAGCCAGAATAAACTCAATGACTATGCTAAAGTACCTATTCCTGTTGCTGGCAGGGCTGATTACCCTTAATACACAGGCCCAGCGAACACTGACTGGTATTATCACTGATACAGACAACCACCAGCCATTACCCAGCGTTTCTGTACTGATAAAAGGTACCAGTATGGGCACCATTACGAATGCAAATGGTGAATTCCACCTCAAGGCACCGGCAGGGAACCTTACTTTAGTGATCAGTTTTATAGGTTATCAAACAAAGGAAGTCCTCGTTACTGGCAACCAATCAAAGATTTCTGCTTCTCTGGCGCCTGATAATAAACAGTTGAGTGAGGTAGTAGTAACCGGTTATGGTATCAGAAAAGATATGAGGTCTATGGGCTGCAGCTACTCTACCGTCAATAGTGAAGAGCTGGAAACCTACGCTCCTATTCACGACAACCGTTTCCTGGCGGTGAACCTGCACCCCCTCAGCACTTTCGCTGCCGATGTAGACAGGGCCGCCTACTCCAATGTACGTCGTTTCCTGAATGATGGAGAACTCCCTCCTGCCGATGCTGTAAGGGTGGAAGAAATGATCAATTATTTTGACTATCAATACAAACCTCCTACCGGCAATGACCCGGTAGCTATCTATACCGATATGACCGAATGCCCCTGGGAGCCTACTCACCAGCTGGTGAGAATCGGCCTGAAAGCAATGGAAGTATCTAATGAAAAATTACCCCCGGCTAACCTCGTTTTCCTCATCGACGTATCAGGGTCTATGAGTGCAGAAAACAAGCTGCCACTGGTGATCAAATCACTGAAAGTACTTACCCGGCAATTACGTCCTATCGACCATGTAGCCATCGTGGTGTATGCAGGTGCTGCAGGTGTGGTATTGCCATCCACCCCGGGTAGTGAAAAGATGGCGATCATGGATGCGCTGGATAAACTGGAAGCTGGTGGTTCCACAGCTGGTGGGGCAGGCATTCAACTGGCCTATAATACTGCCGCTGCCAACTATCTTGAAGATGGCAACAACCGGGTAATTATCGCAACTGACGGTGATTTTAATGTAGGTGTTTCCAGCGAAAGCGACCTGGAAAAGCTCGTTTCTGCCAAAAAAGAAAAGGGCATTTTCCTCTCCGTTCTTGGATTTGGAATGGGTAATCTCAAAGACAATAAACTGGAAATCCTGGCTGACAAGGGAAATGGTAACTATGCCTACATCGATACTTACGAAGAAGCCCGTCGCACGCTGGTGACAGAGTTTGGCGGCACTCTTTTTACCATAGCCAAAGATGTGAAACTGCAGGTAGAATTTAACCCTCATTTTATTGAATCTTATCGCCTGATCGGTTATGAAAACAGGATGCTGGCAGCAGAAGATTTTAAGGATGATAAAAAGGATGCGGGTGAAATGGGGGCAGGTCACACTGTTACTGCGCTTTACGAAGTGGTGCCTTCCAAAGACGACGATGCTACCTATCCATTGAAGTATTACCAGATGAATCCATCCAATGCTTATTACAACGAAGAAGCGCTGACAGTGAATGTTCGTTATAAAAAGCCAAAATCCAACAGTAGTAAGGTTTTTACACAAACCATGCGCTGGAATTCGCAAAAGGTAACCCGGATACCAGACGACTTCAAAATGGCTACTGCTGTTGCAGCATTTGGTATGCTGCTCAGGAACTCAGAATTTAAGGGGAAAGCCACTTATGAACAGGTGCTAACCCTTGCTGAAAGCGCCAAAGGAGCAGATAAGGAAGGCTATCGGGCAGAATTTATTCAGCTGGTTAAAAAAGCGCAATTATTGAACAACGGAACCCCTGCTTATTCCAATGTGATGGCAGATGACGACAATCAGTAGCTGGCCTTTCATCCGTTGTTAACCAAAGTATTACTGCAAGGGGGAAATATTTTAAGCTCGAAAGTGCGCCTTATACCTATCGGGGCCGGTGTTTTTCCATCGGCCCCTTCTTTTTTGGATTGAAAAAATTGGTAATTTGCAGCCATGATAGTAAATCTGAGTAGTACCAATTCACTCGTAGGCGAATGGCTGAGTGAAATCAGAAGCATGGAAATTCAGCAGGACAGAATGCGTTTCAGAAGAAATTTGGAGCGAGTGGGAGAAATTGCAGCCTACGAGATCAGCAAAACATTGGAGTACGAGGAAAGGGAAGTGCAAACCCCTTTGGGTATTGCTAATTGCCGGGTATTGAAACAGCAGCCAGTACTGGCTACCATCCTGAGAGCAGGCCTCGCGCTGCACCAGGGTTTGGTTCATTACTTTGACAAGGCGGACCACGCTTTTATATCGGCTTACCGTAAACACAATCATGACGGATCGTTCGATATCAACCTGGAATATGTATCCAGCCCTACTATCGAAGATCAGGTAGTAATCATATCCGATCCTATGCTGGCTACAGGTGCATCACTGGTTAAAACCATCGAACACCTGCAGAGCATTGGAAAACCTAAACACATTCACCTGGTGGTAGCCATTGCTTGTACAGTAGGTATCGAATATGTACAACGAAATGCTGACAACAATATGACCATTTGGGCTGGAGATATTGATGATGAGCTCACCGCAAAAGGTTACATTGTACCTGGTTTGGGTGATGCAGGTGACCTTGCCTTTGGAAATAAATTGCAAAACTAAGAACTTACTAAAACGAGTATAGAGAGTGACCGGACCTGTATTAACCAGGTCTGGTTCGCATTGATTCGAACGGCGCCAGGAAAGGATTCCAGGCCATCATGACAGGACGTGCAACAATACAGCCAAAATAAGTAAACTACCCCGTTAATCGGTAGTTCTGTAAGGGAAAAATATAGTTAATAAACCAATAATTCTGAATGACTTAGAGGTTTCTCAGTGTTAAAGTTATATAATTTTAATTTGAGATATGACGAGCTTTGTGTACCTTCACATGTAGGCACGAGAAACCCTATACATAAGTATTGCTCTATGAAAAAAGTGTTGCTGTTTTTAACGACCACCCTTTATCTGATGAACCCCGCCAGGGCGCAGGATCCCCACTTTTCGCAGTTTTTTGCGTCTCCAATGACGTTGAATCCTGCTATGACGGGACTGTTCTCAGGTGACTACAGAGTATCCGGTAATTACCGTGAACAATGGAGAAGCATCTCTACCCCTTTCACTACCGGTACTGCAGCGATAGACTTCGGCATCCTCAAAAATGTCATTTCTTATACCGATATCTGGGGCGTAGGTCTGATGGCTATGTATGACAGGACAGGCGGCGGTGCACTCACCTCTACCTACCTGAGCTTTAGTACTGCTTACCACAAAGGTCTGGATCCGGAAGGAAACCATACCCTCGCTGTAGGTGTACAGGCTACATACGTTTCCAAAAGACTTGATCAAAGCAAACTGGTATTCGAAAACCAGATAGACAATAATGGTTACAACCCTGCTATCCCTAGCGGCGAAACCATTTCAAATCCGAACATTTCTTACCTGGATCCAAACATCGGTATCCTGTATAACGGTCTGGTCGGTGAATCTTCCAACATTTACGCAGGTGTTTCCTTATACCATATCACTCAGCCTACTGAAACGTTCATGCAACAGAACAATAACAGGCTCACATCCCGCGTAACTGTACATGGAGGTGGTTCATTCCCTGTAAATGGTACAAACCGTATCCACGCCAGTGCATTGTACATGAAACAGAGCACTGCCAGCGAGTTTACTTTTGGTGGTGCCTATGGCTTTGACCTGAGTGGCGGTATGGACGAAAATCCTACTGTATTCTACCTGGGTAGCTGGTACCGTCTGAAAGATGCGATCAATCCTTATGTAGGCCTGGAAATCGGTGGTTTTACCGTAGGTCTTACTTACGATATGAACGTATCTACACTGAAACCTGCTTCTAACTACCGTGGTGGTATGGAACTCTCAGTGATCTACATTCACAGAAGGAATGACAACAACAAGTATAAAACAAACTGTCCAAGATTCTAGTCTGACATAAACGAATATAAAAAGACCTGCCTGCCACAAACAGGCAGGTCTTTTATTTTACAGCCATACCTATTTTCAGGGATTTTATCACAAAAGGGGCCCGCAATTCCCGCTCAGCTCAATTTTTTAGGGTTTTTACAGTGATTTTTAGTTACTTACAATCCGATCAATGCGAAAAATGCTATAACTAATTCAAAAACACGAGAATTTTGTTTTCATTCAGAGAAGTACTGGCGGCCGTACAGGCCTATGGGAAAGCACATCAGTTTATAATGCAGCACAAGTTATGGAAGTGGATACTGATACCAGGCATTGTGTACTGCATACTGTTCATGACCGGGATCTATTTTGTATGGGGATATTCCGGGGACTTTGTTGAATATCTTTTTAACCTGCTCCCGGTAAAAGTATGGATCCAGGATCTCGAAAGCAGCTGGATCAGTTTCTTTTTTATCCTGCTGGGACTCTCCATCCGTATCATGATCCTGCTACTTTATTTTTCTTACTATAAATATCTGTTCCTGGTATTGGGCTCGCCCCTGTTTTCGTACCTGTCGGAAAAGACAGAAGCACTCATGGACAGGAAGGAATATCCTTTCAGCTGGCAACAGTTCTTTAAGGATATGATGAGAGGGATCAGGATGTCAATACGCAATAGTCTGAACCAGACACTGTGTGTGATTGCACTGATCGTACTGTCGTTTATACCAATAGTAGGATGGATCACACCCCTGTTTGCCTTTTTTATTGAGGCTTATTTCTATGGCTTTTCTATGGTAGATTATAGCTGTGAAAGACATAAACTGAGCACGAAGCAAAGTATTCAATTTATACGCGCACACAGAGGTATTGCCCTCGGCAATGGTATGGTGTTTTATTTAATGATGTTCATTCCTGTTTTAGGATGGATCATGGCTCCTTCCTATGCGGTAATTGCTGCAACTATTCATTTATCTGATAAACGCCTGTTACATGGAGCAACCTGGTAAAGTATACCTGATTCCTACTGTGCTGAGTCCTGAGGCACTGCACACCATTCCGCCTTATATAACGGCGGCTGTACAAAAGATCAGCGTATTCTTTGTGGAGAATGAACGGACAGCCAGAAGGTACTTAAAAGCGCTGGACCGTAGTATTAATATCGATAGCTTACAGCTATTGCTCATGCATGGAAATCATCCACCGGATACTAAACTGGCTAAGAAGCTGCTGCTGGAAGGGAAAGACATTGGTATCATGAGTGAGGCCGGATGTCCTGCCATTGCAGATCCCGGGCACCTGGTCGTAATGGCGGCACATACTGTGGATGCACCGGTCATACCTATGGTGGGACCGAATTCAATGCTGCTGGCATTGATCGCATCGGGTATGAACGGACAGAACTTTCAGTTTGTAGGATACCTGCCGGTGAGGCCACCTGAGCGCGTGAAAGCGATTAAAGAGCTGGAACTCGAATCGATAAAGAAACAACAAACACAGTTGTTTATAGAGACGCCTTACCGCAATAATCACTTGTTGAAAGATATTATCACTACCTGTAAAGAAACGACCCTGGTATGTGTAGCAGCGGATATTACAGGGCCGGAGGAGTATATTAAAACGAAAACGGTTAAAGAGTGGAAAAAGCAACTGCCGGAATTGCATAAGAAACCGGCAATATTTCTGCTGTTAGCACAATAAATTTAAAACGAGCGTATATCAAAAATAAATAAACCTCCCAGAAGTGCTTAAAGGACTTCCTATCTCCATTAGGTACCCGAAAATAAAACGAGGCCGTATCTTCTTGATATGGCCTCGTTTTAAATTTATTAATACACCGGATCTTTTATTGATAGCACACTATCTACGATAAAATTGCTAAACCCTCTCCAAGGCAGCGCACCGAGATATTCCCTGTAATGTAATTCTACAAACTTACCACTGCTACGCATCAACTGCTCCGCTACTCTATCGTTGGTCACTGAAAACCTGAACTCGTTGGATTGTAGCGCACCTGGCTGCCTGGAACGATAGCCACTCTGTATAAGCCTGCCTTCGTACGTCTTGAAGACATAACCTTTCTCTACAAAGTAGTTCAGCTCACCGGCTTTTACACCACGGCCAAACACGAAAAAATACCTGTAACCTACTACCCCCGCTATCAGCAACACCACCACTGCAATTACAGTAAAAAGGAACCTGCCCATAGTATGTGTTTTTATTAAAGTCCGTATTGGTCTATCAGGTACAATAAACCTGCCATGCTAAATGCTCCCAGTTCCAGCTCACGTTTGTTTACCTGTGAAAATACATCGTTCGCTGCATGATGCAGGTCGAAATATCTTTGTGAATCCGGCAACAGTTCTCCCATTGGAATACCCATTGCTTCTGCAATCTGGCCTACATCTACACCACCACCTTCTTCTGTGAAATCAGTCACATCGTAAGGGCGGAATAATGGCGCCCATGACAGGATCTTTGCTCTCTTTTCTGCAGGCATGGTAAATGCAAATCCACGGGGAGTAAAGCCACCTGCATCGCTCTCTAAAGCGAAGATATGCTGTTCATTTTTTGCTTTGGCTACTTCTGCATATTTTTTACCTCCACGGGTACCATTTTCTTCGTTTGCAAACAGTACGATCCTCAGAGTATGCTTTGGACGAATGCCCAGCGCCTTGAAAGTTCTCAGTATTTCGATGGACTGTACACAACCGGTACCATCATCATGCGCACCTTCATTTACATCCCATGAATCCAGGTGACCACCTACGGTGATGATCTGCTCAGGATGCTCACTACCTCTCAACTCAGCGATCACGTTGTGACCAATGGTATCAGGCAGCATCTTCGCATTAGTACGGAGATATACTTTCAGGTCCTTTTCATCTTTCAGGCGGTTGCTCAGCAGGTCAGCATCTTCCAGACCGATGGCTACTGCCGGGATCTTTGGGTACGCCTCGTCATAACTCATGGCACCGGTGTGCGGAAAGTTGTTAGCACCGTGCGACATAGAGCGAACGATCACCGCCGTTGCACCATATTTAGCCGCAGCGCTGGCGCCATGACCTCTGTACTTCACCGCATCGCCATATGATTGAAAGGTATGAATGAAGGTCGGATTGAAATGGTAGTTATAAAATACGATCTTTCCTTTTACCAGGTCTTTCTTTGCTTCCAGGTCTTCGAAAGAACTGACTTCTATTACAGGAGCTGTTACACCAGCAGGACCACTGCCTACAGAATTTCCAAGGGCCAGTACAGCCAGCGGTGGTATGTAGTCACGGCGACGGCTGATAATGCGGGCTTCTTCTTTTGCACCTCTTACCCAGTGAGGCACCATACATTCCTGTAAGTATACGGTATCAGCACCGGCTTCTTTCAGGGCCATTACCCCCCATTTTTCGGCCTTGACCATACCAGGTGAACCTGCCAGACGACCTCCTATTTCGGTTGTCAGTACTTTCAGGTTAGCATATGCCTTACTATTGGTCAGGATTTCGTTGGCAATATGACGGAAGGCCAGGGAATCGTCCTCTTTTTGTTGTGCTAAAGCCGGCAGTGTGCATGTAAGCAAAACCGGCAGGATGTATCTTCTCATAAACATATATACACTGTCAATTTAAGGGCTAAAACTAATCATTAGTACCTGTTAATTCAAAATTAACATAGATGGGCGGCTGTTTCCATGGAAGGAATACCCTATTTTGGATGCCGGCTGAAGCCGTTAATCCCAAATTCCCGATATGTCATCTTAAAATGTTATAATTTTGTGGTACCTGTAATGATGTAAGCCGTGTTCTGCAAGAAGCGTCCTGCAATCGGTGTTATCCATTCTAAAAAAATAAACATGCGTATAGGAATAGTATGTTACCCTACTTATGGGGGTAGTGGCGTACTGGCAACAGAACTTGGAAAGGCCCTGGCGGACAAAGGGCATATGGTACATTTTATTACGTATCAGCAACCTGTAAGGCTGAATGCTTTCCATGCCAATATATATTACCACGAGGTGCAGGTACCTACCTACCCTCTTTTTGACTTCCCTCCCTACGAATCAGCGTTGAGTAGTACCATGGTAGATGTAATTCTCAACCAGCAGCTGGATCTGCTGCATGTGCATTATGCGATCCCACATGCGTCTACCGCTTACCTCGCTAAACAGATTGTGAGTAAAACGGGTCGTGTGGTACCGTTTATCACGACACTTCATGGTACGGATATTACCCTGGTGGGCAAGGATAAGACCTATGCACCGGTGGTGACGTTCTCAATTAACGAGTCTGATGCGATTACGGCGGTGTCTAATAATCTAAGGGAGGAGACGTATAAATATTTTCAGATAGAGAAAGATATCGAGGTGATTTACAACTTTGTTGATACTGAGCGGTTTAAGCGTCGGGAAGCGGAGTTGAAGCACTTCAGGGATGCCATTGCGCCGAATGGGGAGAAAATATTGCTGCATGTGTCGAACTTCAGGAAGGTGAAGAGGGTGCCGGATGTGATCAAGGTGTTTGCACAGGTGAGAGAGCAGGTACCTGCTAAATTATTGTTGGTGGGGGATGGTCCTGACAGACCGGCGATTGAGTGTATGTGCAGGGAGATGGGATTGTGTAATGATGTGAGGTTTGTGGGCAAACAGGAGCAATTGGAGGATGTGATGTCGATTTCAGACCTGTTTTTGCTGCCTTCGGACTATGAGAGTTTTGGGCTGGCGGCGCTGGAGGCGATGGCAGCAGAGGTGCCGGTGATTTCTTCTGATGCGGGAGGGCTGCCGGAGGTAAATATACATGGGGAAACGGGGTATTTGAGTGCTGTGGGGGATGTGGATAGTATGGCGAAGCATGCGATTGAGTTGCTGAAGGATGAGAAGGAGTTGGCGAGATTGAGACGGGGGGCGTTGAAACAGGCGCAGCGGTTTCATATTAGTAATGTGATACCGCAGTATGAGGCGTTGTATGAGGAGGTGATAAACAGGTCGCTGGTAGAAGCAAAATAAATAGCTAAAAAAAGTGGTCAAAAGCGAGCTTTTGACCACTTTTTTTGGGAGCAAAAAGGAAGGAGGCAGTCTAATGACCGCCTCCTTCCTTTTTATTTGTTATATTTTTTACTTTCTGCGGATCCAGGATTCAGGGTTTTGTCTTACTACCCCTTTATAGATCTGTAATTCTACTTCACCTAAGTTTTCAAGTTCATTTGTACCGGCGGTACCTATCAACTGTCCTGTGGTTACTTTATCACCTGATTTTACGTTTACGGATTGCAGACGTGCATAGTTGGTAAAATACTGACCATGTCGGATGATGACGAGCGATCCACCACCAGGAATGACAGCCACCTTTCTGACTTCGCCGGTAAAGATTGCTTTGACAGGTGCGCCTTTGGCTGTACCGATGATCACCCCATCATTCTCTACTGTGATCCTTTCCATTACAGCGTGTTGCTGGCGGCCAAAGTGACCAATTACGTTTCCGGAGGCTACGGGCCATGGTAGTTTACCACGGTTACTTTCAAAGCTTTCTGACAATGCCAGGGCTTCTGGTGTCGCTTCGAGGACGTTTTCAGTACGTACTGGTTTATCGTCTTCTGCCGGTACCGGCGGCGGGGTCTTCACCACTTCTGGCTTAGGCTCTGGTGCCGCAGGCTTTGGTTCAGGTGTATTTTTAGCTGTATTATCGGCGGCCTTGTTGGCAGCCGCAGCTGCTGCGGCCGCAGCGGCTGCTTTACGGGCAGCTTCTTCCCGACGTTTCTTCTCTTCGGCTGCTTTACGTTTTGCCAGGGCTTCCTCTTCTGCCTTTTTACGTTCCAGTTCTATTTCACGACGGATTACCGCCTGGATAGCAGCCTGTACTTTCTGGGCATCCTTTTTATTCTTGTTGATATCCGCTACCAGTTCCTTTTCCCTTCCTTTCAGGCCGGTGAGCACCTCATCCTTTTCCTTTTTATCGGCTTCGAGAATGGTGCGCTGCTCCTGTTCTGTCTTCAGGGTACCAGAGCGTTTTTCTTTCTGTACACGGAGACTTTCAATCTTCTTGTTCAGCAGTACCTGGGTAGACAGGATATTGTCTGCCTGACGGCGACGATAATCACGGTATTGTTTCAGGTATTGATAGCGCTTGATCGCATCGTTGAAAGTCTGAGCAGAGAAAATAAAGTTCAGCATGTCGTAAGTGCTACGGTTTTTGTAGGCATATACGACCAGCTTTGAGTATTGTGACTTCAGGGTATCCAGGTCTTTTTCCAGGGTCTTGATGTCACGATAAGCTGTATTGATATCTCCATTAATGAAGTTGATCTCTTCGTTGATACTATTGATGAGGCGTGAGCGAAGGGTAATCTTTTCTTTCAGTGCTCTCAGCTGGCTTACGCTTTCCCTGGTAGACTTTTTAGTTTCTTTCAGGGCCTGGTTCGCTTCATCGATCTCTCTCTGCAACTCTCTTTTTTTATGCTCAAGTTCTTCCCGCGATTGAGTGGGCGCCTGTGCGTAGAGCAAGGCCGGTAGTAATCCTATTGCTAATACTAATGGGAGAAACTTCTTCAGATTTAGCATGATGATTTTAAAGATAGCTGCAAAATGGCAATTTACAAATTTCATGTACAATACAGCACATTACTGACTATTCCTTTGAATAAGAAGCAGGGATTGTGAACGGATAGCTAACAGGTACGTCAAAATCAACCTTGTTAAATTCCATATTGATCTTTGTCACACCTTTGGCTTCTACAAAAACGCGGCGGCGGGTTGCAAACTTATGCCCACCCATTGTTTTGTATTCACCATAGGTCAGTTCGCAGGAACGTCCCTTCTGCTTGTCTTTATCCATTACCTTGCTCTGTTGCAACACATAGTCGTCTGCAAATACGTTGAACAGACTGGTAAATACTTCGCTTTCACAGCTGAACGAAATCACTGCCGGGGTCTTGACTACCTGGAAGATGGAATCTGTCAGGAAGATCGGATTGCCGACAATCATGTCCTGCAAAGTTTTGAAATCGAATGGAATATTGAGAAGATCCTGTGCGTTTTTTATATCGCGCAGGTACACCTTTTTATCCAGTTTGTTCACTGCCCTGAGGCTATCCGGTGTGATGATAGCGCGTGCTACTTCACCGATGATAGGTGCGGATACTGAGATCCAGATCACGCTATCCCTGGTCATGCGGATATTAGCTGTTACTTCAGGAGGTGATTTGGTATCGGATTCATAATCCACTTTCAGTTTGGCTGAAAAGGTGTTATAAGCAATAACATTGCTGTGGAGCTTATTCAGCAAATCTTTATTAAAAGCTGTGGCCTCTGCGTTGCTTGCGCTATCAGCTACAGTAGTATGTTTTGAAGTATCTGTGACAGGAAAAGACGTACTCGCTATCTGTCGGGTATGCCTGCATGAAAATAGTCCCGTGCTTACAATACCTAATGTTATCAATGCTAATGTTTGCTTCATCATGATCTTTTGTTATCCCTTATTCACGTTCTGTTGCCAGTATGTACCGCTTCTCTGCTATTTTGCGGGCCAGGCCTGTAGAGTTAGCGCCTTTTTCCTTTGCCAGGCGCCAGTATTCCAGGGCTTTGTCCACATCGTGGAGGTTGAACAGTATATCGCCATAGTGTTCCAGCATACCCGGATTGTCTTTTGCCTGCGGCGATTGCAGGGCCTTTTCCATCCATTGCTTTGCCAGTTCGTATCTGCCCATTCGGAACATCACCCAGGCATATGTATCCATGTAATTGATACTTGTTGGTTCCAGTTCCAGCGAATGACGGGACATCGATTCTGCTTTTTGCAATTGTTCACCTCTCAGTGACAGGTAATAGCTGTAGTTGTTCAAAACGGTGGCATCATTCGGTTTCAGCAACAGAGAGCGGTCGTAACTGCTGTCTGAATCTTCGTGCTGCCCCGTGGCATGATATGCATCTCCCAGCAGGGAATATACATCGGCCTTCATACTCTTGTCTACATTTCCGTTTATCAAAGCCTCATTGAGTGCTTCGATGCTTGCCGGATAATTCTGTAGCAAAAAGTTGGCCACCCCTTGAAAATAGTGCCCCATAAATTCCTTAGGGAAACGCTGAGCGACTACGTTACTCACTTTCAGTAAGTTAGCTGCATCATCTTTACGGCTATAAATCCACATCAGCTGGTACCATACGCTATAACGTGTGGAATCGAGTGACACTGCTTTCCTGTAATCATACAGTGCGCTATCCAGCATATTGGCCTGTGAGTACATATCGGCCTGCAGTGCATAGGCTTTAGCCTCTTCAGGGTGTGCTTCTATAACCAGCTGCGCAAGTTGTAATCCTTCTCTTAGCTTGGTAGTATCTGTTCCCTGCATTTGCAGGTATGGGTATACGTATGAAACCTTTTCGTCAATGCTGTAATCCGGATTGGCAAACGCCCTGGTGAGATAGCTCCAGTACTGCATGTGGTCCCCGTTCTTTTTTGCAGTGTTGGCCAGTGCGATCAGTGCTCTGGGGTTAGAAGAGTCCAGCTGCAGACTGCTTTTATACAGGGCAACTGCCTCCTCCTGCCGGTCATTGGCGTTATAAATATCCGCCAGCAGCAGGTAGTACCTTACTTCGCCGGGGTATTGGTTGACTAATTTGTGAATTTCTTCTGCGGCATCATCTACCCTGTCCAGCTTAAGTAACAACCGCTCTTTCTGAATAGCCAGCTCTTCTACGAGCCCTACTTTCTTTTCCAGTTGGTCAAAGACAGCAAGGGCAGCTTCAGGTTGTTCCGCTTTGGTGAGAAACATCCCTTTGTTGTAAAGATATTCATCATTATCAGGGTATTGAACAGACAGCTTACCGTATACGGCAGCTGCACTATCAAACTGACCGGCTATACCAAATGCATCGGCCAGGGTGATCTGGAACCACTTGTTGGTAGTATCCATACTGGCAGCACGCCTGGCAAAACCCAGCGCATACCCAGGATTACGGACTTCGATGAACAGTCTTGACAGCTCGTAATAAGCGGTGGGATTGGTTTTGATAAGGCGGAGGTAATCGGAGAACTGGGTAATAGCAGTACGGTAATCACCTAAGATTTTGGAGCGTTCGGCTGCAAAAAACAAACTGTCTGCACGCTGCTGCAGGATCGTAGGATCCTTGATATATACAGTTCCACTATTCCTTGCTGTAGTGGACTTGCTACTTTTGCAGGCACTTAAAAAGCCGGCTGCCAACAGTAAATATAACAACGCACCTGCAAAACGACTCTTGTTTAGCAAGTGGATTGTGCAGTGAGTGGCAGTTTCATTCTTTTTAAAAGACCTGTGCATTATTAAGATTTTCCGGTGTGTCCAAAACCACCGGCTCCGCGGTCGGTTTCGTTGAGCAGCTCTACGGCTTCCAGTGCGACCTGGATATAAGGTGCAATGATCATTTGTGCGATCCTATCTCCAGGTGCAACCACCTGAGGCTCGTTGGACAAATTGATCAGGATGATCTTTATTTCTCCTCTATAATCGGCATCTATTGTACCAGGTGTATTCAGAATAGTCAGGCCCTGCTTGAAAGCCAGACCACTGCGGGGTCTGATCTGTGCTTCGTAACCAGCAGGCAATTCCATAAACAGGCCGGTAGGCACCAGTACCCTTTCGAGGGGTTGCAGGGTGATGGCTGTTTCAAGATTTGCTCTCAGGTCCATACCAGCCGCTTCAGCTGTGGCATATGAAGGGAGTGGATTCGCAGATTTGTTAATTATTTTGACTGTAATAGCTGCCATGGAACAAAGATATTATTAATTATCTGGTTTAACGAGTATAAGGCACCTCCTCCTTCTCCAACAATACGGTCGCATAAGCGACTACGCCTTCTTCACGGCCTACGAATCCCAGCTTTTCAGTGGTAGTAGCTTTGATAGATACCTCTTCGGTAGTTAGTTTCAGGATATTGGCAATTACTTCCTGCATTTGCGGTACATAAGGTTTGATCTTAGGCGCCTGCAGGCAAAGTGTGCTGTCAATGTTTACCACCTGGTAGCCTTTCTCAGCAATGAGCTGCTGGGTACGCTGTAACAGGATCTTACTGTCAATATCTTTGTATGTATTGTCTGTATCGGGGAAATGAACACCAATATCACCCAGGCTGGCAGCTCCCAGCATCGCATCGCAGATGGCGTGCAGCAGCACATCGGCATCGCTATGGCCCAGGGCTCCCTGGTGGTGAGGCACAAGTACGCCTCCGAGCCAGAAATCTCTTCCTTCCGTCAATTGGTGAAAATCAACACCTAATCCAATTCTCAGTTTGCTCATAGTTGTCTTTATAATAAGTGGTTCTGGGTGCAAATTAAAAATCCCCCGGAAATATCCGAGGGATTTATATATTTTAAAAAAATATTAACTATTTCAGGATCAGCTATCTTACCATGTAGCCTCGTTCCTGTCGGCCTTGAAGCCAAGGTCAAACACAAGCGAGAAGCGGAGTGTATTGGATAACGGATTACGCTGGATACCATTTCCGGAAGGAACCAGGTAAGAAAAGTTCAGACCGAACATATTGTATTTAACACCTATACCGGCAGTTACATACTTACGGTTACCCTTGTTTTTGTTTTCGTAGAAGTAACCGGTACGTACAAAGAACTGATCGTTGTAGGAGTATTCACCACCGGCAGACACACTTACTTCCTGCAATTCTTCAGACATACCACCGGGTGCATCGCCAAAGGAGGAGAAGATACCGGAGATGACGCTCTTGTTCCTGTAATCGCCACTGCTGTCTGGCGTAGGTACCAGCAGTTTGTTGAGGTCCAGGGCCAGCATGATCTTGTTCATCTGATCCAGACCAAAGGTGTACGAAGTACCCAGGCCCATGTTGGTAGGAATAAAGTCCTTATTGGTAGCTGAGGATGTATAGGAGATCTTGGTACCTATATTGGTAAAGGCCGCACCTACATTCCAGGTATTTTTCACCCCGTCATCCTTTTCAAAATCTTTGGTATAGTACAGGGACAGATCCGTAGCGAAGGCTGTACCTGGTTTGATCACCTGACCGTTTACGTCGCCGCTGGCCAGGTTCGAATAGATGTAACGCGCTGCGATGGCCACGGAGAAGTTGTCAGACAACTTGCGGGAGTAACCTGCATCGAGGGCATACTCACGTGGACGGAAATCGGAGGTTGGTGTACCGTTGATGTCCGTAAAATTGATGGTACCGAGGGAGAAGTACCGCAGTGAACCAGACACAGTCTGGAACTCATCCAATTGGTAATAACCTGCTAACGTGGCAAGAAATACATCGTTCACCAGTTCTTTTAACCAGGGAGTGTAGGTAACAGAGATGGCAGATCTTGTAGTCGCAAAAGGCAGTTTAGCCTGGTTCCAGTAGATAGAGTTAGCATCAGGAGACGTGGCAACACCGACATCGCCCATAGCACCAGCCCTGGCATCGGGGGAGATACGCAGGAACGGCACCGCTGTGTTGATGGTGTTGGTACGACCATCCAACTGGCCGGTAGAAATTTGTGCTGCGGTTGATAAGCTAAAAAACAGGCAACAGATGAAAATCAGATTTTTTACTGTTACCGTCTTGTTCATGCAATTATACATGCAATAGTGTTTAGAACGAAATGTAAAAATAATTCCAAATTTAGAATAATCATTAACAGGGGCCTGGCTAGGGATTTGCGAATCTAGTCTATTCTTTTGATGCATAGGTCAATATAAGATCACTTTTCCACCTAAAATCTTCGTCTTGCCATTAGCATTTACCATGATATTATAGAAATAGATCCCAGGCGGCATTTTGGCTCCGGCATCGTTCCTGCCGTCCCAATTCGCCCCTAGATAACGGCTACCCGCTGTATTTATTGTATGGCGGATAGTTTTTATTTGCTGCCCTGCCAGGGTAAAGATCCTGATTGTTACATCAAGGTCTTCGCCCTGCTGATTATGCTCAAGCGTAAATGATGTCTGGTCATGAAAGGGGTTTGGATAGCACCCGGCACTCTGAAAAAGTACCTGCGATGATTGGACCACTTTGAACCGCAACGTGTAAGTACTGGAATTGTTGTAGGTATCCCATACTTTAATTGTTAGTGTATGCGACCCGGCGGTTAATCCATACAGCGGGTAGGTGACTGCACCCGACTGGTAGCTATCCGACGAAGCCTCAAAAAAGTTGTTCAGTATATAATACTGGTTGTTGTCTTCATCAAGGGTGGCTACTATATCATGGCCAATTCCATTTCCCGTGGTATTTATGCCATGAAGGTCGTAAAGCTGTAGGTATAATACCGGGTTTTCACTGGTAATATCTCCGTTGACAAATCCACTTCCATTGAGATAACCACTTATTGTAGGACCTTGGGTATCAGTATCCGTTTCCGTAGCACTGCCTGTAACCTGGAATGCAGCATACAGGCCTCCTGCTGTAGTCACACTATCTGTACCGAAGTAGCTGATGCTACCTGCTCCCGTGGTATAGTCAATATCCAGTGGAACTATAAAGGTACCGGAAATCTGGCCATTTTTTATCGTTTGCTGTCCGCTAAATAAAACATGTTGCTGCAAATAATAACTGGTTTTCGTACTTCCCGCATCATTAGCAAGGGTATATTGCCGTGCAGGTTTATCGTATACGGTAGTATACATTTTGCCGTTGTAATCGCTTACTACATTGCCCTGGGCGTCTTCCACATGTGCTTTAAATGTGTATTTTCCCATAGCCTTCATCGTATCGGCCACATTACCATTTGCATCCAGCAAAGAGTCTGTCACAACATGATATTGTGGAAAGGCAAGTGTGAGTGCAGGATCGCCCAGGAGCTGAAACTTCCTGTTATTGGGAATATCACTGTAAGTGCTGTAGGTCAGGTTCTTGGCCTCCATGGCTGCAGTGCCGAGGGTAGGCATTCTGCCATCGATACCGGGTGTAAGCAGTTTCGTCAGGTAGTTGGCATTCAATACTTTGTTTGAAGCCGCAAATACAGCCCTGGTAGTTGTCATCAGTGCAATACCACCACCGTTCTCCTGTAGTAATACCTGCTCTCCCAGCGAATTGTAGGCCGGATTGTCGAAAGGTGCAAAGTCGCAGGTAGCGGTGATGAATAATGGTAATTTCGTACTGTTCTTCCACGAGGCAAGGGAGGAAGCATCCATGATCACTTCTTCTGCCAGACGGGAATAATTGCCGTGACCTGTGTAATTCCAGATCAGTGTACCATCATACATATCTTCCGCAATGGCTGTATTCACAGATGGATAACGGCTACCACCAGCATCGGATACTTTTGTATAGGCATCCAGGTATATCTTATTGATCCTGCCTGCAGGCCATTGTTGTGTGGTAATGTCGCTCATGCTTTCTGCATCCTGTAAATGCAGGTTATCATCCCCATCGTCTGCCACAAAAGTGATGTGTTGTTGCCAGCGACCAAACCTGGAAGCGTTGTGGTAATTAATTATTTTATCAACTACAACATTGGCTTCGGTGGTGTTCTTAACCGGTAAGCGTCCCACTCCTACTACCATCTGATTCGCCATACCTGCATCATTAATATCATCGGCATCTGAGAGGAAACCAAAGAAATCGTCGGAAGGATACGCGTAAATAGGGTCTATAGAAATGGTGGTTTGCCATGTAGGGACCAGATTAGTATTGCCGTTAATACGATATTTATAATCATATGAAGCATCGCCAAATAATAATACGTATTGCAGCCCTCCCCTGTCATAACACATTTTAATAAAATCCCGGATAGCAACAGGATCACGATTTCCGGAGGCAAACTCTGTATAGATCTGAGACACATCTACCACCTGTACAGACAGACCATCATGCGATGTATGCCAGGTAGCCAATCGCTGTGCCTGAGCAGACAAGGTATTGGTTGTGACAATCAGCATATTCACACTACCGATGCCGTGTAAATCCTGGTTGGCGACTGTACCCATGTACACGGGTGTGAGTACCCCCTGATCTTCAAAGGCAACATATTCATGTAGAGAAGTCGCTGCACGTGTGAATGATAATGTGCTGCCACTCAGGCTGGTAGTAAGTTGTATAGGGGTTATGGGATCGGTAATATCCCAGATCTTTGTTTGTGCACTGGCGCTTTGCAGTAAAAACTTTGCGGTTTGACCAATTGAGCTGGCTTCTCTGAAGAAAAGCGGAGTATTCGTGGTTAATTGCAAAGGCATTCGTGCATTCAGGTTGATATTATCTAACCAACCAGTAGCACCACTGGCTCCCGGGGTAAAGGTAAATTTTACTGCCGCACTGGTACCCGCGGGGGTTGCGGTAAATGTATCGGAAGTAGTGGTGGCAAATGCTTCGAAGATATTGCCGGTGATGGCGCTGAGTGATAATGAGCCGGCAGTATTGCCATTGATAGCGATATCGAATTTGCTGGTGCCTCCACTACGCGCTCCTACTCTTGTATTGATACTGAAGGAGGTAGCTATAAAGGGCAGTGTAAAAGGAATGGTTATCGTAGTTTGGGTAGTGCTGAAAGCAGGTCCCCACCATTGTTTGCCACTCTGCAACAGGTTCAGACTATCATTTTCATAATAGTCGTGATAGTCAAAGCTCTGAATGGTACTTGTCGCCGTCGGTGTGGCAGCATCTGTGGCAATACGTTTTCCACCGCCGCCTACCTGTAAATAATAATAAGCGGTATCGCTATAAAGATTTAATGTATGCGCGTAGGTGCTACCCTGGTAGCTCCAGCTATGAGGGCCGGGGGCATAAAACAGCAGATAATTATCTGCCTGCATCAGGGCGACCTCGGGGAGGTCATCATATCGGGTACTGCCGACAGCCTCTGGTAGCATACGGCCACCGGTGCCATACAGGCGAATTTCTGCAGAAGGGTTGATACCCATGCTGTTCAGCAGCGTTTTATCGATCTTATAGATCCCCTCCGCTGGGATAGCCAGTTTGTACCATGTGCCGGAGGCAAGTACAGAATGGTCTGCATGGGGTAATGCACGGGCTGAAGAATGCACCGGCAAAAGCCAGGTCACCATACCTAACAGTATGTAATACAGTCCATAAAATTTCATGCAGGGAATTTGCGCAAACATAACAAAATTACTCTATATTTATTCCCTGAATCGACCAACCAGTAGATACTGGAAATAGGAAAAATTGCTTACCATATCACAGCATATCCTGAAAACCGTATATTAGTATACCAAAAGGGGAAAACCTTGTGAACAAAAGCAAATCATGGGACGCAGATAATATTAAATTAATACGTATGCCATGCCGCCTTAGAAAATACAAAGCATTGATTTAAAACATTATACGTCTAACTAGAACGCAAAGGTTTACAGATTAATTATTTTTACTATAAAATAAAATGTGCTAAATTTGCGTTTACCATAAATATCAAATAATAAAGTTGAATCGCATGCATAGATTAACCTCTGTCTCATTCCTCTTAGGCGCCAGTGTCATGCTGTCAATGACTGCCTGTAATAAGAATGGCGGCGGGGCCTTCAGTAAAAAGAAGGATAAATCCACCGCTACCGGCTGGAACTATAATGACCCAAAAATGGGTGGTTTCAGTGTGGCAAAAAATAAAGATCAGCAAACTGGCCCTGGTCTTGTATTCGTACAGGGTGGTACCTTTGCCATGGGTGCAACCGAACAGGACGTAATGGCTGACTGGAATAACATTCCACGTCGTATCACTGTATCATCTTTCTATATAGATGAATCAGAGGTAGCCAACGTACACTATCGTGAGTATCTGCACTGGTTACGTCGCATGTACAATGAGTCTTTCCCTGCTGTTTATCGTCAGGCACTGCCAGATACCCTGGTATGGCGTAGCGAGCTGGCTTACAACGAGCCGCTGGTAGAGTATTACTTCCGTCACCCGGCCTACAACGATTATCCGGTAGTAGGTGTGAACTGGAAACAAGCTGTTGACTACTGTAAATGGCGTTCTAACCGTGTGAATGAAAAGTTGCTGATCGAAAAAGGACTGCTGTCTAAAACAGATATGAACAATCAGGCCGATGACAATACATTCGATACCAAGTCTTACACGGCTGGTCTGTACGAAGGTATTCCCGGCAAGATGACAAAACAAACCAAAGAACAGTTCAGAAACTCGGATGGTTCTCCGCGTACTGCTCAGTTCGAGGATGGTGTAATGTTACCAAACTACCGTCTCCCAACAGAAGCTGAGTGGGAATATGCGGCACTGGGTTACATTGGCCAGAACCCTGGTCCTTCCAAGAAAGAAGGTAAACGTGGTGAAGAGTTGATCATGAACAAACAGGTGTATTCCTGGGGTACCAACAACAGCGGTTTGAGAGATATCCGCCGTGGTGCATGGCAAGGTCAGTTCCTGGCTAACTTCAAACGTGGTTCTGGTGATAACATGGGTATGGCCGGTGGTCTGAATGACCGTGCGTCTATTCCTGGTCCGATCACTGCTTACTTCCCGAATACTTTCGGTATCTATAATATGTCTGGTAACGTGAGCGAGTGGGTATTAGACGTTTATCGTCCGCTGAACCCAATCGACGGTGATGACTTCAACTACTTCCGTGGTAACAAGTTCCAGACTACTTATATGAATGGTGAGAATGAGCCTGAAAAGGATAGCCTGGGTCACCTGAAAATGCGTGATGTAACTGATGAGGAAAGTGCTAACCGTCTGAACTACCAGAAAGGTGATGTAATCAACTACCTGGATGGTGATACCCTGTCACAGGTTGAGTATGGTTATGGTGTAACTTCCCTGATCAATGATAAATCTCACGTGGTGAAAGGTGGTAGCTGGAATGACAGAGCTTATTGGTTGTCTCCTGGTACACGTCGTTACATGCAGGAAGATATGGCGACTAATACAGTAGGTTTCCGTTGTGCAATGGACCGTGTAGGTAGCCCTGAAGGTAATAAGTTTAAGACAGGTAACCTGTTTAAGAAACAACGTCAGAAGAGATAGTTTCAACTTATAAATAAATAAAAGAGGCGCGGTCGTATGACCGCGCCTCTTTTATTTACGCCCCAAAAAGACCCTGATCGCATAGCGATCAGGGTCTTTTTGGGGTATGCGGCTCCTGCGGAGGGCCCTTCATGCAAATTATTTATTTCCAGATTTCGAGGATTTCTTCTGTGTGATTCTTTGTATCTGGTTTGGAAATGATCTTATCAATCACACCGTTTTCATTAATGAGGAAAGTAGTTCTATGCGTTCCATCATATACCTTTCCCATAAACTTTTTCTCCCCCCACACACCATACTGCTCCACAATCTTCTTATCCTCATCTGCTAATAAAGGAAACGGCAGTTCATACTTCTCTGCAAATTTCTGATGGCTCTTTTCACCATCTGTACTTACACCGACCACTGCATATCCTTTCTGCAATAAAGCAGTATAATTATCACGGAGGTTGCAGGCCTGTGCCGTACATCCCGGTGTCATATCTTTTGGATAGAAATACAGTATTACTTTCTTTCCTTTCAGGTCAGACAGTGAAACCTTATTCCCTGACTGATCTACCCCTTTAAATACCGGGGCTTTATCTCCTTCTTTCAAATGTGTCATCTTGTAAATTTAAATGTATACACCGATGCATTACCGGCCAAATCTGTAACAGTTAATGTAAGCGTATGGTTGCCTGCAGGGCAGTGATTATCGAAGTTATATGTCAGTACATTGCTACGACGGGAGAACATCAGCCATTTGCCATCCAGTTCAGCACGGTAGCTCTTAATGCCATTTGCATCGCTCATAGCAAAAGACAGTTTAGTTACTGCAGACAGTTTTGCTCCACTCTTTAACCCACCAATGATCGTAATCTTAGGTGCAATTGTATCTACTGCCAGACGGAAGGTACCGAACTCCCTGAACTTACCTACATACCAGCCATTATCCATGGTCGTACCTGTGATGGTTTGACCCAAACCTTCTCTTACCATTACCACTTTGTTCGCCAGGTTGGCAGGCAGTGGTTTTTCTGGTTTCAGACGGAGGTTAAAAGGTGTGTGTACAGGCACCAGTGGCGTGTGCAGGCGGTAAGAAGAGAAGTCACTCTTACCATCCAGTTCTGCATAGTTGAAGCAGATCTTGTCGTACAGTGCTGTTTCATCCAGGTAGAATTCCACCTGGTTATTTTCAAAGATATTCCTCGATTCCGCATACATGGTGTTTGCACAGGAAGATTCCTTATCTGACTCACCACTCTGCTGGAGCGTTACTTTTACTACACTGGTATTGCCATAGGCATCCTTTACCTGCAGCTTTACAGGGTGTGGCTTGCCATCGGACAGGTCCAGTACTCCATCTCCCTGCATATCCTTGTAAATGCTTAGTTTATTGCCAGGCAGGGTGAATAACAGCTGTACCCAAGGGCCCCCGATTTTCCTCGTTTTGTAGTCTATATGTGCATTGATGTACAGCGACTCGTCAAAACCGATATTATCGATGGTGAAGCTGGTATTGGGTACATCCTCGTCGAATAATACCACCTGGTAAATACCATAGGTATTCGGCGCTGTAGGACTCATCTTATCCACCGCAGTCAAACCCAATCCTATGCTGGCGGCTTTTACTTTTACCACCGGGGCAGTAGTCACATATTCACCGCCTACTTTCTTTACAGGCAGTATAATGGGGGATTGATCATAGATACTCCGTTCCATATCGTAAATCGCAATGCGGGATACGACAGGTGCGGTGGCATCTGCTATGTCGAAACCGAATAATAACGGATTCAGTCCGTGTTCTGTCTGGGTGCTTCTGATCTCGAAATGCACATGTGGACCTGCGGAACCACCGGTATTACCACTCCATGCAATCAAATCCCCTTTCTTTACAGGAAACTTGCCAGCGGGGATCTTCAGATCCTGTACCCAGCTTTCTGCCGAATATTGCTGCTGCTTTACATATTCTTCCAGGGCGGGGAAGAAACGGTTCAGGTGACCATATACGGTAGTATACCCATTTGGGTGGGTGATATAGACTACATTGCCATACCCGGTGTGAGATACGCCTATGCGGCTTACATAACCATCTGCAGCGGCATGTACCAGCAGGTTTTCCCTTTGCTGGGTTTTGATGTCAAGACCCGCGTGGAAGTGGTTAGGGCGGAGCTCGCCAAAATTACCTGCCAGTTGGATAGGTATATCCAGTGGGTTGCGGAAGTACCCACGAGGATAGTTCTTCTCTGGTAATTGCGCATGTAACAACTGCGGCAGGAGGAAACAAAGTCCAAGGATTCGTTTGATCATGCTACAAAAATAAGGAGTCTGCGAAAAGAATGGCCTTTAGCTGGCCTATCCCAATGAAAAAAGTAAAAGTTTATATTTGTAATACATGACTTCAGTACTTACAGGCGATAAAATTAGACAGCTATTGATCCACATAGCCGGCTGCGTTACCTTCCTGGCGCTGCCCATTGTTTTTTCTCCTGATGCCAACAATCTATACGACCTGTTGCTGTTTCCGCCAGCTATGAAGGACTTTATCATATATGTGTTGCTACTGCTATTCTTTTACTTCAATTTCTTCTGGCTCATACCTACCTTTTACTTCCGCAGGAAGTATGTTAGCTTTTTTGCACTGGCTATTATTTGCTTTGGGTTGATTGTATTACTGCCCAATGCACTGATAGTGGGTGATAATGTATTTCATCAACGACCACCCGGCATGCCCCCTCCCCCGCCGGCATTCAGCCATTTCAGTGATCGTCCTGAGCCTCATAAACATTCCTTATTGATAGACATGGGGCACCAGATCTTCCTTTTTCTGGCCGTCTTCTTTTTCTCCCTGATCCTGAAAATCCGCAACCGCTGGAAACAGGCAGAACAGGAGAAACTCAATGCGGAACTATCTTACCTCAAAGCACAGATCAATCCACATTTTCTCTTTAATGTGCTCAATAGCATCTACTCACTGGCTGTGGTAAAATCTGATGAAACACCGACTGCCGTGATCAAACTATCCGGCATGATGCGGTATGTGCTCAATGATGCCAGTCATCACATGGTACCTCTTTCAAGAGAGATTGATTATATCCGCGACTATATTGAGTTACAGCGTATCCGTTTCGGCACTTCCCTGCCACTTGCATTTACCGTGAATGGTGCACCTTCCGGCCAGCTGATTGCGCCGCTGATACTAATTTCATTTTTGGAAAATGCCTTCAAATATGGCATCAATGCCTCTGAAAATGCGGATATAAAAATCGACATCTTCATTGGGGAACAACTATTGAAATTTCATGTATTCAACAAAAAAGTTAATTTCAATGACATCCCTGCTGCCAGCAGCGGACTGGGTATAGAAAATACAAAGAAACGCCTGGAACTCCTGTATCCCGGCAGGCATACACTGGATATCACTGATGCTGCCGATCACTTTTCCGTTTCACTTTCATTGCAACTCTTATGATCATACAAGCTATTGCCATAGATGATGAATTGCCGGCACTGACCCTGATCTCAAACTTCTGTGAGCGCATCGATTTTCTGCGTCTGCAACACACGTTCAACAAACCGGAAGAAGCCCTGCAATACATTTCTCAATCTCATGTAGATCTGTTATTTCTTGATATCAACATGCCTTCCATTCCAGGCACTGATCTATATAAATCTATTACCCAGCAACCCATGGTGATCTTCACCACTGCACATAGTGAATATGCGGTAGAGGGGTTTAACCTGAATGCTGTGGATTACCTGCTGAAACCCTTTACTTTCGAGCGATTTCAACAGGCCGTACAAAAAGCACAGGCCCAGCTGCAATACCAGCAAAGCCTGCAGAAAAATGATCAGCAACAACTGGTATTACGTGTGGATTATGGGTTAACAAGAATTGACCTGAAGGATATATTGTTTATTGAAGGTTTGGATGACTATCTGAAAATTCATCTCCTCAATCAGCCAGCACTTGTAATCCGAATGACAATGAAAGTTATGCTGGAAAAACTACCTGCACATGCCTTTGTAAGGGTACACCGATCGTACATTGTATCCTTATCAAAAATTGACCAGGTCAGGAATAAAACGATATTGATCGGCACCCAGGAAATCCCCATTGGCAGCAGTTACGAAGCGAACTTTCACACCCGGTTTAAATAGAAAAAGGCGCATCATCCGACACGCCTTTTCAATTTTTTCTATATACAGATTATTTAGTTTCTCCTAATGTATGTGGCTTAGGATATTTAAATAAAATACTTGTCAGAATTGGTACTAAGAAGATGCTTACTGTGATGATAGAAGTAGCCCAGTCAGCTTCGTGACTACCCAGGAAAGTTGCAAATGCATTGCCTTCGAAGAAGTGCTCATACACTGCCAGCAACAGTTTGATACCCAGTACGCCGATCACGAGGAAAGCGGCAGTTTCCAGGAAAGGATATTTCTCCATCAGTCGTACAAAACCCTGTGCTACAAATCGCATAGCCAGGATACCGATAAATACACCAGTCCATACCAGAACGATATTTTTGCTGAATGCCACAGCGGCAAATACGTTGTCGAGGGAGAAAGCCAGGTCCATTACTTCTACAACAGCCACAGTCGCCCAGAATGGGCCCATCCAGCCGATAGTATGTTTGTAAAACCAGTTTTGTGTTTTATCTACAGCTTCAGGTTCTTCATTTGATTCAGCCTGTTTTTTCTTAGCTGCTTTTTCTCTAAAATAATTAATAGTCAGGTACAACAGGTACAAACCACCTATTGGTTTCAGCCACCAGAACTGAATGAGGAAAGCGGCAAATGCCAGGCAGATACCACGGAATACGTAAGCACCTATAATACCATATTTTAATGCTCTGTTACGATCATCTTTAGGGAGGTCCATTACCATAGTCGCCAGTACTGCAGCGTTATCCACAGATAGCAGGCTTTCGATAATGATAAGGTTCCCGATAACTAATAAGGAAGGGATGGGATTATTAATGATCTCCTGGATAAATTCAGTCATGTTGCAAGTCGGTTTAAAGTTTCGCTTTAGGCTTGTAAAACTAACAGGTTTCTGCCATCCGTACAAGTGTTCCAAAAAAATCGCTGATACCAGCGCGGCATCAGCGATTATTCTAAATATTATATGATCCGGTTATTATCCGGCATATCGGTCTACGTATTCCTGCAGGCCGCCGCGCTGACCAGCGCCAACAGCTTCGAAACGCCATTTATTTTCACGTTTATAAATGCGGCCGAACTCTACTGCTGTTTCTATAGAGAAATCTTCTCCCAGCTCATAGCGCAGGATCTCCTGGTTGGTGTTTGCATCAAATATCCTGATAAAGCTGTTGCGTACCTGTCCGAAGTTTTGCTTGCGGCTGGCAGCATCGTGGATAGTTACTACTACACACAGTTCCTTGATAGCAGGGTTGATGATAGAAAGGTCTACCGTCAGTGTTTCGTCATCTCCATCGCCAGCACCGGTACGATTGTCTCCGGAGTGCTTTACCGACTTATCCGGCGATTCCAGGTTATTATAAAATACAAAATATTCATCAGCAGGTATCTTCCTGTTATCTCCCAGCATGAATACGGAAGCATCCAGGTCAAACTCAGCCCCGGAGTGCGATTCATTTACATCCCAGCCCAGTCCGATGGTGAACTTCGGTAATGCCAGGTCTGCTCTTTCACCTTTTTGCAGATTGATTGCCATAGTGCATTTTATTTTGCATGATCAAAGGCCGCCAGTTGTAATAGCTGATCCAGCGGCTGCTTTTCAATTGTTGTCAACGAGGCCGTCATTCCAGCGGTTGTAGCCCCTTCCACATCTGCCAGTGGATTATCGCCCAGGTGCCAGATATGGGCAGGCGATAACCCTGCACCATGCAGGTAGCGGGCCTTTTCCAGCAGTTGTGCAAAGAACTGTGGCGCTGGTTTGGAATGCCCGATTTCATCTGAATACAACTGGAAGGAGAAATATTGCTCCCATCCCAACTGCTGCATAACCCTGCGCAATGCCGGCCCCTGTATAAAACCGGTATTGCTAAGTAAGCTGATGGTTCGGCCAGTGGCCCTGATACCTTCGAACAGTGTATGCAGATTATTGTATAACGGTACGGGCGGATAATGAAAGAACAATTCTTCCAGCGCTGTATAGCAATCTAATAATTGTTTTTCTGTGATCCCTTTTATCTCTCTGCCCAGTTTATGCAGGCATAACAGGTATATTTCAAAGGTGTGCACATTCCTGCCCGTCACTTCATTCATATTATTTACCAGCACATCTACTTCCCGCATCGCGGATTGGACGGTAGCCGGGGAATGCTCGTCCAGCCGGAAATATTTACGGAATCCGGCAGCCCGCAATTCCTTGTAAGCAGGATTAGAACGGATGAGGGTCATCCATACATCCAGCGAGATATGTCTGATATTTTCTATCGCGATCAATACACGTAATTTTTCAGGATTTCCACAAAGCTATCATTCGGCTTTGGTTCACCCAGTGCCCTGAACTTCCAGGTACCGTCTTTACGATATACTTCGGCGAAGATCATTCCCTGCATATTATTATAAGCAGCATCACCCGAAAGGCTGAAGCGGGCAATCTCTTTACCGTTTTTGTCTACCGCGCGGATGAATGCGTTTTCTACCATACCGAAGTGCTGATTGCGCTGACGGCCCTGATAGATGGTAACGAGGA
The DNA here is from genome assembly GCF_034087045.1 of Chitinophaga sancti. NCBI lineage: Bacteria > Pseudomonadati > Bacteroidota > Chitinophagia > Chitinophagales > Chitinophagaceae > Chitinophaga > Chitinophaga sancti. The sequence goes on along the minus strand of NZ_CP139247.1, from coordinate 1,696,120 downwards.
AAAGGATCTTGTCATACTTCTGATCCAGGCTGTCCAGTTTTACGATGATCTGTTCATCATCTCCATCCCCGGCGCCGGTACGGTTATCGCCAGTGAGCCAGATATGTCCCGAAGGGTGCTGCTGGCTGTTGAAGAAGATCACATCGCCCTGGTGGAGGCTGATGTTGCGACCATCATTTGTTTTCATTGTCCTGCCAAGATCTGCTACTTTTCCGTTCTTATCGAGCAGAAATGCGATTGCATCCAGATCATATTCGGCTTCTTTACTACCACCTAATAATTTCCCCAGAAATCCGCCACTGCTGGATTTGCGGATATCCCATCCCAATCCGATTGTTACAGCAGACAGATCGAAGCTTTCACCTTTGTCATTCTTGCGCAGGTCAATGGTTTGTCCCTTTACTAAATTTATTGCCATTTTAAATCCGGGTTGTTAGATTATACAATGTGCCCGTGAATATAAAGCATTCGCAGGTATTTTATGTTTATGTTAGGTTAAAATGGGGTGATACAAATTATTAAATTCCGTACTTTAGCCCCGCCAAACCGGAAAAACCTAATGTCAATCACAGTCAAACAACTCAGCAAAGTCTACGGAGAGCAACAAGCAGTCAGCGATATTTCCTTTACGCTGGGTAAGGGAGAGGTAGTTGGTTTTCTGGGACCCAATGGTGCGGGCAAAAGTACGACCATGAAGATGCTTACTGGTTATGTACCCATCACCAGTGGTGAAGCTACTGTATGTGGGTTCAATGTGGCTACGCATCCGCTGGAAGTTCGTAAACGGGTAGGTTACCTGCCAGAATCCAATCCTGTATACCTGGATATGTATGTCCGGGAGTTCCTGGGTTTTATGGCGCAGGTACACAATCTGGGCAGCAATAGCAAGCGCAGGATTGAAGAAATCATTGAGCTGACGGGATTGACACCGGAAGTAAGTAAAAAAATACAGTCACTTTCCAAAGGATACAAGCAGCGTGTGGGCCTGGCCCAGGCACTGATCCATGATCCGGAGGTGCTGATCCTGGACGAACCTACTAACGGTTTTGATCCCAACCAGCTGGATGTGATCCGGGATGTGGTAAGAAACCTGGGAAAAGAAAAGACCATCGTACTCAGTACCCACATCATGCAGGAAGTAGAGGCAATGTGTAACAGGGTCATCATTATCAATAAGGGGAAAATAGTGGCTGACGATTCATTGACCAATTTACAACAAGGTGGTGACGATAATGGTTATATACAAGTGAGCTTTGGTGGCCAGGGGCCGGATGAGCCAGAGCTATTGTCAATCGGCGGTGTGACTCACGTCAGGCAGGTAGATGCCCAAAGCTGGCAGTTGTATACCAATGATCTGGAAATTGTGCGAAAAAACCTACTACAATTTGCTTTGATAAATAACAGGAACATACTTTCTTTGCAGAGCAATTCTCAAAGTCTGGAAACTATCTTCAGGGAATTGACGAATAAAATTTAAAACAACTTATAACAATGAGTACCATTTCAGCAATCCATGCCAGGCAAATTCTTGATAGCCGTGGTAATCCGACAGTAGAGGTAGATGTAACAACAGAAGACGGTAACTTTGGCCGTGCCGCTGTACCTTCAGGTGCTTCCACTGGTAAGCACGAAGCGGTAGAGCTGCGTGACAATGATAAATCGGTTTATATGGGTAAGGGCGTTTTGCAGGCTGTAGCCAACATCAACGACATTATCGCTGAAGAACTGATAGGATGGGAAGTATCTGACCAGGCCGGTATCGATAAATATCTGATCGAACTGGATGGTACTGAAAATAAAGGTAAACTGGGTGCAAATGCTACCCTGGCTGTATCTATGGCTGTTGCGAAAGCTGCTGCTGAACAGGCTGAACTGCCTTTGTACCGTTACCTGGGTGGTGTAAATGCTGTTACCCTGCCAGTTCCTCTGATGAACATCATCAACGGTGGTGTACACGCTGACAATAAGATTGATTTCCAGGAGTTTATGATCGTTCCTTTCGGCGCACCTTCTTTCTCTGAAGCACTGCGTTGGGGTACTGAAATCTTCCACCACCTGAAATCTGTACTGAAAAAGAAAGGTTACAGCACTAACGTAGGTGATGAAGGTGGTTTTGCTCCGGATATCCAGAGCAACGAAGAAGCTATCGAAACTGTACTGCTGGCTATCGAAGCTGCTGGTTACAAACCAGGTGAGCAGATCGGTATCGCACTAGATGCTGCAAGCAGCGAAATGTTTAACGACGCTGACAAAACTTACAAATTCTACAAGAGCTCCGGCAAGGTGATCACCAGCGATGAAATGGTTGCTTTCTGGGCTGAATGGTGCAAGAAATATCCAATCGTTTCTATCGAAGACGGTATGGCGGAAGATGATTGGGAAGGTTGGAAAAAACTGACTGAAGCTGTAGGTGCTAACGTACAGCTGGTTGGTGACGACCTGTTCGTAACTAACGTAAAACGTCTGAAAACAGGTATCGACGAGTCTATCGCTAACAGCATCCTGATCAAGGTAAACCAGATCGGTACTGTTACTGAAACTATCGATGCAGTAAACATGGCACATAAAGCTGGTTTCACTTCTATCATGAGCCACCGTTCCGGCGAAACTGAAGACGTTACCATCGCTGACCTGGCTGTTGCCCTGAACTGCGGTCAGATCAAAACCGGTTCTGCTTCCCGTACTGACCGTATGGCAAAATACAACCAGTTACTGCGTATCGAAGAAGAGTTGGATACTACGGCTTATTTTCCGGGAAAATCCATTAAATTTGGTAAGAAGTAATCATTCACAAATTGGAGTTCGTGCAAGTGAATAATTTATTTTAACTGCCGAGTTTTCATTAGTGGTCAATATTCCGGGTTTTGATTTACGTCAAAACCCGGATTTTTTTTGGGTATGGCATGAATTCTGTACCTTTCCGCCCGATATGTTATCTAAATTAAAGTCCATAAAGATCCCTGCGTATATGCGAAATAAATACTTCGTATCAGCAGCGGCATTTGTAATATGGCTGGCATTTATTGATAGCAAGAACTTCATCTCCCAGTACGAACTCACTTCCGAAGTGAATAAGCTGGAAGAGCAGAAGGCTTTCTTCAGCGAAGAAATTATTAAAACCCGCAAAGAACAGGAAGAATTACTGTCCAGTCCTGATAAACTGGAAAAGTTTGCCCGTGAGAAATACCTGATGAAAAAGGATGATGAGGACCTTTTCATCTTCACTGAGGAAAAATAACAGCCCCTTCTGTTCAAATCCCCATTTATCAAGCATTTCTCTCCTACCGCCCATCCTTTCCTTATCATATCTTTCGAAATATTTCGTTTATTTTGACAATACATTTTGCATAATCTCCGTTATACTGTTATGAATTAATCATTTGTATTAAAACTTATTTGCATGGGGAATTCTACACATCTATTTTCTACTTTTCTTTCTGTAACTGATAGCGCAAATAAATTGCACAAAATGGATAATCAAGATCCTGAACTTTCCCGCGAAGAACAAAACTGCCTGAACCAAACCCGCAAAGCGCTGGACACTATTATTTATTCACCAAGGCCTGAGACTATCAGAGCGATTGCAGAATACGCGAAGAAGACCCAGCCGACTAAGTAAGAGGCCCTTTTAGCACTCACATTTTTGAGAACTTTTTGCCCTACCTTTACAGGTATGACAAAGAAAGAACGCTTTGCCTTTGTATTAAATTATTTTGAGCAACATGCTCCCAATGCGGAGACTGAACTGCTCTACGATAATCCTTATCAATTACTGGTGGCCGTCATCCTGTCTGCGCAATGCACAGATAAAAGGGTGAATATGACCACACCGGCTATCTTTAAAAAGTACCCGGATGCGGAAAGTATGAGCCACGCCACATTTGATGAGCTATTCCCGCTGATCCGCAGTATCAGCTATCCCAATAACAAGACGAAACATCTGATCGGGATGGCACAGATGCTTATGGAAGACTTCAATGGGGAGATACCTGATTCAGTATCAGAACTGGTCAAGCTACCAGGGGTGGGACGAAAGACAGCCAATGTCATTACTTCTGTTATACATCATCAGCCTAATATGGCTGTTGATACCCATGTGTTCCGTGTATCTGCACGTATCGGGTTGACGACGAATGCCAAAACACCTTTGCAGACAGAGCTGCAATTGCTGAAATATATTCCTGAAGAGAAAGTTCATATCGCTCATCACTGGCTCATTCTGCATGGCCGGTACATCTGCGTGGCCAGAAGCCCCAGGTGTGGGGAATGTGGCATCAGGCCTGCCTGTAAGTACTACAAGACGCTGGTAAAAGCACAATAATCTATGCAAAATCCTTTTCTATCCGCTGAATGGCGCAACCTGCTCATGATCAATTTTCAGGCAGATCCGGCTGTGTTGCAGCGCTATGTACCTTATCGTACCGAACTGGATACATGGAATGACACACATTATGTGAGTCTCGTGGGGTTTATGTTTCAAAATACGAAAGTGCTCGGCTTGTCAATTCCATTTCACAGGCATTTTGAAGAGGTGAATCTACGGTTTTATGTGAGGTATAAGGATGGGCAGGAATGGAAGAGAGGCGTGGTTTTTATTAAGGAACTGGTGCCTAAGCATGCGATCCCTTTTGTAGCTAATACTATTTATAAAGAGAAATATGCCACACATGCCATGCGGCATAGATGGAAACATGCTGAAAAGGAGCTGGAGGTGAGTTATGAATGGAAGGTGGGTGCACACTGGAATCATCTCACAGCAAAAGCAGATGCGGCGCCGTTGCCTATTACCCCGGGTAGCGAAGCAGCATTCATTACTGATCATTACTGGGGATATACCCATATGGGCGCTGAAAAGACCGGTGAATACCAGGTGACGCATCCACAGTGGAGAACGCATAGCATGATTGATTATAGTTATCAGGTGGATACAGCGGCATTGTATGGGGATGAGTTTGTGCCTATGCTGAGTCAGCAGCCGATATCGGCTTTGCTGGCGGAAGGGTCGGGAATTACAGTGCTCCCTAAAAGGATTTTATAATTAAGTTAACCGGGGGCGCATCTAAAAAGCCCGTTTTTCATACCCTATTGGAATTTCGGTTTTATTTTACTTATCTTATACGGGCAAAGTTATCGTCATTGTTAAGTATAAAATCGTTATGAAAGTAAGTACCAGTATCCGGCTATCCGTTATGATGTTCCTTGAGTTTTTTATCTGGGGGGCATGGTTTGTTACATTAGGAACATATTTGAGCGCGAACCTTCATGCAGATGGTATCGCCACAGCCAATGTATTCTCCACACAGTCATACGGCGCTATTATCGCTCCTTTTATCATCGGTATGATTGCCGATAAGTTCTTTAATGCTGAGCGCATCCTTGGCGTACTGCACCTTGCAGGCGCTGTGTTGATGTTCCAGATGTTTCGTGCCGAAGATGTAAGCGTATTCTATCCTTATGTGTTTGCTTACATGGTACTCTTTATGCCAACTCTAGCATTGGTGAATTCCGTTTCTTTCCGCCAGATGAAAAATCCTGAAAAGGAATTCTCTGTGATCCGCATGTTCGGGACCATCGGCTGGATTATAGCAGGTGTGCTGGTTTCTGCTTTTGCATGGGATAGTGAAGCTGGTGTAGCTGCAGGATTCATGAAAAACACCTTTGCTATGGCAGGTATAGCGTCTGTGATCCTGGGTATCTACAGCTTTAGTCTGCCAAAGACACCACCGATAAAGGACAAAAACCAGAAAGAAAGTATTGGTGAAATTTTAGGTCTTGACGCCATTCGCTTATTGAAGAATGGTAACTTCCTCATTTTCTTTATTTCCTCTATCCTCATCTGTATTCCGCTGGCGTTCTATTACCAGAATGCACACCGTTTCTTCGAAGAAATGAAAATGCCACATGTAACGGTGATGATGACCATTGGTCAGTTGTCAGAAACTTTCCTGATCCTCCTGATCCCCGTATTCTTCAAGAAATATGGTTTCAAAAAGACGATCATGGCTGGTATGCTGGCATGGGCCATCCGTTATGCATTGTTCGCATATGGTGATGCAAATGATCTGTTGTTTATGCTGATTATCGGTATTGCACTGCATGGTATCTGTTACGACTTCTTCTTCGTGTCTGGTCAGATCTATACAGATGCCCAGGCAGGTGAAAAATATAAGAGTGCCGCACAGGGTCTGATCACGCTTGCTACCTATGGTGTAGGTATGCTGATCGGTTTCTGGGTAGCAGGTCTTATTTCTGATCATTACAAGGATCTGCCTTTAGCTGAATTCTGGCGCCGGGTGTGGATCATTCCTGCAGGTATTGCACTGGTGGTATGCTTCCTCTTCCTCGTACTCTTCAAGGAAAAACAAACCAAAACAGCTCTGTAAGTATGCAACGTATTTCCATGTTAGGCTCAGGCTTCATAGGCCGATTTTATGCTGACTCGTTACAGGGGCAGCGTAGCCGTGATAAGATTGTAAGTATTTATTCCCGCAGGGAAGAAAGTGCACAAAAGTTCGCAGCAGACTACCAGGTAGCACACTGGACGACCGATATGGAGGCATCTATTGCCCATCCTGATGTGGATGTAGTATGTATTGCACTGCCCAACAATCTACATGAGGCAGCGGTATTGCTCTGTTGTAAACATAAAAAAGGCGTGATCTGTACCAAGCCCCTGGGCCGTAATGCAGAAGAAGCCAAACGTATGCTGGAAGCCGTAGAAAAGGCAGGCATCTTCAATGGTTATCTCGAAGATCTGGTATATACACCCAAGTTCCTGAAAGCACTTGATAGCGTGAAGAACGGAGCATTGGGCAAAATACTCTGGGCAAAATCCAGAGAAACACATCCCGGCCCGCACAGCGAATGGTTCTGGGATAAGGAACAAGCCGGCGGAGGCTGTATGCTGGACCTGGGTTGTCACTGCGTGGAAATAGCCCGTTCATTTATCGGCAAAGACATAAAACCTGTAGAGGTGATGTGCTGGGCCGATACACAGGTAAAACCTATCGATGCCGAAGACCATGCCATCGGGTTAGTGAAGTATGAAAATGGCGCTATCGGGCAGTTTGAAGTCAGCTGGACTTTCAGAGGTGGTTTGGACCTGCGTGATGAAGTGATGGGTACAGAAGGTACTATCTGGATCAACAATTTCCTGCGTACAGGTTTTGATATGTTCACCACCGGAAAGGGGGCAGACTATGTAGCTGAAAAAGCGGAAAGCAACAGCGGATGGTTATTCCCTGTAGGCGATGAACTGAATGACCTGGGCTACAATCACATGTTCACCGATATGTTCGCAGCCATGGAGCAGCAACGTGCACCACAGGAAACGTTTTACGACGGGTATGTGGTGAATGCTATTCTGGATGCCGCTTATCGCAGTGCAGCTTCTAAATTGTGGGAGCCGGTAAAACTGGAGATATGGAGAGGTCGTGAAAATGTAGGTAAAGACGTTACTCAGCAGGATTACGATTCACAGTATTATCTTGTCAAGGAAGAAATGACGCATTATGGTACGAAGAAAGTGATCCTGAAGGATAAGGTGAGTGGGCAGATCATTGAAAAGGTGATAGACTAAATTTTAGACTGAATTATAGACTAAAACAATCACTGAGGGTAGCGCAAGCTATCCTCAGCTTATTTAAACCCATTCTAAGTTATTTTAACCACCAGCGCTTTTCCAAATGCCTGTGGTATCTCTACTTGTACCAATGTGCCTTTTTCGTATTTATACACGTTTTTTTTGCCCTCTGGCAGGGTCAGCTCATATAATCCATTCCCCAATGACCTGAGTGGCAGGAAGGCGCCTTGCAGCTCTGAAAATATACTGGTGATATGATGAGGTTCGAAGAAGTATAACTCCGCTACCGTATGTACGATATCTGTATTGTTCAGCACTGACCGTTCCCCATTGTGATTGATGCTGTAATTCTTTCCATCTCTTTTAGTAATGCTGTACTTATCGTCTCCCTCCTTTCCGGTAGTACGTTTTGCATTGGCAAGCAACAGGACATTGTCGTCGTAATCACAGTTAATATTAAGGTTAAACTTAGCAAGGGGTTTCATATCAACGTTGCTCTGGATAGCAATCTTTCTGGCGGTTCCTGTTACTTTCTGCACAGCGGTAATGTTGCCAATCACATGACTACCATAGCGAATTTCATAGCTATGCGTTTGTGCGGCTATTTCCAGCATCAGGAATGAAAATAATAAAGACAGTACGAGGCTTTTCATAATAGACATTTGGCGATAAATGAATATACAAAAAAAATCCTGCCCCGGGGGACAGGATCTTTTGCCTATATATTAGTTAGCTGATTATCATGCCTGCAGCATCTCCCTGATCTTAATCACCAATTCGCCTTTTGTGATAGGCACACCCATGATCTTGTTATAACCCTGTGCATCGATCAGGAATTGCTCACGAATGATCTTGATGAGCTGACCGTTGTTGATTTCAGGAATCAATACTTTATCATAGTTGTGCAGGATCTCACCCAGGTTTTTAGGGAATGGGCGCAGGTAGCGGATATGTGCATGTGCTACTTCGTGTCCCTCTGCCAGCAGTTCCAGTACGGCAGTCTTGATTGAACCATAGGTAGAACCCCAGCCCAGTACCAGTACCTTACCTTTTTCAGGACCCAGTTCTATAGTCTGAGGAGGAATATGATCTGCGATCTTATCTACTTTTTCCTGGCGGATGCGTACCATTACCTGGTGGTTTTCAGGATCGTAGCTCACGTTACCAGTGATGTTCTGTTTTTCCAGACCACCGATACGGTGTTCCAGACCAGGTGTACCAGGTACTGCCCAGGGGCGCACCAGGTTTTCATCACGATGATAAGGGAGATAAGTGTCTTCACCTTCTTCCAGTGCTGTTTTGAACTTAACCGGAATTGGCTTCAGGTCGTCTGACTTAGGGAAACGCCATGGCTCAGCACCATTTGCGATATACCCATCACTCAGCAGGATCACGGGTGTCATATGTGCGATGGAAAGACGGAAAGCTTCGTAAGCCACATCAAAACAGTCTGATGGGGTGGATGCGGAGATTACCGGCAACGGACACTCCCCGTTACGGCCATAATATGCCTGTAAAAGGTCAGATTGTTCCGTTTTGGTAGGTAAACCTGTAGAAGGACCGCCACGCTGAATGTTTATGATCAGCAGCGGAATTTCCAGCATTACTGCCAGACCGATGGCTTCACCTTTCAGTGCCATACCCGGACCGGAGGTAGTAGTTACCCCCATGTGGCCACCGTAGGACGCACCGATTGCGGAAGCGATACCTGCGATTTCATCTTCTGCCTGGAAAGTGCGGATACCGAAGTTTTTATAACGGCTCAGCTCATGCAGGATATCAGATGCCGGTGTAATAGGGTAAGTACCCAGGAACAGGGGCAGGTTTGCCTTCTGACTGGCGGCGATGAGGCCGTAAGAGAGGGCAGTGTTACCTGTAATGCTGCGGTAAGTACCGGGCTCCATTCTTGCTTTTTCCACACGGTAGCGGGTGGTAAAGGCTTCTACGGTATCGCCCAGGTTATAACCTGCTTTCAGCACTTTCAGGTTGCTATCTAAGATTTCAGGTTTCTTTCCGAATTTGTCGTTGAGGAAGTTTTCGGTGCTTTCCAGGCTACGGTCGTACAACCAGTAGAGGAATCCAAGCACGAACATATTCTTGGCCCTGTCTTTCTCTTTCATACCGAGGGTGCTTTCCTTGAGCGCTTCACGCGTCATCTTGGTTACGTCCATGGTATGGAGCTGGAAGTTCACCAGGGAACCATCTTCTAGTGGGTTTACACCATCAGGGTAATTGGCGAGGCGCAGGTTTTTTGCATCAAAACCGTCAGTATTTGCGATGATGATACCGCCTTTTTTCAGGGATTTGAGGTTGGCCTTCAACGCTGCTGCGTTCATAGCCACCAGTACATCACAGGCATCACCAGGGGTAAATATACGGTTGGAGGAGAAGTGGAGCTGGAAGCCGCTCACACCGGCCAGGGTACCCTGAGGGGCACGGATTTCGGCCGGGAAGTCAGGGAAAGTGCTGAGGTCATTACCTACCAGGGCGGTATTATTGGAGAACTGAGTTCCCGTCAACTGCATACCGTCACCACTATCCCCAGCGAACTTGATCACCACATCTTCTATCTGTTGAACCGAAGTATTTGACATTTAAGATCTTATTTAACGACTGATATTTTTTCAGGCTGTAAATTTAACGATTCGGAGGGTAGTATTTACTGTTTTAAATCATATACTTTCCGGAAGGCTGAATTTTAACAAAAGTACACAAAGTCGGTAGACTTTGTCTTTCCGCCAGCATAGCTAAAAGTTATGGCTCATAACTTTTAGTAATAGTTACGGAGTTTAACAGGGAATTCGCAATTGGTTTACGATATTTATGAGTGAAAATCGTAATTTAGCTGACAAATAATTATTATAACATCATGGCATTATTCCAACCCAATAATCCCGTCCTGAATGAAAAGACATTTCAGCAGGCTGCCCTGAAGTCTACGGACAATTCAATGACAGTAAAGGGTACTGCCAACAAGACTGCTTTCCTCTTAGCGCTGGTGATCTGTGCTGCTGTTTACTCATGGGGTATCCTCGCAAGAGAGGGTAACTATATTCCTTTCCTGATGATAGGTGGTATCGGTGGTTTTGTACTGGCAATCGTTATTAGTTTTAAGAAAGAATGGGCGCCTTATTTGTCACCTGCTTATGCACTGGCAGAAGGTTTGTTCCTCGGCGTTATTTCCGCAATGTATTCCTCATTATATGATGGTATTGTACTGCAGGCTGTAGGTCTGACTTTTGGTACTGCTGTCGCAATGCTGGTGCTTTATAGATTGGGTGTGCTGCGTGCGACTGAGAAGTTCCGTGCGATTGTGTATACAGCGACTGCAGGTATTGCAGTATTTTATCTGATTGCGTTGGTACTGCGTCTGTTCTCTGTAGACATTCCTTTTCTGCATGAGGGTAGCATGATTGGTATTATCTTTTCATTGGTGGTAGTAGCGATTGCTGCGCTGAATCTGATTCTGAATTTTGATATGATTGAGCAGGGTGCAGCACAAGGTATGCCTAAGTGGTTTGAGTGGTATGCAGCGTTTGGTTTGCTGGTGGTGCTGGTGTGGTTGTATCTTGAGATACTGCGACTGCTGTCTAAGTTGAATAGAAGATAGTTTAAAATAAAACAATCGAAAAGAAAACGCTTTTGCCTTCGGCAAAAGCGTTTTCTTTTCGGGGAGTCGAAGGAGGTTTGCCTGATGGCAAACCTCCTTCGATGTTTATAGCAACCTCTTGCAGCTGAGTATAAAGGAATGTTAAACCTGATATTACATGATTTGATTTCTACCCCGTTGGCATGCTAATTGATTTTATTACTGCATTAACCATATCAATTGAAACGACCATGAAAAAAATAATGTTAGTCCTTGCGGTTGCTGTATTCTGTGCGTATGCATTCAGGACAAGTGATGAAGGAAGTATCTCAGGAAAAGTAACTCCTGCAGATGGTGCAAACAATGCATGGGCGATTATGGGAACAGATACTTTGAAGGCGACTGTTAATGATGGAACCTTTTCCTTACAACAGGCCAAAGCCGGCACATATACCGTGATAGTTTCTGCCAAAAGTCCATTCCAGGATGTGACGATTGCAAATGTGAGAGTAGAAGATGGCAAAGCAACAGATCTCGGAGAAATTAAACTGGCAGAGAAATAATTTAAGATAGCAATAGTTGGTTTTCATAGGGGTTAATCAAAAAGCCGGTTCCATACTTCAGTATGGCCGGCTTCATTTTTTTTAAGGGGCACCTGCCCTGGTCATGGTCGGAAGAAATAATCTTCCGACTTTTTTATTTTCCCATCACATAGGGGTATCAGCTGTGACAACCGTTATCTATTATATCACAGCAAATTAATTGTCACATATGCAAGCTGTACTCAGGACATTTTCCAGTACTGCCCCTACCTATGCTAGCGGGAATACGGACAAAGGTTATTTTTGTACCATGCCGGAAAATGCTGCATTGCAAAAATTATTACAGGAGAATGAGCAGTTGTTCATGGAAACACTGTTCAGGAACTGGTTTCCGTTTGTCTGCAAGACAATCTACCGCATTGTACAGGACACTGCCACTGCGGAAGACCTTGCACAGGACGTATTTATTAAGATATGGAACCGTCGGGCTGAACTACAGGAAGTTTACTTTAAAGCTTACCTGCACAAAGCCGCGATCAATATGGCATTGGATTATGTTGATAAAAAAAAGCGTAGAGGCGTACATATGGAACTAGGTGAACAGCATGAACCAGTACAGGCGGAAAATCCAGGCGCTGGTATGAACCTGCAACAAACTACCCAACATATTCAGCAAGCTGTAGACCGGCTGCCGGAAAAGTGCAGAGAGATCTTTATACTTAGCCGATATGAAGAACTATCATACAAGGAGATTGCCGCTACCCTGAATATCTCTGTAAAAACAGTAGAGAACCAGATGGTGACGGCCCTGAAAAAATTACGAATTTCCCTGCAGGATTATCTGCAGGTCACTATCCTGTTTATAGCAGGAGCGGCGCTTTATCCTTTACTTTTACAATTTTGACATATATGTCTGAGCAAATTGAAAATATTGATACGCTGATTGTACGCTCGCTGGAGAATTCACTCTCCCCTTCTGAGCGAACCATGTTGCAAAAATGGCTGGATGAAGATGCTACGCATCGTCGCTACTTCGATGAGATCAGGCGTACGTGGACAATCACCGGTGATCACGACACCACATTTATCCCTGATACCGAAGCTAACTGGCAGCGCTTCAAAGAGCGTGTATATACAACTGACACATCAGCATTGCAGGTGGTGAGCAACAGGAAAATGTACCTGCGTATCGCAGCCAGTATTACTGGTATTGCAGTAGCGACCCTACTCTACTTCACGCTGCGTGGACCGAATGAAATCACGACGCTCACAGCGGCTAATGAAAAGACGACTATTACCCTGCCTGATGGTAGTAAGGTATATATGAATCAAAACAGTCGTTTACGTTATGACAAACAACTGGCTGGTGCAGAAAGAGCGATTCACCTGGAAGGGGAAGCATTTTTTGAGGTAGCGAACCAACCGGGAAGACCATTTGTGGTATATGCGAATGAAACACAGACGCAGGTATTGGGGACTTCTTTTGACGTTAGGGCATATGCTGCCACACCTGTGGAAGTTACAGTGGTAACTGGAAAGGTGGCAGTGTCACATGATACGCATAAACTAGTGGTGACACCGGGTCGTAAAGTAACTTTTGCAGCAGGGAAACAGCCTGAAGAGAATGCAAATAATGATGCGAATTTTATAGCGTGGAAGGAGAATAAATTTGTGTTTGATGGTACAGAAATTCATGATATACTCAAAACGCTGGAGAATTATTATGGGGTGAAGATTGTAGCAGAAAGAGCGATAGACACCTTCCATCTAAATAGAATGTTTGTCCGGATCCCACCATTACCGAAGGTATTGGATTCAATTACAGACATGACCAACTCGGGCTGGTTAAAAGACGGAGATACTTACAGGATATACAAGAAGTAAAGATCTACAGGAAATCAGATTTACAAAAAATAAGATTCACGGAAAATAATGATCCAAGAAAAATAATGATCCACGGAAAATAATGATCCACGGAAAATAAAAAAAAGAGGAAGGCAATCGCCTTCCTCTTTTTCATTAGTGTTAATCTCATTCCGATCACGCACCACCCAGTTTGCACTTCTGCAGTACTTCCCAGGATTTACCGTTATGACGGAGGAAATACAGGTTGTTCACTTTGAATGAAGCAGTGTATTCCTTGTTTTCGTATTCAGGCCAAGCCTTTTCGAACTGTGCATCTTCGAGGTCTTTGAAGGCCACGGTTACGTGAGGGGTGAAACCTGTACGAGCCAGCATGGTACTGAAGCCAAATTCCTTACGCAGGAAGTTGATCAGTTGTCTGTGCAGGGCGCTCATAGTTTCGCTCTTCTCAACATTGATGAACAGTACGCGGTTCTGCTTGTTTGGGAATGTACCAAAACCATTCAGGGACACTTCGAAAGGCGCCTGTGTTTTAGCAAATTCAGCCAGTTCATCGCAGAAAGCTTTTTCCAGTGCCGGATCAGCTGTGAAAGGAACCTGGAGTGTGATATGCGGCAATACTTTCAGCGCATACACAGGACCGAAGTTTTCAGCGAAATCCTGCTTTATTTTGATGATCTCTTTACCTACCTCTGCTGTAGGCAGCAAGGCGATAAAGTAGATTTTGTTATCTGGTTTAGGAGTGAACGGACGTCTTGCGCCACCGCCACCTGGTCTTGGACGGAATCCACCGCCGCCACCGCCGCCGAAGCCGCCACCACCGCCACGGTTGTAGCCACCGCCACCGCCGCCACGATCGTAACCACCACCACCGCCGCCGCGATTGTAACCACCGCCGCCACCGCCGCGATCGTAACCACCACCGCCGCCGCCGCGATTGTAACCACCGCCGCCACCGCCGCGATCGTAACCACCGCCGCCACCGCCGCGATTGTAACCACCACCGCCGCCGCCGCGATCGTAACCACCACCGCCGCTACCGCCGCGATCGTAACCACCACCACCGCCGCCGCGATTGTAACCACCGCCGCCACCGCCGCGATCGTAACCACCACCACCACTGCCGCCGCGATCATAACCACCGCCGCCGCCACGATTGTAGCCGCCACCACCGCCTTCGCGGTTATAGCCACCACCACCGCCTTCACGGTTGAAGTCACGGTCTCCGCCGCCACCGTAGCCACCACTGCCGCCGCGATCGTAACCGCCGCCACCTCCATAGCCACCGTTGTCGCGTGGACGATATCCACCGCCGCCACCATCGCGATCACCGCGATTATAGCCACCGCCGCCTTCGCCGCGGTCACGGTTAAAATTAGGTCTGTCATTGTCCTGGTTGTAACCACCAGGTTTGCCCTCCCTTTCATTGTTAAAATCGGGTTTGAAGTAACCGCCTGGTCTCTCCTTATTGGGATCTTGGTCTTTGTCTGCACCAGGAGGAGAGTAGGGCCTGCGGGGGCGTTCGTTTCTCTCAAAATTCATCGTACTTAATTAAGCGTTTTAAGCAATATTTGCTATGATTTCATAAAAATGAAATACGTCTCCATAAGAGTTATATAAGGGCGCCGGTGAAATCCGAATGACTCCGGGCTCTCGCCAGTCCACTATGATACCGGCTTCCGTCATCTTTTGTTGGATTTCTTTACCTCTGTCATGGAAAAGCAAAGATAATTGGGCGCCGCGTTCCTTACAATTTTTAGGCGTAATTATTTCAAATTTTATGTTTTCTATATGTTTTAACAGGAATTCAAGATAATTGGTAAGTTGTATACTTTTATCTCTCAAAGCTGCCATACCAGCTGATTCAAACAGTTCCAGCGAGGCTTTCAATGCTACCATGTTAAATACCTGTGCCGTGCTTATTTGCCAGCCTTCTGCACGGTTTTTAGGCTCAAAGCCTTTTTCCATTTTAAAACGGATGGTTTCTTCGTTGCCCCACCAGCCGCCTAACCTTGGCTGGTTCCTGTCTCGGGCATGTCTTTCATGTATAAATGCTCCTCCAACTGCGCCGGGGCCTCCATTTAGATACTTATATGAGCACCACACGGCAAAATCTACTTCCCAGTCGTGTAACTTCACAGGTACGTTTCCTACTACGTGTGCCAGGTCGAACCCGACTACAGCCCCTGCTTTATGGGCCGCTTCCGTAATGGACTGCATATTAAACAATTGGCCGGTATAATAGTTTATTCCCCCCAATAATATAAGCGCTAAGCTACTACTTTCCTGATCAATTATCTGAAAAATATCTTCCTCGCGTATTAAAAATTCTCCTTCACGGGGCGCTACTTCTATTATTGCCGTTGCCGGATCCAGGCCATGCAGTTTCACCTGGGTCTCCACAGCGTATTGATCGCTGGGAAACGCACCTGCTTCCATTAATATCTTGAATTTTTCCTTTGTCGGTTTGTAAAATGTCATCATCATCAAGTGAAGATTGACAGTTAGTGTATTCATTACTGTCAGTTCCTCCTGGCTGGCACCTACTATTTCCACCATCGGCCGGCTGCAATATTGCTGATAATACAACCACGGATTCCTGGCTCCCCAATAACCCTCTACCGCACATTGCTGCCAGTCCTCTAACTCCTGCATTACTGCCGGTTGTACATTCTTCGGTTGCAGACCTAACGAATTACCACAAAAATATATCGCATCCTTTCCATTCCGCTGTGGGAAATAAAACTGATTCCTATAGTTTTTCAATGTGTCTTTTCGGTCCTGCTCTTCGGCAAATGCCCATGATAGATCAAACATAATTCAATTTCCATTGTTTCCGGGGAGATTCTGCTTTTAACGAAGACTCTACTTAAAAAAATTGAGTATTCAATGGCCCTTTTGGTGTTACAGAATCCTTAACGTGTACAATTATTTTAATAGTCCATAATGCCCGTCACTATCATGCAGGACTCAATACCGCCATGCAATAGCGCCAGTTATTCTAGTATGTATAGTTTGCTAATTTTTCTTTCTGTTAATTGCTAATACTGCTTATCAATAATATCAGTTTATATAAAAATTACCGGTTAGTCAATATTCCTTTCTGTCTGTATAGTATTCCGTTTGATAATCTTGTTTTCAATAAATAAATCTTATGATCATAGGTCTTCTTCTTTAGGAAGGTACCACTTTGTTTCACTGTTAATCAGTAATGACCGGTTTATCAATTTTTTCCTCTGCCAGTTACAACAGTTATTTGACTCTTTGTCTGTTTAATGATGTCAATTCTATAAAATACCTGCTAATAACGGTTATTCAATAAGGCGGTTTTCAAAGATACCAGTTTTTTAATACGTCTGATTATTTCCAGTTATAACAGTTTATTTCTGTTTCAGTTTAATTATTATTTATCAATCTCCATCCAGTAAATTTCCCAATCCGCCCAGTATACTACCTTCTTCTTTTCGGCGAACTGTTCCATATGATATGATCCTGCTTGCTAATCGGCTAATAGGCAACGACTGTACCCATACCTTGCCGGGTCCTCTCAATGTAGCGAAAAATAAACCCTCGCCACCAAATACCATATTCTTTATTCCCCGTACAAATTCAACGTCAAAATCTATTCCTGAAGTATAGGCGACCAGACATCCTGTATCTATTTTTAATACCTGCCCAGGCAGTAATTCTTTCTCTAATACCAACCCTCCTGCGTGCACAAAAGCCATACCATCACCTTCCAGCTTTTCCATGATGAAACCCTCACCTCCAAAGATCCCCGTTCCCAGCTTACGCTGCCACTCTATTCCGATACTCACCCCCTTCGCCGCACATAGGAACGCATCCTTCTGGCAAATCACCTTGCCACCCATCAGGGACAAATCCATGGGGATTATCTTACCCGGGTAAGGTGCCGCAAAACTTACACGTTTCTTTCCATTCCCCACATTCGTAAATGCAGTCATGAAAAGACTCTCCCCAGTCAGCATTCGCTTACCGGCAGACATTAACTTTCCTAAAATACCTTGATTAGACTGTGAACCGTCACCAAACATGGTTTGCATCTGTATCTCCTGGTCCATCATCATAAAACTACCACTCTCGGCCACGGCAGTCTCCTGTGGATCGAGTTCTATTTCGACAATCTGTATTTCTTCACCATAGATACGGTAATCTATTTCATGGTTGCGTCGCATAGCGTTATTGTTACCCGGATTAACAAAAATGGCGCTTAAGGCCCAAAAATAATGATTTGCTGCAGTAGTATTTGTTAAAGTTTGTTAAGATACATAAAAAAGTAGGAATATGGCTAAGTTTAATATAAAAAACCGTCCCGGACGAAACGGGACGGTATCCTGTTAAACCTACAACTGTTACACTGTAATTGTGTACACTTACTTAAAGTTATCTACTACAAGCTCTTCACTTACTTCACTGCTACCCCATTTCCATGTGGCACCTCCTCTTCCTCTTTACCACTGAAGAACCTATATGGCATGTCTGATACATAATCCGGCGCATGCAGTTTTCGCACCGTCTCCTTCTTCATAAACAGTTTCACAAAAACTACAAAGAATGGAATATACTTCAATCCCCTCGGCCATCCTTTATAATCCAGCACATCTATCGACCGCTTATTCATCGCATACATCACCGGCACAAGGACCAGGGTCAGGAATGTAGCAAAGACTAACCCATACACCATGGTCCAGGCCAATGGGCCCCAGAACGCCACATTGTCTCCACCAAAGAAAATATGTGGCTGGAAATGAGAGAACAAGGTTTCAAAGTCTATATTGAATCCCACTGCCAGCGGAATCAAACCAAGGATCGCTGCTATTGCCGTGAGTAACACCGGGGTCATACGGGTTCTGCCCGCTTCTACCACCGCTTCATACACTGGCATATTTTGTTGCACCAACAGATCTGTAAACTCTACGAGTACGATACCATTACGTACTACGATACCCGCCAGCGCCATGATACCTACTCCCGTCATTACGATGGAGATATCCATTCCAAAAACGGAGAACCCAAGGAATACCCCTATGATACTAAACAGGATTTCCATAAAGATGATCAGCGGACGACCAACGGAATTAAACTGCGTTACCATGATCATCAGGATCAATCCAAATGCACCAATCATCGCAAGCATCAGGAAGTTCATTGTCTCTGCCTGATCTTCCTGCTCACCCGTCATCTTTACCTGAATACCTGCCGGCTTTGCAAAATCACTCACTGCTGTTTGTATTTGCTGTACTACTTCGTTCGTATTATAACCGTTGAGTACATTTGAATACAATGTCACCACACGCTTCTGATCTATACGCTTGATACTTGCATAAGTATTGGAGTAATGAATATTTGCCACTGCACTCAGCGGCACCTGCCTGATCATACCTCCCATATTCATATCCCTATATACCAAGTTCAGGTTCATGAGTGTGTTGATATTGTTACGCTGCGTTTCCCTGAACCGGACCATGATCGGATAATCATCTTCCGGATCCCTGAACTTAGAGGCTTCATATCCATACAAAGCAGTGCGCAATGCCATACCAATAGTTGTGGTGGAAATACCTTCCCTGTTTGCACGCTCACGATCTATATCCACCACAATTTCAGGTTTGTTGCTCTGAAAGTCTGAACGCAATTCCTCTACGCCACCGATCTCCAGTGAATCAAGGTAACGCTTCAGTTTAGTGGCTGTAGATGTCAGTTCTTCAAATTCATCACCAGCTATTTCGATGTTGATGGGCTTTCCTGTTGGCGGACCGCCCTGCTCCTGCTCTACTGTAATGTCTGTACCCGGTATACCTTTTACAGCCTGCCTGATCTTATCAAGATATTGTTTGGTATCATGACCATCACGCTTTCCAAACTCCACAAATGCAACTGTCACTTTACCTTTATGAGGCTGCGTACTCAAATCCGTCTGCGATGGATCACCCGCCCCCACTGCTACGTTGGAGATGATAGATTCTACTATCGGATTGTTCGCACCCACAACTTTTGTGATCCTGTCTTCTACAATGTGTGTGATGCTATCAGTGTACTTCTGATCTGTACCCATTGGCAACTCTATATAAGCATAGATGAAGTTAGGATCTGCCTGCGGGAAGAATACTACTTTCGGATTCCTGATGGCCGTGAGCATAATGCTGAATATGAGCAAACCAAATGTGCCGATCAATATCCATATTGGTCTCCATCCAATAAGGCACCATTGTAATATACGCTTGTAACGCTCCTGTACCTTTGGCCAGAAATTGCTCTGGAAGCGGCGTGCCACACCCCCCAAATAAAATTTCTCCAATAGTATGAGCAGGAATAAAAAGATGACAAAGTTACCCAGTCCCACACTGCCATTTGCATATCCTATCAGCGCAATTACACCAAACACGATCGCCATGTAAGTGAACTTTCTATTCCATACAGGCTTTGGATGGTTTTCTCCTTCATGCCTGTCCATAAAATCCACGGCAAACACAGGATTGATAATATAAGCTACTACCAGCGATGCCCCGAGTGTCGTAATCAACGTCAATGGCAGGAAGAACATAAACTTACCGATGATACCCGGCCAGAACAGCAAGGGCACGAATGGCGCCAACACCGTCAGTGTACCTGAAAATACCGGTAGAAACACCTCCCCTGCCGCTATCTTAGCCGCCTTCACTATTCCGAGGTCTTTGCGTTCATAGAAGATACGATGCACGTTTTCTATCACCACGATCGCATCGTCCACCACAATCCCCAATGCCAGCAGGAACGAGAACAACACCATCATATTCAGTGTGAAATGATAAGCCGGCAATATCAGGAAGGCGATGAACATTGAGATCGGTACAGACATGGCCACGAAGATCGCATTCACCGCTCCCATGAAGAACATGAGAATCACCGTCACCAGCAGGAATCCGATGATGATGGTATTGATCAGGTCATGTAGTGTTACACGCGTAGCGTTTGACTGATCGCCCGTGATCACTACATTCAATCCTTTAGGGAGATAATCTTTTTTCATGTCCTCTATGATCACCCTGATCTTGTCAGAAGCATCGATCAGGTTCTTGCCACTCTGCTTGATCACGTTCAACGTGATCACATTCTTACCGCCCAGACGCGCATAGCTTTCCTGCTCCTCAAATCCATCTACCACATCGGCAATATCACGCAGGTATACGGTTGAGCCAGATGCACTGCGGATTATGATATTGCGCAATTTAGTGGGATCTTTATATTCACCCTTTACACTCAGTGTACGCTTTTGTCCATCCATGGACACCTGACCGCCAGAGATGGTTCTGTTTTCAGCAGCCACCGCATTAGCTATATCATCAAAACTCACCTGTGCTGCATCCATCTTGTATTTATCTACATTGATCTGGATTTCACGATCAAGTGCACCCACGATATCTACACGGGTGATCTCGTTCAGCGCTTCGATCCTATCCTGCATTTCATCTGCATACTTCTTCAGTGATTGCAGATCGAAATCACCAGACAGGTTGATGTTCATTATAGGGATCTGCGATACATCGATCTTGATGATCTGCGGTTCCTGTGTAAGATTATTCGGCAGGTCTTTCTTCGCATCGTCTACTTTCTCTCTCACTTCCTGACGTGCCGATTCCATGTTCTCTCCTGCTTCGAACTCAATAGTGATTGCAGAGTAATCCTGCATACTTGTACTCTTGATAGATTTGACACCAGACAGACCACCCAGCTGCTTTTCAATGGGCTTGGTCACGAGTGTTTCCATATCTTCAGGAGATGTACCACTATTGATAGTACTGATATAAAACTGAGGAAACACAACCTCCGGATATTGCTCCTTCGGTAGATTTTGATAGGATAGTATACCTGCTATGGCTATGATAATAGTAGCGACATACACGCTCACTTTATTATCAATGGCCCAGCTGGTAGGCTTAAATTCTTTATTCAGATTATCTTGCATACAACAGTATTTTTAAGATCATAACTGGATCAGGTCATTGTCATTCAATCCCTGATAACCTGTTGTTACTACATTATCTCCTGCCTGTAATCCGCTTTTGATTTCAGCTTTGTCATTGTAGGTGCGACCTACTTCCACTTCTCTTCTTTTTGCAATCCACCCATCTTTGGATTTCTCAGCGACGATTACATAAGATTTACCCAATGCATACTGGATGATATTAACAGGTATCACCAGTGCATGAGGTGTAGCATAGTCTATGATCTTGATCTGTGCAATCATGTTTGGTCTCAATGCAGGATCGCTGGTTAGCGGCACTTCTACTTTGATAGTACGGCTTACAGGATCGATAGTTCTGGCCGCAAATCCGATTTTAGTACGGATCTGTTTGTCGATATCCGGGAATCTTACTACTACCTGATCACCTGTTTTTACCACGCCGGCGTAAGCTTCTGCAACATTGGCCAGTACACGTAAGTTCACATTGTTCACCACTCTGAATGAAGTGGAACCCGGTGCTGCATTGTCGCCCAGTTTGGAAACCACCGCATCGATAGTACCAGTGATAGGAGATATGATCTTAGCCTGAGAGAGTTGATCATTCAGGGTAGCCATTTTCCGTTCCAGTGATTCTTTCTGGTTTTTGGCATTGAGGTATTGTACTTCAGAGCCAATCTGCTGTTTCCAGAGGTTCTGTTGTTTTTCGTAGAGTGTAGTGGCCAGGTCCAGCTGGGTGCGGAGTTCCGCCACATTGGCTCTCAGTATCTGATCGTCTACCTGTGCCAGTGTCTGACCTTTGGATACGTTCTGTCCTTCTTTTACATAAATGGCGGTGATCACACCTGGTACTTTGGAACTGACATTCACATTTTCACGTGCATCTACAGCGCCCTGTATATCTATATAATGTTCGAATACGGAGTCCTTTACAGCAGTGACGATCACTGCCTTCATCTTTTTGTCGGCAGTATCCGTTTTATTCACTTGTTTTTCCAGCTGTGCAATCTCTTTTTTCAGGTCCGCTTCCTGTTGTTTCAGCTTGTTGAGTTTTTCTTCAGCTGTAGGTTGACCGCATGCCATGAAGACGAGCAGGAACAGTAATGCGGAGTGATGTTTGTAAGACATATAGAATGAATTAGAATGAGAAATAATGCAGCAACTACAACTTGCCATACGCTTTCAGGTAATCGATCCTGGATACACTTGCGTTGTAGAGTGCTGTGAAATAATTGTTCTGGGCAGTGAGCAGGTCATTCTCCGCATTACTCATTTCCACGCTGGAACCTACGCCCTCCTTGTATTTGATCTGTGTGGTATTATATACTTCCTGTGCCAGTTGCATATTGCTTTCCTGGGCTTCGAGCGCTACGATGTTGTTGCGCAGGTTGGAAGTAGATTGTGCTTGTTCCAGATCGATACCGAGTTTTGCATCTTCTATGCTCACTTCTGTTTTCTTTACCTGCAGAAAAGCCTGGTCTACCTTGCGTTTGCGCTGGAAGCCGGTGAAAATATTGAAGCTCAGGTTCACACCATAGCCTACATAGCCGTACCACGTTTGCTTATCAAAGTAGTTGAACACATCGCTCGCGCGGCTCACACCACCTGTACCAAAGAGAGAGAGTATTGGCAGGGCATTGTATTTATAGCGCTTGAGATCGTATTCGTATGCTTTCTTTTGTGATTCCAGTAACTGGTATTCTATACGCTGGGAGTAGTCGAACTTTTCTACGGCTACTGCTGATTTTATTTCTGCTATAGAGAGCGTGTCGGTAAGTGTCAGCTCCTGCTGCATGGGCATGCCCATGGAATATTTGAGGGCAGCCAGGCCTACTTCGGAAAGGTTCTGTAATTTGGTCTCTTCCGTGCGAAGGTTGGTTACCTGTACGACAAGCCTGTCTACATCCAGTTTTTCCACGAGACCGTTCTTGTAGGTTTCTCTTGTTTCTCCAAGCAGTTTTTCAAGTGTGGTGAGGTTGCCCCTGAGTATGGTCAGGGCTTTACGTGCGGAAAGCACGTTGTAATAAGATTTGTAAACATTCACTTTGACATCGATCTCTGCTTTCTGTACCCCCCTGTGGGAGAGTTCTTCCAGGGTTTTGCGGGCCTGTAGGGCGACGAGTACACTGGGATCGAAGAGTACCTGGTTAAATTTCACTTCGCCGAGCACGTTGAATTTGAGGCCAAAAGCGAATGGTACGAGGGTACCTTTGGGCACAGTGTCGGAAAAGTTGGAAGCATCGATCAGCTGTTTCTGGACGATTGGATTGTGCTGGAAGGAGCCTGCGCCGCTCAATTGTGGCAGGGCCATTCCGCTGACTTCTTTGTTTTTCGCCAGCTGGATGAGTTCATCCAGTTTTGCGTTTCGCACAGTGGCCTGGTTAGCCAGGGCATAGTCAACCGCTTCTTTCGCAGTGAGCGACATGGGCGCTAACGGCGTATTGGCGGGAGACTGGGCCATTCCCGTGTGAAAGATCAGCAGCAGTAAGGCTCCTATCCATCCTGTCCGCTTTTTGTTCGCTTGCATATAGGTCATTTGGTTTTACGATAGTTGTGGTTTATAGGCTTCAATCCTTTGAAATCCCTTACTGGAAACAAGTCCATAGAGAAAATGTTCCAATAAAATGCGTTGTACTTTACTCATTTCGTACAACCCGGGTGCGAATACATCTGGTTGAAAACAGAGCATGGCAGTAGCCAGGCGATACCTGGTGAGTACATCCACATCCAGGTCAGCGCGATAGAGCCCTTCCCGGATACCCCTCTGCAGGTTTTCGCGGATGATGCTTTGCATGCTGGTATCTCTGTAAGAGAGGAAGGCCTGGTAGGCGGTGGAGTGATATCTTTGCAGGTCGAGGAGGACAAATGGCTTCATGTTCCTGAACTGTTTGTCCAGCATTTCCATGACGAGGAATAGCTCATCTATTGCATTGACGGCCTGGATTTGGTTTGCTTTGCAGTCGGCGTCTACCGCGTGGAGGAAGCGCGTAATCGCATGGGTGACCAATTCGTCTTTGTCGGCGAAATGGGCGTAAAGGGTCTTTTTGGAGACACCCATTTTCTGGGCAATGTCATCCATAGTAATAGATCTGGTGCCGAATTGGCTGAACAGATTGAAGGCGGTATCCAGAATACGTGATTGTATTTCCATTGGATAGTGTATTTGGAGCCAGAATTAGGTTAACCTAAAACTATGGAAACTTTTTAAACTTTTAAAGTTTCCAGAAGGATTTTATTTAATGTAGATAAGTTGAAGTTAAAAAACACATTGCCCCTTTATATAGTACCTTTGCCCCAGTTTACAACAACTATTATGTCTCCAAGAATCCGTCTTAAAGTTCTGGCATCGAAGATATTAAGGTATTTCTTCCAGGGTCTGCTGATCCTGGCACCTATCGGTGTGACCGCCTTTACTTTGTATTACCTGTTTGTAACCATCGACAACATCTTCCCGAAGGATCTTATCTCTCAGGAGGCTCCTTTTAGCTACCTCCGGTTCAAGGGGGTGGGTTTTGCGCTGGTATTACTCCTGGTTGTGACAGTAGGTTACCTGAGTTCTTCCTTTATTCTGGGAAGGATCTTCGCCCTATTTGACGGCATCCTGGAAAAGACACCTTTCATCAAATATATTTACTCATCTGTCAAAGACGTTTTCGACGCCTTTGTAGGGGAAAAGAAGAAGTTCGATCATCCTGTACTTGTCCAGATCTATGGTGTGGACGTATGGGAAATGGGCTTCATCACCCAGCCGGACGTAACCATCCTGGGCCTGGAAGGCTACATGGCGGTTTACGTGCCACATGCTTACGCCATCACGGGTAAAGTATTCATGGTGCCTGCTAAAAAGGTAAAACCCCTTACGAATATTTCTGCAGGGGAAGCGATGAAGTTTGCCGTGAGTGGTGGGGTGACCTCCCTGGAACACCACCATAAATAATCATGTTTTTTAAAAGACTGTTTTCCATTGTTGTTTGCATCCTCCTCCCATTCACTTCTGTGGGCTGGGGGTTCTTTGCCCATCAGCGTATCAATGAGCTGGCGGTATTCTCTCTGCCACCCGCCATGCTCGCACTCTACAAGCCGCAGCAGGCCTACCTGAAAGCGCATGCTACAGATGCTGATAAAAGAAGATATATCGTAGCTGCCGAAGGCCCCCGCCATTACATAGATATTGATCATTATGGCCCACCACCTTACGATTGGATACCCCGTAGCTGGCAGGCCGCCCTGCTACAGTTTGGGGAAGATAGCCTGCTACAATATGGGATTGTACCCTGGTACATTCCGCTCATGATGGCACGCCTATCCAAAGCCTTCCAGGAAAAAGACCCTGACAAAATACTCCGGCTCAGCGCTGACCTGGGCCATTATGTGGCAGATGCACATGTGCCCCTGCATGCCTGTTCTAATCACAACGGTCAGTTCACCGGGCAGGAAGGTATTCATGGTTTATGGGAATCCCGCATCCCCGAACTGCTGGCGGATGGCAGTTTCAACTACTGGTGTGGAAAGGCCGTTTATATCCGTGATGTACCAACCTTTATATGGCAGGTAGTGAGTAGTAGTGCCAGCGCTGCAGACACTGTATTAAAACAGGAAAAAACCCTGAGTCAACGTACACCGCCAGACACAAAATATGCTTATGAAAACAGGAAAGGAAAACTGGTACGTACTTACGCTACTTCCTATACGAAAGCGTATCAGCAATTGCTGGGCAATATGGTAGAAAGGCGTATGCGGGCAGCCATTCATGCGGTGGCCAGTTGCTGGTATACTGCCTGGGTCGATGCTGGCCAGCCACCACTCAATAATATTAACAAAAAACTGAAAGAATATACGCCCCTGCCAGATACAGGCAAAATGATCGGTCGTGTGGAGGAATAGCTGGCATACGCTTTGTGCAAAAAAGAAAACTGAGTACCCAAGGGCTTTTCAATTAATTTCGATTTTAAAAAAATATAAATTATCTTTGTTAATACTATCTTTTTAGCCTTATCCTACACAACATCAGCATCTGATTTGAAATGCCATTATCTATTTTTTAATCCATTCCTCTGACAAAACCAAGAAGCAAAGTGGAACAAGCTAACAATTTATTTAATTTAGATCGACCTATGAAGGTGCACAATTTTAACGCGGGACCTTCCGTATTACCAAATGAGGTTCTGTACAAGGCTAGTAAAGCTTTGATTGACTTTGAGGGGTCAGGAATGTCCATATTGGAAATAGGGCACAGGACTCCACTGTTTCAGGCTGTAATTGATGAGGCACGTAATCTCGTACGCGAACTGATGCAACTGGAAGACGACTTCGAAGTACTCTACCTTCATGGTGGTGCTACGCAGCAATTCCTGCAGGTTCCGATGAACTTACTTGAAAACGATGGAACGGCATCTTACATAGATACCGGAGTATGGAGCAATAAGGCGATTAAAGAAGCAAAGCAGTTTGGTTTCGTAGACGTAGCTGGTAGTTCAAAAGAAAGTAACTACACTTACATTCCCAAACAATTTAATGTTTCCCCAAAATCAACTTACCTGCATATCACAACCAACAATACCATCTATGGTACGCAATGGCAGCACATTCCAGAGACAGAAGTGCCTCTGATTGGCGACATGAGCAGTGATATCCTGAGCAGACAAATGGACTTCAATAAGTTCTCCCTCATCTATGCCGGTGTACAGAAAAACATGGGCGCCGCTGGCGTAACTATGGTAGCTGTGCGCAAGAGTATTCTTGGTAAGGTAACCCGCAAGCTTCCAACGATATTGGATTATCGTAATCACATTGAGAATGGATCAATGTTGAACACCCCTCCCGTATTTTCAATTTACATTTCCATGCTCACACTACGCTGGTTGAGAGACCAGGGCGGTGCTGCAGGAATTGAAAAATTAAATGAGAAGAAAGCAGCGTTTCTGTATGATGAAATCGATCACAACCCGTTATTCCGTGGTACTGTGGCGAAGGAAGACCGTAGCCGCATGAACGTTTGCTTTATCATGGATAAACCTGAACTGGAAGATGAGTTCCTGAAATTTACAAAGAAGGAAGACATCGTAGGTATCAAAGGTCACCGCAGTGTAGGTGGTTTCCGTGCTTCTCTTTACAATGCATTGCCATATGAAAGTGTGGAAGTGCTGGTAGAGGCGATGAAATATTTTAGCCTGAAGAAAGCGTAATCTTACTTACTATAAAAGCAAAAAGCTCTCACCTGCGGTGGGAGCTTTTTGCTTTCAGGTCAACGCCTGAAGTGGGCATTTTTCATGCAAACACCATTGTGGCCTTGTATTTGCTCATCTGCCTATTTGCAGTTACATTTACCTGACTAACAATTACCTTTCAATATGGCAATCATCAGACCGTTCAAAGGATTAAGACCCACACCCGCACTGGCTGAAAAAGTTGCAGCCAGACCATACGATGTGTTAAGCGCTCCAGAAGCTAAGTTAGAAGCCGCCGGCAACCCCTACTCTTTTTACCACGTTTCAAAATCAGAAATCGACTTGCCAGATGGCACCGACGTATATAGCCAGTCTGTATATGATAAAGCTGCAGAAAACCTGCAACGCTTTATCAAAGATGGCACCCTCTTCCAGGACGACGCCCCCGCCTATTACATCTACCGCCTGATCATGAATGGCCGCAGTCAGACAGGTCTTGTCTGTATCTCGTCTATCTCCGATTACAATAGCGGGATTATCAAAAAACACGAATTCACCCGTCCTGACAAAGAGAAGGACAGGATCAACAATATCAAAACTACCAACGCACAAACAGGCAATGTATTCCTTGCCTACAATGATGTTCCTGCCATCAATTCACTCATTGATCAATGGACAGCGCATCATGCTCCTGCGTACGACTTCACAGCTGCCGACGGCATTCAACACACCCTCTGGGTGGTGGATGACAAAGCCACCAACGACGAGATCACTGCGCTCTTCGAAACCAAAGTACCACATACATACATCGCAGATGGGCATCATCGTGCCGCATCCGCATCCCTGGTACAAAAGGAATTGGAAGAACAACAACGCATTGGCCTCGATGATCCGGCCAATTATTTCCTGACCACCATCTTCCCCGCCAGCCAACTGGTGATCCTTGATTACAACAGAGTCGTCAAAGACCTGAACGGCCTGAGCAAAGAAGATCTGCTCTCCAAACTGGAATACGACTTTGTAGTAGAACCCATCGGTCACCTGCCACAAGCCCCTTCTATGCTCCATGAATTCAGTATGTACCTGGATGGCAGCTGGTATCGCCTGGTCGCACAGGAAGGCACCTTTAGCTATGATCCCATTGGAATACTGGATGTCACCATCCTCTCCAACAACTTGCTGGATAAACTGCTCGGTATAAAAGACCAACGCACTGACAAACGTATCGACTTCGTAGGCGGCATCCGGGGATTACAGGAACTGGTGAAACGCGTAGATAGCGGAGAATACAAAGTTGCTTTTGCGCTGTACCCGGTCACCATTCAACAATTATTTGACATTGCAGATAGTGGTAATGTAATGCCTCCTAAAAGTACCTGGTTCGAACCCAAATTAAGAGACGGACTCGTATCCCATGTGCTATAAGCAGGTTTGGCATATTTTTTACCTATTTTTACACCAAACGAAAGATCAAGGATGTACATGAGGGCTTCTTTATTGAAAATAGCTATATGTATTGGCTTCTTTTTCGCGACCTTACCGGTTTTCGCACAGGATGCCAACGAATTATTTAACACCGCCACCGGCTTCCTCCGCAGCGGAGATTATTCCAATGCCATATTGGTACTGAACCAGGCCATTACCATGGACCCTGACAATACCCAATATAAAAAGCAACTGGGATTTGCCTATTTCCTTCAGGGCAATATGAGCAAAGCCAAAAGCACCATCGAACCACTGCTGAGTAAAAAGGACGCTGATCCACAACTCTACCAGATAGCCGGTAATATTTACCAGGCAAACCAGGAATGGAAAACAGCCCAGAAATTGTACGAAAAAGGACTGAAGCGCTTCCCTGAAAGCGGAGAACTATATAATGACAACGGACAACTGCTGATGTTCCTGAAAGTATATGAAGGTGGTATGGCCAACTGGCTGAAAGGGATTGAAAAAGATCCTACTTTCCCCGGCAACTACTACAATGCCTGCAGGGCGTATTCTTACGTAAAAGATCCTTCCTGGATCATCATTTACGGTGAGATCTTTATCAACCTGGAGAGCTATACAGACCGCACAGCTGAGGTACGTACCATGCTGATAGATGCGTATAAAAAATTATACAACGATCCATCCCTCATGACCCAGGCCCTCGAGGATATGGAAAATGAGCGGAAGAGCAAAAAGCACTCAGCCTCCGAATTTGCTGACAGCTATAAAGCCTCTATGGGCAAACAGACATCCGTAGTCATGACAGGTATTGACCCTGAGACCCTGGTGATGGTAAGGACCCGTTTCCTGCTGGACTGGTTCAATTTCTCAGGTGTAAAGTTCCCCTACGCATTATTTGACTACCAGCGCAGCCTGCTGAAAGAAGGTTTATTCGACGCTTACACCCAGTGGATCTTTGGTCCCGTGAGCAACCAATCTGCTTTCAAAGCCTGGACAAATATGCATAAAGCTGAATACGACGCGTTTTTACAATACCAGCGCAGCCATCCCCTGAAGGTGAGGGCTGATGAGTACTATAACGATAACCGTTTCTCATTGGCAAGATGATGACTGAAGGATGGTAAAGAGATCAACCGGGGCTTGTGTGGGCACAAGCCCCGGCATGAAAAGCTAATTATTCAAATTCCACATATGCTTACCATCAAACACCAAAACACGATTGACAAAGCCGTGAAGGCTAATCACGAGCGTGCATTCTACTCGCAATATCCTGAGCACCCCAAAGCTTATGGCGAGCAAGCCCCCGAAGAAGGTCACAACAGGTACAAGGCACAACTCAACACCCCTTTTTCACAACTTTTACAAACCGGTGAATCCGGATGGGCAGGTGAGGAAGTATCTCCATATACCATGGAACCACTTGGTATTACCTATCCCCTCTTCACTGCGGACGATCTTGTAGAAAAAGCTGTTGCCGCGGCTCCCCAATGGCGCAATACAACTGTTGACATCCGGGCCGATATCCTGGTAGAAACCCTGGAGCGTATACAGACGTATTTTTTTGACATCGCCTACGCCACCCAGCATACCACCGGGCAGAGCTTTATGATGAGCTTTCAGGCATCCGGACCACATGCAAATGACCGCGCACTGGAAGCAATTGCCATGGGCTACCATGAACTGAACCGCTACCCTGCCGAACAGTTGTGGGAAAAACCTATGGGGAAATTCGCCCTCCAACTCAAAAAGAATTTCAGGGCTATGCCCAAAGGGCCGGGGCTTGTAATCGGTTGCTCTACATTCCCGGTATGGAATTCGCTACCTGGAATATATGCAGACCTGGTAACAGGTAACCCTGTGATCGTGAAACCTCACCCCAGGGCCATTCTGCCTATCGCGATTGCGATAAGTGCTATCCAACAGGTGTTGCAGGAGAAAGGCTTTAGCCCTAACCTGTGCCAACTGGCCACCGATACCACCGCAGCGCCGATCACTAAAACTTTGTGTGAACATCCTGGTATTAAACTGATTGATTATACAGGGGGCAGCCAGTTTGGGAACTATGTAGAATCCCTGTCCGGTAAAACTGTTTTTACTGAAAAAGCAGGCGTCAACTCTGTAATCCTGGATAGCGTAGCTGATATAGACGCGGTGATGCAGAATCTGGCATTCTCCGTCTCCCTGTACTCCGGGCAGATGTGTACCGCGCCACAGAACTTCTTCATACCTGCGGGAGGCGTACAAACCCCTAACGGCACACTTTCTTTTGATGACGTAGTAGAGAAATTCAAAAATGCGGTGACCGCCCTTGTCAGCAATCCTAAAATGGGCGCCGGTACCCTGGGTGCATTACAGAACGATACAACCCTGCAGCGGGCACACAACGCCGGTAAACTGGGTGCGAAGGTAGTACTGGAAGGCCAGCCACTGGTAAACGAGGAGTTTGCACACGCCAGGGGCTTTACACCTGCCATCCTGCAGGTGGAAAGTACTGACAAACACATTTTTGAGCAGGAATTATTTGGCCCGGTTTTGTTATTAGTAAAAACAAAAGATACGGACGAGTCTATTCAACTGGCCCGTCAGATGGCAGAACAACATGGGGCGATTACCTGTGCAGCATATGCCATAAACCCGGACACAAAGGAAAAGATCACGGAAGCGATGAACAGCGTATTCACCCCGGTTTCTTTCAATTTAACCGGCTTTATCTGGGTGAACCAACATGCAGCTTTCTCTGATTTTCATGTGACCGGCGGCAACCCTGCCGGAAATGCAAGCTTTACTAACCCGGAATTTATTCTCAGACGCTTTGTCTGGGTGGGCAACCGGGAAATAGCTGGCAGCTGAGATGAGAATAATGTAGTTTATGAAATATATAGTTCCAATCATTTTGCTAACGTTCATGGCAGCCTGTGAGCAGGCGCCAAAGGCCGACAAAGCAACGATACAAGATGCCCAGTCCGTAAAGGAAGGAGAAGGGAGGTCATATCATGTAGATACTACAGTAAGTGTGGTACAATTCATCGGTACAAAGCCTACGGGTAAACATACCGGCATTTTCAGACTGCTGGAAAGCAAATTGTACGTGCAGGATACACTGGTTACCGGTGGTAGTATTAAGATCAATATGAGTACACTGGAAGATAAAGATCTGGCACCTACTGATTCCATGCTGCAACATAAGCTGGAAGCAGAGCTGAAAGGACCTATGTTCTTTGATATTGAGAAATACCCGGTGGCAATTTTTGAGATTACAGGTGTGAGCAATTTTAAACCTTCTGTAGGGAAAGAGGTATTGATGAAAGATGCGAACTATACGGTGCAGGGAAATCTGACAATCAAGGATTCAACAAAGAACATTTCATTTCCCGCCTTTATTACAAGAGAAAAAGGTGTGATCAGGGCGGAAGCGAATTTTAATATTGACAGAACACTGTGGGGCATGACTTATAGATCAGATCAGTCCATGCAGGATAAGTTGATTAATTCGCAGGTGAATATCCAGTTTAAACTCGTCGCAAAACAATAGAAAAAAGCGCTTCTGCCACAAAGCAGAAGCGCTTTTTCTTTATTTACGTTTTACAAACACCGCCGGTGTATCATCATCCAGTCTTACATTCAGACTATTGATGTCTCCATTATCATCCATGAGGAAATGGATTGTAGTCATACTACCTGCTGTGGGATCAGTCGTACTGTTTGCATCGAATATATCATACCCACGATGTTTTAAATACACCGTTTCTACAGGGAACCGCGCAAACAGTGAATCATTTCGCTGGAATACTTCAAAATTACCATACAGGTTATTGCCAAAGGTGCCAGTCAACTCCGCGAGTGGACGGATAACGGTAGTTCCCTTTATTATTATGGTATCCTCTCTTTTATCGGCCACAGGTTTCTTTGTATGTACAGCCTTATCTGCCTCTCCGTTCCAGTCTATTTTACTTAGTTTCAGCGCCCTGTCTGCAAGGATATTATGCACGATATCCGGTACTTTAGAACCCGACTGATTGCTCAATACTATGATACTTATACTATCTGTAGGGAATATACAGGTAAGTGCAGAAAAGCCATCTATATTTCCCCCATGCTCCGCCTGGTAGTGACCTCTGTAAGAACGTAAAAACCACCCCAGCCCATAGCCGTTGAAGTGCAGGTCAGGATGCATTTTGTCTGGCTGATCGTACCCTATAGCCATCTGCAAACCTGTAGCTTCGCGCACATAGGGTTCCGGCAGCACGATTTTTCCTTTGTATTTCCCGCCATTGATCCACATACTTGCCCAGTGCGCCATATCCAGCACACTGCTGTTGATACTACCTGCCGGGGCGATTACATCGATATTATGGTATTTCAGTTTTTTGATAATGCTATCCTGGGCTACGCTATATGGCAGGGCTACATCTTCCTGCTTCACCATTTCTGTGACGGAGCAATCGGAATGCAACATGTCGAGTGGTTCAAAAAAGTAGTGGCGGATATTGTCTTCCCAACTTTTGCCGGTAAGCTTCTCCGCTACTTTGCCCTGTGCCAGGTACATAAAGTTATTGTACTCCCACCGGGAACGCAAAGGTGTGTGGGGTTGAAAATAACGTATACGCCATAAGAGGGAATCCCTGCATGTAGGTGGAAAGAAGAACCATGAATAGTCGTAACGTTGCACCCCGGTACGATGCGTCATCATATCTCTGAGGGTCACCTGCTCATTCAGTTCTGGTGTGGCAAACTCCAGCTCGGGCAGGAAACGGCGAACCGGCTGTTCGAAATCCACTTTCCCTTCTCCCCTGAGTATGCCTAACAAACCTGCTGTAAAGGCTTTCGTGTTGGAACCTATGGCAAACAGCGTATTCGGAGTTACGGGCAACTTGTGTTCATAATCCCGGTAACCAAAGCCTTTGGCATATACAATTTTATCCTTCTCTACTACGGCTACAGCAAAACCGGCTACATGCCAGGTATGAAGGATACTATTAAATTCTTTGTCTAATCCGGCAAACCGGGGATCTTCTTTTGTAGGGGTTTGGGCATGTGCGTGAGAGAAAACCAGCGCAGACATACAAAACCATTGGGTCAATTTCTTCATGGTGTGAGTAGTATCTCAGTAAGATACTCAAAATACAGAGTTTTTCACAACGTGAAATGCTCAAGGCAATACTATACTGCGACAGCTTTCTCGTCGTAGATAATGCTGGAAAACTCACACAGTTTTTCCAGTAAGCCACAAAGTTCTACTCCATTTTCTGTGAGTGAGTAAACAACTTTAGGCGGCATGCCGGGAAATTGCTGACGGGTTATCAGGCCAGTCTTTTCCAGCGTTTTCAGCCGGTCTGACAGTATATGATCTGTAATGTAGGTCAGCTCTTCCCTGATTCCTGAAAATCTATTATTGCCAGCCTCTATACAGAATAAAATATCTGTCGTCCAGCGACGGCTCATAGAAAACAACAACTCATTCAACGGACACTTGCTCTCCAGGAACGATTGATTCTGATAATTAGACGAATTGGTCTTTCTTTCTGCCATAGTGCTCTAAAATTCAAAGTTTACGATCGGGTTCGTCCTTGTTAAAAGTGACAGGTATAGAAAAGATACTGCTATTATAGAAATTAGGCAAACTAAATTATCGTTAATTGATGAATGGCAGCAGCCTGAACCGGACTATTCCCTGTTGCGTGAAACCAAAGGTATTTATTCTTACGTATGTTATCATACCGTCATTAGCAAATCTGCCGGCAGCACATGATCACTTTTTTAAAACTACTATTCAGCGCATTATTGATCTGGATGTGTTATGTGGTGATCACAACCAGTATAGCAAGCAACCTGTTCAAAGAATGGGATTTCTTAAGCGGTATACCCTGGATGCGCGCCACGCTCTGGGATTTTTATACCAATGTGCTGGTCATTTTTGTATGGATCTGTTACAAGGAAAAAACGATCTTCAGCAAAGGAATCTGGCTTGTATTATTAGTTACACTGGGTAGCATTGCCAGTTGTATATATATGCTGGTGCAGCTTTTCCGTCTCCCGCCTGGAGAAGGTCTTAAAGAATTATTCGGGAAACAACATGGATAACCTTACAATCATCTTACTACTTATCATGGTTTGCGCTATGATCATGGCCATGGCATGGGGATGGGCACGCGCTATCAAAAATGCCAGCGTAGTAGATATATTCTGGTCTTACAACTTTCCTGTCATCAGCATATTATTGCTATTACTGGCAGATGGTTATAGCCTGCGCAAATTCCTGATCTGCTTTATGGTAATCGTTGCAGGCATCAGGCTAGGTACGCATTTACTGATCAGGATCTCTCATCATTTAGATATCGAAGATGGCCGCTATCAGCAACTGAGAAAGGAATGGGCGCCACATGCTGACAAGAAATTTTTCTGGTTCTTCCAGTTTCAGGGATTGTCAAATGTGTTGTTGTCCATACCATTTATCATCAGTGCCCTGAATAAAGAAACCACATTAGGCATTGCAGAATATACAGGTATCATACTCTGGTTCATCAGTGTAACAGGCGAAGCTATTGCTGACAGGCAATTACATACATTCAAAATTAAAAATAAAGGGTTAGTATGCAATACAGGATTATGGCGATATTCACGACATCCTAATTACTTTTTCGAATGGATGATGTGGGTATCTTACAGCATCTTTGCAATCGGTTCGCCGTCTGGATATCTCGGCGTGATCAGTCCACTGATCATACTTTACCTGCTACTGAAAGTGACAGGTATACCAGCTACAGAAGAGCAATCATTGCGTTCCAAAGGAGAAGCCTATAAAGCCTATCAGCGCAGCACCAGCGCCTTCATTCCCTGGTTCCCTGCCAGATCCTGAAATTCCGTTTTTTACATATTGTGTTTATCATTTTCAATCATATTCAACATGTGGTACGATACCCTCATTGAAAAAAATTCTGTTCCTGATGTATTGTTGCGCAAAGGCATCAGAAAACTGCTGAAGCAAAGACTGGACGATGAGAACAAAGGTGATGCGGAAGCACAACAGGCACACCTCATGTCGCTGATCGATCAGCTAAAAGCGTCTCCTATCGCTGTGAATACTCCTGAAGCCAATGCACAACACTATGAAGTACCTACTGCATTTTATCAATATTGCCTGGGTAAACACCTGAAGTATTCCTGCGGATACTGGCAGCCAGGTGTGCAGGAGCTGGATATAGCAGAAAGAGATATGCTGGAACTAACCTGTCAGAGAGCGGAACTAACCAATGATATGAACGTACTGGAACTGGGTTGCGGCTGGGGATCACTGTCTCTCTTCATGTCTGCAAAATTCCCCGGGAGCCGGTTTACAGTGGTATCTAATTCACGTACACAAAAAGAATATATCGATACACAAGCCGCTGCACGCGGCATCACCAACCTCACGGTGATCACTGCAGACATGAATATATTTCATACAGATCATCAGTTCGACAGAGTCGTATCTGTAGAAATGTTTGAACATATGCGCAACTATCAGAAACTGCTGAAAAAGGTAGCTTCATTTTTAAAAGCAGACGGAAAGCTGTTCATTCATATCTTTACACACAAAGAGTATACTTACCTGTTTGAAGTGAAAGATGAAAGCGATTGGATGAGCCAATATTTCTTTACGGGGGGAGTGATGCCGGGCGATGACCTGATGTTCTACTTTAACGAACATCTAACTGTCAGTAAACACTGGCATGTAACAGGTACACATTACGGCAAGACAGCAGAAGCATGGCTGCGCAATATGGATGATCATAAAGCGGAAATAATGCCACTGTTCGAAACTACCTACGGAAAAGATCAGGCACTGAAATGGTGGGTATACTGGCGCCTGTTCTATATGGCCTGCGCTGAACTATGGAATTATAACAACGGGAATGAATGGATAGTCAGTCATTACCTGTTTCGAAAAAACGCTGTATGATCCGTCTTATTTTAATTGTCCTTTTACTGCTGACTTCTTTACTCACAGTTATCAAAGCACCAACTTACAACCTGTGGAAGCTCGCTATCGCCGCAGCTGAATTCGCGTGGGTTTTTATTGCTATTACGATAGTGGTTTTATTGAGTGGTTTCCTGGCGCAACGCTACACTACGACTGGAACAGTATTAGGCCTGATTGCCATCGTACTTTTTTTATCCCCATTCTTCAGAGCATATGATGTAGCCAGTCACCTGCCCAAAGCAATGGACAAGGCCCTCGGCGATCAGTCAGACACTACTCCTTTGAACCTGTCTGTCATATTCTCCGGTTACAAAGAAGCGCCTGTTGCTTATAAAAGCCTGCCTTACTGTGGCAATCTGCACCTGGACTTCTACCCTGCTATTCACCCGGGCAATCATCCCTGTGTAGTAGTGGTACATGGCGGATCATGGAGCAGTGGGAACAGTCAGGATCTGCCTGAACTGAATACATATCTGGCGAATCATGGCTATCATGTAGCTGCTATCAATTACAGACTGGCACCGCAAAACATCTGCCCTGCACCGGTGGAAGATGTGTATCAGGCCATGGATTACCTGCGTGCACATGCGGAAGAATTAAGAATTGATACAAACAATTTCGTACTGATGGGTCGCTCTGCAGGCGCACAGATTGCACTACTGGCAGCCTACAAACAGCATGTGCAGGGTTTAAAAGGTGTAGTAGATTTCTATGGTCCTGCTGATATGGTATGGGGATATTCACTACCTGCAAGTCCATTGGTAATGGATTCCAGGAAAGTCATGGAAAACTACCTGGGAGGCACTTACAGCGCTGTACCCAATAATTATTCAGCCAGTTCCCCCGTTGAATTCGTGAACAGAAACACAGTGCCTACGTTAATCATTCATGGTGAACATGATGTACTCGTAGCGTATGAACATAGCATCAGACTGGAAAAGAAACTACAGGACAACGGTATTAAATATTTCTTTCTCTCACTACCCTGGGCCACACACGGATTTGATTACAACCTGAAAGGCCCGGGCGGACAATTATCCACCTACTCGGTATTAAGATTTTTACAAAATATATGTTACGAACAGCAATCATAGGCACCGGCATAGCCGGTATGGGATGCGGACATTTCCTACACCCTACTGACGACATCACGTTTTATGAACAACTCGATTATGTAGGTGGTCATACAAACACTGTGACTGTAGATGAAGATGGAAAGCCGGTGTACATTGATACCGGGTTTATGGTTTTTAATTACCAAACGTATCCCAACCTTTGTAAACTGTTTGAACAGATTAAAGCACCTGTGAAAAAGACAGACATGTCTTTCAGTGTGCAGCACATTCCCTCCGGGCTTGAATACAGCGGTTCCGGTATCAATCATCTCTTTGCACAACGCAAAAACATTTTCAATCCTTCTTACATCAGGATGCTCATGCAGATTGGCCGCTTCAATAAAGAGAGCGTACGTATTCTGGATGATCCTAGATATGCGAATCATACAATCGGACAATTTATACGCGAAGGTGGTTATGGTGAAGACATGTTGTGGAAATACCTCGTACCCATGAGCTCCGCTGTGTGGTCTACCCCTATGCAACAGATGCTGGACTTCCCTGCGGTGACACTCATCCGTTTCTTTTACAACCATGGTTTTCTCGGCCTGCATACACAACACCAGTGGTATACACTGAACAAAGGGAGTCAGTCATACAGAGAGATCTTAATTGCGCCTTTCAGAAACCGTATTCACATCAATAGAAAAGCAGTGAAAGTAACGCGCACGCCTGACGGAAAAGCTACCATACATGCAGCAGATGGCACAGCACAGGAATATGACAGGGTGATACTGGCCTGCCATGCCGACCAGGCACTGGCATTGCTTTCAGAACCAACTAATAAAGAACAGCAACTACTTTCTGCTTTCAAATATCAATACAACAAAGCTGTATTACATACAGATGAGAAGACCATGCCAGTTAAAAAGCTGGCATGGAGCAGCTGGAACTATCGTATAGAAAACGAGCAACCCAGCACCATTTACTGGATGAATAAGTTACAAGGCGTATCCGACAAGAAAAACTATTTTGTATCTATCAATCCCCATGCACAGCTGGATGCCAGCAAGATCATCAAAGAGATAGACTACGAGCATCCGCTATTTGACCTGGCTGCTATTGAAGCCCAGTCTGCTTTACCTCAATTGAATGCCGATGGTCCTGTCTACTATTGTGGTAGTTACTTTAAGTATGGATTCCATGAAGATGCATTTACCAGCGCAGTGAATCTCTGTTCTCATTTGTTAAAGAGACGCGTTATTTAATCCATACGGCTCTTTATTCCGTAGATATTTTCATGAACGGGACCTTTATTCATTCATGTTTATACAGGGCACGGGTAATGCACCACAGGCTGTCGCCAAAGCGGCACCAGTTCAACTACCAGGTGTTTATGTTTTACATCGACCTGGATGAAATAGATTATCTGTCAAGGCACCTGCGCTTTCTGAGCAGGAACCGTTTTAACCTGTTTAATTTTCGCGAAAAAGATCATTTGCAAATAACAGATAGTCAGAACACCCGTGAACAGATCCTTGCTTACCTGCAACAGCAGGGCGTTACAACGCCTATCGGACGCGTCATGTTACTGACTAATTTATGTACGTTAGGGTATCAGTTCAATCCTGTTTCATTCTATTACTGTTATGATATGCAGGGGCATCCTGTTTGTTCTGTAGTAGAAGTATGCAATACATTCGGAGAATTGAAACCTTATTTGCTGAACGATACCACACGTACCTATAAAGGATTCAGGCTGTATACAGGTAAATACTTTTATGTGTCTCCTTTTTCCGACATGGATACACAATTTGATTTTGATCTGAATATACCGGGCGAACGATTGGATATACGCATCGATGATTGTCATAAGAGTGGAGAACGATTTTTAATCAGTACA
The DNA here is from genome assembly GCF_034087045.1 of Chitinophaga sancti. Lineage (NCBI taxonomy): Bacteria > Pseudomonadati > Bacteroidota > Chitinophagia > Chitinophagales > Chitinophagaceae > Chitinophaga > Chitinophaga sancti. The sequence goes on along the minus strand of NZ_CP139247.1, from coordinate 1,656,047 downwards.
CTAAAAGGAGAAAGAAAACCACTGACGGATGGAATGCTGCTCTATTACTTTTTCAGCTTTCCGTTGATTACGTTCAAAGTGATCTGGATGATTCACTGGCAGGCACTTCGCTTATGGTTGAAGAAGTTGCCCTTTCACGCAAAAGCAGCCAACAAGCACCTGCAGCGTGATCTATATCGACCTTACAAATCATAATTATATTTTCTCACAGGGGAAACTATTAACATCAGTTAATGGTAACAGCATTCCCATATATATACTTGACATGCAAACATCCACACTTCCATATGCAAAAAAGAGTAAAAGTATCTACCAGGATATTGTACTGAAAGTGATGGCGGGTATGAACCAGGGATTGCTACACCTGACCTTGCAGGATGGTGAACAGCTCACTATCGGAAATGGAGAAGGTAATATCAGGGCGAATATCCGTATCAATGATGCCGCGTTTTATAGCAGGATACTGTTGTATGGAGATGTAGGATTTGGAGAAGCATATGTAGATGGGCTGTGGGATACAGACAATATTACGAATGTGATAAAGTGGGCGTTACATAATGTAGAGAACACACCGGGATTATCAGGTAGTAAAACAAAACAATTTGCTTTTAACCTGTTTAGCTGGTTTAATAGATTGTACCATAACAGGAGAGCGAATACACTGAAAGGGTCGCGGAAAAATATCTCTGCCCATTACGATCTGGACAATGATTTCTTTGCCAGCTTCCTGGATCCGACTATGACATATTCAAGTGCTTATTATTATAAAGAAGACCTGACGCTGGAAGAAGCACAGCTGGCAAAATATGAGCGGTTGTGTCAGCAACTACATTTAAAAACGGATGATCATGTGCTGGAAATAGGCAGTGGCTGGGGTGGAAATGCTATTTATATGGCAAAGACATATGGCTGTAAAATAACGTCACTGACTATTTCACAGGAACAGTATAAGCTGGCTGTAGAGCGTGTTTCAGCTGCAGGCCTGCAAGACAGGGTGAATATCCAGCTAAGAGATTACAGGATGATGGAAGGCAGCTTTGATAAGATTGTATCTATCGAAATGCTGGAAGCTGTAGGACATGATTATTTGCCGATGTACTTTACAAAATGCCATGAACTGTTGAAAAAAGATGGCATACTGGCCATACAGGTGATCACTGCTCCTGATTCAAGGTATGATAGTTTAAGAAAAGGTGTGGATTGGATTCAGAAACATATCTTCCCGGGGTCATTGTTACCATCAGTAGCAGCTATCAACAATGCAGTGAACAGAACCGGAGATATGACAATGGTAGACCTAAAAGATTTAGGACCTGACTATGCCAGAACATTGAAGGCATGGTTTGATGCCTTCAATGAAAACCTGCAGCCTGATATGAGTACTGCATTTATCCGCAAGTGGAATTACTACCTATGCTATTGCGAGGCAGCATTTGCTATGCGGAATATCAATGTCATGCAGCTGGTATATACCAGACCCAATAATTTGAACCGATAGTTATTGAAGCCTACATAGATGTACATGGAGAAGAAGGCAACCTGTAATGGGTTGCTTTTCTTATTATACTACGTTAGGTACGAAGTTGATCTCAGCCTCGTCTTTAAAGGCAACATATACTCTCTTCCATGGCTGATCATCTATCAGTTGCCACTTGTGGCCACTGCCAGTCGTATCCATAGCTATCAGTATATCTCCGGGCTGAAGTATGAAGGTTTCGCCCGGACCGGTTTCAAACAACAAGGTGCCTGAAAGCGTGATCACATATTGTGTAGTGGGTGCCGGATGCCAGTCATAAAAACTATGCGCCGGTGTTTCGTTGAACATTATTGATGCGGCAGGATTTACCTGCAAATTCGAGACTGTACCTACCTGTACATAAGAATGGCCGTCATTGCCTGTGTATAACTTGTACGCCCTGATCATAACTATTTAAACATTTTCCTGAATGATTCCAGCCATCTCACCGGCAGTGACTTTGCACGGGAGAAAGCCTGTTCCGATGCCTTACGTTCCTGTAGTATTTCTGTACTGATCACAGGATCTAATTTTATATAGCGCGAAAGACGCCTGACTAATCTAACTCTTTTTCTTCTTACATGTATAAGCTGTATCAGTTCTTCATCACCAATCTCTACTCTTAACTCTTTCAATTGCAACGCTGGCACAGGATGACTGTTTTTTATTTTTTCCATATACCCATACCCTACCTGTTGCTTACTATGCACACGGTAACGGATCAATGGCTCTTCTATATATCCCAGCATCTTTGCATTTGCAGCCACCAGCGCGATCCAGGCATCATGCCAGATCTTGTGCATCAGGCGGAAAGGCAGGATCTGTGACAGGCTCTCTTTTTTGAGCGCCAGCGTAGCCCCTGTTACAATACGACCGTGTTTCAACAGGTAGCGGAGCAGGTCATCCTTTGTTTGTGTATATGCTCTTACTTCGGCAGTAAAGCCCACTACATCCCACAAGGTAGAAGGTAATGCAGCACTGTTTTCATCCATGAACACACCATTGGTAAACACAACTTTGTCCTGCGGATGCGCGGCAAAATGCGCAACTACCTTTGCCACCTTCTCAGGCAACCAGCAATCATCATGATCACTCAGAAAGATGATGTCTCCCTTGCTCTCAGCCAATGCACGTTCGAAATTCTTACGCGCACCTTTGTTCTTTTCATTGCGGATAATGCGGAAAAGACCCGGGTAGCGGCTGGCATAATCATGTAATATCCGGATAGTCTGATCTGTAGAAGCGTCGTCGATCACCACGATTTCATTCACACGAAGCGTTTGGTGAATGATGGTTTCCAGCTGTTCCGGAAGGTATTTTTCACTGTTGTAGGTGCAGATGCCGACGGATATGATCAATGTTCTTCGATTTTACTGCAATATATAAAAAAAGGGACCGTATCATAAGTTAAGATACGGCCTCCTTTTATTCGGGTACCGATAGAGATAGTTATTATTTTTTATACAATTCCGGTATTGATCAGGCAACTTCTACATCAGAAATCTTATCCTGCAATTCTTTTACCGTCATATTGTAGAGCACACTGTGCCTGTTATTCACTCTTTGTACCAGATGTACATGGGCAATGAACTGTTGTACCACGGCAATCTTATCACTTGGCGTTACCACCAGCAATTGTAAGTGCAGCTGCTTACAGAGTTCCATCAGGTAAGTCGCCTTTTCCTCATCCTGGTTGCTGAAGCTCTCATCCACCGCAATGAAGCGGAGGCTGCGGGTATTCTTACCTTCTCTTGTAATACCAAACTGGTACGCAATGGCACTACAGAGTATGGTGTAGGTCAATTGTGCTTTTTCACCACCTGACAGCTGTCCCATCTGGCGGTAGATCTTCTTGGATTCATTGGTATTGCGATACCTTTCATCCGCCCAGAATTCAAACCAGTTACGGGCATCCATTACCCTGTTACGGTAAGTTTCACTTTCATCCAGTGCGGTGATCAATGGCATCACTCTTTCACGGAAGTGCATAGCTTTTTCTTCGAAAGTGCTCTGTTGCCAGTTAGCCGCCTGTGGCAGGGCATCGAGTAAGCGGCTTTTGAATTCCCTTACTTCTGTACCGGTAGGCACGGGTCGCTTCACCAGCTGGATATAAGTATCCGGCAAACGGTTGAAGTTGATACCACTCAGGGATTGATTTAGCTTGTGGATCGTGTTGGTGATATCCCGCTCCCACTTTTCCATCTCCTCATTCAGCCCACCGATCTTGTAAGTGATGGTGACGTTGATATAGCTTTCGAAATCCTTTTTGAAACGGGGCAGGTTATCATTGCTCAGTTTATCCAGCCATTCGATGTATTCGCCCGCATTTTTCGCCTCTTCTGACATGGCATGTACATCTGCACTCCAATCAGGGAAACGCGCTAATAACTCAGGAGAAGGGTTTTTAAGACGATTGATACTGCGGTTCAGCAATACTTCTTCTTTATGGCTGGCATCTTCTGCCTGCTTCAGGTTTTGTTCTTTACTATCACGCAGCGACTTGTACACGCTGCCGATATTATCCAGCGTCACCTCACTCAGCTCCTGACTATGCTGCTGCTGGAATTGCAACAGCTGGTCTTTGTCTGTATCTGTAATGTGCTGTAACAGGGCCTGCAGGTTTTCCTGCTCTGTTTCCATATCAGAGATGGTACGTTGTGCCAGCGCTTCGTTCCTGATCAGGGTTGCCTGTGATTCCTGTACTTGCTGCTTTTGTTTTTCTACATCCTGCAACTGTTCTGTCAGTGCATCCAGCTCCATATTTTCATCACGCATGGAAGCAATCTGCTCTTCTGCTTTGTGAATGTTCTTTTGGAGCTTAGGGATGTTCAGCTCTTCAAAACCCTTGTGTTCCTTTAAGCGGCCGGCAGCATAGAATTGCTTTTGCAACCGTGCAGAACGGGTTTTGCAGGTTTGCAATATTTCGGTGCTGGACGTAATGGCTTCATTCAGCTTATTACGTTTAGCAATCAATGCTTCTTTTTTCCTGTCGTTGTTCCAACCCATTACATAACGGGCTTCGTCATTCCTGCCGGAGCGGTCATCCTTTTCATGGCGATCCCTGTTCTTGATCAGCCCTTCGATGGTGATGGCCATATCATACCGATGCAGGGACTTTTCGTTTTCTACACAGGTGTAGTTGAAATTCTGGATGATCTGCTGTTCTACCCACTCTGTGAGTTTGTGATCAGGATGGAAATCCAGTTTTTCATAGACTGTGTTTTCATCCGGATACAGGGTAAGTGCAGATTCCTTGATCTGGTAGTAGACCAGGCGGGTACGCATGTTATTGTTGTTCACATAACTGGTCACCTTCTTGTAGTGCTTATCCGGTACCAGCAGGCGTAGTGAAAAGGAATGCAGTAATTTTTCGATAGCTGGCTGCCAGTGCAGTTCTTCCGGTTTTACCTGGATCAGTTCACCTGCAAAGAGGATTTCGCCTTCATCTATCTTCAGGTAATTGCACATGTCTTTGCGCAACTGGATGAGGTGAGAAGGGATGTTGTTCTTTGACTGGTGCAGGAGTTCTATTTCCTTTTCCAGGCTATCTTTTTCCCCATCCGCTTTTTCCTTTACACGCTTGGCGCTGTACTCATCTTCTTCATTGAGGCGCTGCTCTGTTTCCAGTTTCAGCGCAGCACGGCCAGCTTCTTTCAGGAGACGTGTATAGGTAGCTTCGTCATTGATTTCGTTATCCTTTATGTGCAGTGCTTCGCACCAGTTCATAAACTCCTGCAGGTTTGTCTCGGCCGCTACTTTCTTCTGGCGCAGTTCTTCGATGGTCTTTTCCAGTTGTTGCAGGCGCTGACCAGCTTTGTTCTGTTCCAGCATATTGCGGGTAGTACGCTCCTGTTCCAGCAGTTCATTCATCTGTGTTTTAGACTCTTCTATCTTGCGGAGCAGGATGGTCACTTCCTGACGTTTCTCTTGCAAAGCCTGGCCCAGTAACTGGCTACGGGTAAAACTATTCCAGATGGTAGCCGTATTCAGGTCCTGCTTGTAACCGGAGATCTTTGCAGAAAGGTTGGCAAAGTTTGCATGGTGCTCCTTGATAGGTTCCAGCATGCGGATCTGCTCTTCTGCCTTTTCGATATTGCGTTGTGCATCCAGCAACGTGGTCAGGTGTTTTTTCAGTTCCTGAAACTGCTCTTCCATATTGCGGGGTTCCAACATGTTGGTACGGATAAAATCATCCAGGTTACCCAACACCTTGATACCTACAGTCTGGTTAAAGAGCTGTAATGCCTGTATACTCTGCATACCCAGGGCATCTACCAGTCGTTGTGCATATTTGCTGGCGGCGTCAAACCATTCTACCTGTTTACGCGCACCTTTGTTAAAGAGCTGATCGATACGTTTTTTCCACTGACCACCCAGATCGAACGGACGGAAATCGTCTGCAATGTGCATGGCTCTGTGTGCGACACCAAATATCTTGCGCATGTCGCCATTCACGAAGTACCTCACCTGGAAGATGGTCACAAACTGTTCTGCTTCGTTGGCAAAGTTGGCCAGCAGAATGCTGTAGGCTTCTTCTTTGTTCTCGCGCAGGTACAGGGTTTTGGTCACGCCGGTGGCTTCATTGTTCACCATACCATAACCTCCCATTACATAGGAATCTTCGGTTCGGTCACCTTTCTTTTCACTACCACTACTCTGGTTATAAAAGCGGTATTTCTTTTCCGGCACCATCAGGGTGAGCAGGGCATCGATAAAGGTAGTCTTGCCACTGCCATTAGCGCCGGTGAGCAGACTGGTCTCCCCTTCTGGCTTAATTGTATGAATGTGTTCATCAAAGGTCCCCCAGTTGAACACTTCCATATATTGCAGGCGGAAGCCGGTCTTTTGACTATCTGTGCTGAATACGTTTAATTGCATTGGATGAGTTGGTTTTGCTTACTCTGCCTCCACAGGGGTTTCCTGGTGAGCGAGCAGTTGTTGCTGGAATTGTTCCAGCGCTTCGCCGTCTACTTTAGCTTTGATGATCTTCCTGATGCGGAACTTCTGTTCATCGATCAGGTCGTTGTTCTCTATTTTTTGCAGGAAACCGTTTTCTTCCACTTTGTCGATCAGCCTGTCTATATCTTTCAGAAAGCGGATACGGCTGGCGCCTTCTTTGAAGAACAGTTCTGCATATTCCTTGATCTCCCTTCTCTTCTTGATCAGCTCACGGGAAGAGGAATCACTGATTTCGAATTCTGCCATCATCTCGCGCAGCAACACCAGCATGATGCTTTCCTCGTAAGAGAAAGAGCGGCGTTGTACCCAGCTCACATAGGCTTCTTCGTCTTCTGACATGGCATGCTTTACAAATGCATAGCCATCCTGTTCATCCAGTACCAGTGTGAGGCCCAGTTGCTGAAGAAAGATGATCAGTTCCACCTTGTATTGCAACAGTTTCTCCCAGGCACTTTTTTCTACATATTCTACGGGTCCTTTGAGCAACTTGACTACTAAGGAAGCGTAGGGTAATATTTTGACAGGTGTACTCATACTTGTTTATTTTCCGAATAAAAGATAAGGTACTTCCAAAAAGCGGGTTTGCTCCGCATTGAGAGGTATCAGTTCTGTGGTATTCTGTACGGTGTATGCTTTGCCGCCTTTTTCCCTTACAAAGTCGTAATAGCTGATGATCTCTGCAAGGCCATATTCCAGCGGCGAAGCTTCCAGTACTTCTTTGAGCGTAGCGGTCTGCTTGTCTTTCAGCACCCCTTCTACTTTTGTCCACAGGTATTTTTTGTTGATATGAGAGGTATTGAGCAGGCGGCTGAAGCGTGTCATATCCTCTATTTTTTCAGTGGCGGTACCCGGTTGTTTTACCTCTGTAATAGTTTTTTTCTGTTCCAGGGTAAGCTTACGTTCCAGGATCATCCTGATTTCGGCACTGTCGTCAATGCTGATCCCGGCTTCCACATCGTCTTCTTCTTCCTTGAAACCGAATACCAGTTCCTTGATGCTGTTGATCTGCTTGCGCAGGCGGCGGTGACGTGCAATCTCTTTTTCGGAGATGATACGACTTAGTTTTTCCGCCATCTTATCGTTGGCATCGTATACGTTTTTCCCTTGCTCCAACAGCAGGGATTTGATGTTTGTAAGGAAAGACTCATCAGCCTGTATACCTCTTTCGTCTACCAGGTGCATGAGCTGTTCGGTAAGTTCCCGCCATTCTTCCTGGCCGGCACGGGAGATGAGGAAGTCCCAGAAAGCATAGAAGCTCTTACCCTGGTTACTGTTGCGCAGGGAGTCGTAGGCTTCGAATGCAAAACCGATGATGGCACCTTTACTTTGTTCAGCGCGGGTATGCTGTTCCACGATCGTGCGGTGGATCTGCTTGAAGTTATCCTCTACCTCACGGAAATCGCTGATCAGTTCGTAGCATAGACGGGTAAAGAGTTCCAGTCGTTCCTCTACCTGGGCATTGTTATACCTGTCGGGGGTGATGCCCAGTTCCAGTGCTTTGATCTCTTTATCAATTTCGGCGCGCTTATTCTTGAGTATTTCCAGTTTCTTACCCCTGTCATCTTCTGTATTCTCTACAATATCGCGGAGGGAATTGAAGAGGAGTTTGAAGCGGCTTTCTGTACCTACGTGTTGCCGCAACTGCAGGGTCTGCATCCACTGGAATACTTTTTCAGTATAAGCGCTTAGCTGATAGCGGGTATTGCCTTCGGCATCCGGCAGATCCTGCAGAATGCGTTTTTGTACCCAGCTAAGTATATATTTTCGGCTACGTGTTTCTTCATCTTCACCAAAGTTGATCCTTGCTTCTTCCAGGTCTTCCACGCCGTCTTCCTGTAGGCTGAGCGTTTCCGCCAGCATTTGTACCAGTTGTGACTCAGGGATAGAGAAACGGTTCTCTTCCTTGAACACGCTGTACAGGAATGGAAGTATCCAATGAGTGTTGCGCAGGCGCAGCATCTGGATAGCAGGTGAAGAGGAAATGAGCCAGAATAAATCGTCTTTGTTCATAGAGGGTGCAAATTGTAGAAAAAAAAGGTTCGAACAAAGAAGGAGTTTCCCCCATTAGATGTTGAAAAAAAGCCAAGGCTTTTGCTGGTCGATCTTTCCCTCCAGTGCGAGGATGTTGTGAATGCCTATTGCCATGACGGTATCGTCAGTGACATTCCAGTTGCCTGGTTTTAATTCCTTGTAAATTAGTCTTTTGGTGATGAGATCCTCATTGCCAAAGAAGGTTTCTCTAAAGGCGTCTCCGATTGAGAGACCGAATAGAGAAGTGCTGGCGAGGCGTAGTTTTTCGTCTATGGTCATAAAGCATAAAGATACTAATATATGCCTTTTGCACATATTAGTATCTTTACTATTATTGCTTTTCTACAGCTTTTAATCTCGCGTCCATCGCATCCATTTGCTTTTGCTGCTGAATAATATAAAGTGTGAGTTCTTCCACCTTTTGCAACAGGGCTTCGTTGATGGCTCCCAGATCCTGTCCTTCTTTTCCTACTTCTGCTGCACCAGGTATCGCTGGCAGGTGCTTATTGGCTTTGATATAGCTTTCTACTTCCTGGAGAGTAGGCAGCTGGTATTGTTCATCGAATACAAAGTCAGGCCATCCAGTAGCAGTTACTTTTATTTTTGTAGCAGTGATTGTACCATTTACAGCGAGTTGAGACTGAGGAGTCTTTGTACCAATACCCACATTACCTCCCATCAGGTAACTATCTCCATAAGAGCTTAGGTATACCTGCTTTGTACCCTGATGGCTGATTGCAAAGCCATGTTCTCCGGCATTATTGTTTGTGTACCATTCCAATGTACCATCTGCAGGGGAATATAATTTTTTATCAGAAGAAGTCCCATCAAAACCAATACCTCCACCTTTGATGGTCAATACCTGATCAGGGCTTGCAGTTCCAATACCTACTTTACCGCCATTGGGATTTAACAACAAACTACCATCCATAGCAGAAGAGGAATATGCCTGAATCAAACCACTGTTATTCTGCCCGATACTCATAGCCAAACCACCTGTATACCGGGAGTTGTGGAGTTCCAGATGACTACCATATGTGAAAACATTATTCCCTTCAATAGCAACATCAATGTAGAGTTTTTTTGTAAGGGAAGCCCCACCATTTACCTGAAGTGCAGTGCTGCCATCATCTGTAGCGCCATTAATGAGAGTACGGGTACTGGTTGTAATGGTCGATCCCCTCAGGGTCAGTGGCAGCCAGGCACCACTGGATCTGTGAAACGTCTGCACAAAACCTGTAGCATTCTGGTATCCCATTTCCAGACCGGGTCCAGTGAGTGTGATTGGCATGTTAGCACCTGTAATACGGATTAAATTTGTAGTCGTGTCGCCTGAGTTAGTAACAGTTTGAAGGGTCTGCCCCTGGGTCAGAGTAACAAAAACAAAGCAGGCTATTGCTGCCAGGAAAATTCTTTTCATGGTATTATTGTTTAAATTAAAAATTACGAACTAATAAATGCTGCATACATATTTCCCTGCCCATAAGCAGAGGGTCTTTCATTCAATTTTTTGATCTGATTACCAGGGAAAAATGTAGTAAGCTGACGAAAACTGAGGGGAAAAGGCACCCATGTAGGCACTGGTTTTTCTATATCGTACTCGATAACTAACAAGGTTGAACTATATCTTTTCAGCTTTTGTACAAATGCAGGTTTATCCTTCACATAATGCAATGAATTGGCCATCAATATACCATCCACAGCACCAAACGGAAATGGATCAAACACAAAATCCAGCTCTACTATCTCTATCCCATGCCCGGGAATCCGCGTAGCCGGTTTATGATCCACTGCATAAATAGTACTTCCTTCAGGCAGGTAATGCGCCAGTGCCATAGAAAACAAACCACTACCGCAGCCCAGATCAGCCCATTTGCTAACGGGAGCATACTGTAATATATCACATTGTATAAACTGGATGGCTTCGGATAACTGCATGGTTAAAGACTATCCGTATTCAACATGGCTTTTAGAATATTGGCCTCTATATCCACATCACTGAGGTTCTGCAGGAAATCCACATCATCAATCTTATTATGATAATCTGATATCAACCTTTTTATATCAGGCGGTATCTGCGTCTTTACCACACTGGCAGTGCTTTGCAGCTGATCGTTCTTATCTGCTATTTCCTGTACGATCTTCGCTTTTTTAGAGATATTGTTATGCAGGTCTATGCCTGACAGCTCTGCCATATCAAGGAAGAGAAATAAATTGCGGGAGGGCACAAACACAAAATACCTGTCCAGGCCTGTAATACTATATACTTCCAGTATCAGACTACCGGCTGTCAATCCACAATAGAATTCACTCCTGAATTCTACCTTGTTCAGAATGCCCAGGAGCCTTCTGTGTATAGTAGCATAAGCATTCCGGTATACTTCTGCAGGATTATAGTCGGTGAGTTTTTCTACGAGACTGAATGGAATATCGAAGAAGAAATCTGCCGCAAAGCGGGCGCTAAAGGCATTGATGTTTTTTGAGAAAGGCGATTCATCTTTCTCTTCTGATAATAACCGGAAAAGCCGACGCAGAGACTGGTTTACTTTCAGCGCCTGTCGCTGCTTTTCCAGGTTATAACTTTGTTCTGTGTATACGTTGCTATTCAGCTTGTCAATAAGGTCTCTGTTCAGCTGCATCTCATCATGGAGAATGAGTACATTCCGCTCGTTGGCAATTTTGATTTTCCTGAGCAGTTCTATAATGGTCAACGAATATTGAACATGAAAGAGTTCCAGTTTATTCACATCCAGGTCCGTATTGTTCTCAAATAATTTATGGATCACCTGTGTACGCAGGTAGATCTTATAGATTATTTCATCTTCAAAAAAGACGGACAGCAGTTGTAGTTTGCTGATCGTTCTTTGTGACTCACTTAATATGATAGCCCGGTTCTCCTCCATTTCTAGCGTTCCTTATACGTTGGTTACATTCTTTCTCAGTTCTGTTTCAAGTGACTGCAATTCTGTATTCAGTTGTTTCCTGTTTTCAGTACCCTGGTCATGAATACGTTTCACTTCGGCCAGTGTTTCGATCAGGGACGATGTAGTACGTTTCAGCGTTTCGATAGATACGACTGTACTTTCATTCTGCTTCGCTACTTCAATACTGTTTTGTTTCAGCATGTCAGCATTCTTCTGCAGGATGGTATTGGTGGTATCTGCTACTTTCTTCTGCATTTCCACATTCGCCTTTTGTCTTTGCAGGGCAACGGCGATGGTCAGCTGGTTCTTCCACACCGGAATGGTGGTAGATACGATGGACTGCGCTTTTTCGGCGATAGCAGTGTTGTTGTTCTGCACGACCCTGATCTGTGCCAGGGACTGCATCATGATGAAGCGTACGATCTTCATATCGGCCAGGCGCTTGTCCAGACGGTGCAGGAACTCGCGCATATCAGAGATTTCGTAATCCTGGTATGCAGTCGGGTTACCTTCCATTTCCGCCAGCTTTATGCTCAGCTGATTGTATTTGTACTGACCGGAGATGATCAGTTCTTCCATCTGCTTGATGTAGTTCACATTGTTGTCGAACATCGTCTGCAGGGCAGTGTTGTCCTTCAGTGAGTTGATACGACCCGCTTTGATCTTATTGGTGATTTTGTCCACATTCGCGATCACGGTATCGTACTTCTGGAACATTGCTTTCACATCCACTACCAGCTTCTTGAAGAAAGGTATTTTAGACATGAAGGATTTGAATCCGCCCTGTTCCAGTTCATCTACATCTATATAGTTCAGTTCTGTCAGCAGGTCATTGATGTGACCACCTACTTCACCGGAGTTGAAGGTACGTACGGAGGTCAGGAAGTCGTTGCTGTACTTGTCCATGGATTTCTCCACTTCGGCACCATAGTTCAGGATGGCGTTCACATCACCTGGTACGAGAGATTTGCTGACTTCATCGTACTTTTTACTTTCCTCCGAAGAGACAGTGGTGAGGTCTACATTGCCTTCCCTGTCTATGTGAGGACTGGCAATGACTACATCAGTTGTTGTATTTGCGTTGATATCCATTAGCAAATTTTTTAGTCTTATAAGTATTGGCGGGTCACTGTATCAACAGTTTCCTGCAGTTTTCTGTCTTTGGTAGCTTCTCCGATGGCATTGAATTTCCATTCACCATTCTTTTTGTAGAATACTCCCATGACCATGGATACGTGTCCGGCAAAGGCGGCATCGTGTGCAATATCGTACTTGGCAAATACTTCAGTAACTCTGCTTGGAGTACCTTCGTAAATGCGGATGGATGCAAATGGGATGGTACCGAAATCCTGCCCCCTGAAGCTGTTGAGTACAAAAGCTACATAGGTGACGTTAGGACTGAGGATGGAGAAATCCAGTGTGATTACTTCATTATCCAGTCCGTCGTTACCATTTACATCGCCGGTGAGGTCATCACCACTATGTTTTACCGCCCTATCCTTGGATTGCAAGTTACCAAAATAGACAACTTCCAGGGCTTGTTTGTTTTCGTTGTACAATACGCAGCTACCATCCAGGTCCACGGCCTCTTTGGTTTTGCCGAGTCCGAATAATCCTTTCTTTTCAATAGCGCCCCAGTTGATACCCACACATACTCTTTCCAGTTTGGTGCCATTGCTCTTTTCGAGGGAGATGCGTTGTCCTTTCTGTAAGTTGATAGCCATGTCGATTAGTTGTATTTATTCAGATAATCCTGTAAACCGCCTTTCATACCGGCACCTACAGCTTCAAATTTCCATTCGTTGTTTCTCTTGTAGATACGGCCAAACTCAACGGCAGTTTCGATAGAGAAGTCTTCTTCCAGCTCATACTTGAGCAGTACCTGGTTGGTGGAAGAATCAACGATGCGAACATAGCTGTTTCTTACCTGGCCAAAATTCTGGCGCCTTTGCTCTGCTTCATGAATAGTCACTACCACACAAAGTTCGGATACATTCGGATCGATTTTAGACAGGTCTACATGGATCTGCTCATCATCGCCGGCACCTTCACCAGTCAGGTTATCGCCGGAATGCTCTACAGCACTATCAGGTGATTTCTTGTTGTTATAGAATACAAAATGCGAATCTGATAAGATCTTTTTATTTTCTCCGAGAATGAAAACTGATGCATCCAGGTCAAAACCGGAGCCCGTGGAAGAGCTATTGGTATCCCAACCAAGCCCTATTGTGAATTTAGGCGCATTGATTGCCTCTCTCTGTCCTTTTTGAAGGTTAATTGCCATTTTCTAAGCTTTTATATTATTTGTCGGATATATGTATGTATTGATGAAGCCGAGGTTACGGGCGTAAGCGTCGATGGTGTGATACCCGTTGCCCAGGGCCATGTTATATAGCAAATTGACAAAGTTTTCCGTTTGATTCTGTAAAAAGATACAAAATGAATCGTAATCGTAATTCAGGATATACTTTACAATCCTCGTATTGATCTGGAAACTATCCCCTTGTATAATCTTTTCAAGATCGAAGATAGACTTCACACAGTGATAATTTAAATAATTTTCGATATTCGGATGAATTGAATGATTTGCCAGCTCTGCAAAGTATAACATGCAAATATCGTTCTTCAGTTCATATTCTTCCACCATACGCAGGATCATCCTTTCATGACTGCCTGTAATACGGATATCATCCAGGAAAATTACGGTTTTTCCTTCCAGGAACGCCTTATCGACATGAAAAGAATCGTTGCCAATCAGTTTAAGCCTTTCAGACGCATTCAACTCTCCGTAGTCTTCCTTGTAGGTAATAGTGCGGTGCACCTTGGCCTCCTGCACTACGGGATAACCTTCTTCGGCCAGCCACCGGTTCAGGCGGAATACAAAGTGGTTCTTCATCGCAAATGTAGCCGTAGGAATGAATGCATATGGACTGGAAATAACAACCAGTTGTTTTTCCGGCGGCACATAATGCAGGTGATTCCTGATATACCCTTCGGCAAGGGCTATACCAAAATCCCTTGCTACTACATCATCTCCAAATTTAAAGCGGCTATAGTCATCCGGTGAAAAACCGAAGCTGTCCGAATGGTGGATTTTATGTAATGAATAGGTGAATGTCATTCGTTTAACAAACTTTTAAAGTTCCATAAGTTGATTACTATACAATCAATGCCTGGTTTTGGGTCTATAAAGCTCTTGTCCCTCAGTCAATATTTTAAAAATAACGAGATTTTCCGGGTTCCGGGGGTTTGAAGTTTAAATATTTATTAAAATTTACCTATTTTAAATAAAAAAGGCGCCGGTTTGACCGGCGCCTGCGTATTTTAATGATCAAAACCCGCTTTTGAGCAATATCCTGCCGGGACTTAGCCCTTTGGCTTTTGCCTCCACAATAATCTCTCCTGCCTGTTCTTTTGACTGAACAATGGTGGTCAGCTCTCCGTTAAACGCATGCATCCGGGGAAGATGAAATAAATCAAGCGAAGTCGGATCTCCATTGGCAGCCGCTCTATAACGACCTGCACCTGAAACGGTGAAGGTGATCAACCGCTGATCTGCCGGACACAAATTTCCATCCTTATCTACTATTTTTACACGTATATAAGCCAGGTCGCTCCCATCGGCAGCTATTGTATCTCTATTGGCTTCCAGTACTATATGATGTGGTTTACCCGCAGTACGAACGATCTTTTCTTCCGCCGCTTTTCCATTTTCATCATAAGCCACTACCTTTATTTCACCCTTTTCATATACTGCATTCATCCACATTAAACGGTAACGGTTTTGTGTAGTAGAATCATTTTTGAACCGTTTGCCATAGCTTGTACCATTGATGAATAACTCGGCTGAAGGGTAATTAGTGTAAGCAAATACAGGCGTTATCTGCCCTTCACGACCCGGCCAGGTCCAATGCGGGAGTACATGTAATGTAGCTACCTTTTTATTCCAGACACTCCTGTACAGGTAATAACGATCTTTGGGAATACTTGCCAGATCAATGATGCCGAACATGGAACTATGATTTGGCCAGCCATCCACATCGTATGGAGAAGGCTCTCCCAAATAGTCAAACCCCGTCCATACAAACTGGCCAATAGACCATTCATTATCTTCCGCCATCGCCAGATCTTCATCTGGCAGATTGGACCAGGAGCAATATTCAAAGTCGTAAGATGATGACTGGTGATCTTTATACACCGCATCGCCCTTTCTTACTACAGGGAACTGGTATACTCCCCTGGAACTTACCGTAGAAGAAGTTTCTGTACCTAACACCAGATTTTGTGGCAGCTTACCATAAGCTTCTTTATATCTGTGTACCCTGTAATTGAATCCCGGGATATCGATCATGGATGCAAAACCATTGTTTAACACACAACTTACCTGATCCATACCACAGGTAACCGGCCTGGTAGGATCTTCACGATGACAAATGTCCTGTAGGAAAGAAGCTACTTTGTATCCATCAGGGCTACATTGTGTAGGCACTTCGTTACCGATACTCCAAAGCACCACAGCCGGATCATTGCGATAATGACGTAACATATTCACCATGTCTTTCTCTGCCCATTCTGCAAAGAAACGATGATACCCGTTTTCACATTTAGCAATATCCCATTCGTCAAATGGTTCTATCATCATCATAAAACCCATTTCATTACACAGGTCAACCAGTTCAGGTGCAGGCATATTGTGCGAAGTCCGGATAGCATCACACCCCATCTCTTTTAAAAGCGTGAGTTGATAACGCAATGCAGCTACATTGATCGCTGCACCCAGTGGACCAAGGTCATGGTGATTACATACTCCCTGGAACTTGCGCAACTTCCCGTTTAAATAGAATCCTTTATCTGCTACAAAGCGGATATCACGGATACCAAACCGGGTAGTGTAAGTATCTATCTGCGCCCCATTCATATAGATCACAGACTTTGCCGTATACAGATCAGGCGTTTCGGGAGACCATAATGCCGGCTGATTCACAATGAAATTCTGTTCAAACGGTTTGCCATGCGTGACCTTTTGTATGTTCTCTTTTACTGCAACCTTCTCTCCTTTTGCATTCAGTATTTCTGTGATGACTTTGACATCCGCATCTCCTGTATTGTCGATGGTTGTTTTCAGATTCACAGCAGCATATGCATCGGATACGTAAGGTGTAGTCACATATGTACCCCATACAGGTACATGTGCTTTTCGTGTGGCTATCACATGTACATTCCTGTACAAGCCTGCACCAGGATACCACCTGGAAGATTGTGGCTTATTTTCTAAACGAACGGCTAACAGGTTATGCTGACCATCAGCCGTTAAATAAGGGGTCACATCTACTGAAAATGAGTTGTATCCATTGGGCCAGAAACAAGCTTCTTTACCATTCACATATACTTTCGCTTCGCTCATAGCACCATCAAATAACAGCGATACGGTCGTACCTGCAGGTACATCAAAATGGTTACGATACCAACCAATACCTGTATAAGGCAGGCCTCCCGTTCTGCCAGTTTTCGTGCTGGCAGTAGTTTCACCATTCTGTTTTACCGCCACCTTCTGCAGGTCATTATTGCGATCGAAAGGACCATATATTGCCCAGTCATGTGGTACGGAAACAGTTTTCCAGTCTTTATCATTGAAGTTTGGTTCCATTGCGCCCGATGGATCGCTTTGGATAAACTGCCAGTTTTTTTGCAGCAAATATTCCTGCCGGTCCTGTGCCTGTAAGCAATTTGAGATCAGCACAAATAGCAGGCACCATCTTTTCATCATCATATCGTCTGTTTATTTAAATGCATCCAGCGCTTCAGTGGGTTTTCCTGAGTCGTCGAATGCGCCCATTGTGTAGTTTTTCCAGGCGCCATACGCCTCGGGTTCCCAGTAAAATACACCCAATACTTTGTTATTGGAAATAGACTTTGATTTTGCAATCAGATCAGCCAGGAAACTTTTAGCTGTGGCTGCCTGTTCCTGATCCATACCCACTTCACAGATCATGACATCAGAACCATACCGGGATATCATATCCTGCATGTTCGCATAACAAGCAGTGTTCAATGACTCCCAATTATCTTTGGTGGGATACAACGACATACCGATCACATCCCATTTTGCACCATTCGATTTCAAACCGTCAAACAGCCATCTGAACAAAGAATTATCATTGCCATTTTGCAGGTGTACAATTACTTTGGCAGCAGGAAACACCGCTTTGACAGCATCATATCCTGCATTGGTCAATGCAGCATAATTGGCCATATTCGTGGATGCTTTTCCTTCTTCCCACAGCATGCCATTGCCTGTTTCATTGCCTACCTGTACCCATTCTGGCGTGATCCCCTCTTCTTTTAACAGGGTCAGCACTTCTGTAGTATGATCAGCGACGGCAGTTTTAAGTTCATCAACACTCATGCCGGACCATGCCGCAGGTTTGGTTTGCTGACTGGGATCCGCCCAGCTGTCACTATAGTGAAAATCGATCAGGATACGCAGCCCCAGGCTATGTGCACGATATGCTTTTACCAGCAGATCATTCTTATTACACCAGCCATCTGTAGGATTGACCCATACACGCAGGCGTACTGCATTTACACCCAGCGTTTGTAATAATCTGATACCATCCATTTCTATGCCCCCGGCATTGTAGAATTTTTTGCCGGACGCTTCCATTTCTGTAAGCCAGCTTATATCTGCACCTTTGGCGAATCCCGAGGTATCTGTGGTCGTTGTTGTAGCGCCATTGTCCTTACCACATGCAAACAATAACAACATTGCTACCAGTATCTTGAAGTTCCTCATTCTACAGAATATTTAAAGTTTTTTGGATCGCTCAGATCCAGTTTCAATGTGTAGGTACCTACTTTTGTATACGGAAATCCATTTGCATCGGCAGTGTACAATGTACATACACCTGCTTCCTCACTGGTACCAAAGAACCAGCTCCAGCTTTGATTGATCAGTACTTTGATACCCCATTGCTCTGCAGCAGTGGTGGTGATGCTGGCTGTCCATATCTTGCTGGCAGCATCGTACGTCATGGGGGTGGCAGTAGTACTCCAGCTATTAAAGTCGCCTACTACACTGAGAGAGTTGATCACGGTTTCACTCCATGTGAGTGCATTTGTATTGGCTGTAATGTAGAGGTATCCGCCATTCGCCGTCCAGCAGTTCCAACGGTCACTACCGGCATATAATACATATTGATTATCATTAGCAGGATAACCACCGTATATTACGGAAGCACTGTTGCTTTCTTCATTCGTGAGCAGGAAATTGTACCACTGGTCTACTTTTACAAAGCCGTCATATTTTCCGTCTTTATTCCGGGCACAAAGTTTCCAGGGGAAAGAGGTGAGATCGGTGCTCGCCATGTATAAATAAGCCGCATCGTTCCCTGATACGTAAGGCGTGATGCTGAGCGCTAATACATTGCTGTAATTGGAGGATGTATTTGCAGTGAGGGTGGATTTTACACGCACGTACACTGTACCACTTTCACCAGCCGTCAGGCCAAATCCAAGTACTAAAGTATTCAAAGTAGCGGTGGTGTAAGAGAGGGAAGAGCTGGTCACTGCTACTTCTTTTTTGATGCTGCTAAAATTGGCATCCAGTGCATACTGCACAGTCGTTGTGATCAATGACTCTTCTACTGCATAACCATTAGATACGCTTAAGGTGCCGGCATTCCACATCAGCTGTAGCACCACACTATCTTTTGCAGACTGTGACAATGCTAATTGTGTAGCCGTAGCAGTCAGGGTCGCATCTTCAAAACCCGTTAATACTGCCTCTGCTCCTTCCTTTTTACAACTGGCAAAAAGGAATATGCTTAGTATATAGCAAACTATTTTTTTCATGGAACGTGTATTTGAGATTAGTAGCCTGAATTTTGGATCAGGTTAGGATTTGAAGCCAGGTCAGTTGATGGAATCGGATACAGGTTATATTTTGTATCTACGGATTGTCCGTTCACGGAACCTCCTTTCCATTGCCATAAATAATCGCCACCTGTAAACTTACCAAAGCGGATCAGGTCTGTACGACGACTACATTCCCAGAAAAGTTCACGGCCACGTTCTGCCAGGATGAAATCGAGCGTTAAGGCAGACGCGTTTATATCACCTGAAGAATTCAGGTAAGCTCGTTCGCGGATCAGGTTCACATAATTCACAGCTTGGCCAACAGAGCCACCGGTGCCTCCTCTCAATACAGCTTCTGCATACATCAGGTATACATCTGCCAAACGGAACATTGGGAAATCAGTATTTACCAATCCACCATCTGTAGTATAACTACCATCATCATTCAGGTTCGTGAACTTAACGATAGAGAGTCCCTGGCTGGAAGAAGATGGATCATCTACATTCAGGGTTTGTCCATCTGTCCAGAAATCACCACGGATATCTGTCTGGCCTGTTGTATCAGGGAAAGAGTTTACAAACTCCCTGAGCGTGCGAATGCTGGCCCATCCTGACACTACGCCATAGTCAGCAGCTTTCATGCTGCCTACGATCGGACCATTCACCAGGTAGGTAGTGGAGCCCCAGGTAGTAGTATTTGTTGCATCTGCTTCTATAGGGAAGATGATCTCATTTGCTGTACGTTTGTCATTATCGCCATTGAACAGTTTTTTATAGGTTGCCTCCAAAGAATAACCACCGGTGATCACCTTGTTACAATAAGTCACACAGTTAGTATAATCGGCCGTACCTGTGTATACAGCGGCATTCAGGTAGTTCCTGGCCAATAACGTCCATGCAGCAGCCCTGCTTACCCTGCCATATTCATTTTGCAAAGGAGCAGGCAATACTTCTTCTATATCTTTCAACTCAGACTGGATATAATCATACAGGTCTGCTCTTTTGATACGTGGTGGGGTGAAGGCGCCTACTTCATCGTTTTCAGTTACAAAGGGCACATTGCCATACAGGTCCATGGCATGTGTATAGGCCAGTGCACGCAGAAAACGGGCTTCGGCCCTGAACACCTTCAGCGTGGTCTGATCAGATTCAGAGAAGGAAGCGATTTTTGCATCTGTCGCATTTCTCAGGAACTCATTGCAGAGTGCAACGGTATAATAGATACGATAATACATCGCACTCACCCAGGTGTCAGAAGCACCCCATGTCATGTATTGTATATTCGTGAGGTTATCGCCACCGGCCCAGGTATACACTACTTCGTCAGTGGGTACTTCCTGCAGGTTGAAATATACTCTCAGGTATCCCCATGATGCAGTGCTACTTGCCATATCCGCATTGCCATCACCCTTTTCAATACCCGCTACTGCAAAGGCGGAGTAGAGTTTGGCCAGTACGGATTTATAATTAGCAAGAGAAGTGTATACGGATTCGGATGTCTCTTCCACACTGGGTACCTGGTTCAAATCCTTTGTACAGGCGGCCAGCATGGTGATCATTAATATGCAGGATAATATCTTTTTCATAAACTTAGAACTCAAGGTTAATATTGATGGAATAAGTACGTGGACGAGGATAGAATGCGCTTTCAAATCCATTGGTCACCTCAGGATCCTGTCCGGTGTATTTGGTGATGGTGAATACATTCTGCGCAATAGCGCCGATACGCATATTCACGTGCTTTGCTACTTTTCCAAAGTTATAAGCGACTGATAGATTATCCATTCTCAGGAAAGAGGCATTCTCTACATAATAGTCTGAGTAATATTGGCGGGTCTGGAAACCTGTTTTCAGATAATCTTTATGCAGGTTGTTCAGCGCCGAATTTACATACTGTACGGTTTCCCATGCGCTCAGACTCATCTTGGTATTGTTGTATACATAGTTGCCGATGTTTGCACGCAGGGTAAATCCACCGGACCATTTCTTATAAGTAGCTTGTGTGTTGAAGCCCAGCAACCAGGTGGCGGCAGGAGAATGATAGCGGTACAGGTCACTTTCGTTGATCACGCCATCTTTGTTCAGATCAGCATATACACCTTCCAGCGGTTTGCCTGATGCATCGTAAACCTGTTTGTATACATAGAACATATTGGGTTGGTAACCGGCTGTAAGTATCTGGATGCCTCTTCCACCCACAGAAGTACCAGTATAAGTACCTACTGTATTGGAGCCCTGTACCAGGGAAATATTGGTCACTTTGGTATACTGGTTGGTGGCATTGAAATTCACATCCAGTTTGAAATCACGCTTACTGATCGGCGTGGTATTCAGCTGAAATTCAAAACCATGGCTTTCAATATTACCCACATTGGTAGTCGCTGTCTGGTCAAAGTTGGTACCCGCTGCCACAGATACGTCGGCCAGCAGATCGTAGGTTTTACGGTTGTAATATTCAATTGAACCGGAGATCCTGTTGTTTAAAAAGCCAAAGTCCAGGCCATAGTTGAATGCCTTTGTTGTTTCCCATTTCAGATCGTATACATAGACAGATGGTCTGTATACATATAAATATTCATCCCCAAAGCGATAATTTGCGTAACTGTTCCCCTTTTGATACACGGATAGGTAGCTATAGTTGCCGATGCCATCCTGTTGTCCCGTTACACCATAACTGGCCCTTAATTTTAAGTTATTAAGTACCTTATTGTATTTCAGAAAATTTTCGTCTGTTACATTCCAGGCCACAGCTACAGAAGGGAAAGTACCCCATCTGTTTTCAGGGCTGAAGCGGGAGGTACCATCTCTTCTGACGGTTCCTGTGATCATGTATTTGGATAATAACGTGTAGTTCACTCTTCCATAATAAGACAACAATACATGTCGCTCATCGGATGCTTTGGCGGTAGACTGCAATTCACCTTTTTCATTATAATAATTGATAGCAGGGCTTTTGGCGCTCCAATGCTGGTAATCATAACCGACAGTTGCATCAAAGCGGTGTGTGTTATGAATGTTCTTTGCGTAGTTCAGATACCCTGTGAACAATTTGTTCTTCATCGTCTGGGAATACGTATTATTAGATCCTCCCACACTATAACCATCTGCAGAAGCAGCAGGTATATATACAGAACCTTCACCCTTACTATAGTCGTAACCTAAGGTAACGTGCGCTTTCAGATCAGGCAGGAAATGGAATCTATAATCCGCATCAAAGTTGCCGATACTCCTGTACACATCACTTTTCCGTTTTTCCTGTTCTAATAATCCTACAGGGTTCCTGTTGGCACCAGTAGCAGGTACGCCGCTGTTGTCAAGGCTTTCATAAAAACCACCAAAAGCAGCATTACCGGAATATACAGGTTGTGTTGGATTGAATGCTATAGAAGACCAGATGGCATCTGTATTGGCAAAACGGTTATTGTTCGCAGCACCTTTCAGGTTGAAGGTCAGGTTTAAATGTTTGTCAAATAGGCTGGGTGTGATGACCAGTGAACCTGTGAAACGTTGTGTGTTATCTGTCTGCAGGTTACCGTTCTGGTTGTAGTAGCCAACAGAAGCACGGAAAGGCACTGTTTTCGCTATCTTCCCGGTTACACCCAGGTTATTGTCCGTACCCATTGCATTCTTAAACACCTCTTTCTGCCAGTCGGTATTACTACTGCCCAGGAGGGCTTTTTGAGCATCGGTGCCTTGTGAATTGATTACATCTCTGAACTGTGATGGCGACATCATATCGGCTACATTCTTTCTTTGCTGCAGGGTAACTACAGAAGAGAAGTTGAGCTTGAGCTGATCGCCTTTGCCTTTTTTAGTAGTGATCATCAATACCCCGTTTGAAGCCCTGGAACCGTAGATGGCTGTAGATGCAGCATCTTTTAGTACGGTAATGCTTTCAATATCATTAGGGTTGATCATACTTAAAAAGTTGTCAGAATTCCCGCTGATACCACCTGTTTCCAGTGGCACACCATCCAATACGATCAGCGGTGCATTGCTGGCACTTAAAGAGGCGCCACCACGTATGCGGATGGTACTACCAGCGGTGGGAGAACCACTATTGGTCATGATCTGCACACCTGAAGCCTTACCACTGATCAGCTGTTCAGAAGAACCGACTAATCCCGGGTTAAAGTCTTTGGTACTGATGCTGACAGCGGAACCTGTCATATCTTTTTTAGTTTTGGTACCATAGCCGATCACGACTATTTCTTCCAGTTTTTTGTCTTCGAAAGACATTACCACCTGCAGGGTGTCGCCTGCTACTTTTACCACTTTTTTAGCAGCGCCTACGTAGGTAAATTCCAGTACATCTTTTCCTGAAGGCATTAGCACGGTAAACGCTCCGGAAGCATCGGTCAGGGTACTGGTGGTGGTACCGCTTACAAGCACGGACACTCTTTCAAGTGCTTTCCCGCCTTCATCGGTCACAGTACCTTTTACGGTACGACTTTGCCCCTGGGCATGCACTCCCAGAAAGCTAACCGCCATGCATAGGCAGAATAGAAATTTGCGGAAAATTGATTTCTTCATATTGTGGAATTAAAAATTTTATACGATCTGTTTATTCAAGCCAGATGGCTCCAATGTCTATCGAAGCGTTGTCTGGCACCTTGTCTGATGTGGAAATGTTTAGTGTTTCAATTTTATGAATGTTAAAGTCAATGTTGGTTTTTGGTATGAAATACTGATTCATGAATGCCGGGTATGGACGAGGCAATAAAGCTGTACTATCCTGTGCTAAAGCTGCAATAGGTATCTTATAAATATGCTGGTCATTGTTTAATGAAATTTGTTGTGAATAGGTGTACCCGTCTGAAGTAATAAAGCCAATATTTAGTGCTGTTAAGGTAGATGTAGGGATGTATATGCATAAGAATTTTGTTGCTTGTAATTGCTCTTCTCTATTGATGAATTGGATGTTCTTTCTCCAAAAGAAGCGTGCATTATCGTCTTTTACATGCATTGTATATCGCTGTACAGCGGGGCTCCATGGCCGATCTCTGTAAGTAGAGGATTGAATAAAAGATCTTTCAGACAGAGAGAGATATTCCATTTCTTCATCAAATACAATCGGAGCTTTTGGATCCTTAATAGCGGTTTCCCAATACCGCGTCACAGTGAAATCCCAATCAAGCGGAGCACCCTTTTCGTTTTGAGGAAATGTATAGCTATGACCGTTACTATATACAGTGATGGTGTATTTTAAACTTTTGCTTCTTATCATACTGGCAGGAATGGTTCCCTGATAGGTATAACCGTGTGTTCTTTCTAAACGGATATAAGGATTGTGATCAGACCAGAAAGAAACATGATCTGTTTGCAATATCACGGAATCGGGAAATGAAGGTCCTGCTATATCTGCCTGAACTATTATATCCTTATCTGTTTCCGCAGCAGCCAATGGCGTATGGACAACTTCGAACTGCTGTTTTAACTGAGCAGGTGGCGCTACAAATTCACCCAATTTAATATGCCCCCATTCAGTGGCAGCAGACCATCGCCGGGCATCGTCCTTCATCAGCAAATAAACACCAGGAGTGATGTAAAAAGCACCATTTTCGACGATGGTGTCTCTTTCTGAGTGGAGGTTCCTGACAATAAAATGGGTGCCAAGATCAGGCAATTGCAATTGCATCGGCCATTTGTTCCATGCAATGGTTACGACCTCCTTATCAGGAGCAGGGCGTGCAAAAGGATCTGACAACTGTATCGCATCAGGCATCAACTCTAATCTCCATACTCCGTTTTCCAGTTTATCCAGAAAATATGCACCTGTGCCTTCATACCTTACAACAGGTGAGTTGCCATAACCTGCGATGGTGGTAAGTTGTGAAGGTGCAACTGGTTGAACGGTGGTATTGTTAGAATAAAAATATTGTTGTGGATTATTGAGCAGACTAAGATCTTCCTGATAACTGACCCTGAAATTACCGAAAACGGTATCTGCCGGATAGGCAGGAAATTGTTCTCCCCGTTTTACCTCTTTCGCCACTGCTGCCGCTATTTTCATACTCAGCGCTTTCCGGGGTGTATAGGCCAGGTTTAAATAATGTGTCTGGTATTCTGTATTATAAGCAGCGATATCGATGGGATCATACGCAAACTGGGTGATCCACTGAAAACCCTGTGAACGGAATGTTCGCGTCATAGCCGGGTACATATAACTATAGGTGATATCTGCCGGATCGAATTCATAGATAGCTTTGGCCTTTGTGGCAAACCCTTTTTCGTTGGAGAAGGGGATGTTGTACTGATCTACATAAGGCAGAAAATTCCCTGTTCTTGTATGTCCGGCTACCAGGCCAATAGGATACCACTGGTAGGTAGTGCCTTGAATATCAGAAGCATAGTAAGCAGGTACGTGCTCCCGGTTATGGCTTACATTATAGAATATTGGTTTCTTATTCCCTGTCGATCTGATGGCGGCCACCATGGTGCCGATGTACTTTTTAGTATCTAAAGGGTCTCCTGCATGGCAAGGCTCATTATTGATCTCAAAGCCTACGATGGCAGGATCCTCTTTGTAAGCCTTTCCTGTATAAGGATTGACATGTGTGAGCAATTGTTTGATATAGGTTTCCTGGGCAGCAATAGCTTTGGGATTCTTATGCACATCACATTTGTCATATAAATAGGAAAAACCACCTGTTGGCTGGTTCCTTTCCGGGTAGCCATTTCCAAAATTGGTCATACAGGTGATTAACACCCTGATTCCCCGTTGCTGCACCCTGGAAATCAGGTAATCGAGGAGATCAAGGTGTTCATTCTGTTGTAACCTTCCGATGGAATCGGTAATTTCTACATCCCATATATGTATTCTGTAAGCATTGAACCCAAGACGGGAAAAATGGTATGCGTCTTTGTCAATAGCTGCTTTGTGATCTTTGACTGAACGATATGCATGTGCAAAAGGGAGGGTATAATTCACTCCATAAAAGGAGGCCTCTTTTTTACTGTCCGACCAGCGCATCACGCCAGATTTATCAACGTAGATAGTCTGTTGAGCGAACGTGGCCGTAAAATACAAGCACATGCAAAGGAGTGGAATTGCCTTTAGGGACATAAATAACCGTATCAGTTTTTCGTACGGTTCGAAACTATTTAAGATTCATTTTTAAGTGCGGCTGATATCGGACATAATAGGATAAAATTTAGACAACGGACACATATATTGATTATATATTATTTTTAATATACTGAGAAGGTGTAACTCCGAATTCTGACTGGAAACATTTGGAGAAATAGGAGGCTTCGGAAAACCCGACCATATACATGACCTCTGCCACGGTAAATTTATTCTGTTGTAAGAGAACGGCAGCTTTTTTCATCCTGATGGAGCGGATGTATTCTACCGGGGTGAGGCTGGTGAGTTGCTTTACTTTGCGGTAGAGTTGTTTGGAATTGGTAAAGCTCAGCTCACTGAGTACCTGAACATTGAACTGGGGATCATCCATTTTTTCCTCTATGATCTGGGTGATGTCGGAGAGAAACTGCTCATCCCTGGATAGGGTCTTATCTTCTTTGGGGTCAGTGAGTGAGGAGATCCGGAGTTGGTGCTCCATGTCTTCCCGGCGTTTGAGTAGTTGCTCCATCCTGGAGAGCAGGATAGAAATATCAAAAGGTTTGGACATAAAGGCATCGGCGCCAAGGTCGATGCTGTTTAGTTCGGTTTGCCGGTCGTCTTTTGCAGTTAATAATATAATAGGTATGGTGGCGGTCATGACTTGTTTTTTGAGTCGTTTACTCATTTCAAGGCCGTCCATTACAGGCATCATGACATCTACGATGATGAGGTCAGGCTGCCATTCCAGGCTGAGGGATTCCCCTTTTTTGCCGTCGTGGGCGATTTTGATCTGGTATTGTGGGGTGAGGGCATGGTGTAGGAAATCTGTTATTTCATGGTTGTCGTCTACGATGAGGATCTTTTTCTTGGGGGAGGGATGCTTGCCGGGTTGCCCAGGCAGGGTGTGTTGGGGTGCTGAAAGGTTGTTATCGTCTTTTGAAAGGGGGGGCTGGTTCCCTGAAAGGTCGCTTTGTTCTCCTGAAAGGGTGTTCTGGCTCTTTGAAAGAGGGTCAGGTTCCCCTGAAAGGTCGCCCTGTTCTCCAGAAAGGGGGTCCTGGTTCTTTGAAAGGATGTTATGCTTCCCTGAAAGGTTGCTCTGTCCTCCTGAAAGGTCCTGGTTCTTTGAAAGGATGCTATGTTCCTCCATAATGGGAACAGCCACTCTTTCCGGAATAGGTAAACTGACTGTCACCGTAGTCCCCTCTCCTTCTACAGATGTTATCGTTACATACCCGCCTAGTTGTTCCGTATAGTTCTTCACCAGGTAAAGCCCTATACCAGAACCTTCCTTATTCCTCGCCGTAATGGAAGATTTGAAAAATCGCTCAAATACATATGGCAGATCAGCAGCAGGAATGCCGATACCAGTATCGGTTACTTTGATTGCCACAACATTGTTTTGCTGGGTGATTTCCAAATGTATAGTCCCACCATGAGGTGTATACCGACAGGCATTAGACAGCAGGTTAGTGATAATCGCCTCGGTTCTGATCACATCTGTATCCATATAAATCTCTTCCCTGTTGCAGGAGAAAGTAAAAGATACCTGCTGGTTGCTAAAGGAGTCATACAGCTTTCGGGCGAAAGTCACCAGTTCCAGCTTTGATAATACCAAGGAGGAAAGCGCACTACTATCAGCCCTGTTGAAGTTTAGTACCCTATGAATTAAAGCATTCAGTTTCAGTGCATTTTGCTGTATCCCTTCGAGTTGCTTCTTTTTCAGCGGACTTCTGCTTTCTGCCAGCATCTGGCTCACAGGTGCCAGGATCAGACTCAGGGGCGTTTTTAGCTCATGAGAGATATCGGTGAAAAAGTTGAGTTTCAGGTTGGTCAGCTCTACTGTCTTTTGTTTTTCGATACGTTCGATCTTGAGATTATGCCTTACCCTGAAGAAGTTGATCGCCCAGAGCACGAGTCCGACCACGATCAAAAAATAAATCGCTTTCGCCAGATTGGTATAGTACCATGGCGGAATAATGGTGATCGACAGTTTTAACGGGTTGGCAAATGGTTTTCCATATGCATCGAGTTTACTCACCAGCAGGGTATAATGCCCATAACTCAGGTTTGTATAGTTGATCAGGTTATTATTGAGTGGCAAGGTATTCCAGTCATCATCTATTTGCGTGATCCTATATACATACCGGGTGCCTTCAGGATCTGAATAACTGAGGTCAGAAACGGCGAAAGCAAGGTTGTTCTGCTCATGACTCAGGCGGATATCGTTCTTATATCTTATAGATCCGGATAGTTTCCCATTGATGTACATGGCGGTGAGATACAGCTGATTGCCGGCACCAGTGGCAGGTTGTATAACCGATGCGGCGATCCCTAATTCATCAGCACCTCCCAGGTATACGGCATGCTGGTCTTTATCATAATACATGGAGGTAAAGGCAGATTGCCCACTGTTGAATCGCTGTACCGTAGTAGTATTTCTGTCCATCATCAAGATACCTTCACTGGTGGAGATCCAGATATTGGCATCTACCTGTTCCATGCTTAATATCTGGTCAGCTTTAAATGGGATGATCTTTTGCTGGCCATCCTTTATTCTGACGATATTGCCGGGGCAACCGATCCAGATTACACCAGCATCGTCTGCGAACATATAAGAGGGATGCTTTGATCCATCCATCAGGGTTTCTACCTGGAAGGTATGTGGGTTGATCTTATGCACGGCCCTGTTATAAATTAATGCCCAGATATTTCCCTGCCGGTCTTTTGTAAGCTGGTTCACGGAATTACCGGCCAGGCCATTGTGAGCAGCGAAGTTGTGCATGGCTATAATCGGAGCAGGGGTTAGTCTTGATCTGTCTACAACATAATCAGGAGCCGCAGTTTGCCGTGATTTGTCAACTACAAAACCAGGAGTTGTAGTTTGCCGTGATACATCAGGAACTGCCGTGAGCCGGGACCTATCTACTACAAAAATACCTCCCAGGTAGGTGGCGATCCATAACCTTTGCTGATCATCCTCCTGAATGTTATAGGCCCAGTTAGCATTACGTGACTGAGAGCTATCGATAATATTATAATTGACGAATGCTTTTGTTTGACGATCGTATCGATTGATGCCACCATCTGTAGCTACCCATACATTGTTGTTTGTATCTTCAAAAATGTCCCTGATACGGTTGTGCGAAATAGGCAGGGACTTATCTCCCATCTTATACCATGCAGATGATATTTCATGGCCTCCCGGAGAAGTGCTGCGGATAATTCCATTTGTACCACCCAGCCAGTAATCGCCGTAGTGATCTTTATAGATATTATAAAACCGGTTTCCATCCTTTTCATGAGTGATATCAAAGATGGGGATCACCTGCAGGCTGTTGTGGTTTTGTAACAGGGAGATGCCGTAGTCGGTACCCAGCCAAATATTGGCTTCTTTGTCGGCAAACAGGCTCCAGATGATATTATTGACGATAGAGCCTTTATTGCGGGCGTCATGTACAATATGCTCCAATTGTTCAGAGGCGGGGTCGTATATGTAAAAACCGGCATCGGTACCTATCAGCAGGTTATTCCTGTTGTCCGTCATCAATGACTTTACAGAATGGTCCTGTAGGATGGGGAGTTTGACAGCGAGGTTTTTAACCAGGTCGTAATAATAGATCCCCCCTTCTGTACCTACCCAGATCAGGTTACGGACTGTGTCTTCAAATAAAGCGTTGACAAAAAGGTTGCTGCGTTTATGAAGGTCTGCTAAAGGGATCTGGCGGATCTGTGGTTTATCTGCCGAAAGGCAATAAAGGCCGTTATAAGTGCCGATCAGAATATCCCCGCCACTGGTACGGGTCAGTGAATAAATGGTGTGGTTGGATAGTCCTTTATAGCCGACGCTTTCCAGTTTTTTATGGGTGAAGTTGTATTTAAACAGGCCTTTGAAAGAGCCTATCCATAGATTATCATTTTCAAGCAGCAGGGTGCGTACATCGGTTGGGAATTGTACAGGCACTGGTTCATATTCATCTTTCTGGTAGTTATAAAAGAAGATGCCATTTTCCATAGCCAGGCACATCAATTCTTTATTGACGACGATGATGTTGTAGACGAATGTTTTATGTGAGGTATCCTTACCAAGGTGAGATTGTACAGAAAAGCCGTCATAGCTATAGAGGCCATTGTTGGTACCCAGCCACATGAGGCCGAGACTATCCTGAGCGAAAGCGTTAATAGTGGTAGCTTCAGGCCCGATAGCAATATTCCTGAATGTATGGTATTGATAGTTCTGGCCCCAAAGTAATTGTACTGATAATATGAAGATGGCAGTACAAATAAGTCGCTTCAACATACGGTACAAATGTAGGGGGAAAATGGTCAGGAGTGTTATTTTTTGGGTCCTGCTGTTTGTTTTTTTTCCCTATTTAGTTGTATCTTATGAGGTTAAAGGTAAACCCCATTCCCAAAATACAGCGAATACCTTAGGGGGGGACATGCTCATGAAGTTAATGGATGATCATGTGCAAATTGTCATAAAACACTGTCCCGAATGCTTCGAGGTAAATTTTGTCTGCATAAATTAGTAAAAGCTAATGTTATTTAATTCCATTGAATTTGCTATATTCTTACCAATAGTGTTTATTTTATATTGGTTTGTAGCGAACAAAAATCTAAAAGCCCAAAACATTTTACTGTTAATCTCCAGTTATTTCTTCTATGCCTGTTGGGATTGGCGTTTTATGTTCCTGCTCATGTTTTCTACATTTTTAGATTATTTCACTGGATTAAAGATGCAGGATCAGGATAATCAAAATGCTAAAAAGGGATGGTTCTGGCTAAGCATAATTATCAATCTCGGCTTTTTGGGCGTATTCAAATACTATAATTTTTTCGCAGCTTCTTTTGCTGTTGCACTTTCGCACCTTGGGGTACGGGTCAATCCCGGAACATTGAACATTCTGCTTCCTGTAGGGATCTCTTTTTACACGTTTCACGGGCTATCTTATGTGATAGATATTTATAAAGGCAGAATTAAAGCGGAGAGAAACTGGGTGGATTACTCTCTTTTTGTAAGTTTTTTTCCTCTTTTGGTGGCCGGTCCTATTGAAAGAGCGACCCATCTGTTACCACAGGTTAAACAGGAGCGGACTTTTGATTACAAAAAAGCTGCAGATGGCTTAAGGCAGATACTCTGGGGATTGTTTAAAAAAATGGTGATTGCTGATAATTGTGCTATTTATGCGAACGAAATATTTAATAATTCGGCGCATCAATCGGGAAGTACACTGGTACTGGGAGCGATTATGTTTGCTTTCCAGATTTATGGAGACTTTTCCGGGTACTCGGATATAGCATTGGGTACTGCCAGACTTTTTGGATTTGAGCTTTTACAGAATTTTGCTTTCCCTTATTTCTCCAGAGACATTGCTGAGTTCTGGAGGAGGTGGCATATCTCCTTATCCACCTGGTTTAGGGATTATTTATATATCCCATTAGGTGGCAGTAAAGGGGGAACCTGGATGAGGATTCGTAATACAATGATCATTTTTATCGTGAGCGGTTTCTGGCATGGAGCTAATTGGACGTTCCTCGTCTGGGGAGCCTTAAATGGATTATATTTTCTGCCATTGCTCGTGACAAGCAAAAACAGGAATAACCTGGGTATAGTCGCGCAAGGCAAGCTGTTACCTTCATTGAAAGATATATTCAATATTGCATTGACCTTCGCATTAACAGTGCTGGCATGGGTATTTTTCAGATCTGCGGATATTGGGCATGCTATGTCCTATTTGTCAGGCATACTTTCTCCTTCATTATTTTCCATGCCTGAGATACTGCCATGGAAAATAATTGGTCTGGTCATTATTTTCATGATGATTGAATGGTTAGGGCGAGAGAATAAATATGCAATTGAAAGCCTTGGACTGAAGTGGAAAAAGCCGGTACGATACGCATTTTATTATACATTAATAATTGCCATTTTGGTATTTGCCCCACAAGAGCAGGCGTTTATTTATTTCCAATTTTAAATGATGAAGCATTTTTTACAAACACTTTTTATATTCCTGATTCCCGCTTTGCTGTACTGTGTTTTTGGGGTATTTATATTGCCACATCGGCTTGTTATCCGCAATGGCCCTAATACACAACAACAGATTGATCGCTCTTTTGAGGGTGTAGTAAAGGAAGATTATGAACTGCTGATATTGGGAAACAGCAGGTGCTACAGGGGTATAAATCCTGCTATATTATCTGTCAAGGCATATAATTTCTCCCATGATAATGATTCTTACAATCAGCAATATTATAAGTTGCAATACCTACTCAATAAAAGAAAGAAGATAGCATATCTGGTATTGGGTGTTGATTATTTTGAGTTTAATGTATTGTCAAATTCACGTAATTATGCTTATGCAGATTATTTAGGAAAAGATTATGAAAGAGACTACAAGGATATGGTTTGGGAGCTAAAGCTGAAGCATTTATTGGAAAATCTAAATCCCAAGCAGCTAAGTCTATTGAAGAAGTCCAGTGTGAAACTACCATTTCAGCGGGAAAATGGCCAGTATATCAGGTATGGAACAGCGCAGGAAAGCGACACTATCCAAAGGAATATAACGAGGTTGAAAATTCAGGAGGATTACTTTCATAAGATAATTTCACTTTGCCGGGAAAACGGGATAATGGTTTTTCTTGTGATGCCACCTGTTCGGCAGAATGAATTAAAGTCCTATACAAATAATGAGATAAACGAATTCAATGCTTTTATCAATAGATCCATTGATCATAAA
This sequence comes from Chitinophaga sancti, assembly GCF_034087045.1. NCBI lineage: Bacteria > Pseudomonadati > Bacteroidota > Chitinophagia > Chitinophagales > Chitinophagaceae > Chitinophaga > Chitinophaga sancti. The sequence goes on along the minus strand of NZ_CP139247.1, from coordinate 1,622,960 downwards.
ACGGCTGTTTACTGGAATTTTAGTGAGGATAGTAGCTACACAACAAAGGATTATACGGATATTACCCACTTAAATGAAAGTGCAGCTGACCGGTTTTCAAAAATGCTGGACGATTCTATAAAGAGTTATATAACAGGTTTCAAGTGATTGACCTTCGGGTAAAACAAAAAGGGGTAGTATCATTGATACTACCCCTTTTTGTTTAATATGTAGCCTCGACAGGAATACATTTATACTTATCAAGCACCTGAAAATCAATATAAAAAAATTGCTGGGGTACATTTAGGGGTACAAATTGTCTTGCTGACTTTCTGGTATGTTGACATTAAAGGGTATAAACATTCTGAGTAATCGCTCACATTCTGTCGGCCAAGTAAAGCGATAACTATTGACTCTTTCATGACATACAACCTAATTCATAAAATCTCTACATATAAATAAGGATTCATATCAAACTCTCAATCCCCATCAACCTCTACGGCTATTTTGAATCTATACCAGCTTTTTTATGATATAATTCTGGTTCATTATTAAATAACCAGTTTTCATGAATTAATAAGGTTTTACTATTTTTAAGTAGATAAATCTAGCAATGTAGACTGTATGGGAGAAAACGGAGTTATGAATCCCTTATTATTCAGGATTATACATTTAAACAATTTAGAGTATGTACTCAAAAATGGAATGTTTACCAGAGGGCATATAAATGCCGACCCCAATTACATAAATATTGGGGACAGCACCTTAATTACACAACGACAAGCTCATCCTGTAGGTATAGTCCCTCCAGGAGGCTCTCTTGGTGATTATGTCCCTTTTTATTTTGGGCCATTGTCACCGATGCTTCTAAATATAAAAACGGGTTACAGAGGGATTGTTAAACGCCCTCAGACAGATATAGTCTATATTTGCTGCCGATTTGCTAATATTACAAAAAGCTGTAAGGAATGGTGTTTTACTGATGGACACGCGAAAGACAGATTAACAGCGTTCTATAATAATAAAGACCAGTTAGAGGCTGTTGATTGGAATATGGTTGGACAGCGTTATTGGCGAGCAAATGAAGAGGATATTGATAGAATGAGAAGAAAACAGGCAGAATTTTTGGTTAAGAACCAAGTTCCGGTTGAATGCATATCAGGTATTATAGTTTATGATTCAACAACCGAAGGAATTGTAAAAAAATTGATAACTGAGTTAAGGTTATCAATCCCGGTCATTGTAAAATCAGAATATTATTACTGATGGAATTTATAGTTGGAAATCTCTTAGATTCGAATACTCAAGCTTTAGTGAATACCGTCAATACTGTTGGGGTAATGGGGAAAGGCATTGCTTTACAGTTCAAAGAAGCATTTCCTCATAATTTTAAGATATATGTAGAAGATTGCAAAAAGGGGCTGCTCAAGCCAGGCAAGCTACTAGTGGTAAAAGAAAATACATTACATGGGGAAAAAGTAATAATAAACTTCCCTACTAAGGTAGAGTGGTATCAGAAGTCCAAATATGAATATATTGAAGAGGGCTTAAAAGATTTGGTAAAGGTAATTCGTGATTATAAAATAGAAAGTATTGCCATTCCCCCTTTAGGCTGTGGTAATGGCGGACTTAAATGGGACAAGGTAAAACAAATAATAATCCAATATTTATCTGGCATAGAAGGAGTTTCAATCAAGATATATGAGCCCAATGAAGAGGTAAAAAAGATTTTGAAAAAACAAAATCCTAACAAGGAAGTCTCATTAACACCTGCAAAAGCAATGTTGCTTTATGCCATGTTTTTCTATGAAACATTAGGAGAAAATAGTAGTCTATTTGTTGCAAATAAGCTTGCATACTTCCTTAAAAGATTAGGAGAAAGTTCATTTAATAAATTAAAATTTGAACGTAGTCACTATGGTCCTTATAGTGTTCAAGTAGCACATTTACTTCACAACATGAATGGCAAATACATTAAGGGATTAGAGCAAATGGATGCTAAAGCTTTTGAAGTATTGGAATTACAATATGATAAGTTTGATGAATTAAAAGATTATATTAATCGTGAGTTGTCTGCAGATCAAGTAAACCGTATAAGAAGCCTTATAACGTTAATTCAAGGATTTCAATCAGCATTCTCATTAGAAGTACTTGCTACAGTGGACTATATACTTGCCGAATATCCAAGTATAGATCAAAATAAATTAGTGGAAAGTATTCATAATTGGTCTAAGCGTAAGAAAGATTTGTTCCAAGAAAGATATATTCAAATTGCTCATGAACATCTTCAGAATTATAGCGATACTTTTCAATTAGCTTAGATCTTAGCTTAATTAGTTATTGCTTTATTACTTAAACTACTCTGAGTAATCTACAATATTTTAGACAGTTAATACACTCACAAATAATTAACATATTTAACTTGATAGAGAATAGCCTTACTGACTATTCTCTATTTTATTATTGTAAAAAAGGTTAGAGATATGCATTATTCTACTTTCCTTAGAATGGTGCAGCAAGGCAACATACTACATATTGTAATCGAAAATGTGAGGAAAACTTATTATTTGAAGTAACTGAAATGGTACGTGAATAAAATTTCACTAAGCATTCAATGGTATTCCAATTCAGTTAAGAAATCTATTGGAAATTTAATGTTTTGCGATTTATAATAAGAGTTCAAATCCAATATTTTGCTGAGGGCAAAATATTATCGATTATACCGCAAACCTTACAATTTAATAAGGTTTATAAATTCCATTCGTTAAAATCAGTATAACGACAATACATTAATCCAGGTTTGCAAGTAAGATAGATAATCCATACCAGTAATGTCAATATACTCATCAATGCCTTTCTGCAAATTACTAAGTAGCTCGGTTCTATTTGTATTTGAAGCAAATTGATATTCTGCCTTCTTAATTTGCAAATAATGTCTTAAACAATGTTCTTTAGTTTCTTTTGTCGGATAATCTATTGTAACAAAACCATTACCTCTCATCACTGGTTTTGAATCAGTAATCCCATACAATCTAAAATTAGATATGTTATTACCTATAACAGATTGACATTCGTTACAATTGCATACATTTTCATAAAAAGTTGAAGCATCCTTAAGCCAACCTTTATATGAAAAGAAAGTCAGTGCATCATTGTATTTTACCCTGTTATGAAGATTTGGAATATAAAATTTAGCAATAGGTATTCCTCCGCCTACTGGCACCACAGCGCGAGTCTCTCCAAATTCTGGGCCATGAGCAACACCAGTAAGGTAGGAGTTCTTAAATTGTCCACCACCAGCTAAAATCGAAAAATAACCTCCATGCAAGTTAATAACCTCTCTTGAAAAATTATTTCTTAAACCTGTAGATAGTTCTAATAATCCTACTAATTCAATTCTGCCAGCATTGAACTCTTCAAGCCCATCCACCCACAAAAGAAACCCATCAACAGGAGCAGCTTGAAATCGCGTTATAATAGTATCTATAATGTCTTTATCTAAAAGAACACCTTGACTTACAACAATAGATGAGAATATCTTGCATGAGCTAAATTCTTCAAACTCTCTACTAATTTTCAAAGCGTCCTCCATTAAAGGCAGCCAATATTTATAAGTACTTTCCGTCATATAGAAATATGGCGCTACTAAACAATATGGTTTTAAGTCCTCCTCAGTATGTTCAAGATATTTTTTATTTACATCGCTATCCGACATTATTTTTGAAAGATATTCTTTTTGAAATTTTAAGACGCTATAGACAAAAGTCTTTAAAACATTTCTGTCCGCGAAGTCTTTAGGCTGAACAGGCTTGGTTCCTACATAAGCTTCGATAGGACCTCCATATACATTTGCAAGATTTCTTATTGGGGATTTTACTTCTACAGTACCATCTTTTTTCTTTGCAGTAATTACAGATGGATCATGTTGAAAAGCATGTGTTAAGGGATCAATGATATAGGGCATCTTTTCCCTAGTCTTTTCCATTAAAAAAGCTGCTAACCCTCCTGGGGCATGCATAACCATATTTGCGTTAAAAATGATGCCGTCATATGTATTTTTATCGGGGTATATAAAATATCTCTGTTCAGCAAATGTTCCAAACGTCATCCAGTGTTGGACAGCCATACTTTTTAATGTTTTGAATTTTTGACAATAGAATTTCACGTTGTGGAAGCCATATTTTCTTATTCAATGATGGCTTAATTATAAATTCACATAAGTTATTATTGGGATTAAAGTGTATTATGCCATATCCTTTCTCTTTAGCTTTGATTTTTAATTGCTCTGATACTTTCTTTGTGGCTATACCTATAAATATAAAATCAGCAACAAGCTCATGAGTTTTACACTGGTCAAATGCTCGATTCCAATTATTAATTTTAACTTCAATAAAAGTCAGCCACCTCCCTTTCTGTCCAACTATATCAACACTTTGTCCCATATTAGGCACCTCATGCAAGATATCATAGTCAAGTTCTTTCAAATAGGTACTAATATGTTTTACCACAGAATATTCTAAGAGTTTATTCCCAATCTTCTCGTCTTCAGACTTAATTTGAACTTTGCTCATATGCTTCGAGTTTCTCTACATTCTTATACATAGAAATTATGATCACTATTTGAAGTGCAATAAATAGAACGCTGACAGCAAATATATATACACTTAGACCTTTTAGACAATTTAATATTAATAAAATTAGCCCTAGAACGGTAGTTATTAAGAGCATCCTATCTAGGAATCTATATTTGAGATTTATTATTCTCAATTCAGTTATTTGCTTATTATGCAAGATTATGGCCCTATGGTAATTATGCATAATGTCCGGATGCTGAGGTGGTTGACCTCGTAATGGAATTGAGCTATTGATTGCCCTATCAAAAATTAATGCTAATTGGTCAGTTAACTCTTCGGTTAATTTTTCCATCTTAAAAGTGGCACGTCGATTAAAATCTTGTTTATCAATAAACCACCTTTTGAATACGTTCGCCAGACCTCCAATTACCAACTGTACAATTGGAGTAACAATTGCTGCTTGGCTAACGGAATCAAATAAATTAGAAAAATTAGCCTCCAAGAATATCATTTTTTATAACAGAATTAGACGTGAAATCATCGTATTGCTTATATACGTACCTTAAGAGCGCTCTTAAAGGCATTAAAGTAATTCTGGACTTGAATTCTTTTAAAATTTCTTGTTGATTGCTACTCAATGAGCCATATAGATCTTTTGTAAAATCAACTCCTTTATCTGTTAATCTAAATTCCTCTTCTTGATATTCCTTAACGCCTTCAAAGTCTTCCTGTCCATATTTTTCTTGATAAAAATTCCATTCTTCAACGGATTCAACTATAGCTTCTTGGGATGTAAAATTAATTTCTATAAAACCCCGTAAACTAAAAAATGTGACATCGTCGTAAACCTCTGAAGAAAAGGGTCCATAATTCCATGGGAAAAATGAATACATATTTTCTTCAGTAAGTTGCGTATTAGATTTAAATTTTTTCCATACCTCATTTTTAAATAGAAAAAGCATTTTAATTAATCTCGTCCTACCAATAATACTTTCATTTATAATAGTATTACTTCCCGGAGAATATAAAAGAAGTAATAATATATCTTTTCGATTATCTATCTTTTTCATAATAGTAATATTAGTAAATTTTTAATGGTTAAGAGCATTTTAAAATTACTAAAAATATTAGTAATTGAAAAGCTCATTTTTAACTATTAAAAACGGCTTTGCCAATATCATGAATTAAAAATTAATTTATCTAAAACATGATAATTGATTTATAATTAATTAATAACACATAGTTAAATAGGATCAATTTTTTTCAAATTCTTTGCCTTTTTTCCTTAGAACCTCTTTTACCTTCGCCACGAAATTTTAAAAAATCTCCAATAAGTATGGTAAAAGCAGATTTTGACAAGGTAAATCACCTCTTCTTATCTTATCCAGACGGGTTTAATAACGAATATGATGAACTAGTGCCTTTCTTTGATAAGTTAATCACCAAAGTCCCGCCTGAAATACATTTACATATTATCGTTAGTAACATCCGAGCTAAACAAAAGTTGGAATTTAAGTTCCCCAGACGAATGATGGATGTAGTAATAGAGGAAAGCTGGAATGAAATATGGTTACGGGACGTAATGGGCATTTCAAATGGTGAAAACATTTACAAACCAATCTATGAGCCAAATTACTGTAACTACCAGATCAGAAGTATGAATTACCGTAACCTCAATAACATTTCCATTAATATAATCAAAGACCATCTCCAAAGAGGGATTATCCATATCCCATTAAAATTAGATGGCGGTAATTTTATAGCTAATCATCGTTTTGCCTTCATGACAGAAAAAATCTTGCGAGATAATGACCTGCCGGAGCAAGAAATAATTGCTATTATAAAAGATAAAATGGGAGTTACTCCTATCCTCATTCCAACCAATAAAGGTGATGTGGTTGGACATTCAGATGGTTATATGGGATTTATAGATGATGACATTATTTGCATAAGTGAATACCCCAAGTTGGACAGCCTTAAGGATGATTACAAGTATTTGGAATCATTGAAAGGTATTTGCAATGATTTAAACCTTCGTATACAAGTCATTCAAGAAAGGCCACTAGGTTATTCTATTCCTTGCGAATGCGAAGCTAAAAAGAAATGCTGTACATATACTGCAAATGGCTGTTATGTGAATTTCTTGCGCTTAAATAATGCCATTATTCTACCAGAATACACTTTGACAACCTTAAAAGAAACGATCTATTATAATAATGTGAATGAAGAAGCACTGTCTAGATATGGTTATCAGGTAATCAAGATCAATTGTGACATGCTGGCGCAACATGGAGGATCATTAAGATGTCTAAGTATTACCTGCTAGATTCGAATAAAGGCCCAAGATTTCCGGCTTAATTAATAATATGAAAGGAAAATAATAAATCAAGAAATGGAAGAATTCGATATAATACCTCTGAAAAAGCTACGATCAACCAATAGGACAACCAAGCAAGCAGGTGAAAACGGCGAAGGCGCCGGTAAAATCGGCGCCTTCGCGAAAAATTTGTAGCCTCGACAGGAATCGAACCTGTATCTGGAGCTTCGGAAACTCTTATACTATCCATTGTACTACGAGGCCAAAACACCTTCTCTGTTTCGAGCAAGGAAGGCAAAACTAATCTTTTTGATCTCAATTACAAAAAACTACAGGTTAAGATTGCTCTTAAATATCTTCACAGCTATCGCCAGGAGGATGACACCGAAAAACTTACGCACCACCATCAACCCTGCTTTACCCAGTATTCTTTCGATAAAACTAAGGGAACGAAGCACTACATAGATGATAATAAGGTTGATGAGGATACCTGCAAAGATGTTCCACTGATCGAAGTTGGCCTTCAGTGACATAATGGTGGTCAGGGTACCGGAACCCGCGATCAGCGGAAATGCGATGGGAATGAGGCTTCCTGTCTTTGTATCCTTCTCACTCTTGAAGAACTCTACCCCAAGAATCATTTCAAGACCGATTACAAAGATCACGATCGAACCAGCTACGGCAAATGAGTGTACGTCTACGCTCAATAATTTCAGGAACGGTTCACCTACCAGTAAGAAAAGGATCATCAGTACACCAGAAGCAAGCGTCGCCTTGCCCGAATCGATGTGACCGAGTTTTTCTTTCATGGAAATGAGAACGGGTATTGAACCAACAATATCAATTACCGCAAAGAGTGTAAAGGTTATGGCTAAGATCTGGTCAAAATGAAACATGCAGGGTTCGTATTTTCTGCAAATGTAATATTTAATTGGTTCCATGAGACATCCTTAGTAAAGGAAGATCGCAACCGAAACCATTGCTTTTACCTTCGGTAAAAGCAATGGTTTCGGGGCTGGGCCTGCGGCCGGCTGGAAGCGGGAAATAATGGGTGGGGCGATTCGATATTGAATTTCATAAAAAGAAAAAGGGTGCTCCGATCAGGAGTACCCTTTTTTGAAGCTTGTAGCCAGCATCAACCTGGCATACGGGAAATATATTTATCCATTTCCTTGATCTGACTTACGATCTGAGCAGTAGTCGGCTTTTGTGCCTTCGCCCTGCGGAAAAAGTCTTTTGCAGTTTTGAAATCGCGGCGGCTCATCGCTATAGAAGCCAGCGTCAGCAGTGCAGCAGCAGTATTCTCTTTATCAGGCAATCCCATTCTTACCGCCTTTTTCAGGTTGCTATCCGCTTCCTTCAGGTCATTCTTCTGATAAGCAATGGTACCCAGCTGGAAGTACTGCATCCCTTCATACTCCTTCATCGGACTACCAGACTTGATACTCTGGCGGATAGATGCCTCTGCCTTATCCAGGTCCTTATTATACATGGCCAGGTTACTCTGCATGAAATAATAAACAGACTGAATAGGTTTATATAACAACTTAGGGAATTTAATGGTATTCATCATCGCCATAGCGGTTTCAATATCACCAGCTTCAACAGCTTCCTGTACCAGGCGCATAGGGCCAAACATGAAATGGGTAACCAGGCAGATGATAGCCAGTACCAGTAAGATGGTAGCTTCCCACCAACCCACTGAAGCACCCAGCGCGATCCCGCCTAACAAAAGAATGATACCCAGTGGTAACCTATAACGAATAAATAAGTTTAATGCTTTCATCTGTCAAATCTATTACAAGAGGCGCAAAGATAAATAAAAAAAGATGTGCCGATTTAAAAGGAATTACTACCTTCGAATCATCAGATGATATGATGAATAAACAGACCTTACCAATTAAGCGAAACAGCCTTGCAGACGAGGTTGCGCAGCGGCTACAGGAGCAGATCTCCCTGGGAACCTACAAAACCGGGGAAAAATTACCTACCGAACCAGCATTAATGGAGTCATTCGGAGTAGGTAGGTCTACTATCAGAGAAGCCGTACGCATACTGGCGAACAGTGGGGTACTCAGGGTACAACAGGGCCTTGGCACTTTTGTAGAAGAGCAGACAGGCATTGTAGAACCCCTCCCCCAACGGCTGAAACGCGCACAGTTCGAAGATCTGGACGAGGTAAGACAACTGCTGGAATTGAAAATAGCACAAAAAGCCGCCCTCAATAGAACGGAACAGGATATAGAGCGGATGACAGAGGCACTGAATAGGCGAAAAGAATATGGGGTGGCCAATGACGTAACAGCTTGTATACAGGCTGATATCGATTTTCACCTGGCCATTGCACAGGCTTCGGGCAATAGCATCCTTACAGATCTGTACAGAACTGTAGCCATGCACCTGAAAGCGAAGTTTATAGAACGGTTTAAAACAACTGAGACTTTTACAAATACACAGCAACTGCACAAAAGTCTTTTGAACAGTATTGTGGCGCAGGATGATCAGAAAGCATGGAAATGTGGGCAGCAGATCATCGACCACAACGATAGCAAGTAACTTTAAAATTTTCAACCAGTAAGTGGTACAGGATGATCAAAAGCTATAGCATTATGCCGGCAAAATCATCAACCACGATTTTAATTTTCTACCAGCAAGTGGTACAGGATGATCAAAAGCTATAGCAATATGTCTCCCAAATCATCAACCACGTTTATAATTTTCAACCAGTAATACCAATTTCTGCTGAAACCGCCTCCAATGCAGGGAAGCGTTACAGGGATTGTATTGCCTATTTTTTACTGATACATTTTATGGAAAAGATCGCCACTGCCAAAGCCCCTGTACAACAGGCCGCTGAGAGGACCGTATTCTCTGTATTATTGGCCCTCAGCTTCTCTCATCTGATCAATGATGCTATCCAGTCACTGATCCCCGCCATTTACCCGATTGTAAAAGATTCATTGAATCTTAATTTCAGCCAGGTAGGCTACATTACATTGACCTACCAGCTCACCGCCTCCCTGTTACAACCCCTGGTCGGTTTGTATACGGACAGGAAACCACAGCCTTATTCCCTGATTATAGGAATGGGCTTTACATTACTCGGACTCGTATGTTTATCACAGGCACATCACTTTTACTTCGTTCTTATCTCTGTAGGTCTGGTAGGTGTAGGTTCCTCTGTATTCCACCCTGAATCCAGCCGGCTGGCTCACATGGCTTCCGGCGGACAACATGGTTTGGCACAGTCCCTCTTCCAATTGGGTGGCAATGCAGGTAGTTCACTGGGCCCCCTGTTGGCAGCAATGATCATTGTACCTCATGGACAATCCAGTTTGAGCTGGTTCTCCATACTGGCTATTCTGGCCATCGTGGTGATGATCAATATCGGCTCCTGGTATAAGCAAAATACCCATCGCCTGAAACCTAAAAAGGTACAGGTGCATACAGACAATCACCTGTCTCAGGGAAAAGTGATTTTTGCCATGGGCATCCTGCTGGTACTGGTATTTTCTAAGTATTTTTACATGGCAGGCATGACCAGTTACTATACGTTCTATCTCATGCACAAGTTCAATGTAAGTGTACAGGCTTCGCAGATCTACCTGTTTGTATTTCTCTTTGCTGTGGCAGCAGGTACCTTCTTTGGCGGCCCCCTGGGCGACCGCATAGGCCGTAAGTATGTGATCTGGATCTCTATTCTTGGTGTGGCACCTTTCTCATTGTTACTGCCACATGCAAATCTGATGTGGACATGCATACTGAGTATATTCATAGGTGTTATACTCTCTTCAGCCTTCTCAGCAATATTAGTATATGCACAGGAGTTAGTACCGGGCAAGGTAGGCATGATAGCCGGCCTTTTCTTTGGTCTGGCCTTCGGTATGGGTGGTATAGGCTCCGCAGTATTGGGCAATATTGCGGATAGTAAGGGTATAGATTATGTGTTCCGGTTATGCGCCTATCTGCCATTGATAGGTTTATTAACAGGACTATTGCCGGATGTTGAGAAATCCCGAAAGTAGTTTGTGTAAAAACCAGCTCACCGGTCCTTGTTGATAAAGGATAAGTTTATCACCAGGGACTGGTGAGTGCATTATTAAACAAAACGCTCTGGGTTTCATCAATTAAATAACCATTAAGACACAATCTTTGAATATCGTTGCGTGTGATGAATCGTCAATAAGTTTGGGTGAATGCCGTGGAATGTCGTAATGCGCTGATCTGGTAGTTAAATATTGCTCGTAGTCTGTCTGTTAGGTTCTTAAAGCAAAATTAATCTATTCTGCTGAAATGATAATGCAGTAATTCCCCCCCCTCCGGATAATTCAGGAAAATTATCTATATTTAGATACGCGCCTATCTATTTAAACCACTAAACATATGGAAACTATACAACAACGGGATGAAAGGCTGTGGAAGATCGCAAAATCCAGAGCAGCTTTTAAGAATTCCCTGATTGTTTACCTCGTTATGAACCTCTTCTTCTGGGCGATCTGGTATATCACCACAGGTCGTTATTATGGAGGCACACCCTGGCCGGTATGGCCGGGTCTGGGATGGGGATTAGCCATCGCATTCCAGTACTTCAATGCTTTCCATCGCGACCCATTTGGGGATACACTAAGAGAATATGAGCGGTTACAAGCCGAGAAGGAACAAAGAGGCCTGTAATAAACTAAAAGCAACATGACTGATCAGCCACGGAGATTATTCGACATTATCGCATACCAGCTGGCCCACTTCCCAAAAGCTGACATGCTGGTAGGAAAAGAAAACAACGTCTGGAAACAATATAGCACACAGGATGTAGCCGATCTGACACTACGCTTCAGTGCAGGCTTGCTTAAATTAGGTATTGGCAACGGGGACCGCACCCCCGAAGGTGTAGATAAGATTGCGATCTTATCGCCCAACCGCCCTGAGTGGCTCATTACGGATCTGGCCTGCCAGCAGGCGGGCGCCGTACTTGCCCCCATTTACCCTACACTGAGCGAGCACGACCTGGAATACATTCTGAATGATGCTGCAGCCAGCATTCTCTTTGTCAGCGACAAAGACCTGTACGACAAGGTCTCGGCCTTCCGGAGCAAGCTGCCACACCTCAGGGAAGTGTTTACCTTTAACAAGGTCCCTGGTGCCAAACACTGGCTGGAAGTTCCAGCCATGGCCGATGAAGCGGACTTTCCAAAGATCGCCGCCATCAAAGACAGCATTGATCCGGAACAACTAGCTACTATAATTTATACCTCAGGAACAACGGGTACCCCCAAAGGTGTGATGCTCACCCACCACAATATCATGAGCAATGTACACGCCTGTACCCCCTGCCTGCCAGTAAACCCTACTGCCAAAGCACTTAGTTTCCTGCCCCTGAATCATATTTTCGAACGCACCGTATCGTATATCTATCTCACTGCCGGCGTACCTATTTACTACGCGGAAAGTCTGGATACGATTGCCGATAACCTGCGGGAGGTAAAACCCTCCATCTTCACGACCGTACCACGGTTGCTGGAAAAAGTGTATGAGCGGATCATGGGTAAGGGACTGGAACTAAAAGGCATCAAAAAAGGGCTTTTCTTCTGGGCAGTAGACCTGGGCAAAAAGTTCGATATCAATCAGGACCAGGGCTGGTGGTACAAAGTACAACTGGCCATTGCCAATAAACTTGTGTTCAGCAAATGGCGGGAAGCACTGGGTGGCAATATCGATGTGATTGTAACAGGCTCCGCCGCCTGCCAGGTAAGATTGCTGAAGATCTTTACAGCGGCCCAAATACCCATCCTGGAAGGCTATGGATTGACAGAAACCTCGCCTGTGATCAGCGTAAACCGCACGGAAGAAAAAGATCGCATGTTTGGCACTGTAGGCCCCCTGATCAATAATGTGGAAGTGAAGATTGCCGAAGATGGAGAGATCCTTGTAAAAGGACCCAACATCACTATCGGCTATTATAAACGTCCCGACCTCACGGCAGAAGCCATTAAAGATGGATGGTTCCATACCGGGGATATCGGGGTGCTGGTGAACAATAAATTCCTGAAGATCACAGATCGGAAGAAGGAGCTGTTCAAGACCTCAGGGGGTAAGTTTGTGGCCCCGCAGCCTATCGAAAACAAGTTCAAGGAATCCGTGTTTATTGAGCAGATGATGGTGGTAGGCGAAGACCGCAAATTCACCGGGGCATTGATAGTACCGTCTTTTCCTCAGCTGGAACGCTGGGCGCATAAAAAAGGAATACAGGTGAGTGACCATGCGGCATTGTGCAGGCTTCCGGAGATACAGATCCTGTTTCAGCAGATCGTGGAGAAGTACAATGCGTACTTTAGCCATATAGAGCAGGTGAAGAAGTTTGAGTTACTGCCACAAGAGTGGACAATTGCGAATGGGGAGCTGTCGGGAACGCTGAAAGTGAAGCGGAAAGTGATTGCCCAGAAATATGCTGAACAGATTGAGAAAATCTATAATTAATTAAATGTGTGAGGAATTTTGGAAAAATCCTTTACTTTTGCACTCCGCTAAAGGAGGATTTTTCCTAAAGTGACGGCCCGGTAGTTCAATGGATAGAATAGAAGTTTCCTAAACTTTAGATACAAGTTCGATTCTTGTCCGGGCTACAAAAAGTAAAAAGCCTTAAAATGTTTACATGTAGACATTTTAAGGCTTTTTACTTTTATATAATAGCAAAGTAATACAACATGATCTAAGGAATCGGATAAGTACTAAAAAATGCACGAAACATTCCGGCATACTGATGATCTTCATCTGTCTTTCTATCTCTCATTGCGTTTAACAAATCAATACTATCCCGAAGAACATCCCGGGGTAGTATGGCAGCCAAATCGGAAACGGTCAGGTACAATACCTCTATCGCGTCTAGCATTTCTGCTCTTGCTTGTGTTAATTCTGACCGATCAAGTTCTAAAAGTGCTATCGTCATTGTTCCCCTCTGATTGTTTCCAACCGCGTATATGTTTTCATGGTTAAAAGAGATGAAATCTTCAGGATTTTCATCAGCAGGATGTATAAATACGGGCTGCTCCAAGGCGATGTTATCACCATGAAAGAGGGCACGGTGACCAGGATTTAAAAGTGGGAAAAGACTTTTCTTATTCCGTTGGTTACATTTTGTACACGCCAGGAAAAGATTATTCCACTGATAGGCTGTCCAATAATAACCTGGATAAATATATGGAGTTCCGGCCGCCTGTTGTGATCGTTTTTTAGGGCGAAAATGTTCAACATCTCCATCATCTATATGACCAATTTTGGCTTCACAAAAACAGCATTTATAATTTTGGGCATCAATTAAAGCATTTTTCACCTCTTCATGAGCATAAATCGTAGCATCAAATGAAAACTCCCGTACGCCTGCATTATAATCTGCTTCTAATTGTGCCGTTGCAGTTGCACCAATGGTTTGCAATGCATTAGGCTCCGCTATAGTAGCCTTTTTAGAAATTTGAATCATTGCTGTAAGCCTTTATTATTGCTAAGATGAGCTGCAGCCCTCCTGATTATCTCTCTTGCTTTTCTATCCAGTTCGGATTCGGCATATGGCAATGAATCTGCAAATTTTTGAAGCTCGGCTAATTCCTGTTCTTCCGTCTGCGTTCTATCTGGCTTAGCCGTTAAAATCCGACGACGTTCCAATTTTGTTTCTACGTCCTTATTACGGATGGGAACATCAAATAATTCACTACTCAGAATTTGATCAATACGCCAATGCCGTACATTTTCGATATTTTGATCGATCAGTACACGATCTCCCTTACGTTTTAATAAGACCAGATTAGAATCTCCTGGAAGAGATTGAACTATAAGGGGGCTATGGGCAGTAACAATGAACTGTGTTTGAGGAAACGTAGCACTCAAATGTTCAAAAATCTGACGCTGCCACTTAGGATGCAGATGAAGATCGATTTCATCAATTAGCACGATAGCTGGTTCGGCTAAAGGATTGGCACTCTCAGCGTATCGTATGAACAACCTATACGCCAAGTCAACAGCCCATGTCACCATTGTTTTATATCCCAGACTTAAATCCTCTAATGAAACCCAGCCTGTGAAAGTTTTGAACTCGAGCCTGGGGGCATTATTCTCCTTGGTAGGAGCTACAAGTTGAATATCTTCAACATCTGGCAACAATTTAATCAATATGGTTTTAACCAGTTCTCTTCGACCCTCAAAAAAAGATCTATTATCTTCAGCCGATGCCTTTGCATTGTAATCTAATCTCATAAACCACTCTTCCGCGTTTATTAAGTATAGATAATCATAAAACAAAGTCGCAGAATTAATCGAAAGATCCTCTTCTGTCAGTGTAGGAGGCCCCATTATCCGGGAAGCACCATATCCATAACACTTAATCTCACCAAATATGGGGTCATCAAATACCGGTTGCCCAAATATATTAAAATTTGAAAATTGAAGTTTGATAGGTGGCAATAGCTCATGGTCATGCTGCATCAACTCAACCGTAACCTTGGCATTGGGTCCTGGCTTAGGATGACCATAGGAAAGGAAAGCCTCAGTAGAAGGCGAAAAATCGATTTTACCATCACTACGGTAGCTAATTATTTGCATTTCCATAGTAGCCAGGAGCTGCAATAATGTAGTCTTTCCTGTGCCGTTTTCACCCAGTATCACGGTCCATCTGGACCAATCACCTTGTTCGTTGATAAAAGATAATTGCTGTTGGGGATGGAAGCAGAAGGCATTATCGATGCTTACTTTTTTGAAGTAGATTCTCTGCATTGTATACGAAGAAAATAATGTTTATCAGCGCTCGGTTTGCTCTGAAATTGGTGCACCCGAACCAAATATCAGATATTTTGCACCCTCAAATTGGACAAAACGTCGCACTACAGGTAATTTAACCTTTTTTTTCAGTTTTGCTTTTGCGATAATCCTAAGCGCATCAATTTTTTTCAATTTTGAATGTGCGACCATATCCCAAATTTATACAAAAACAGCTAAGTGACCAATTTTAAGCATATCTGGCTTAGTTTGTTTCATTTTTTTAGACATCATCTAACACCTCTCCAGTCTCTACATTACTAATTTTAAATCCTCTCAGTCTGTTTATTAGGCATCTTCCCTCCACACCATCACCCGGGCTCCCCTATCATGCTATTTTAAATTCATATACGAACATTTCGTAAATAACCCGGTATCAAACCACTACAAGCGCCTGACAAATCAGCATCTTTCTATACAGAATATCGTCTCTCCTTTTAAAATAAAGAAATCAACCCCTTATATATCTCAATAAAGGCTTCAACCACCAGCACATCACAAATCAAAGTTCGATAACCCACCTGCTTTGGCTACAAAATGGAGTCAGCAGCGATGCTGGCTTTTTTATTTCCACCAACCATGAGTGGTATAATACGGTGAAACACTAAGTTCATTTTTCAGTTCGATAATATCTCCCCCCTGGGAATAATATGTTTTATTATCCCTGTTTTACCTCGGGAACCTGAATCTCACATAACGCTTAATACAGTAAGTGCCATTTCGTGTCGGTCTGAGAAATAGATATTTATCAAATCCAAGTCTTAGGTTAATTCCCGGAAATAGTAACACTATTCAACCAATTATACGCAAATAGACTATTACACGACCATACTTCCACAAGATCACCATAAGGTCATTAAAAGGGCACTTCAATATCCATTCGATATTGAAGTGCCCTTTTAATGACGTATTAGTACTCAATTAGCAGTATAGTAGCACTATGTAACCGAACTAATCCTTAATATTGACTTTATAACCCCAAAATCAATTTTTATGGCGCTTGTCAAAGACAATATCCTCCTGCAATGCATCCGCGGCTCCCTGGGCGATCAACTCACGATTTACGAACGAAACGGACAAATCATTATCGCCAAGAAACGCGGCCCATCAAAGAATAAGCCCACTATAAAACAGCTGGAAGCAAGGTATAAGATGAAAATAGCAGCAGCTTATGCACGGGCGATCATAGAGGATCCTGAGCTGAAAGCTTATTACAAATCCCTCGCAGGACCCGGCCAGAATGCCTATAATATGGCAGTAAAAGATGCTTACAAGTCACCAGAAGTGCAGAATATTCGTTTTGAAGAGGAGACTGTTATAGTAACCGCGAAAGACGAATTCAGGGTAGCAGCAGTGGAAATAAGAGTGGTAAATAAAGCAGGTAGCATTCAGGAAAGAGGTAATGCTGTGTTAAGCAGAAACGGCGTGGATTGGCATTATAAAGCTACCAGTTTGCCCCCAGGTGGTAAGGTAATAGTTGTCGCGGTCGATTTGCCAGGCAATGAAACGGTAAAAGAACTATCGATAGGCGAATAATAACGACGCTTTAACCTCCAATTTATATCTTTTCATTTCAGATCTGGCAGATTGCGCATCTGCCACACCGGCCTATTGTCATATATGTACGGTTGTGCAACCAAAGAAATATTCCATCAAAAGGAATTCCAAATCCGCTTATTAAAAAAGCAAGAGTTAGCGATACCGCTAGCTCTCGCCTAATTCCTTAAACTCACTGTTATCGATGACTGATCCGTCACCGTAAACTTTGTACTCGCATACGTCGGATAAGCCGGTACATTATTAGAAAGCCCATACGGCTCTACTGGCACTGACATCACCTTATCCAGCGTCTTGTTACTATTCAGATCCTGAAAGATAGTAACCGCATACTCCCCTGCCGGCAGTTTGGTAAAAATCACGCCATTCTTCACACGGCTGGCAGGCACTTTGATCTTTGAAAAAGGTACTTTCATAAAATCGCCTTCTTTGTTATAAAGCGCGAAATAGAAATCCCCTTTATTGATCAGTATATTTCTGACTTTGACCTTTATAGAACAATTTCTCTGGGCAAAACCCGCGAACGTTGTCAACAGCAACAAGGATGTAAATAATATTTTCATGATAGTTAGTTATGAATTAAGAATCTATTTTTATAAAGTAGGTGAACATCTGCCAATGGACGTTCTATAATTGCGTCCCGGTTTTTATTGTTAAACAAATGGAACACCTCTTCATCCAGTTCCATCAGTTTGTAATTTTCTTTATTCAATATATAGTACCTGCCATCGAGCATGAACAACCCAGCTTTATCATTGATCGCTATATTTGTAAGACTAGATGGAACACCCACATCAGGAGCTACTATAGTCAGGTACCGGTGTATAAACATCCACCCCTCCCACTGCATAGGATACGCTTGCACGGCATTTTCCAATATACTGTATAAGTAGCGGGTACTCTGTTCTACATAGGCCGCAGGATTCCTTTCTCCCTTAGGCGGTGCAATAGGATCATACACATTCCACCTGGGCTGTAAGCGCTCATCATAATATGACAACATCGGTATGATAGGCACTTTCAAATAGAATGACAATGTAGGCAAACCTGTTCTCACAAACATTTCCTGACCGAAGAATGGGATCTGCTGGCTGTTATCCCGGTTCAGATAACCATTAGATCCGGAATTGCCATCTAAATAAGCCAGTACCGAGTAGCCCTGTTTCATTTTCCCCATAATCTGCAAAGCGAGGTCTGCTCTATCAGCAGGAAATACGATGAATTCTGAAGTAGAATTGAATGCATCTTTCACCTGCTGAAACTGGTACATCATTTTCTCCAGGTTAAACTTGTACGCCAGCGGATCTGCTATCAGCACTACATTAATATTGTACTTCACCAAAAAAGCAATGGCTGATCTGTATGAACCTGTATGATAAGAAACAAACAGCGCTGGTAAATGCTTTTTAATTTCATCATAATTAAATTCATTAAAATCATCTATACCACTGAACTTTGAACTGAACTGTGTATCGATCCCTTGTAGCACCTTGTAAGACAGGATATCGAAATAGGCGCTTTTATGCTGGGATTCCGGCATTGCTGGCAGACACATGGAAAGGTTGGCAGACAGGAACTGAAACGTCTGCAGACTGTGGCTTTCCCACTTCTTTTCAAATGATACTTTCAACTCCTGCTTGCTTTCCTCGAATATTTCGAGCCTTAAATTTTTAGATTGCATATTCCTCTGTTTTTAGGAATTGATGAATGTGATGAAACATTTTCGTTGGATCAATGATGTGTGCTTCACCAATCAACTTTTTAAAACTCAGATTTTCTAAATATTCATGTAAACTATCCAATGTATCCATATCGATCATCTTATCTTCCGATCCATACAGCAGCATCGCCCTCGTAGACTGTGGCCGAATCTCGATCCGCGAGGTACGGATAATGTGATTCATCTGCTGGATAATAGGCACCTTATCAGGTATAGAGAGTTTCAGGTTTGAAAACTTCTGTAACCCGATCAATGGATTCTTGTTGAAGTCTTCGTAACCATGAGAGAAGAGACTCAGTACCCTACAGAAAAGATACATATCTACATCGCTCACTTTTTTCAGTACAGACAACAGCTCTTTATCTCTTGCCAGAATCCTGTTGGCACATGCTATCAGTACGGCAGACTTGATATTGTGACGGTTCAGGTTCAATAAGTGCTGTACCAGGAGACCTCCGTAACTATAACCGACCAGGTGAATGGGTTTATGTATGTGATCCAATACTTCTTTGTCGATATATTGGGCCAGTTCCTTAAAATTTTCCAGCTTGATAAATGGCCTGTTGTAGCCTGGATATTCATAAAAGATGACCTCAAAGCGCTCCAATAGATCCTTGGGAATATTGGTTGTCCAGAAGCGGCTGTCTGAACTCATGGGGTTAAAGAATATCAGGCATTCATCCGCATTTTTATTTATGCTCTGTACCATTTTACACGTTTTAATATGACGTTTGAAAATAGCTTCCTGTACTTCCGGGTAAACAGTGATATGATCACTATGGTCACTATGCGCTTGAGCACTTCAATGGCCGTCTCGAAATTAAAACTCAGGTAAGGTATATACCTGATCAGTGCAATTGTCTTCAATATGGAGGCATATATAAAGGCAAATGCCATAAAGGTGACGAATATGATAAACGATACGCGAATGATGGTATATACAACCAGTAAGATCTTTTTAAAGCTATAGTCACGGGGCTGCTCTTCTGCGAACGGGTCTTTCTTAGTGACCGCATTCAGGAGTAGTTCATTGGATGTCTTTATCAGGTTCGGTACACCGAGGAAGTCTGATAATACCCAATAGCCGTCGAGCTTTAAGAGTGGTACAAGGTTCGCCACCATGAGCACACTGTTGAACACATAGATCTTCCAGACAAAACTTTGCGCAAAATCGTTGCTAATAGTATGCAATGCTGCTACAAGACCCAGGTTGATGATCAATTGAATATAAATGCCTGCCAGGTTGATTTTTATCCTGTTGCTTTTGGACACCGTCCATACATCCGTCAGGTCAGTATACATGGCGGGCATAATGGTGTAGAATCCCAGGCCTATGCTTCTGGCATTGATACCTGATTTGTAGGCAGCGGCTGTGTGACCCAGTTCATGCACAAACATGATGAAGAAGAGGGAAAAGTAAGAGGCGACCCAGGTTAGTATCTCAGTTCCCAGTGGCAGGTCATCGTTGGCTACGATACTGTGTGTACGGGAATAGAGTGCAAAGTTTACACCTGTTAGTAACAGGAACAGGAAGTAGAATGATTTGCCAAACAGAAAAGACAATGGTTTGGCCAGTGTGGTGGATTGCCTGCTGGAAAGAACTTGCTTCTTATACCAGAATCCATCGTCGGACGCTTCACTGGCTTTGCTTTCTGTGGTTTTGAAGATGGGCAAAATCTTTGTGTCTATTATTTCTTTCAGGCCGGCCAGGCTGACGTTATCAAGTCGGGCTTGTAAGTCTTCCAGGTATTTGGCTTGCTGGCCTTCCCTTAAGATCTGATACATGAACTCGCCTATCTTAAAGTACTTGCCCTCGTAGGAAAGTACAAATTCATTGTTAGAAGCACTGGTGATTGAGTAATCATAGTTTAACAAGGAATTTTCTGTTTGTAGAGGATTCATATAAAATGATTTGAAGGGTTTTTAAATGATGGGCATTTGTATCAAATGCCCATCATTAGTGATCATATATTGCCGGGTAACATACACCAACACCAACTTTGGGTAATGACTTATAACAAGGATCTGATCTTTTCATGGGAATCGATTTTAGACTGTTATAAATTGGGGGTTCGCGTTCTCCTGCCGGTGGTTACAGGCTGCTGTGATTAGCAATTGATTGTGATAGAATCGATCACAGAAGCTGCTGCCAGTTCAACGCGAGATTCCAGTTCTACGATATTTAATTCCTGCATGTGATTATAATTTAATTGGTTTAAGAATATTTGTGAATTAGCAATTGATTGTGATGTCGATTGCTGCTGCAGCTGCCGCCAGTTCTACGCGGCTTTCCAGTTCTACGATGTTTAATTCCTGCATTTTGTTAAGTTTTAAAAGGTTTGAAAAAAGGTTGTTCAATGAGCTATTGCCTGAATAGCTGCTGAGCAATTAGCAATTGATGGTGATGTCGATTGCTGCCGCTGCTGCCGCCAGTTCTACGCGGTTTTCCAGTTCTACGATGTTTAATTCCTGCATTTTGTTAAGTTTTAAAAGGTTTGAAAAAAGGTTGTTCAATGAGCTATTGCCTGAATAGCTGCTGAGCAATTAGCAATTGATTGTGATGTCGATTGCTGCCGCTGCTGCCGCCAGTTCTACGCGGCTTTCCAGTTCTACGATGTTTAATTCCTGCATCTTGTTAAGTTTTAAAAGGTTTGAAAAAAGGTTGTTCAATGAGCTATTGCCTGAATAGCTGCTGAGCAATTAGCAATTGATTGTGATGTCGATTGCTGCTGCTGCTGCCGCCAGTTCTACGCGGCTTTCCAGTTCTACGATGTTTAATTCCTGCATCTTGTTAAGCTTTAAAAGGTTTGAAAAAAGGTTGTTCAATGAGCTATTGCCTGAATAGCTGCTGAGCAATTAGCAATTGATTGTGATGTCGATTGCTGCTGCTGCTGCCAGTTCTACGCGGCTTTCCAGTTCTACGATGTTTAATTCCTGCATCTTGTTAAGTTTTAAAAGGGTTGAAAAAAGGTTGTTCAATGAGCTATTGCCTGAATAGCTGCTGAGCAATTAGCAATTGATTGTGATGTCGATTGCTGCTGCTGCCGCCAGTTCTACGCGGTTTTCCAGTTCTACGATGTTTAATTCCTGCATTTTGTTAAGTTTTAAAAGGGTTGAAAAAAGGGGTTCAATAAGCTATTGCCTGAATAGCTGCTGAGCAATTAGCAATTGATTGTGATGTCGATTGCTGCTGCTGCTGCCGCCAGTTCTACGCGGTTTTCCAGTTCTACGATGTTTAATTCCTGCATTTTGTTAAGCTTTAAAAGGGTTGAAAAAAGGTTGTTCAATGAGCTATTGCCTGAATAGCTGCTGAGCAATTAGCAATTGATTGTGATGTCGATTGCTGCTGCTGCTGCCGCCAGTTCTACGCGGTTTTCCAGTTCTACGATGTTTAATTCCTGCATTTTGTTAAGCTTTAAAAGGGTTGAAAAAAGGTTGTTCAATGAGCTATTGCCTGAATAGCTGCTGAGCAATTAGCAATTGATTGTGATGTCGATTGCTGCTGCTGCTGCCGCCAGTTCTACGCGGCTTTCCAGTTCTACGATGTTTAACTCTTGCATTTTGTTAAGTTTTAAAAGGTTTAAGAATCTTAATTAGTCGCAATTGATAGTGATGTCAATTGCTGCTGCTGCCTGCTCTATGCGGCTTTCCAGTTCTACGATAGTTGTTTCCTGCATGTGTGTAAGTTTTAAATGGTTTATGAAAAAATGATTAACAGTTTACTTCGATAGAGTCGATCACAGTAGCACCAGCCAGTTCAAGACGGGTTTCCAGTTCTACTACGTTGAGTTCGAGCATGGACATGTTGATATAAATTTTGGTTGATGAGTGGGTTAAACCGGGGGTAGCTTACTTATTGATGCAAACCTGCCTGAAAGGCCTTCTGATGCTACGCACACCCTCCGGCGATACAATGTTAGAAAGACCGTTTTTGACTAGTTCTTTTTGCATGGATCTGGAATTATGGTTATACAACTGCCAGGTGCAATACATCGTAGATGCGCTGCGCAAGGGTACCCACTGTCTTGAAGCTTTCCTCGCCGAAGTCAGATGCTTCCAGTTCGAATTCTGCCATCAGTACAGAAGTCACTTCCAGTACTGCCAGGCTGTCGTCAAACAATCCCGGGTTTTCGTCATTGCCAAACAAGGCCTGATCGTTAGATAATTCATCAACTGATTTGTTCAGGTTCAGTACGCTGATGAGAACTTCTTTAGTTTTTTGTTCGATTACTTTGTGTTCCATAATTATAAGTTTTTAAAGGTTTTTAAATTTTTAGTTTTTATATTTTGTTAATAAAATGCTGGCCATGTTTCCGCCGAAGCCAAAGGAGTTGGACAATACTGTATCCAGCGGAATGTTATTTTTGTTTTGTGTGACGAATTCGATCTTTTCAGATTCAGGCAGATCGTCCGCCTCGTAGTTTGCATAGAGGGCATTGTGCTGCATGCTCAGGATGCTGATAATCGCCTCTATACTGCCTGCCGCACCCAGGGTATGCCCCGTGAGGCACTTGGTAGACCCTACATAGGTTTTACTGGTCTTTTCCTGTAGCAGGGCTTCACACCCTTTTAGTTCCGCACTATCATTCTTGCCTGTACCCGTACCGTGTGCATTGATGTAATCCACATCATCTGTACTCATACCACCATATGCAAGGGCACTCTTCATGCACTTCAATGCATAGATGCCATCCGGATGAGGCGCTGTAGCGTGATAGGCTTCGTTTAATATGTGATACCCTTTGATCTCTGCATAGATGGGTGCTCCCCTTTCTACCGCCGATTCCAGGCTTTCCAGGATCAGGATGGCACACCCATCACCCAGCGACATACCGTCTCTCGATTTGGTAAAGGGCTTACACTTCGTTTTGGAGATAGCCATCAGGCTATTGAACCCTGTATAGGTGAGCTCCGTAAAGATGTCCATTCCACCACTGATCATAATATCTGCCTTGCCGTTTTCGATCAGGTCAAAAGCCCTGCCTATCGAGTTTGTGCCGGATGCACAGGCGGTAGAGATGGCGGAAACGTATCCCTGTAGTTTGAATGCGCGGGCGATCTTGCCTAAGATCTTGGGAGTCGAATACAGCGCCAGCTCATAGTCATCCTCATTCTCCTGCACTGATTTCTTGATACGCTGCAGGATGGGAAAACTGGCTCCTACTGATGTACCGATGATAAGTCCTGCATTGTGCTCGTGCAGTTTTTCTTCTGACAGGTTTGCGCTATCTATCGCTTCCTGTATACACTTTACAGCTACTTCGCTCATGATGGATACATCTTTGTCCCAGGAGCTCTGATAGAGTTCATAATCCATCATAAATCCCCTGTTGTTGGCAAATAGCTTGTGGGCGGTGCTGAACCTGTCCGATGGAATTGCATTGTATTTGATGCGGCCATTTTCGAGGCTTTCTGTCATCTCAGCTATATTATTGCCTAGTGCTGATATGGCACCGATACCGGTAACAACGACTCTCTTTTTCATGTTACATAGTTTTTTTTAGTTCATACCACCATCGATCACGATTTCCTGGTTGATTAAAAATTCGGGACATTCAAGCGCCAGGTAAGAGATGAAGTTCGAAATTTCATCCGTGGTACCCATCCGCTTCAGCAGACTATTACCAACCCTGTTGCTTACATATTGATCAGGCAGATTGTCTACCATATCTGTTTCGATAAAACCAGGCGCCACACAGTTGATGATGATACCCATGCCCTTTACTTCCTTGCTCAATGACTTGGAGAAGCAATTGATGGCGGCTTTGGAGGCGGCATAAGCCGATTGCCCGGGGTTGCCTTTGATACCTGCCAGCGAGGTCACATTGATGATCCTGCCGTTCTTTCTTTTGATCATTGATGGCAGTACTGCACGACTGGTATTCATTACGCCATTGACGTTGTTGTGCATCACTTCCCACCACTCTGCGCTTGATGTCATGAGGAAAGGCTTGGGGTTTGCATTGAGCTTGCTGTCGCGGATACCTGCGTTGTTGATCAGTACATCCACATCTCTCAGGATCTCTTTGTTGGATTTGAACAGGGCTTTTACTTCTGCCTCATTGCCCATGTCGCACTTGAAGGTGTATACATTTGGGAAGCCTTCTGCATGGAGTTCATCCACTATTTTCTGTGCGCTTTCTGCTGAATACTGGTAAGTGAATACTACCTGATGACCCAGTCGGGCGAAGGTTTTTACCAGTTCTTTGCCGATTCCTTTGGAACCGCCTGTGATGAAAATATTCTTCATGATTAATGTGTTTTTCTAAGTAAGAGATGAGAACTACCGCCACCTTCGTGGCTTGTATTGACCAGGGCATAGCCGAACCCGGAAGGATATTCTCCCGCTGCATCCGGTTCAGGGAACCGGTCACTGTACAGGATCTGGCTGGCAATGCTTGCCCCCATAATGCTGCTGGCCGATTTCATATCACCAGTGTAGGCTTTGTGCCGCAGGCTGTATGTTTCGTGTTGTTTATTCAGGTCTTCTAACAGGTGCCGTTCGCTGTGTTCCAGTTGTTCGGCAGTGGTGTAGGCACTCAGGTAGACTAACTTACCACTGGCTGTTACGATAGGTTTGAGAGCATCGATCGCAGATTTCACGACTGCTGGTGAGCGACGGGTGGTATCTTCCACATTCTGGTAGTCAAAGCAGCTGTGGTATTCTACCAGTTCTGCATATCGTTTGGCTCCTCTACGTGCAGCGCTGGCTTCACTTTCCAGCACCAGGAAGGCGGCGCCATCTCCCAGTATATTGCGGCGGTCATCCGGCTCTTTTGTAGCAGCACTGAATGCATCCGTCCCTTCATTTACATTGACCAGGTGATTGCTTTCCTGCTCGCTCAGTACCCTGAACTCTGTGTAGTGATCCACTCCACCACAGATCACTATATCTGCAAGACCTTTTTTAATCAGGTCAAACCCATAGGTGATACTGTTGGAATTATAGATCAAAGAACTGGGACCATTTAGTTTGAAGACTCTTGATATGTCACCTAATACGGTATTGGCAACGGTCTTCGTAAACTTCACCGGGCTTATTTTTTGCAACCCGAACCGGTACAGGTCATACAGGTAATCTTCTACACTAGCCGTAGCACCGAGGCTGGTTTCTATGACCAAACCGATTTCGTTGTCAGCGGCTTCGAGTACGATGCCTGCATCATCGAGTGCTTTCTTACAGGCCAGCAGACCGAGTTTGGAGTATTGCTGGGGAGGGAACCGATCATCCCATTTTACTTCTCCGGCAAATTCTACTACAGGTGCTTCTCCATAATACTGGGGTTGAATACTTGTATTGGCCCAGTTGGTTTTTATTTTGATGCCATTCTCACCTGCGAGTATTTTCTCCCTTGCGGCGGCAGATCCATATCCCAGTGGGGAGATGCTGCCAAGGCCAGTGATCAGAATTTTGTTATTATTTTTCATATGCTTATAGATAAAGTGATTTCTGCTTTACATACTACTTCACCGTTTACTGTGGCTGTCGCCTTGTACTCGCTGAAGTTTAATATATTCTTGATGCGTTCAGATGTGATCACGAGCTTATCTCCGGGTAACACTTCCTTATAGAACACGGCAGATTTTACTTTCACCGCCTTGCCCAATTTCTTCTTCTGTTGTGCTTCACCATCTCTTTCCAGCGTAGCGACCCTGTTGAGTACACCAGAGGCCTGGAACATGGCTTCGATAATGATTACACCTGGTAGTAAGGGATAACCGGGGAAGTGTCCTTTCAGGAATATCATGTCCTCCCCTATTTCGGTTTCGGTGGTAATGGTATTTTTAAAATCTGTGTGCAGTACCTTATCCACCAGCAACATTGGCTCTCTGTGGGGTAGTAGCGCGGAAGGCTTCAGGGTATCAAATTCTGCCGTTGTCATATAGTCAATGTTTTTATTTGGTCAACAGTATCCAGGCATGTCAATGCAGACATGGATACGAGGTAATTGTGATTTAAAAGATATTGTCTGGTATAATGTTTTTCTGACAGCAGATTGCCGTAGAATATATCAGCAAGTCCCTTGTCGTCGTATAGCTTGGCGATCGATTCTATTTGGGTCCATAACATAAAGAAATCCATCTGGTCCTTTACCTTTCTGCCTGTCCACTTTTCCAGCAGGGTCATTGTTTTGCCAGTGGGAGGCGTACTTACGTCTTCTATGTCCACCCCTATTTTGTTTTCACTCACTACACATGCTACGATACTGTTGCTATAGGAGATAGATATATTGAGGCCCCCCTTATCCATCACTAACTTTCCATGCGGGTTGTAATGCAGTTCCCTGAGCAGCGTTGTGTCCAGTCCCAGTTCCTTGAAGATCTTTACAAGCATTAACCTGGAAGTCACCCTTTTTAACCAGTGTCCCGTACCCGGAGATTTCGTTAGCCTGTTTACTAATTCATCGCTGAAATGATGCCTGATCGTATCCATACAGCTGTCATCGGCAGCTGGTATTATTTCAGCAATGAATAGCCGGGTCATTTGTAATAGGTATTATTAAATTCTATCAATTTCAGGTCATAGTGATCCCCTGCGTGCAGGTCGTACTTATCTTTCAGCGCCTGTTCCACTTCGGGCACGTTGATCTTATTTCTGTGAAAGACGCCTATTTCCATTCTGTCTTCACTATCTTTCCGGATACTTACTTTCAGTACTTCGGGCGCATGATAGAGTTCATCGGAGAGACTATTGAACCAGATGATCCTGTCTTTGTATTCGATGAAATCTCCTTCCCTACCCAGTATGAAGTAGCGGTTATCTTTCTTCACCACAATATCTTTTGTCGTGAGTACCGCATTGGAAGAAGGTTTGTCCAGCACATTGCCCCTGATATAACCGAGGTAGATGGAAGGGCTTTCTATTTGCAGGTAGCCAATGGGCGTATCGTTGTACTTGTCCTGGTATTTTTCTGTGTGTGCTACCCGGAGGGTGATACCTGGATTGACAAGGCCAATGCAGGCTTCACTATCCTGTTCGGGTACCTCTGTATATTTGCAGGTTGCGACTCTGGGTCCCGCTTCAGCCAGGCCATAGGTGCTATAGATAGGGCAGCTGAACAGTCTGAATACATTCTGGAATGTAGGCAGGTGTGGCTTGTCTCCTCCCATGGTGATGAACCGCAGATTATTTTTGATCTTGGGTATCTTTTGATAATAGTACAAAATGAGTCTTGCCAACAGGGGCGTCATAAACACATTCGTGATCTGGTGTTTCTGAAAGAGCTGTGGTAGTTGTAAGATGCCCAGCAATCTTTCGCCCAGTACGATCTTTGCACCTGTAAAGAAGTGTGTAAGAAACTGTGCTATGAGGCCGTAGGAGTATGATACAGGTAGTAATACAAGCGTCACATCATCCTTTGTGATAGACATTGCTTCTCTGTTGGAGGCAATGTTTGCGATGGTTTGCTGTTTGCCCAGCAGTATCTTTTTAGGAGTGCCTGCGGTAGTGCCGGAACTGGATACTACCAGCAGATCATTTTCATCGCCTATATAAATATCATCGTGCAGGTTGTAATAAACGTATGCATCATTTACTTTTTGTGCAGTGGCGTTTTCTACGATACTATCTGTCACAGCTGCTTCTGCAATGAGCGCGTTGAACTTAAGATCTGTGATTTTACTCAATCCGCCAGTTTCTACCAGGAATGGGATCAGATCGCATTTCAGACAGGAGAAAAACAGCAGCAATGATTTGTATGCATTCTTGTAGCCATAGATCACTACGATAGAATGTTGTGCCAGTTGCAGCGCTTCGATGCCCGCAGCTATATCGTCAATCTGGTTATACACTTCTTCATAGGTATAACTCTTCGACTGTGTAGCATCTATTATGATCGAGTCGTGATGTTCTTTGAAAGGGATGAAAAATGAGTCCTTATACATTTGAAAGGGCTTTTAAGGTTACATGCTTTAAACAATCGTCCTGTATGGATTCGACATTGGTCGAGAGGAATGCTATATCTGTTTCTTTGTGACTTACAAAACCGACGTCAGACAATTTCTTTTCTACAATGAAACGCATCAGTCTTGCTTCGTAGCAGTCGTTGTTGATCACGATCGATTTGCCGATGAACTCACCGTACTGCTGAATATATTTTCCTTTCTGCAACATTCCGGAAGCTTCTCTCGCCATCATCGCATAACAGAACGCCTGGTACGCATACTTTTCAGATGCAGGCAGGCTGGTGGTTTTGATGGCTGTGATCAGTTCATCTATTTTTGCTCCGGCCTGCACCACCTTGTAGAAGGCATTCGATACTGTGCTGTAATTTTTAAGTTCCATGTTTTTATTTTCAGTTTTGATTGATGGTTTAAAATTGCTTCGAAACGTACACTTAGAAAATTTTTTTAGACAAGATGCTGTTTCTACACAACCAAAGTTCATTCTCTTCAAATCTTGTATCTGGTGGCGAACATTTTCGTTTTCATTTTGATCATGTTTGCTTCGATGATTCAAATGTCCAACAAAACGCTTCGCACAAAAACTCTTTTAGACGAAATTGAGAGTTTACCACACCAAATAAACCTTGGTTTAGATATCGTGCACAATGCGCTTAAATGCAGAAAGCCCGCTCCAACACTATGTTGAAGCGGGCTTTCCGCAATACTGGCGCGGGTTTAGCTATACTTTACCAGCTACATTCAATCGATCGATCAACATTTGTTTATGTTGTTTTGATATGATGATTGATTCATTATTTATCAATTCAATTGAATTTCCTACTACTGATTTAATAGCAGGCAGGTGGATAATATAAGACTTATGTATGCGTACAAACTGTGTTTCGGGCAGCACTTCTTCAATACTCTTCATACGCATGTAGGTCACTACATTCTTTTGTTTCGTGACTATTTTGATATAATCTTTCATGCCTTCGATATACAGGATATCTTCGAACAGGATCTTTGACAACTTGTGTCCGTCTTTTACAAACAGGTGTTGTGGCAGCTGTGTAGCGCTTGCAGGTGCAGGAGTGGATGCTGCTGCTTCTCCTGCTTTCTGATCAATATCTTTCTTTGCTTTATTGATCGCTTTTAAAAATCTTTCGAACGAAATAGGCTTTAATAAAAAGTCTACCGCATTCAGGTCATACCCTTCGATCGCATAGTTGGAATAGGCAGTGGCAAAGATCAGGAAGGGCGGATTAGACAATGATTTGATCAGTTCCAGGCCATTGATTCTCGGCATCTGGATATCTGTGATCAGGAGCTCAATGGTATCTGTCTGCAATATGTCTATCGCATCGAAAGCATCTGCGCAGGATTTGACAAGTTCTAAGAAGGGTATGCGCTCGATATGACTTTCTAACAATTCCCGGGATAACGGCTCATCATCTACGATGATACATTTGATTTTCTTCATGGCTAGATAAGAGTTATATTAAGGTTGATGCTATGGGAATCCGGACTATTGTTGATAGATAATGAGTACTTATTCTGATATAACAAGGATAGGCGCTTTTTCGTATTTGCAATCCCTATCCCCCCCGTTCCGGATTCTTTATGATGTTTAAATAATGATTCGTCCCCTTTACTATTTGCGATTTCAAAAAAGAGGGTATTGTCCGTCACCTCAAATGAAATCTTCAGCCATGGATTTTGGGTGGATGTATCCAGCCCGTGTTTAAATGAATTCTCGATAAACGGGAATGTCAGCAACGGTACGATCTTATATCCCTCCAGGGATTCAGCATCGTATACAAACTGAATATCTACATCCTTTCCATACCTGGCTTTTTCCAGTTGAACATAGTTATATAAAAAATCGGCTTCTTTTGACAACTCTACTTCTTCGCGGTTTGATTCGTACAGGGTATAACGCAGCATATCGGAGAGCTGCATAATTAATTCAGGTGCCCTGGGATTATTTCTGACAGACAGCGAATAGATATTATTGAGCGTGTTGAATAAAAAGTGTGGATTTAGCTGCGAACGTAGAAAACTCACTTCCAGGTTCAGGTTATCTCTTTCCAACCGGAGTGCCCTGTTCACTGACCGGGAGATCTCTTCCACAAGTTTAATGGTAATAGGCGGCGTTACGATCATGAGCACCCCGATGGAGGTCTGCAAAATGGTGTGCGGCGCCATGATCTGCCAGATAGATTTATCGGCGATCACCTTTACCGAAGCCAGTAGATCCCTGTCTGCTATTGTAAAATAGTTAATAAGCAGTGACATAAAAGAATAGTTGATCACTGCCCAGATCCAGAAGGGAACCAGGAGGCCTACAAAGAACAGGATCCGTTCCTTCCTGTTCAGGAAAACCGGTACCAGTACATAAAAGATGAAATAAAAGAAAAACATGGCCCCCAGCAGGTTCCTTAAACCAAACATGAGGGAAATAAGTCCGTTCGTCGAGTAAAGGAACATAATATTCAGGGTATACAGGATCAACATAATACACCAGAATACGATGTGCACATACTTTACATTCTCCGGGATAAGTAGTCGGGTAAAATCAAAGGGTTTTTTCATGTCCGCCTCTAAACAATTATAAATCAGTGCCTTCTCTTTGGGTCATTTTCTACAATACTTAATGAAGATATGTTTTTTTTGGCGGATTTCCTTATCTAAGGGGGTTTTACAGCCCAAATTTTGGTGAGTAATCTTCCAAAAACACCCCTTCTTCCCCCATTTTTCCTGTTTTTCAAAATCCTTGATGCCTACGGTGTGATCATTTCGTTGGGTAAGACATCACTTTGGTCTAAAAGAATTTTTGCCCGGCGGGAAAAGATGAAAGTTTGTATCGTAATCAACAACAAAAAACTACCACTATGAAACAAGTAAAAAACACTACCGGCAAACAATCAAATCTGAGCCTGAACAAAGAAATCATCAGCAAGCTCAACGCCTGCGGTTGCGGCAAAGGTGCTAATGGCCAGGGCAACAACTATTCTTCTATCAACACACTGCCTACCGGTGTATCCAGCTTAGCGACTGTAACCGCTTAATCCCTTTTTTCATTAATTATCTACCAGCAATGTATTTGACCTGCATTATAATAGACGAAGACCCGCTCAGTGTTGATATGCTGGAATACTATATCAGTCAGACGGATGGAATAAGGCTCATCGACAAATCGACCAAAGCCTCCGATATATTGACCACCATCAGAAAGTCCACTCCGGATATAGTTTTTATAGACGTCAGTATTTCAGGTATTGAGAACCTGGTGTTTGACGACATATTCCAGAAGAACATTGTATATGTTTTCGTCACCAAATATCCATATGACTATGTGCTGGATATATTGCCCAGACAATTAGCCAACGTAGGATATTTAAACAAACCCGTGAGTTTCCTGCTCTTTAAAAAAGAAATAGGGAGAATAAAGGACCTGCACGCATCCAAATTAAATTAACCCTTCATTGTATGCCTAAAAAGATACTTACCATCATGTTGTTCCTGCTTGTAACCACCGTGGCCTTTGGGCAGGCACAAATAACCGGTTCGGTTACTGACAACAAAAAGCAGGCAATACCTGGTGTATCTGTCGCTTTAAAAGACACCTACGATGGTGCCACCACTGACTCTACCGGGCGCTTCCGTATCAGTACCACAGAAAAAGGTACTTTCACGCTGATCGCCTCCGCCACAGGGTATGAGACCAAAGTACAAACCATCACCCTGGGTAGTGAACCTATACAAATAGACTTTGCCCTCAAGGAAAAGATAAGTGAACTCAATGCCGTCACGGTCACCGCCGGCGCATTTGGAGGAGGTATGGGCAAAAAAGGCCTTACCGTATTAAGTTCGCTGGACGTACAAACCACGGCCGGCGCCAACGCAGACATTTCCCGGGCGGTCAATACCCTACCCGGTGCACAACAGATCAGCAACCAGGAAGGCCTCTTTGTAAGAGGGGGTGATAGCTATGAAGCCAAACAGTTCATAGACGGATCGCTCGTGAACAGACCTTACTACCTGAGCGCCTCCAATATACCCAGCCGTGGCAGATACCCGGCTACCCTGTTCAAAGGCTTTGCTTTTAGTACCGGTGGCTATTCCGCACTGTATGGACAGGCCCTTAGCTCTGTATTGATCATGGAGACCATCGATCTGCCACAGCAATCAGAAGCCAATGCCTTCATCTCTCCTATCCAGAATAGCCTGGGTATACAAAAGCTTGCAAAGAACCAAAGATCTTCTTTTGGCTTTAACTATCAATATACCAACACCAGCCTGTATTATGCACTGGTGAAACAAACACCTGATTACTATATCCGTCCACGGTTTCATAATGCGGATGCTAACTTCCGCATCAGGACTAAGAACGGAATGATAAAATACTACACCACCTTTAGTTATAATAAACTGGGTGTACGCAATCCCAATATCGATTCGGTTAATATGAAAACGGCGATCACCCTTAGTAATTATAACTGGTTCAATGCCCTCAACTGGAAAGAAAACCTGGGAGACGGCTGGAAAATGACCCTCTCCGCCAGCTATAGCATTACCCACGACAGCATCAGCAGTCAGCTGCAGGATGCGAACAACGTACCTCAATACGTCTCTGAAAAATACTGGCTGGATACGGTGAATTTCAGGTTAGACAGAAGAGAAAGCCTGGTACAAGGCAAAGCTGTGATAGAGAAAAAATTCAGCAACCTGAATACCATTCGCTTTGGTAGTGAATACTGGTACTCTTCCTATAATTTCAAATATAATAAAATCAGTAAGGACCTTCCGGATCAACTGACCGCCGGCTTTGCTGAAACAGAACTATACTTTACGAATTCGCTCGTGGCTACTATCGGCATCAGGGCAGAATATTCTTCCATCCTCCAAAAGGCCAAAGTGGCACCCCGTGCCTCATTGGCCTATAGGATGGGCAATGGATCTACCTTCTCTGCAGCATACGGACAGTTCTGGCAAAAACCAGAAAATACATATCTGCAAGTGACCTCATCGCTCGGTTATACCAAAGCCACTCACTATATCGTCAACTATCAGCGACAGGTACGCGGTACCTTCCTGAGAGTGGAAGCATTCTACAAGCAATACGAAGACCTGATTAAAACAATGCCTACGTACAACAACAGCGGCAGTGGTTATGCCAAAGGAATCGAACTGTACTTCCGTGACAAGACCTCGTTCAAACACCTGGATTACAGCATCAGCTATTCCTACCTGGATACCAAACGTGATTACCTGAATTATCCAACGGCACTCATGCCTAATATTGCAGCCAATCACACCGCTACCGCTTCTGTAAAACGCTTCATTACTCAAATAGGAACCGGTGCCAGTCTGACGTACACATTTGCTACAGGAAGGCCTTATTATGCCATCATACCAGATAGTACAGGCAAAGCATACTACATCAAAGATCAGGGCAAAACAAATGGCTATCAAACACTGGACATGAGCGTTTATCACCTGACCACGATCGGCAAAGCATCGGCTATTTTATATGCTTCTGCTACCAATCTGCTTGGGCGTACGAACATCTCAGGATACAATTACTCTTATAATGCCCTGGTAAAACAACCTATTCTCCCCCCGGCACAACGCACCTTCTTTGTAGGTCTGATATTGAACTGGGGCATAGATAGAAGACAGGATACTATTGATAACCTTTAAAATATAAACATGAAAAAAATCATCTTCGCCCTTGCATTACTGGTCACCATTGGTGCCCAGGCACAGAGCACAAAGTATGTGGCAGCTATGCAGCATAACCTCGAATTGCTTGATTCTGCTAAAACCATCGAACAACTCGCTACCGTATCACAGGCATTTGAACGTATAGGAGATGCGGAAAAAACACAGTGGCTGCCTTACTACTATGCAGCGCTGGCACAGACCCGCATTGGGTTTGGCGATCCTAAAGCAGATAAAGACGCCATCGGTCAGAAAGCCAATGACCTGGCAGCAAAAGGAGAAGCAATTCAGAAAAATGCAGAGTTCTGCACCATCCGCAATATGGCAGCGACTATACAGATGCTGGTGAATCCCATGGAACGCTTTAAAACCTTTGGCATCAAAGCGTATACTTACCTGCAGGAAGGATACAAACTGGATCCGAACAACCCACGCCTGTACTTCCTGGATGGTGCTTCTACCTTTGGTAAACCTGAATACATTGGAGGTGGAAAAGAGAAAGCTAAACCGCTATTTGTAAAAGCAGAACAACTCTTTAAGGCAGAGAAACCAGCAGAGTTATATCCACACTGGGGACTGGCAGAGACTGAAAGATACCTGGCCAAATGTAATTAACCATTAATTGTTATTACCATGGAAACGCTCGTAAAAGTTCTTATTTATATACATGCCTTATGTGGTGGGCTGGGCCTTGTCAGTGGCATTGCCAGCATAGGTGTAAAAAAGGGCAGCAAGCTGCATAAAAACTGTGGCAAAACTTTTTCTTATTCAATGGTCATCAGCTCACTGGTATCGTTGGTGATCGCGCGAATGCCTGGCCATGAGAACCTGTTCTTATTCCTGATCGGGGTATTTACCATTTATCTGGTACTGGCAGGCAATCGCGCGCTCACATTCAGGTATGATACTAAAAGCAGTGCTGATACGATTGATAAAACGATATCGGGTACTATGCTGGGCGCTTCTGTTATCATGCTGCTGATCGGCATTTACCAGATCACTACGCACAAAGGTGGGAATGCCGTATTGTTTGCTTTCTTTGGTGGGTTTGGGTTGTATATGACATTAAAGGATTTTTACACTTTCAGGGTTTTTAAAGAGAAGAAAAATGCGTGGCTGAGTAGTCATATAGGCAGGATGGTGGCGGCGCTGATCGCTTCTATTACAGCTTTTATGGTGGCGGGTTTGCATATACAAACACTGGTTACGTGGATAATGCCTTCGATTATAGGGACTTTTTATATTACTTATTGGAATACGAAGATCAAAGGGTCTGCATTGTCATTAACGAAATAAAACATTCACGAAAGAGGAGAATTCATCAACGGGGAATGAAAACTATTTTCAAAAAACGAGGCCGTATCTTACTTAAGATACGGCCTCGTTTTATTCGGATACCTAATGGAGATAGGTAGTCCTTCCTTTAAGCACTTCTGAGGAGGTTTATTTATTTTTTATACACGCTCTTTATGATAGTGTTTTTCTTAGTTAAATAAATATCTGATACCAAACTGCATCTGCCATCTTGAAGTAATAGCGGTGTTATTGGCATAGCTATTCACATAAGACACCTGATTTTTTGAATCAGCATAAGGGAATGAGAATAAAGGCGTTTTACCATCAGCAGCCAACCCTTCAAACTTCAGGAAGTTATTGACTGTAGCGGCTTGCACAATACCCCAGTTCCTGTTCAGGAAGTTACCCACATTGATAATATCGAGAGACAATCTCAATGTATGCCTGTCTTTTCCTGTTTTTACTGAGATATCTTCTGTGATATTTACATCCAGTTTTTTGTAGTAAGGTAATACAGCAGCATTTGCTTTTGCTGTTTCGCCACGGTGGAAATTGAGGTATTTGTTCTGACCAATGAAGTTGTCCAGCTGTGTATAGATCTGTGAAGCAGTTCTTGGATCAGCAGCAGTACCTGTAGTAGAACCTGTATGTGTGGTAGCATTGTAAGAACCCACATTGATCAGGTTGATATCGGTCGCACTCTTTGGAATATAGATCAGGTCATTGTTAAAGCCATCGCCATTCAGGTCACCATTGTAAATATAAGAAACGGCACCAGCGGGTGCTGCTTCGAAAATAGCACCGAATGAAGTAGCGAAGTACTTTGCATAAGACACTTTGTAAGATGCCATTGCAATGACACGGTTAGGCAGTCTGTAAGAAGCATATGCCAGGTTAGCACCATTTGGATCACCACTTACTGCGCGTGCACTCCACATAGAAGATGCGGTGCTACCTGTTTCAGAAGTATTTCTTGCATCACCATGTGCGTAAGCCACGCTGGTGTACAGGTTACCAAAAGTACGCTCTATTCTTGCTGTAATATTGTATGTATAACCCTTGTTGGTATTCTTCATCAGAATAGCATTACCGATATTAGGGTTTTCAAGTGTGGTACCTGAATAATACTTATTGCTTGTATTCAGAGAAGTAGTCAGCGATGTGTTATATCGCATACGGTTATCACCACCATTATTCAATGCATAGCCATTCGTCTCATTCAGGTTGATGTTGGAGAAGTAAACTGCATTGATATCTTTGGAATACGTACCCTCTACTGTGAATACCCAGTCATTGATCTTTTTATCAACCGCCAGACTTGATTTCAGTACGGAAGGGTATTTGAAATTCTTGTCTGTCAGTGCTACACTGTAAGAAGTGTTAGCTGATGCACTTGTAGGACGGTATGCATTTGGATCTGCACTAAAGGCCACACCGGAAGTATTCGTGAAGGAACCCCACTGAATACCGTTGTTACTAGCCTGGTTGCTCAACCATACAAACGGAGGAGGACCTGAGAAGATACCGAAACCACCTCTTAACTGCAGGGTTCTGTCGCCCATTACATCATAGTTGAAACCGATGCGTGGAGAGATCAGCACTGCATTGCCCGGCGCTTTACCAATGTTGTAAGACTGGCCATCTTTGAAAATCAGTTTGTCGAAATTAGGGTTGTCAGTGAAGGATTGCTTGTAGATCGTCATGTCAAACCTTACACCATAGGTGAAGGTAAAACGATCAGAGACTCTCCATTTATCCTGTGCAAACACACCCAGTTCTGTAGAACCTGCATATGCCCATGGAAAGGAACCATCTTTCAGTGCAGAGTACTGCAGGTAATAGCTTTTTGCATTGGCAGTGCCATTGGTTACACTGTTGTAGAAGTCTGTCAGACTATTGAACTGGTAAGCGCCCTGATAGCCGGGAGCAAAAGCGTTCTGGTACTTCCTGTAATAGTCCTGTGTACCCACTGTGATCTCGTGTGCACTGGCATAGTACGTGAAGATGTCTGAGATCTGGAATACGTCTGTATTCAGTACGTTGTTGTAAGTGTATGGTTCGTATCCGAAGGTGGTATAAATATTACCGTTGTTCAGGATATCTACCAGCGGGAAGGTATTTGAAGTAGAGTTAGGTGTACGATAGTCGCGCAGTGCGGTATAGCCCACCTGGAATTTATTGGACACCTTATTGCTGAAGCGTGAATTCAACTCAGCGATAAAGATGTTGAAGTTGTTATTGATCACATAACCGCTACCAAAAAAAGGCATGGAGTTCGTGCCTGGCTGGCCCGTGGTAACACCGGCAGGACGGCTGTTGCTCGCAAACTGGTCAGTGAATGATTTCAGGTAGTTGTACTTCACCGTCAATGAATGTTTTTCATTGATGTTCCAGTCGAATTTAAGGGTAGCCTTATCACTGTTTGTTCTGAAAGAATAACCGGTGAATGCACCTGGGTCATAGCCGAAGTTAGACTTCAGGAAAGCGGCGAGTGCATTGAGTGTATCGGCATTGGCCTGTGACACGCCAGCACTGGCATTAGCAGGGTGATTAGCATCAGAAGGTACCCAGCTGGTAGCAGGCGCCGTTTGACGGGAAGACTCTAAGCTCAGGAAGAAGAACACTTTGTTCTTAATGATCGGCCCACCGATAGAGAGACCACGGATATTGAAGGACAGCGGTGTTTTGTTCACCTGGCTGTTGCCTACTTTATACCCTTGTGTACCTGCACCTTTGATGTAGGTGTATACAGATGCTTTCAGGGTATTGGTACCACTCCTGGTTACAGCATTTACACCGGCACCGGAGAAACCACCCTGACGTACATCGTAAGGCGATACGTTTACCTGTACCTGCTCAATCGCATCCAGGCTGATAGGTTGTGCACTTGTTTGACCACCCAGGGTACCGGACAGGCCAAAAGAGTTGTTGAAGTTTGCACCATCTACAGTAAAGTTGTTGTACTGGGGGCTTCTACCACCAAAGCTCTGACCAGCGGCTACAGTACTGCTGGTAGGTTCAAGACGGGTAAAATCCTGTGCAGAGCGGCTGATGGTTGGCAGTTTTTCCAACTGAT
The DNA here is from genome assembly GCF_034087045.1 of Chitinophaga sancti. Taxonomy (NCBI): domain Bacteria; kingdom Pseudomonadati; phylum Bacteroidota; class Chitinophagia; order Chitinophagales; family Chitinophagaceae; genus Chitinophaga; species Chitinophaga sancti. The sequence goes on along the minus strand of NZ_CP139247.1, from coordinate 1,584,030 downwards.
CCCTGCTGATGATCTCCTGGGAACCGGTGCGGCTGTTGTTGAAGGTTTTATCCTGCTTTCCTTTCACCACTATTTCGCCCAGTTGTTTGGTACTCGGGGCGAGGGTGAAGTTGCCGGTAAATTCCTGGCCCAGTGACAGATTGATATTGTCCAGGTGCTGATCACCATACCCGATAAAGGTCACGGAAATGGTGTAAGGACCACCTACACGTACGTTGGCAAAATTGTAGCGACCATCCGCACGGCTGGTGGTTATATAGCGGGTGCCGGTAGGGGTGTGTACAGCTGTGATAACGGCGCCTGGTACTCCAGTCTGGCCGTCGGTAACTATACCGTGAATTTCTGAGGTTGTTTCCTGCGCCAGGAGGAACATAGGTAAATTAAGTATTAACACGAGTGTTAATAGACAATTTCGGATCGACATGATTTGCCTGATTTTGATTTTGGTTGTTAAATTATATGAATTACAAGCTACTTATTATGAGATGTGTGTTAAGTGATGGTTACATTTCCAGTTTGTGTTTTACAGCATCCTGATACAATTCCAGTACATACTTATAGGCCAATCTTTCTTTAGTGCAAACAGAGAATCTATTTCGTATTGCCAATTTCTACATTACTTATCTCATCTGCCCCTTCTTTTGTTGTACCTGTTATCGTTCTTGTTGTGTCGTTGGTTGATTTTGCCTGTTTAGGATACTGATGGCACGAGAAAAAATACAGGTATAAAGAAAAATACGAACTATTTAACACTCACAATATACAACTTCTATCATTTTGCTTTTTCGCTGATTATCATCTACCTTTCCCGCTATTCGATAATTATGCCATCGGGAGTCGCCAATCATTTCAGTCCTATACTATTACTGTTCGTTACGTTGGGGGTACGCGCACAATCTAAAATACACTATCTGAACAATGAACCGGTACTGGAAATCAGCACTGATTCTGCTCAGTTTATAGTGGGGAACCCCTATCCCAACAAAGAAAAATACCGGTTCTCGCTCTCCGAGCCCCTGAACTATACATTATATATAGACGGAAAAGCATACAAGGCAGGCCCTGCCATTCCTTCACGCCAGCGGAAAAGAGGGGAAATACACCTTACTTTCAATGGCAATGCGACTACTACCCTGTACCTGCGACCAGATTTTGCCGAAATACAGCGCTATGGATACAAGGTTCATCCCGTGATCCGGCTTGAAAAAGAGATCGCCGCCGCCAGTCGGGATCACCTCATGTATATTTCCTGGATCGTCACCATTTCCCTGTTGGCCTGTTTTGCAGCTTATAATTTATATACCTGGTTTCAACTGCACGACCGTGTAAATATCTGGTACCTGCTGGTACAGCTGGGGGCGATGATATTTGTTACCTCCTTCAAGCATTTCACCACCCGGTTACTTCCCCTTTCTTACTATCATCTCAGGGTCATGCCGGATGGTACGGTGTATATGTATGACCTGAACTCGCTCTTTTTACATGTTGGTTGCACCATCATCTTTACAGGGTTCATTCAGCTAACCCGCTCCTACCTGCGAACCAAAGAGCTGTTACCAACATACGACAGGATGCTTCGTTATCTGCTGGTCGGGTACATAATTTTTGAGGTAGTTCCGTGTATCACCACGATTTCAGGCTGGTTTTACATGGACAATTATACCCTGGTATATGATGACATCTTCATCTGTATACTTTCTCTAAGTTTATTGATTACCAGCGTAGTAGCTTACAAGAAACGCATACGGGGCGCCAGTGTGTTCATGCTGGCGAATCTGCTGCCGATTATTTTTTCCACCGGACTGGCCGTGTCTTTCATAATTAATTCTACTCCTGATTATAGTAAAAATAGCTCTCTGCTGCCGGAAATCGCCATCATTTCCCAGATCATTACCTTCACGATGGTCCTGGTGAGCCGGATCAAGACCATTCATGAGGAACTGGATGCCAAAGGATATGAAATAGCGAAACTTGAAACGGACATTGCTCAAAGTAAACACCATCACTGGCTCATAGAAAAGGAAAATGAACAGATCTCCCTGGCCATGCAGGCAGAAAAAGACAGAAACGATCTATTGCAGCAAAAACTGGATAACAATAACCGGGAGTTGGTTAGTAATAGTCTTTACATCTATCAGAAAAATAAACTGCTGGATGACCTGAAGAAACAAATCCACGACATCGACGAATTATACCCGGGTATAAAATCAATCAAATCGTCATTGCGGGAACATAAATTCCTGGATGCCGAATGGGATAAATTCAGGTTGCATTTTGAACAGGTACACCCTGGTTTCTTCGAAAAACTGAAGTCTCAACACCCCAATCTCACCAATAATGAGTTGAGATTATATGCTTATTTCCACATCAATTTGTCAACAAAAGAGATTGCTACCCTGCTAAACATTGAAGCTGCGAGTGTGCGGCAGGCAAAGGCAAGATTGAATAAGAAATTGAAAACCAATTAATAAAACATACTACACAACTACAAATTAATACCTTGTATACACTTTGTAGACGCTCATTTTATACAGGTTTGCGTGTTTTATCCTTTCTTTACCCTGCAATAGCATATCAGCATAACGGCCTATTAGTCCTGTAGTGAAATTAATCCCCTTTCTTCACTGCGAAGAAAGAATTGTTCGTAAGCGCATTCATACTTGTGGCCCCAACAATACTTCGAGATAAGCCCTCTTTTAAATTTCTATCAAAGCGTGATGAATGGATAACGCTATTAGCCCCATCCCAACCCCTGGTGACTGGCTGGAAAAGGAATCTTTTCTGGTCAGTCAGGGGATTGATCACCGATCACAATGTAATGTTTTCATCCCCCGGCTCATATGGCACATAGATCATCATAAGGGTAAACATTTCCTCATTGGCCCGCATATCTCCACTTGACATCACCAGCTTAGGCGGATGATTTGGGTTCACAGGGTTGCCCGTCGTATTATCATAAATTCCAATCATATGAATGATAGCACCTGCAGGTATTTTCACCAGGTGCTGCATACGATACAATTCCTGCCAGCGGAAATCCCAGGCAGGGATATGTACCAATGGAATGGTATCACGATCCGGCGTCACTGCGTAAGCCACAAACTCCTTACCTAACAAATGCATATGTGGCCATACATACATAACAGACTGCGTCTCCTGTGTTTTTACCTTCAGGGTATAGGTACTAACCTGATTGGGAAAGATTACAAACCTGGGTTGAATGTCTCTTTCGGCTATACCACCGGATCCAAGGCTGATGATCTGGACCTTACGCTGTACAGGTCCTTTCTTATAAAATAACTTTACCCCTACTGTAGATACTTCATCTGCTGCTATTGCCGCATAGTGTACAGTTAATAATACGACACCGCGCTTAGGCAGTACCCATCCGAACTGCTTAGGGTAAAATTCTTCGGTCGTGCCGGGTATCCACCCGGAATAGTACACCATATTTTGCTTTAATGGTCCGAACCTTTTTACTTCCAGGCCGGCGGTATCAATATCTGCTTCAACAAAGGAAGGAGCTACAGAGATGTCTTTGCCGGCATCTGCCACGGCATAAAAACCATAATTGATATGGTGAATGACTTTCTTGTTATTTGTGTATAATTCGAGTCGCTCAATATTGGCAGTATCTTTCAGTTCAAAAGGCACTTTGAATATCACAAATCTCTCCTGGTTATCGCCTTTTACGATATAGGGTTTATCTGCTTTCAGGATCAGGTCAGGAGCTGTGGCATTCACATCTACAACTTTTGCCGGCGCCACTGTTTTCCCTTTTGGCGCATTATTACTAATCCAGTTCAGAATAGTATTCTTTTCTTCCGGTGTCAGGATACGGTTATTGGCATAATCCCGATAGTGCACATCTGCTTTGAATGGGGGCATGTAACCGGTATTGATCACTTCTTTGATAAACGAAATTCTTCTCTTTACCTCTTCATAAGTGGCTAATGAAAACGGTGCTGAACCACCTGTATGGTGACACCCCACACACCTTGTTGCAAAAACAGGTTGTACATCTGTATATGTCTGTGCCAGCAACAGGCGTGCGGGCAATAATATCACCATCAATAAAATTAGTGCTCTCATCATTTATCATTAATAAAACATCCCACTGGTTTGGTAACCGTTGGATATACGGTTTTCCCGGCAATAGTATTTGTAATTGCATCTTCAAGGTAATGTTCTGTTGCAGTGCTGGTTTTTGTTTGTCCCAAACCAGTTGCCCAGTTGTCAATTGCTCCCTGATACAACACTTTCCCCTTTTTATTCAGGAGACATACTTCCGGTGTTACAGATGCATGCAGATGCTTACCCAATTTGTTTTTTCTATCGGTTAACAATGGAAAAAAGACCTTATATTTCTTTTGAAATGCAGTGTAATCCTTTTGGGTATACCAATGGCCTGGAAAGACGCCGACCACAGTAACTGTGTTGGCATATTTCCGGCTCAGTTCATTCAATGGTTTAGTATAATTCCTGCACAACGGGCATTCTGGCGATAGCCATACAATGGCCACCATAGGTGTATGTACCTGTTTTAGAAATTGCTGCACACGCTGCGCTACTGCAAAATTACAGATCAATAAAAGGAAAACTAACACCCTCATACATCACTTAATTTAAAAAAACCGGTGGCTATGAATGTAGCCACCGGTAGCATTATTAATTAGCAGTATCCCACCATACCCGACCTGTAATGTCATCTGGTGTACTGAAACCAGCATCTTTCGTCATCTCCTCGATTGCATTTAACCTGTTAGTATAGTTCAGATCAGATATTGAAGGATAACTAACAATAAAGCGTCTTGGCATTGTCTTCGTATCACCATCTACTACTACAGTCTCTCTATTAAGTATACTGCTTGTCATAGAAGGATAACCAGTACGTTTGATGGTTGCCCATGCTTCGTTCTGATTTTTGAAACAGTTCAGATATTCCTGAATGCAGATTTGTTCCAATGCATTGGCAGCATCATATGCCACGCCAGTTTGAGAAAGATATGTTGCAATCTCAGTAGCACTCAGGGTAGTATAGTCGCTCAGGGAAGCATTACTCCCCATTTCATCATACGCCTTGATAGACGCTTCTATACCTGCAGTATACAGGCTTGACGCATCTTCACTGGTGATCCCTCTTACCGCCAGCTCTGCGCGCATAAAGCAAACATCAGCATAAGTAACAACAGGGAATGTAATATGCGCCTTGGTTTCAGGATTGTAAAATAATCTATCCTGGACATTAGACACCCATCTATCTGCGGTGGTTACGCCTTTATAGCTATAAGAAATGTCTGAAAAATAATAGCTGTAAGCAGATACTGAAGAAGCAGATGGATTTGCAAACTGCCCTCTATACAGCTGTCCATCCCATGTCAATGTAGCAGGCAGTTTACCCTGGGCCTTTGCAGAATCAAATTTATCTTTTGTAAAATCAGATTTCTGGAAGAAAATCCTGATACGAGGATCTGATGTAGCAGACATAAAATCAATCAGGTTTTTAGAACCAGATACATCTCCATTACTTTGAGGGTTGTAATTGCCACCAGATGCGAAGTTAATACCCCCTACAAACTGCCAGTTCTCTTCATTAGAGCTGATCAATCCCCCATCATCTGAAAGGATATCAGCCACCAGGGTCTTCATTTTATCAGCATCCCTGTTTAAAAGGCGCATGGCTAATCTTAAACGCAAGCTGTTTGCCGCTCTGATCCATTTCTTTTCATCACCACCATATACCACATCAGCCGTACCCAGATTTACCTGCTCAACAGAAGGAGTGGATTTTAATACCTGCACAACACTATCCAGTTTTACCTGCAGGTTAGAAAACAATTCCTCCTGTGTATCATAAGCAGGTGTGAGTAACCCGGTATACCTTGCCTGGAATGCCTGGGAGTATGCAATGCTACCCTGTACATCAGATACATAAGCTGCATAATAAGCCAGCGGAATGTAGGTTATGGCATGCAGATAGGTATACTTCTCACGCTGCTCACCTGTCATTTTTTCGATCAGTTTTTGCACATCCACCAGCTGATTTCCTACATTATTATAAAAATTGCTATACCGCTGATTCAGGTTACCAGAACCATCATATACTGTAGAAGAGGCTCCATTTAATGTTACAAAGGACTGTGTCCAGTAGTACATTGCCCTGTTATGATCGTAATAATACTCGAAACTACTATTATTGATGGCTAATAAAGCAGAAGTAAATTCTGTCTCTGGATTTATACTTAACAGATCATCCGGATCAGTATTCATTTCTGCAAACTTTTCGCGGCTGCATCCGATATACAAAGCCGGTACAAGCAGCAACAGGAATATATATTTTAGTTTATTCGTCATGTTCATCTTTAACAAGTTTACTTTTAAAATTAGAAGCTACCCCAGATCTGAAAACCTATATTTCGGATATAAGGCATAGCAGATACTTCCTGGAATGCATCAGATCCGCTGCTGTTCAGGTTGTCCGGATTGATATGGTCTTTGGCACTGTTATACAGGTACATCAGGTTGTTGCCAATAATGGAAAGACGCATTCCATTCATTTTAAACTTACTGGCTACCTTAGCCGGCATATCGTAAGTAAGACTTACCTGCTGCAGAGATACCCAGGAAGAAGTAAACATTGAAGATTCACGGATACCATTCCCCCAGCTATGCGTGTTCTGATAATAGGCGAAAGCACTTGTTGGATTGATCCATCCATTGGCATATACGTCTTTCATCGTCATTCCGGAGATGTCATGTGAGTTACCATCCAGGCCGGTGATCACAGTACCATCTTTGTACACACCATCGATGATCATACCATTCTCCTGATCCACACCAGACGAGTTGGTATATTTTAAACCACCCAGTTTAGCATTTCTGTTGGGAATAGTGCTCTTCATACTACCCAGCCAGCTACCCAGATCGTGTGTAAAGGAATATACCTTACCACCGAACTTGCTGTCAAGTACAAAACCTAACTGCCAGTTTTTGTAGTTAAAGTTATTGCGCCAGTTACCCAGGAAATCAGGGGTGATATTACCTACTGCCGGGCTTTTGGAGGTGCCATCAGCATAGTTTTGTGCTCTTACATAGTAAGAAGAACTCTTAGCACCGGAAGTAGTAATTACATGTTTCCCATTGTTTTCACTATGTTTCCCATCAGGGCTGTTGTACAGTGCATATCCATAGTTAGCGATGATGGTACCATAGTCGCCACCTTTTTTAGCTATCACAGAGAATCCATCTCCGCTACCCAGTGTTACATAGTCTAATCCATATGGCAAGGTCAATACTTTATTTCTGTTGCGGGTATAGTTAAAGTAGGTATCCCATGAGAAATTCTTTGTCTTAACAGGTGTAGCATTAATTCGTACTTCCCATCCACGGTTACGTACCTTTCCACCATTGATCAGGGTAGCGTTTACACCTGATTCAACAGGGGCAGAGAAACTAATGATCTGTGCTTTGCTGTCCTGGTTGTAAAAAGTAATATCAGCACCCAGTCTGTTTTTGAAAAGTTTCAGTTCAAGGCCTGTTTCAAACTTGTTAGAGCGGGTAGGTAATAATGTCTGGTTAGGCAATGTATTGGAAGAATAACTATAGTTTGCCACGTTATCACCTACTGCATTTACATAGGGTGTATTAGCAGAATAAGCACCGGTATTCGCTTTATAGTTAGATGTACCTCCACCTACGCTTGCATAAGACACACGAAACTTTCCATAATCGAATGCTGCCGGCAGCTTGAACATATCTGTGAAGATCCAGGAGATATCAGCACCAGGATAGAAGTAGGAATAGTTACCATGGCCATCATTGTAAACCAGTGTTGAATTCCAGTCATTCCTGCCGTAGAGGTTTAAGTAAAGATATTGTTTATAGCCGAGTGTAGCCTGTGCAAATGCAGAGCTGGTCTGATATTGGTTAGGTGCACCTTCCGTAACATTTGGTGTGCCTGAAGAGTTGGAAAGGCGATAGATATCAGGCAGGATATAACCATTCATTTCAGCATACATATATTTCTGAATACCTCTATCTATTTCACCACCAGCCTGTGCGACCAGGCTCAGAGAGGATGTCAGGTCATTGGTATAAGTCAGATTAGACATGTAACGCTCTACTCTCTTGTTGGTACTGCTGGTAGAATATCCTGGATTGCCGAAGCCTTCATCTTTACCTCTTACTTTATTATCATATTCAGTACCAATGTAGTTCACATTTGCAAGGGCCTCCCATCTCAGATGGCTGGCTAAATCTGCTTTCAGATTCAGGCTTCCCCTGAAGTTATTTTCTACCTGCGTCATTCTGTTCTGGTAAATAGGATACCATACATACCATGTCAATCCACTTACGTCATTGTTATTTACACCACCGTTCGTTTTATCAATATAGTTATTCATCCAGTACTTCGTATCGTAGTTACGTGTACCGCCATATACAAAGTTCTTCATAGTACCATAGGTGCTACCCGTGTTAGCAGGGTTCAGGGCAGTGCTCTGTACATAAGTCATGTTTGCATCTACTGTCAGTACATTGGCAATCTTGGTAGTACCCCGGAAGGTGAGGTTATTTCTTTTCAAATCATTGTTGGGTGTCACACCTTCTGAATGCAGATTGGAATAAGATACTCTATACGTACCGAGTTCACTACCATTTGATAATCCTACGTTAAAGTTCCTGGTTATACCGGTGCGAAATGCATCCAGAATATTATGAGGACGTGGATTATTTTTAATGGTTTTACCGGTGATATCAATTACAGTCTGGCCTGTCATTTCAGGACCAAAATTGTAACCATAAGTATTAGGATTCACATTCAGATTGCCATCAGCGTCAGTAACGAAGTCACTCAGGCCATAACCTGACCCGAATTTATCCTGGAAATCTACGGTTTTATAGGGTGTGCTCGCATAGATATCAGCACTCACATTCACGCCCAGACCTTTTTGCTTAAACCCTTTTTTTGTTTTGATGAGAATCACGCCATTGGAAGCACGGCTACCATACAGTGCGGTAACAGCACCACCTTTCAGTACGGTGATAGATTCAATATCGTCCGGGTTGATGTCTTTCAGTATGTTACCCATATCCTGATCACTGCCTTTGTTAGGCATAATTACATCCTGGTCCATGATAATGTCATCCACTACTACCAGTGGCTGGTTGCCATAAGGGTCAAGAGAAGCACTTCCCCTGATCAGGAAACGTGTAGTACCCTGGGGGCCACCGGTACCTGATTGTACCTGTAACCCGGGCACCATACCCTGCAGCGCTGCGATCGGGTTGATGGGAGTTGCTTTCTGCACATCCAAACCAGATACGGTTACTGCACTATAACCCAGTTCACCTTTGTTACGGTCACCAAACCCGGTTACAACTACTTCATTCAGGGCACCTGTTTTGGACACCAGCACTATCTTGAGCGGTACGCCTGAATTTGCGACCACCTCCTTCTGCTCCATACCAACAAAAGAAAATACGAGGGTAGCTCCAGCTGGTGCATCCAGCTCAAAGCTACCATCAGGTTTGGTTGAAGTTCCTTTTTGTGCACCTTTTACACGTACAGATACACCTGGTAAAGGCGTACCTTTTTCATCCTTTACGATACCTGTGATTACCTGCCGGAATAGTATAACGGGATCAATTATTTTTTTAGGACTTAATACAATTGTATTGTCCTCAATTTTGTAAGTAATTGGCTGATCTTTCAAACAGACATACATTGCCTCATCAATGGAGGCATCCTTCAAGGAGACATTCACAAGATGTGCATTTTCAATTAAACGGGCATCGTACCAGAAGAGGTAACCTGTTTGTTCTTTAATAGTGTTCAACACATGTGTTAATGATACATTCCTGCCGGAAAAAGTAACCTTCTGAGAAAACCCTTTTGCATGAATCTGCAGGCAACTGGCCAATATCAGATAAATAGCAAGGCGCATAATTTTTAAGATTTCGGAAGACATAAAACGGCTGCCAGGCCAGGCTTTGCCGTGCATGGATAAATTCATACCTTGAGTCGGTTTTGGTTAAGAAAAATGACGATACATTAAGGCTATATGCATATAGCCAAACCAGGACTACCTGCCGGGATTGTTGTAGCAATCCCGGCTCACTAAATAGTAAGCTTACAAGAGTTTAGATAATAAGTTAATTCTTCATTTGATTACTGCTCATAATGATTTAGTTTTTGGTTTGATATTTAATAGATATAGACCGCTACGGAGTAATTGTTAGCGTATTTCTTTCAATTTTAAAATTTACCTGACTATAACTCAGGATTTTTAAATTGGTCGATAAACTAGCTCCCTTCTTAAGTTCACCTACGAATCGAAAATCAGGTATAGGACCTTCAAAATTGACGTCGATATCATACCAACGGGCCAATTGTCTCATAACATCTGGCAAATCTGCCTGGTTGAATTTAAAATAACCGTTTTTCCATGCAATTACGCTCTCAGTGTCTGTGGTGGATATCACATCAAGCTTGCCATCTTTTTGTAATTGTGTTTGTTGTCCAGGCTGTAATAATCTGGTTTGTCCTGTGGCTGAGACTTTTACTGCGCCAGTCATTAAAGTTGTCTGAACGCTCGTTTCATCTGGATAGGCCATCACATTGAAACTTGTGCCCAGTACTTCTATTTTCATGTCTGCAACCTTTACTATGAATGGTTTGGCTACATTTTGCTGTACATCAAAATAGGCTTCACCGGTTAGTTCCACTGTTCTGTTGTCCGAGTTAAACGCTGTCGGAAAGCGGAGTGACGATAGGGCATTGAGCCATACCTGTGACCCATCCGGCAATGTTATCTGGAACTGACCTCCACGTGGCGTGCTGATTTTATTATATAAAACTTCATTGCTATTGCCCTCAGGATTATAGGCTAATGTGCCACCTGCTACTTTTAAAATAGAAGTTCCGCCTTGTTTTGCAATCTGCTGGTTTCCCATACTATCCAATGCGATAGTAGAGCCATCTGCCAATGTCAGGATTGCCTTATCTCCGCCGGGCATGATATCATCTACCTGTTGCGTCAAGACCGCCTGTTTAGACTTGTAGAATGACCGCCATACATACCCTCCTCCTACTGCCAGTAGCAGAATAATCGCAGCAGCATGCCGTATCCAGCGCAAATTACTTTTCTTTACCACTAACAGCTGTTGCTTTTCTTCAGCCTGGAATATGGCAGTTGTAATGGATGCAATAGTGCTCATTGGCAACTCCATTTCTGGCACTGTCAGGTGAGCATGCTCTATTAACTGCCTGGCTTTCTCCTCATTTTCAGGTAGTCGCAACAGGTCGGTGAGTTCTTCTACTTCTTCTTTCGTAGCTTGCTCACTCATGCATCTTTGAAATAATTCTTCCAGGCGGTTAAATGAATCCATTATTAATAATGACGCTTTAAAAATAGGTTTGGGGGTATGACTTAAGAAAAAAATTTTACAGGATCAGCCAGATTATAATCATCAGAATGTCCAGGTTAGCCAGGCAAAATGCCCGGATGTTCTTCATTGCCTGTTCCAGGTTAGATTTCACTGTTTCCGGAGAGATGTTCATAGCTGCAGCGGCTGCATCTCTTTTCATCCCTTCTTTTTTAATAAGTATATAGGTTTGCTGCTGCCGCTCTGGTAACCGGCGGATAGCCTTCTCCAGTAAGCCGGCATATTCCCGGTCCTGTACGATGTCTTCTGTTGCATTCACCGCAGGTTGATGCGCTTCTATATCTGTTGCATGGATGCTTAAAACATCCCTTTGTTGTTGCCGGAGTGTGCTATAAATTATATTTGTTGAAACAGTATACAGAAAAGCCGGAAAGTTCACGACATCTACAAGCATTGCCCTTTTCAGCCAGATCTTCAAAAATACATCCTGCACAATCTCTTCCGAAAGGGGAACAGACCTTGTAAGCCTGTATGCTACGCTATACACAACTTTAGAGTATTGGGATACCAAAACTGCAAATGCAGTCTGATCACCTGCTGCGATGCGCTGGAAGAAGACAGTATCCAAATGTGTCCTCGTCTTGTCTTGGTTGAAACTGGTATCTGCCCCACCCATGCGATTAAATAATGTTAGTAACCGAATAAAAATACAAAAATCCGGTTATCATCAAAGAAATACCATTCGTCATTATTATAAAACGGGCAAAGCCCTTAGAAAAATGTTGAAGCATTTTTCTAAGGGCTTTGCAATCTTCTGTTATCAGAAAACGGCCTTAGTACAATTTCGGTGCTGCATTCAGCATTGGAAACTCCCGCTGGTGCCAGTAAGGATACACAGGTGGTACCTCGCTTACTTTATCCAGCCGCTTTACCTGATCTACGGTCAGGTTCCAGCCTACTGCTCCGAAATTCTGTTTCAGTTGTTCTTCATTCCTTGCACCAATGATGATATTGGAAACAGTCGGTCTTTGCAGCAACCAGTTGATGGCTACCTGCGCCACAGTTTTCTCTACTTCTTTTGCAATGGCTTCCAGCTCGTCGATGATGTTGTAAAACACTTCGTCAGTGATGGCGGATGCCGGAATGGGGCTACCCCCCTGCGCTACCCTTGAATCAGCAGGGGCAGGCTGGTTACGGCGGTATTTACCACTTAATCTGCCAGCTGCCAGCGGGCTCCATACGATGGTACCCACGTTCTGGTCGATACCCAGTGGCATCAGTTCCCACTCAAAATCCCTGTTTACCAGTGAATAGTAGGCCTGGTGTGCAATGTACTTAGACCAGCCATATCTTTCAGATATTGACAGTGATTTCATCAGGTGCCAGCCGGAGAAGTTAGAGCAGGCTATGTAACGCACCTTACCACTCTGTACCAGCGTATTCAGGGCATTCAGCGTTTCCTCTACCGGCGTATTGGCATCAAAGCCATGCAGGTGATACACATCGATATAATCTGTACCCAGTCTCTTCAAACTCGCTTCAGCGCTCTTGATTAGATTAAAACGGGAAGAACCATAATCATTCACCCCTTCACCCAACGGGAAAGTGGATTTTGTAGAAATCAGGACCTGATCGCGCAGGCCTTTCAGGGCTTTGCCCAGGATCTCTTCAGAGGTTCCTGCTGAATATACATTGGCAGTGTCAAAAAAATTGACACCCGCTTCTAAACAGATATCTACCAGGCGACGCGCTTCTTCTACCTGCGTGCTACCCCATGCTTTAAAAAACTCGTTGCCACCACCAAACGTCGCTGTCCCAAAACTCAATACGGGTACTCTTAATCCTGATCCTCCTAATTGTCTGTATTCCATAGTTTCAAAACTTTTATCTATACATAAAAGTAACTCCCTTGCATAGAAAAACCTGTTTACTATCTAGTTAAATAGTATCATAAAGAAATGAAATTCCTAAGCATTTCATAGCAACCCTGCACCATTAGGTATCAGCATAAAAAGAGCGTGTATCTTACTTTTGATACACGCTCTTTTACTGAATAATTATTGCTGACTATTCTTCGTCGTCTTCATCTTCATCACCCAATTCATCTTCATCCAGCCATTCCAGGTATGCATAATACCAGCTTTCCAGTTCATCCAGTAATTCTTCTTTTTTAGCCGGATCGTTCTTGAAGAAGTCTTCTACATTGTCTATTTCGTGAACGATATCAATGTATGCACTTTCTTCATCTTCTTCCACACGTTTAGCGAAGAAACGAGGCTGCTCTGTATGAAAGATATATTCGTTATCAGGATCCGTCACTGGATCATCAGCGATCATAAACTTGGGTAACTTAGCCATAGTGATTTTATTTTTTGATGATGTAAAACAAATGTATTGTAAATATATCATTCAACGAAAAGGCTTCCGTCACTACCAATCTAATCTATTATAGCCCAGCTCATCTGCTCATGTACTGGCACTAAAATTGGATTATAAGGTGTATAAAAATCTGATATTATGAAACTGAAAACCATACGTGCAGGTTTAGTGGCTATGACCATTACTGCCGCAGCATTACTTGGTAGCCATGTAACTATGGCCCAGGGTATAGACAGTACTGCAAAAAAAGTGGGGCACAAGACTGCTTCCATCGCTGTAAAAGGCGCCAGCAAGGTAACTGACAAAACATATAAAGGCAAAGAAGGTCCAGGCGGACAAACTGTGTTTATCGATAAAAAAGACAAGAAATACTATGTAGATGAAAAGGGTAAAAAAGTATACCTGAAACCATCTGAAATCAGGGACAAGAAAGATTAATTCGTACATATACAAAAAGGGCTGACCTCTGATTGTCAGCCCTTTTTATTTTTAGCTCAGTTTACTCAATTATTTATCAGCTTAGTTCACTCAATTCTAACCACCGCAGTCCTTTTTCATCCAGCAGACCGATCACTTCTCCCACACGGCGGGCCATCGGTTCCAGTTCTGCATAGGGTATATCGCCTGCCGCCATCTTTGCATCCAGGGTTGCTTTCTCCTTTTCCAGGTCCGCAATTTCCTTTTCCAGCAGTTCCAGTTCACGCTTTTCTTTGAAAGACATTTTACGTGCGGGTGCAGCCGGTGCTGTTACAGCAGCAGTTACAGGTTCTGCCACTGGTGCTGGTACCGCTTTCTGCTCAGCCGCTTCTTTTTCTCTTTCAGGCTTGTCCTTTTCCCACTCACGGTATTGGGTATAGTTGCCCGGGAAGTCCCGTACCTCTCCCTGTCCTTCAAATACAAACAGGTGATCTACCAGTTTATCCATGAAATAACGGTCGTGGCTCACGATGATCAGACATCCCTGGAAATCCAGCAGGAAGTCTTCCAGGATGCTCAGCGTAGGCAGATCCAGGTCGTTCGTAGGCTCATCCAGTACCAGGAAGTTCGGGTTACGGAAGAGTATGCTCAATAAGTGTAATCTTCTTTTTTCACCACCACTGAGTTTGGAGATGTAGGTATACTGCTTCTCAGGCGGGAACAGGAATAACTGTAAGAACTGGGCGGCACTTACTTTGGTACCATCTGCCAGCGGGAAGTTTTCGGCGATATTCTTTACGAATTCGATCACCCGCATATCTTCCTTTATAATCAGGCCACGCTGATCGTAGTTACCGAATACAATGGTTTCCCCTGTATTGATCTTTCCGGAATCAGGTTGTTCCAGGCCCAGCAACATGTTGAGGAATGTGGATTTCCCCACACCGTTCTTACCCACCACGCCTACGCGTTCCCCTCTCTTAAATGTATAGTCAAAGCCTTTCAGGATCTGTAAATCGCCATAGGCCTTGTACACTTTTTTCATTTCGATGATCTTGCCTCCCAGTCGGGTCATCTTCACATTTAGCTCCAGCTGCTGTTTTTCCAGTTTTACACTGGCTTTTTCCTTTACATCAGTAAATGCATCTATACGTGATTTAGATTTTGTGGTACGTGCCTTGGGCTGTTTGCGCATCCATTCCAGCTCTTTACGGAATACATTGCGGGCCTTTTCCACACTGGCTTTATTCATTTCCTCACGGGTCGCTTTCTTTTCGAGATAGTTCTCGTAATCTCCTTTATAGATATACAGCTGTTGCTGATCGATTTCCATGATCTCATTACACACGCTATCGAGGAAGTAACGGTCGTGCGTTACGAGCAGCAGGGTCACTCTTTCCTGGTCCAGGTAGTTTTCCAGCCACTCGATCATGCTTACGTCCAGGTGGTTGGTCGGTTCATCCATGATGAGCAGGGTATGTCTATGCTCAAAGCCGATATCGATCAGCACCTTGGCCAGCGCTACTCTTTTTACCTGGCCACCGGACAGGCTGCCCATCAGCTGTTCCATGTGGTGAATATTCAGCTTGCCCAGGATCTGTTTTACCTTGGAATCAAAGTGCCATGCGTTCAGCTCATCCATACGTTCGATGGCTTTGGTGAGCTTATCCAGGTCCGGCTCCTCGCCTTCTTCAGTCAGCATTTCATAATCCCTGATAGCGGACAGTACAGGGTGCCCCTGTGAGAATATGTGGCGGGAGATGGTTTCTCCGGGATTGAAAGCATTTTGCTGTTCCAGCATTACTACTGTTACATCTTTGTGTATCCATACCGTGCCGGCATCGGGGGTTTCCTGGCCGCAAAGAATGCGGAGCAGGGTGGACTTACCGGTACCATTCAGCGCCACCAGGGCGATTTTGTCACCTTCTTCGATATGGAAAGAAATATCTTTAAACAAGGGGCCTGCGCCGTAGGACTTTGTAAGCCCTTCTACTGTAACATAATGCATGAGGCGAAGTTATAAAAAAACCCCGGGCGCGCGGCCCGGGGTTCATAAAAGATATTACTGTTATAACTTAAAAATCATAGTAAAGTTGCCTGAAGCTGGCCCTTAGTCCCAGATTAAATATCAGCTCATTTTTCTTCCACTGGTCATTCTTTTCCTGACGGGCAGTTAGAGATGCTTCCAATCGCAGGTTATACTTTGGATTAAGCAGATAAGCAACTGACCCCTGAATATTGGTGAGGGTTGTTTTCAGCCCCTGCCCGATGTGGTTACCAAAGTCTTCTGCACGGGTATTATAAGACTCGAAAATGTTATTCCCATAATTGATCCCGGCAGAATCCAAACCATACTTTGCATAGGTAATCTGTCCACGGAGGAAGAAGCGCCTGTACCGGTAATCTGCAATATTGACCCACTCCACAAAGTTTGCTCCCAGCGGGTGTGCCAATGGCTGATTGTAGTGACCATAGTTATTGAGCGTAGTACGCTGAGAGTAAGTATATGGACGGGCAGCATTCACTTCTGTCAATGCATTCAGGTTAGGTACCTTGAAAAGACTGTTGGAACGGAAACCCAGCTGACCGCCAAATTTATTGGCCCACCAACCGCTACCACTGGTCATTTCCTTCAGTACAAATTCATCCAGGATAAACTGGCCATAAATAGTACTGTTCACAGAAGGAGCATACTTTAGGTTTAGCCCCAATAGTGCATTATCAGGAGAACCTACTGAGAATTCGACCGGGCGAAGGAAAACGATGGGGTTCAGATAACTCACATCAAACCCTCTTTTACCTGTAGAGTCAGAGTCCTGCCATATTACAGCTTCAAACAATCCGATGGAAAACTTCTTGCTGACATTCCAGTCCAGGTAATTAAATACGCCCCATTTCTTTCGATAACCATTATCATAAGAAGATTTGGGATATTGCATATCTACGAACTGCGCCCACATAGTGGTATACTGTACACGCCCCAGGTTAGCTATAATTTTCAGGAAAGGATAGTTGAACGAAGCATCCGACAACAACATAGAGCGATAGCCATCGCCTATAAAGTTCTTGTCATAACCCAGCTGAAAATCAAAATGACGCCCCGCTTTGTAATTTATGAGTGCAGATGAATATGCGAAGTCAAATGCATTTGTATTAAATGCCTTCCATTGTCCCTGTCCGGGCACAATGGCATTTTTCCGGCTATATTCATCGATATAGGATGCAAATTTTCCCTGATTCTCGTAGAACTCTGTTCTAAACGTGAGATTATGTCCAATAGTACCACCAGCTATTACGCCCCGGGTATTCAGCCATGTTCTACCATTTACATTGCTATGCCCAATCTGAAAATCCGGAAGTATACTTGCATAAAAAGTAAAATCATCCTCTTTTACTTCCAACAGGTGTTCTCTAAACAATTTACGATACAACCAGCTCTGTTTGCGGGTTGTATCTCCTTTTGGAAGATCAAACGATGGTTCCAGACTGTAGTCCCGCTGGGAAGAATGGTACCCCAGACTATCAGTTGAGTTTTGATAAAAGCCAAGTGAATATTGTCGGCCTGTACTTTGTGCATTCACAGACATTGATACCACTATGCTACAACCTAGCAGGAGTATTGATGAGGTAAAACATGATTTGAACATAGAAAAGAATTAGCTTGCCAGCCACAAATATATTTCCTTTTACAGGAATATCGGACTAACGTGAATTAAAAGACCATTATAAATGGCTGATCTTATTCTGTATCCGAAGCTGTTCTGTCACTCGTTTAATTTCCTGTTCTGCTGTTTTAGGATAGATCAGCAATACATTTCCATCATCTACAACAATGAAATCTTTCAGGCCACGAATCACTGCCAGTTTATCTTTGGGTATATGAATGATACAATCAGAGGTATCTTCCAGCTTCCCATCACCACCAGAAAAAACGTTGTTACTGTCATCCTGCTTTTCAGCTACCATGAACAGGGATGCCCAGGTACCAAGATCACTCCAGCCAAACTCAACAGGCATAGTATATACATTTTCCGCCTTTTCCATTACTGCATAATCTATGGAAATATTGGGTGACTGTGGATAATGCTGATCTATAAATACCTGTTCCTGAGCGGTATTATAGAGACCCTCACCTTTACTGAAAAGGTCATATAATTCAGGGGTCAGCTGCTTTATTGCATTGAGTATAGATTGTGCCTTCCAGATGAAGATACCTGCATTCCATACATAATCGCCACTATTTAAAAATTCAAGCGCCTTGGACAGAACTGGTTTTTCAGTGAACTTTATCACCTTATGAATATCCTCTACACCCTTCTCTGCAAACTTGATATAACCATAACCAGTATCAGGTCTGGTAGGTGTAATACCAAGGGTTAATAATATATCCTTTTCAGCTACGATATTTAATGCCTGCTGAATTTTTCCAAGGAAAATTTCTTCCCTGAGAATAAAATGATCAGAAGGAGCAATAACCATAGAGGCATTCGCATCTTTTGCCAAAATTTTAAATGCAGCATATGCAATACCTGGTGCAGTGTTATTCCGGGAAGGTTCGCAAAGGATATTGTCAGCTAACACTTCGGGCAATTGTTCCTGGATGAGTCCTTTATAGGCAGTATTGGTTACAATATAGATATTCTCTGAAGGACAAATCTTTTTAAACCGTTCGTAAGTCAGTTGTAATAGTGACTTGCCTATGCCCAGTATGTCTATGAACTGTTTGGGATAGTTATTACGGCTCTTAGGCCAGAAGCGACTGCCTACGCCGCCGGCCATGATAAAAACGTGGTTGTGGATATTCATCATATTTTCTGCTTCCATAGGCTGGTCTTTAGTTGCTTATAAACCTCATTAATACCCTCTTTGAGTTCAATTTTTGCATCCCAGCCCAGACCGTGCAGTTTGCCTACATCCATGAGTTTTCTGGGAGTACCATCAGGCTTGGTGGCATCAAATACCAGCTGACCTTCATATTCTACAATGTCTTTAATCATCAGCGCCAGATCTTTAATGCTGATATCTTTCCCAACACCAATATTCACCAATCCCTCTTCATTATAATGTTGCATTAGATAAAAACAGGCATCAGCCATATCATCAGCATGCAGAAATTCACGCAGTGGGGTACCTGTCCCCCATACTACCACCTCTGGGATATTATTAATTTTTGCTTCATGAAATTTCCGCAATAAAGCAGGTAATACGTGAGAATTATTCAGATCATAATTATCATTAGGACCATACAGGTTAGTAGGCATTACAGAAATATAATTGCACCCATATTGTGCCCTATATGCATCACACATCTTGATACCGGCTATCTTGGCAATTGCATAGGGTTCATTGGTTGGTTCCAGCAGCCCTGTCAGCAGATAATCCTCCTTCAATGGCTGTGGAGCCATTTTAGGATAAATACAGGAAGACCCCAGAAACATGAGTTTCTTTACATTATTCACATAAGCATGATGAATAACATTGTTCTGTATCATCATGTTCTCATAAATAAATTGCGCTCTGTAAGTATTATTGGCAATAATGCCACCCACTTTAGCTGCTGCAAGGAATACGTAATCAGGTTTTTCCTCAGCAAAGAACTTGCTTACTTGCTGCTGATCACGCAGATCCAGGTCTTTTGAAGACCTGGTTACAATATTATTAAACCCGTCATCCTGAAGCCTTCTAACAATGGCAGATCCTACCATTCCCCTGTGACCGGCTACAAAAATTTTATCCTGCTGTTGCATTCTTTTCTATTCAAACTGGTTTAATACTTTAAATCCAGCATTCTTCAGTAACTGTTCTTTTCTAAACAGCTCCACATCTGCTGCCATCATTTCTCTTACCAATGTCTGTAAATTATATTTAGGCATCCACCCTAGTTTTGTCTGAGCTTTAGTGGGATCTCCTATAAGGAGATCTACCTCTGTCGGACGGAAATAGCGCGGATCAATGGCCAATACTTCCTGCCCTGGTTTTACGTGCAGATTTTCTGCACTTACGCTTTTCACAATCCCTTTTTCATCTATCCCTTTCCCTGTAAATTCCAGTTCAATGCCCACTTCGAAAAAGGCCATCTTAATGAATTCTCTTACTGGGGTTGTAATACCAGTAGCTATGACATAGTCCTCCGGCTTTTCCTGCTGAAGAATCAGGTACATTGCTTCTACATAATCCTTTGCATGCCCCCAGTCACGTTGTGCATCTATATTCCCCATATACAGTTTCTCCTGCATCCCTAAGAATATTTTAGATACACCACGGGTGATTTTGCGGGTAACAAATGTTTCGCCTCTCAGGGGGCTTTCATGGTTAAACAGAATACCATTGCAGGCGAACATTTTGTAAGCTTCCCTGTAATTCACGGTTATCCAGTAAGCATACATCTTAGCCACAGCATATGGAGAGCGAGGGTAAAAAGGAGTTCTTTCAGATTGAGGCACTTCCTGCACCAATCCATATAATTCAGAAGTAGATGCCTGGTATATTTTTGTTTTATTAACCAAGCCAAGTAACCTTACTGCTTCTAATATTCTTAGCGTACCAATGCCATCAGCATTTGCAGTATACTCAGGAGTTTCAAAACTGACCTGAACGTGACTCATAGCACCCAGATTATAAATTTCATCCGGCTGAACCTGCTGAATGATCCTGATAAGATTTGTAGAATCACTGAGATCACCATAATGGAGATTCAGATGTACTCCCTGCTCATGAGGATCCTGATATAAATGATCTATCCTATCTGTATTAAATAGTGAGGAGCGACGTTTGATGCCATGAACTTCATAGTTCTTGGATAACAACAATTCGGTCAGGTAGGCACCGTCCTGCCCTGTAATACCAGTAATTAATGCTTTCTTCATGATACTATTTGGAATTATCAAGTTCTAGCCTGACTTTTTTCAAAGCATGAGCTATAATATGATGCATATCGTAATACTTATATTCTGCCAACCTGCCGCCAAAGACCACATTCATCTCCTTATCCGCCAGTTCCCTATATTTTTTATATAAATCACTATTCCTATCGTCATTAATTGGATAATAAGGTTCCATTCTTTCCGACCAATCGGCAGGATATTCTTTTGTCACTACAGTTCCAGGTTGGGTACCAAATTCAAAATGTTTGTGCTCAATGATCCTTGTATATGGAGTTTCCTTATCCGTATAATTGACTACCGCATTACCCTGATAGTTAGGAGTATTCCTTTGTTCATGCTCAAAATGCAGACTTCTGTATTCTAATTTTCCATAACAGTAGTTAAAATACTGATCAATCATACCGGTGTATACAATTTTGCGTGCCACCTTTGACAGGGCCTCCCTTTCTGCAAAGAAGTCCACATTTAAGCAAATATCTGAATTTGCCAGCATTTTATCAATTATTACGTTATACCCCCCCTCTGGAATTCCTTGATACTTATCATCAAAATAGTTATTATCATAGGTAAAGCGCAACGGCAAACGCTTTATAATGAATGCTGGCAATTCAGTAGCCGGCCGGCCCCATTGCTTTTCTGTATAGCCTTTGATCAGCTTATTATAAATATCCGGCCCTACCAGAGATAATGCCTGCTCTTCCAAATTCTTAGGCTCCTTAATATTCAGCTTTTCTACCTGCTCCCTGATTTTCTTCTGTGCGGCTTCAGGTGTAAGCACCTTCCACAACTGATAAAAAGTATTCATATTGAAGGGAAGGTTATATAACTCCCCTTTAAAATTAGCCAAAGGAGAATTGGTGTACCGGTTAAATACAGCAAACTGGTTTACATAATCCCAGATTTCCTTGTTGCTGGTATGAAAAATATGCGCACCATATTTATGTACATTGATGCCATCTATGTTTTCACAATATACGTTACCTCCCGTATGGGAACGTTTATCTACTACCAGACATTTCTTACCCGCTTTATTTGCTTCATATGCAAATACAGACCCAAATAAACCGGCACCAATTATTAGATAATCATACTTAATATCCGTCATGCACTATATTTTGAATAACCTTTTATTGCCCATCTCATTAAGTAATACATACTCCTGATCAGGCCCAACTTCTCAACTTTGTAATACACCATAAACTGAGGCTTAATTACCTTCTTTTTATTCCTGGAAGTGGAATTATTCAATACTCGATAGCTGGCAATTACATCGGTATTACCATAAGCGACCTTGCAATTCTTAATAATCTCCAACCAGTATATATAATCATCACGCAGGCTTTTAAACTCCTCGCGCAGATAAATCTTACCAAAACGTTCCGTATCATACAGCCCCGTCAAACAGGAAATTGAACAGGTGCACAACATGCTATTATAGTCGACCTTCTCCGGAACAATAAAAGGTTTCATACATTCTTTTGAGAATTCATCAATCCTTTTGTGTGAGGCATAAACAAGCGTTGCATTCTTCTCCTTCATAAGCGCCAGCTGTCTTTCCAGAAAGGTCGGTTCCCATAGGTCATCTGCATCCAACAATGCAATATATTGCCCGTTCGCCCGTCTGATACCGTTGTTTCTTGCAGCAGCAGACCCACCGTTCTGCTGGGAAAACAGCTTTATTCTGTTGTCTCTTTGCACATATTCACTAATTACTTTCGCACTGTCGTCCTTT
Source organism: Chitinophaga sancti (assembly GCF_034087045.1). Lineage (NCBI taxonomy): Bacteria > Pseudomonadati > Bacteroidota > Chitinophagia > Chitinophagales > Chitinophagaceae > Chitinophaga > Chitinophaga sancti. The sequence goes on along the minus strand of NZ_CP139247.1, from coordinate 1,561,233 downwards.
GATCCATCATCAATAATCAACATCTCCCAATTAACATAGGTCTGTGCTAACACTGTCTCAATCGTTTCCGGGATGAAACGCTGCGCATTGTAAACAGGTGTAATTATAGATACTAAACCTTTTTGCATATTTTATACTTCAGGTAATATTTAATAACTTCTTTCATCATTATCATCCGTCCTTTCAACTTTGTAATCAAACCTCGTTTGCTTTTCCCCGTTCCCGCTGACGTAAAGGTTTCTCCATGCCTTCTGTATTTTATCAGGGCTTCCGGATAAAAACAAACAGTGCCTGTCATCTCTGCAACTAATCCTATCCACAGGTCATGCCCTATTTCCCGGGTGGCAGGGAAAGGCAGTGCGCCATCCAGCAAGCTTTTTCGGAACGCCATACATGAACCATAATACGTACTCCTCGCCATGTTCTTCAGCAAGCCCTTACCAGATCCAAAATAAGCGAAAAATGAAGCATGCAACAGTTGCAACTGCTCATCGACAACTTCCGAATCACTGATCACCAAATCATATTTTTGCAACAAATCTATCATCTTTGCTACTTTGCCCGGTAACCATACATCATCCTGATCTGCCAAAAAAATATGGTCTCCTTCTGCCTTACTCAGGGCATGCTGAAAGTTTCTGATCACATCCCGAAAATTGCCATGATATAATCGGATCCTGTCATCTGCTATTTCGCTTAAAATATCGAGAGTACCGTCAGTAGAGCCATCGTCAGAAATAATCAATTCATCTTCAGACTTCAACTGCGTTAGAATAGAATTAATCTGCTCCTTTACAAATGCAGCTCCGTTATAGGTGGCCATACATACTGATACCATTCTGATTATTCCATTTTTAATACTTTGATAAAATCAGCCACTGCACGATCCCAGGTAAATTGCTGTATAAAAGCATGTCCCTGTTTAGCCAGCTTCTTCCTTTTCTCATCATCCAAAAGCAATTCCTGCAATACTGTCGCCATCGATTCCACATCTCCAACCGGAAAACAACATGCAGTCTGCCCATCCTTTACAAAATCCTTAAACCCACCAATATCAGAAGTTACTGCTAAACATCCACACTGCATCGCTTCTGAAACAGGCAAACCCCAACCCTCTGAGTGCGATGGTGATAAAAATATCGTCGCTTCATTATATAGCCGGCGCAATTCGTTCCTTTCAGGCATTTGGTAATACCTCATCCATTCTTCGAGGCCGTCAGGTGCTGCTGGCATACCATACAATATCACCTGCAGGTCCTTCACCCTGCTTTTTAAAAGACGTAATGCTGCCATACCTTCTGCACTCCCTTTATGAGGAGAATGATGATGCAACATCATTACTGTATTTTCATTCTTTTGCACGCCCCGTTCTATAAAAAACTCTTCAAAGTTCAGCCCATTAAAAATTACGGTGCTATCCTGTCCGGAATAATCCTTTATTGCCACCTGCAACCATGTACAAATAGCAATCTTATGCATGGGCAATTTCCACGTTTCCAACGAAGCCTTCTCTAAGCCCTTATTTGAAACATAAGTAAATTCCGATTCATTAGCTTGTATTAAATACAACTTACGGCCTTTCCGCGCTGGGAACTCAGCTACATGCTCTGCAGTTTCCCAGGAAGTAGCTACTACAAAATCTGCATCCGGCAAAAGAAAATTGTACAGCGCGAAGATCCATTTATTTTTAACACCTTTCTCCAGCGCAAACCATGGCTTAATGAACCTGTAAAAGAAAAGACAATACAAATACCTGATTACCCCACCCACAAATGGGTTTCTTTTGAACAACCAGGCCGTATGTACCAGTTGTACTTCAAACCCTGCCGCCGATAAACGGTTGGCATACTCATACACCACCCTGAAACCTCCCACCGGTTTCGTTCCCCTCCCAGGTAAAATGAATGATATTCTAATCTTTCTTTCCCTCATTCTCTGCTTGTTTTATCGTCATCATCTTCTCATACCGCATTCTGATCTCCAGTTCATCCGACTCATCCATAAAAAAATAATTTCTGTAAGGTGTCTGACCATATACAATTGCCTCTTGTCTGAAATGCAAAAGCAACCGCATCAGAATAAATAGCATTGGTACTATCAACAATACTTTATTCCTAGCTCTGAATGTAATCAAACTGCTTAGCAAGGCAAACATAAAGGCAATGCCAATATTGTAATAATAGGAAAACCTGTCAGCCACTTCCTGAACTTCCTTTAACGTGGAGATCAGCAGAATATAAAAGAGGAACATTTTTACCAGGGTTGATTCTGTTACTGTCAACGTCAGTTTCTCCCAACGCATATAGAGCAGGCAGAGGAATGCCAGGTTCAGTATAGATGTAAAACTGATATTTCTTGTAAGCTCGAAGTTAGCTACAAGATTGCTGCCTTTCTCAATTACCGCAGATAGTACCCCTCCGGCCAATGGCTTCAATGCCAGTAATATTGAGGTAATAATAGGGATAGTAACAAAGAGGGATATAACATATACAATTGTAAGAAAAAGAATCTTCTTACGTGTCAGTTTCATTCGCTGAAATACATAAAATAATAAAAATATTATAGCAGTGTAATGAAACATCATAGCCAACACCACCAGTAAAATAAACTTTACCGGCTTAATTCTGTCTCCAATAAATCCAAACAAAACGATATGAAAAGCTATAGACTGACGCAGAATATCAAACTCAAGAAAAACCGTTAAAATTAGAATGATAGCAAGAAATACCAACTTATTCCGGAAGTCATTTCTGTATATAAAATAATAAAGTGAAAATGTATTAAATACGGTGATCAGGAATACAAACATAAAAAAGTTCATTCCCAGATAACTACAGAGGGAAGACACAATTTTAAATCCTGGCTCGGTAAAGTCGTCTGAAAAATTGAGGTTCTTCCCTCCTAATAATTGGCCAAGAGGCACAACTTCATTATACCCTTGCAGATATACGGCCCAATCACTTCCAATCTTATATCTGAACCCTACAAAAAAAAGTATAATAAACAAACCAACAGTAATCATAAGTCTTTTCAATAGCTGTACCTTATGATCATCCTTCCTGACATATTCAAGAGATGCACCAAGCCCAAAAAACATAAAAAAAAGATAGTACGGTATCATCCTTTCATCTTTTTTAATTGTTTGTAAACACCAGGCAGATAAGTTTTCATTAAATCAATAGCCTTGCCTATTCCCGTGATATACACATAAAAAAGATACACCTTACAGCTAAGCAATAAATTTCCTTTGTATTTAAACGCAATGACCCTATCTTCTGAAAACCCTCTGTAACGATTATCATGAGAAAAACCTACCAGATCAAAGCTGGATACAACTACATCTACATGCAGGGTTTTATGCTTATATAAAAAGACTTTGAACATGAAATCAAAATCTGCTGATACTTTGAATGTGGTATCAAATTTATACTTCCTGTTCAGAGAAGTACGACTAAAAGTGCTCTGATGAATCATGAGCCTTTTATAGAAATTGCTGGCATCGCCAGGTATATATATTTCGCTTTTATCACCACGCCTTTTCTCAGTATTGCCATACACCAAATCATACCCATTCAGATTTTCACCTCCAAATATATCATTGACCGAATCAGCACTATAAAACCAGTCACCCACATTCATAAAATTAATCCATTCTCCACTGGCCTGGTCAATACCTTTGTTCATTGCATAATAAATACCCTTATCTGGCTCACTTACCCAATATGCCAACCGGTCAGCATACTTTTTAATAATATCCACGCTTCCATCTGTCGATCCGCCATCAATGATGATATATTCGATATTTTGGAAGGACTGACCCAATACACTCAGTATTGTCTTTTCCAATGATATAATACCATTATATACCACTGTTATTATCGATACTAACGGCTGATATTCTTTCATTCCAATTATTTCTTCCGGTTTTACCTGAGTCCGTATAACTTTAAAATTGCATGCAATATTTTTTCTTTCCACCATCTTGCCTTTCCCACAGTATACGATTCTCCTGTACTTCCTGAAACTCCCACAAACCTTGGCAAATGCCAATAGCTTTTATAAACCACTCGTCCTTGCTTAAGATGGTCGTAATAAGCATTCTCCAGGTAATAAGTAGCTGTATCATTTACTGCTTTGTAAGCATAGAGCAGATTTTTGTTGAATACATCCTTTGTACAATGATAAAAGCGTGTATCTACTTTTTTCTGATTGACAAAAGGATTAAAATTCATTTTCTGGAAATAAGGATAAGTTGGGTTGATTTCCTTTAACAGTTTATCAATATTCAGGATGCGAATTCTCCCTGTCACTTTGCAAAATGACCTGGCATTAAGCAATAACAGGCTGTTTTTTTGCACATATTCCATTATTTCGCCTTCTCCATACCCCTTTCCTTTCGCTTCCATATTTAGTTTATCTCCTAAAAAATAAAGTATCTCCAGTCTCTTTCCCTGTTCATCAGCCAACTGCTTCAGCTCTGGATGTTTGGAATAATCGTAACCACTATTGTCACATACTATCACATCTTTCAATATCGATGAACGCAGGTAAAACTGAATACTATCTAAATATTGTTCTGTACGCAAAATAGGATCTGTTAGTACGGTAAAACAGCTACTCACATATACAGTAGAGGTAATAATCAATAGCTCCATTATTATTCTTATTTTAAACCAAGTTTTCTTAGTATACGGTTAAATATAGAATCCTGTCTTACACTCTCTATAAAATGATGTTTCAACGGGACTACCGTCGTACTAAGGTCATTTAAAGCCAGCCAGACAGCGTAATATCTTTCCAGCAGCCCTCCCTGAATACGAAACTGGTGTGCTGTATCGAATATATTTAGCTTACCGCTTTCAATCACCGCAGCAATATACTTCATCATCTTAAAAAAAACGTCCTTCTTCAGTATAAAAGAAGAACAGAGATTTATTGTTTTACCACTCAGCTCACTCAGTGTATGATTCGTTCCATAGAATTTATTATAATCTGATATGATCGAATCATAACAATTAAGCCCATCACCATTCCTTTTCTCCGGCTGATTTTCATCCATCAATATCCGCTGGGCATAATCCGTTTCAAATAAATATGGTTGAAAATTTATGTGATCATATTTTTCTGTCAGTTCACTGACGACATTCTCATTCAACCCAGATGAATCGATATCATGCTGGAGAAAACCAAGATAATCAGCACCCTCACATAAGTAAGGGTTCTTGAAAATATTATACATCACTTCTGATTCCGTATACCATTTACCTAATGAGTGGAAATTTCTGAATTCATACTGATTGATAATTTTATAATCCGAATACTGAACAGCCGCCTCATTCTTAGGATTCACATTTATAAATGCGTACTGTCCAAGCAAAGATTCATCATAATAATTCTTCTTGAGTTCATGATGAAATACAACAAATAATGTAGCATTTGCCATTAATAATCTTTTTACTTCCCGAAAATGAGTTTTATAAATGTCTTACCTATCAAGGGCTGTGCGTATAAAAGCAGAAATACCTTCCATTTAATTCTGTTTGTCAGCTCTATGTATTCATTCGGATAATTTTCAATGATATAATTACGCAATTGGCGATATGCATCTCTCTTCCCTATATAGAGCTGGGTCAGATTGTCCTTTATAAGATTCATCAGGAAACAATGCTTCCATTTATCAAGCTGCCCCTTATCTATGTTACCTTGTGCCAGGGCCATTTCGTAGGGTTTAGTGATCATTAGGAAATTGTTGATACAGTGTTGTGCACTGGTCTGAATATGTGCATTCGACCCATGTACACGAAATGTATAACAGGCTCCATTAATGAGTCCAACATCTCCCAGCAGCATCAGCATCAAGTTACTCCCCACATCAATTGCTGTATAATTGTTATCAAATACATGCAATGAATTAAAGACAACCCTATTGATAAGAATACCCGCCCAGCTTAAATCTTCTTTACCAGAATAGCTCAGGAATACATCCATTCCTCTGCGAAATTCCTGATCAAATAAGTTACCTGCTGCCGCATCCTCCTCTTTTCCCGTTGCCTCATAGAGGTTTTTACACCGGCCTTTTACAAAATTAGCAGAAGGATACCGCTGCACCAGCGCAACCGCTTTTGAAATAAAGCCCGCATCCGGCAACAAATCATCACTGTTCAGTATTACAAAATAATCTCCAATTGCCCTTGTTTCTATTGCAAGCTTGAAATTGGGAAGCATCCCCACATTGATATCATTCCTAAAATATTTCACCCGCGAATCACTTAACAAGGGTTTAATCACATCTGCCGTATTATCATCCGAACAGTTATCGGAAACAATTACCTCAAAGTTCTCATAATCCTGCTGAAGCGCTGACTGAATAGCATCTCCTATCCACCGAGCCCTGTTATAAGAAGTAATAATGATACTTACTAATGGCTTTTTACCTATGTCCGTCATATACATATCCTTTTAACAACGTACCTGCATACTGTCTTGCTTCTTTCATACATAAACAGGAGCTAAGAAACACCACTACACCTATACCAGCAAGTGTGATGAAATTTAATGCTATGCCGGGCAGCGTATAAATAATGACCAGTTTTATCAGGATTACAGCAGCCATTGGAGGCAACATCGGCAAAAATGTATCCTTCCAGTACCACCTGAATAATTCTGTTTTCAATAGTTTTCTGTGCATAAGCGGTTGACTGATCAAAATATATCCGGTATTCACAATCACCCAAACTGAAGTAGCTCCAATAGCTCCATATTTTTTCGTTAATACCAAAAGCAAAGGGATCAGTAGTATTGCCGCAATTAAATTCTGGATTATAGTAAATTTAGTCCAGCCATTGGCCACAATGAGATTGTATGGCATAACCATCAATGCATTAAAAATACTGCCGATTAATACTATGCGGGTAAGCACATATACATGTGAAGTAGTAGCAGCATTTTTGAACAAAACCTGCGCCACATCCTCTGTAAAAAATAAAAGTACAAGACAAAAAGGAAAGATAAGTACCGCCATCAGCCGACAAGCCTGATGATAAGCCGTCTTCAGCTGTGCTTCATTATTTGAAGCCACCAGGTTAGCAAGTCGGGGGAAAAAGGTTTCACTCACGGGTATTACTATTAGGTTCACAGTGGTAGCCAGTGTATATGCCAGGGTGTAGTAACCAAACTGGGAGAGGGGCAACATTTTGCTCAATACAATTTTATCAATTTGTGACAGCAGAAAAGATACAATACTGATGCTGGTCATTCCTGCTGCAAATCGCCAGATAATCTTTATCTGTAGTATTGAAAATTTCGGCTTTCTATGTGCACCAGGCATTTGCCTCCATAACCCCCAACGCATTGTTAAAACATATAACAGACTTAATGCTGCCTGCCATAAAAAAAAGGCATCAATGGTAGCTGAAATAAACTTTAGAACAATTATTACTCCTGCAGCTCTTAGCGTGGTCATTACCACGGTTATCACATTATTGACAATCTGCTTCTCCAGCCCTGTTAATCCACCATTGTATAGACTTACCGGCCATTGAAAAGAAACAACCATGCCCATCAACATTACCGCATGTTTTACCATTGATGTAGGTAATGTTTCTACTTTTACCCACCGTGTAGCTATTAAACCTGAAAATAAAACGATAACAGCTCCAATCACCAGGCCAATTAACCAATATATACATTCCAGTGAAAAAGTGAGGTCCCTCACCTCTTCCACAGATTTATTTTCTACTTTATATTTAGCCAGCTCCCGATTGAGTGTTGTACTTAAGCCCATATCCAGAATCGCCATGGTTCCGATTAGCGTCGCATAAAATCCAACCAGACCATAAGATTCTATACCCAGGTATTTAATATAAAGAGGCAGCATCAGGATACTAATGGCAGCACCCCATACTTTTCCCAGTAAATTCGATACTATGTTTACCTTAATAGAAGCCAAATTATATTATTTGCACATTAAAGAATGTTTGAGCATATGACTTTTCAGCTGCTCTGATGACTGTTGCTCCCTGGTCATTTCTAAATACAATACTGTGATCCGGAATGTTAGTACCAAATATGGACGTATATGCACTGATAGACACATTGTGCCCAATTCTGCAATTGCCAATGAGTGCACTGTGTGCTGTCAGGGAAACACCTTTACCCATTACCGGATAAATTCCTTTATGAGAACCGACAGTGCATCCCTGCAATGCTACAAAGAAGTCTGAGTAGGTTGCTTTTCCTAACATAGTAGCACTACAATGAAAGAGCAGGAAAATATCCGGCAATGCTGTATTATACATACAATCCAGTCCGTGCAAGGTTTTATTCAGGTAATATAGCTTATTACATACATCTGTTGCCTGCTTTTGCTTCCAGATTGAATTGCCAAGGTACCAGAGGTACATCACATAGTGATCACTATAAAGGTGATTGAACTTTACATCGGTGCCATCAAAATAATGCTTTAGACTACAATGTTTAAAACAATATTCCAGTCGCTGCAAAGCCAGATCCACCTCTGCCGAAAAATCAGACAACTGTACAGGATGGTCATCCGGAAAGAAAAAATTCAGCTGTTTTGATGTATATTTCTCTAATTCCTCTCTGGACAAAGATGTTATCATAACAACCCAATTGTACTTAATTTATTTGTATCCCCCCAAAAGACCATTGGTTCATAATCTGCATACTGATAATAACCAAGATTCAATGAAATGGCAGCTTGCTTTTTCTCCAGGTAATCGAGCACCAGTTGTTTTACTGTTATCGGTTTACCACTGCAACAATTAATCACACCAGTCACCTGATTTTGCAATGCGGTACTGACAATGTATGTTGCTACCTTATCCACTGGCAGGTAATCCCGTACCTGCTCTCCCCCACTCATGTTGAATACCGTATCGCCATTAGTAATCGCTGTATCGAGTTGAGATAAAAGCGATTTAGGGTGCTGCCCTTTCCCGTACATATAAAACAACCGCAGCCATTTTAGATCGAAGGGAATTTCTAACTGCAGTACCTGTAAATGTTTCCGCAGTGTATCTTTTGCTATCGCATATGGATTCTGAGGGTCCGTTTCCATATCTTCCCTTAGAAGACCCTCCTTCATTCCATATTCAAAACATGTACCCGTAACTGTAAGATCACGCAATCCATGTCTGATCATATTCTGCAAAAATGCATAATGCCGGGGGAGATTCACCTTGTAATGGAAGTCTGATTTATAATTTGGTAATCCTTCCCAGGTAAGATGAATAACAGCATCAGGTGCTCCAAAAAAATCAAAGTAGTTGATGCTGTCGTCGAATAATTCGATATTAAATACGATATGATGTACTGCCGGGTACCAGCTAGTTTGCTGCACTTTCTCTAAACCGGAAGAAGAGGTAATCACGGTACAATTACTTTGCAGTAATTTATTCACCACATAATTCCCAATGAACCCAGTTGCCCCTGTTACCAACACCTTCTTCATATTACAGAATTTGTATTTCAGGAATTGCAATCACAAACTGTCCTCCCCAGCTACGTATATAAGATAGCTGATTCATGATCTCTTCTTTGAGATTCCAGGGTAGTATGAATACAAAAGCAGGTTTTACTGCCTTCAGATAATCTTCATTAGTTACTGGAATATGACTAGCAGGAAGGAATTTATCTTGCTTATGAGGATTAGCATCTACAACAAAATCAATCAGATCATTCTTAATACCACAGTAGTTCAATAGCGTATTACCTTTAGCAGCAGCACCATATGCAGCGACTTGCTTACCGTCTCTCTTCTGTTGAATAAGAAACCCGATAAGGTCTAATTTAATTCCCAATGCTTTCTGCTGAAAATTGTCATAATAATCAAGTGATACCATTCCTTTATCAGCCTCTTTTTTCAGCATAGTTGCTACACGATCCGAAATCTCTTTTGAATCATCCTCAACATGACACGCGTAAATGCGCAAGGATCCGCCATGGGTTGGCACTTCTTCTACATCAAACATCTTCAGGCCCTGTGCTTCAAATATTTCTTTCACGGTGTAGAAAGACAAATAAGAAAAGTGCTCGTGGTAAATGGTATCAAACTGATTGTTTTCCACCAGCTGCATGAGGTGAGGGAATTCCATGGTAATGACACCATTCTTTTTTAGAATGATCTTCATGCCTTTAACAAAGTCAACAATATCCGGAACATGTGCCAGTACATTGTTGCCAAGTAAAAGATCAGCCTGTATATTTTTAGCTGCCAGCTCAGTTGCAAGTCTTACACCAAAGAAGTCCACAATGGAGTCAATCCCCTTGCTAATAGCTACCTTTGCTGTATTTGCAGTAGGCTCTATTCCTAATACCGGCACCTGATTTTCCTTAAAGTACTGCAACAGATAGCCATCATTGGATGCGATTTCAATCACCTGTGATTGTTGATTAAATCCAAATCGCGCTATCATTGCTTCAGTATATTTTTTTACGTGTGCCAGCCAACTAGTTGAATAGGAAGAAAAATATACATACTCACTATTAAAAATTGCATCCGATTTTTTATACTCATCTACCTGTACCAGAAAACATTTGCTGCAGGTATATACCTTCAGCGGATAAAAGGTTTCTGGTTCGTTCAACTGTTCACCAGTCAGAAAGGAATTAGATGCTGGTGAGTTAGCAAGGTCTATGAATGTATTTGTCAATTCGGTCTTACAAAATCTGCAGTGCATAAATGAACCTTATTTTGCGCCCCAAATGAGGCGGTATATTGAAATTAATTAGTTAATTAAGGGATGTTGTCTATCCCTTTCTGATATATCTTTAACGGCTATAGGCCATTTGATACCGAGTTTTGGATCATCATATCGCAAACCACCTTCTACCTGAGGCATATAAAATGCACTGTGGTGATAGATGAGCGCACAATTATCTTCCAATGTCTGAAATCCATGGGCAAATCCTTTAGGGATATAGAGCATTTTACCATTATCGGCGGATAACTCAATGCCAAACCATTGCAGATAAGTAGGTGAATCCTGCCGGATATCTACGATCACATCATAAATAGCTCCCGAAATACACCTGATCAATTTGATCTCCTCATACGGAGAATGCTGGAAGTGCATACCACGGATAGAACCTTTTTGCTTAGTAAACGAGTGATTCATCTGCACCCATTCTTCCCGGTGTCCAATTGACTCAAACTCCCGTTTGCAATAGGTTCTTGCAAACCAGCCCCTGTCATCGCTGAAGGGTTGCAGTGTTATCACATAACTGGCAGCTAAAGGAGTTTCATTAAATATCATAAATTCAGGTAGCTATTAATTTGTTCAAAAGTAAAAGTCACCTTTTCCGGCAAGCTTTTTTTATACCAATCTATCGTCCATGCTATTGCCTGTTTTGAATCCAGTTTAGGCAGCCATTGTAGTTCTTGAGCGGCCAACGCAATATCAAGCTGTAACAGATGCCCTTCATGCGGTTGGTTGGTATCAGAATTATCCTTCCATTCACCCTTACCCCAGGCTGAAATCGCTAGTTCAACCAGTTCCTTTACCGTTAAATGGTCCTGAGGTTGTGGACCAAAATTGTAGGCTTTACCATACTTTACAGGGTTCTCATTTAAGAGGGCACCTAGCAACAGATATCCGCTTATTGGCTCCAGCACATGTTGCCAAGGCCTTACCGAAGATGGATTTCTCACAGCTATCACTTCCTGTGCAGTCAGGGCGCGGACAATATCAGGAATGATTCTGTTCTCGCTGAAGTCGCCACCACCAATTACATTACCGGCTCTGGCGCTGGCCACTGCCTTATGATGGACGTTATACTCGGCTACATTGAAGAATGAATTTCGAAAAGAGTTCACTAACAACTCTGTGCAGGCTTTGCTGGCACTATATGGATCATACCCTCCAAGCACATCAGCTTCATTGTACAACAGGTTTTTCTCCTTATTTTCATATACCTTATCGGTAGTGATAACTACTACTGCACATGGCTTGTTCAAATGAATTAACGCTTCCAGTATATTCGCAGTTCCAATTACATTTATTTCAAAGGTCTCTGCAGGAATAGCATAAGAACGACGCACCAATGGCTGTGCTGCCAGATGGAAAATATAATCAGGCTGAAAGAAAAGTATTTCATTGATTAGGCGTTGCTTGTCTCTAATATCCGCAATGACACTGTCAACATCCAACTCCTTTTCGAGCAACGAATAAATACAACCTTCATATTCCGGTGCCAGCGCAAATCCTTTTACCTCTGCACCCATAGCATTCAACAAAGCCGTCATCCAGGCCCCCTTAAATCCGGTATGTCCCGTCAGGAAGACCCGCTTACCCTGATAAGTACTTTTCAATTTTTCAAACATCGTTACCATATTTTCCATAATGCTGCATTAGTTACCCAGGCTTCCTCCAGCTCCATTTTATCTCTTAGCGTATCCATGGGCTTCCAGAATCCTTCATGCTTAAAAGCAGTCATTTGATTGTCTGCAACCAGCCGCTCCATTGGGGTACGTTCAAAAATAGTAGCATCACCATCGATATAGTCAAATACCTGTGGCTCACATACGAAGAACCCCCCGTTGATCCAGGCACCGTCACCTTTAGGTTTCTCCATGAATGAATGTACCTGGTTACTTTCCTTGTCAATGTTTAATGCACCAAAGCGGCCAGATGGCTGTACGGATGTAACGGTACAATAACGATTATTGTTACGGTGGAATTTCACTAATTCATTAATGTTGACATTACTCACCCCGTCTCCGTATGTTAACAGGAATGGCTCATTGCCGATATGTGGCTGTATACGTTTGATGCGCCCTCCTGTCATCGAATCCATCCCTGTATCTACGAGGGTTATACTCCATGGTTCCACCTGGGAATCATGCACCTTCATAGAATTATCTTTCAGGTTTATAGTTACATCTGATTTATGTAAGAAATAATTTGCAAAATATTCCTTTATCACATATCCCTTATATCCAAGGCAAATTACAAAATCATTATATCCATATGCAGAATACAGTTTCATAATATGCCAAAGAATGGGAATGCCCCCAATCTCAACCATAGGTTTGGGCTTAATGACTGTTTCCTCCGACAATCTTGTACCTAACCCTCCTGCAAGAATAACTACCTTCATAATTAATATTCAATTTATTCCATGATCTTTTTATAAATCCGTCTCACCAAAAGAACACTTATAGTCAGAAATCCCCCTAAAATACCTCCGATCAATCCCCCTTTTGTTTTCCCTAATTTCTCCTTTTTCAGTGGTAATATAGGAGTATCCACAATTTGTATAATAGGTGTCTCCTGTGACATTGTTAGCTTACTCAACTCCAGATTTTTCACCACGTCCTGAAACATTGTTTGCAATACCACCTTGTCTCTCAATACAAGCTCTGTTCCTACAGATGCCTGACTTTTCACTGGATTCATGTTCAGATCCTGGGCAATTGCGGCACTATATGTCTTACGGTTCAGCAAAATTTCAATTGAGTCAGCCTTTCTTTGAAGTATATCTACATTTGCTTTGGATCGCCTGGTTTTCATCATGGCATAAAACGTAGTGGCTTCATCTACCAGGCGCTCAGTAAAGATTTTGGAAAATAATTCATTCCTGGAGGTAGTCTGCACGTCAATAAAGCTAAGTTTCTTATCAGGCTTCGCTATCTGTAGGTTCCCCCTAATGAGCATTTCATACATGCTGTTCAGGATACTATCTTGTAATAGGGTAAACTTTTTTCTGTCCGGATTAACAGGAAAATGTATATCAGAAAGTCGGGGGCCCCAACCATTTCTCATCTCATTGAATTCAATATAAAATTCTGCCAGGCTTAATTCCTTTCCGTCTACATTTATCGGAGTCAATAATGTCTTCTCAATCATCAGCCTCGACTTCAAAAATTCTATTACATTATCACCGGAAAACAGGCCACTGGTTCCCCCACCCATCGAGCTCAGATCTATCCCGAGCTGATTTGCTACTCCTGCATAACTGCTTAATCCACCGGGCTTGCTGCTTTCTTCCAACACAAAAGTCAAATCTCCAACATATTTAGGCTTACTAAAAAGAGCGAAGGTTAATCCAATCCCACTGCCTACTAATCCAAATATTCCAACTACTATCCATTTACTTAATAAATATCGCCACCATTCCTGTATTTTAAGAATCAATTCCTTTAATGAAATCTCTTCATTTTCCACCTTGCCAGCCACCTCATTTGATTGTTCCATATTGCTTTCTTTAAACTTTAATAAGTTGGATAGTTATTTGGTTGAGTTTATAATTGTAACAATCACAAGTGCAACAGAGGCAAGCGCACTAGCTAAGCTAACAGCTTCACCTGTTGACATACCCTGATGCTGCTTCTTTGGAGGGACATAGATTTCTGACCCTGGTTCTACTTTAGGATATCGGTTAAAAAACAATACTTTGCGCGTGCTTTTTACCTTTCCGTTTGCATATACAATATAACTTCTTCTTCTTAAGGCTGTGGCTGTAAAACCTCCTGACCCATTTACATAATCCCGGAAGGTAAAGCTCTTATCAAATCTTACTTTTTTGGGGAAATACACTTCACCAAACATCTGCACAGTTTGCAACTTTTTGGGTACCCTGATTACATCTCCTTCTTCAAGATACAGATCGTATTTGGACCCTGGATTAGCAAGTGCCTTTTTCAGTTCAATACCAAGCAATTGCATTTTCTTTGTCATTTCATCCTTCACCCTTTCTACATTCGAAGTATCTCTCAATTTATTATAAAACACTTGTAGTTTGCTAGAAAGAAAGGTACTGTCAGCTGAGTTCGCAAAAGTTTTGCGTAGCAATAATGCTCCTTCTGCAGATGCATCAGGACGAAGACCACCAGCTCTGCGAATCACATCGGAAATACGTTCTTTCTTATTGTTGATGGTATAAATTCCAGGATATGCAATTTCTCCATTTATTATCACATTGGCCTGTTCAGAATAAGAAGGCTCCCTGCGAATCATGATTTCATCAAAAGGCTGAAGAGCAAAGGCATTTGCTTCTCCATTTGCCGATAAATCAGCATTCAGATCAAACTGTCGTGTAATCGCCATTCTAAAGTCTGCTGAGTCATATACACCTTTATTATGAATACGACGGGAGATTTCTACATGTGTCAAACTTGCCGCACTCTTTAGTCCTCCCGCCAACAGAATCAGATCTTCCAGATGCATGCTATCGCCATATATATAGTACCCTGGCTGATTAACTTCACCATCTATTTTTACAAGAAATTCTTCACGTACTTTAAGTTTAGAAAAGATAATCACGCTATCTTCCCGTTTCAACGGCATATTTTCTTTTCCGTCCAGCACGTCCTGTACATTAAAATTCACAATAGAAGGAGTATAGTCATCCTGTAAACGACGGATCACACCCCGTGACATCACTGCTTCTTCCTGAACACCATCTGCCTTCTTAATAAGGTCCGCCACAGTCATATTAGGCTCCAGGGCAAAATCTCCGGCATGGAATACAGCCCCCGCAATGGTTACCCTGTTTGTATAGCGCGATACTACCGAGTCTACATAGAATTTATCACCTGTTTTTAGGCGAAAGAAAGCTACAGAATCAGCCGGAATGGTTACTACTTCCCTTGCTCGCTTGTTCACCCTGTAATCTCTGATGTTGTCACGGAAAGCATTGTCCGTATATCCTCCTGCAAACTCAATGATGTCCTGTAAAGTTTCTCTTTCTTTGGCCTCAAATATAGCGGGACGTTTTACCTCTCCCGTCACTTCCACCCTCAACTTATAAGGATTCACCTTCACGATATCCTGATCCTGTAATACCACATTATTAGAAAGATCACCATGCACCAAAAAATCGTAAAGGTCAAAAGTGCTGACTACATTTCCGTTCCGGATCACATCTATATTACGGAAGGAACCATTTTCGTTCGGACCGCCTGATACATACAGTGCATTGGCTACTGTAGCAAGAGAAGGCAACGTATACGTACCGGGTTGGGTCGCCTCACCAATTAACAGAATTCTGATGCTGCGGATATTGCCCAGCGTCACCTGCACAGAAGTATTGCCTGTTTTGATGCCGCTATAGATAGTAGAAAGTTGCTTGGTAATACGCTGAGTAGCTTCAGCCATTGTCAGACCATTCACATACACAGGTCCCAGATATGGAATACGGATATAACCATCAGGGCTTACTTTCAGCTTGTGCTGCACTTCGGAATAACCATATACATCGATGATTACCTCATCATCTGCCGCCAGTTTGTAATTGGGCGGGGTTGCCATACGAAGATTGGGTTCAAAAGTGAGATTCTTATTACTGAATAATTCTGTACCGAATATTTTTCTGCGTTTCAGTTCCTTTTCCAAGTCCTGCCTATCCAGTATTTTCTTATACTTCTGCTGCCAGTAAAAAGTCGTATCTGCCGCTGCATCCTCGTATTGCCGGCCCGTAGAATCCATGCCATTCCTAGTTGAACTATTAGAAGATAATTCTGTATCCAGATTCAGCTGCTTAATCCTTGTTTTAAGTGCTTCTACCTCAGAATCTGCAATCCCCTTTTGCTTGGCATATGAACCTATTTGATCATAAGACACATTATTTTTCTTCATTTCAGCAACTATTTGCCTAATTTGATCATCACTTAGATTGCTCACCTTTATCTGACTCAACTGACTGGATGTCATGCTATTGGTCGAAATTTGTGCCTTTACCCCCAGACCGATAAACAGCATTAACAGTTGCAGTAGAAGTGTTTTTTTGGACATGAACTATCAGATAAAATTTCTTCTTAGGATTATAATAAACAGATTAACATACTGTATTCCAACCACTTTAATTGATAAGAATACATTTGCAAATCTATTAAAAATATCATACAAATGTCAGTTGGGCAGAAATTACGATTTTACCCCCCTGATAAAACGAAAAACCGGCGACGATCGTTACGATTAGCCACCAGTTTTTTTTTAAATATAAAAATGACATGATTTACAACGTAGTAAGGAATTTCAAATCGTTAGAACAGATAATAGCATGTTATTTCATCGCCAGATAGGTTCTTGTATGGAAAACTATGTTATTAATTGTAAGCTGCTTACACACTTCATTAAATATACCTTGCTTATCTGGACAACCAAAATCGCCCGGATGACATAAAAAAATTCTGCCAGGTTTTAGGATATTTGCATAACACTTTCAGTATTAGCAAGTTAACATCCAACTTAACTGAGTAAACACCCAAATTTACATACTATATTTCGAATATAATATATTTATTATGTCTTTAAGAATGGAAAATCACCGGCCATAGAGTAGAAGAAAATATTCCCGCTTGATTTCTCCCTGTAAAAGAAAAAAAGGGAACTGTATTATCAGCAATGATAGAAACAAAAATGGATGAGGCCAATAATAGGATATGATTACAAATCCAATCAATAACCGAACATACTCTAAATAAAAGACCCAGCGCTTTTGCTCCAAAATAGCCCCGGTATTGATCAATGTGAGAAAAATAATAAGGGTGATGCAAATTTGAATAAATACGGGAATATAGTATTCCAGTAGTAAAAATGAAAACAGGATTATAAGCATTATAGCTACCTGCCATACAACATAGGCACTCAATCGCGAGGTCACCTGTATACTCCTGTTAGGTGTCAGGAACTTCTTTTCCAGCTGGGGCCGTAGATCCGGATCTATCTTATCTGGCCGGCCAAAAATGATCTTACACTTCTCGCCGAAGCCTTTGGTCTTTTTGACCGTATAAATGATTTCCAATATAAAATGGAAGTGCTGCCATAGAAAACTATTGCTGTCCAATGGTTTAGTGAGTCCATAAACAGGCTCTTCTTCTTCTACCACAAATGTTCCAAACAGTTTATCCCAGAATACGAATACGTCGCCGTAGTTCTTGTCCAGATACTGGTCATTCGAAGCATGGTGCACACGGTGATGGGAAGGCGTGACAAAAATATATTCCAAAAACCCCAGTTTAGGGATGGTACGGGTATGAATAAAGAATGGATAGATACCATGTACCAGTTGCACACTGATGATCATGGCCGGTGGAAAACCGATCACAGGCAGGATAGCCCAGAAACACATACGGGCAAAAGCCTGAAATACAGTAATTCTGGCAGAAACGGTGTAGTTGAAGTCATCACTTTGGTGATGCACCACGTGGGCAGCCCAGAGAAAGTTGACTTCATGTGCCAGCCGGTGATACCAGTACCAGATAAAATCTGTGAGCAACAGCAACGAAACCCACAGCAATATGCCCGATTGTATATTAAAAATACCGAAGTGACGGTGCAGGGTATCGTAAACAAAATAGAAGATCCCTACAGTGAAGGTATCCAGCAATCGCTCCGCGATACCGACATTAAGATTGCTGACGGAGCTGGCAAAACCAAAATAGTTCTTTCCGGTTCTACGGGCAACAAGGTATTCCAGGCCCATTAGCCCCAGGAACAGTGGAACGGCCCAGGCCATGTGATTTAAATGCACGCCAAGAATGATTTCGAATTACGGGTAAAAGCCCTACTGTTGGTGGCCAATGGAGCAAGATCAAGGCAATATTACAATAATTATTTTAAATAGTCTACAGTTTCAATAGACTACACACTCAGTTTATCTCCGGCAAAACTGAGTAAAAGGCAAAAAAGAAGCCCATGCCTGTGGCATGGGCTTCTTTTTGAAGTATTTAATAAATTTAACTGAGTTACATCTTAAACCCGGCCCTGAAACCAATAGTCACCTCCTGCTTTTCAAAGCTGGGCTCATGCTGGTTCATCACCTCGGCTATCGTCATCGGCTTATCAATCAACGTCTGGAAACCCTGTTTCCCTGACAGCTGACGCGCCTTATCTACTGACAACTTACCAAATTCATACTTAGCGATCAAACGCCCTTTCCTCAGCAATGCGCTGTCAATCTGTGAAATATCACTATTGAAAGTACAGATCACCTGCACATTCAGACAGTCCGCCAGCAGACCATCGGACAGGTTCAGGAGGTTTGACACGGAAGAATTCCCAGTAGTCTTTCTATCCATGATGATATTCTCCGCATCTTCAATCACCAGAATGGTGTTCGGGTTATCAATCAGCAGATCGATAAACTCAGGCTGCATAATATTGCGGGCCACTGCAGGAGAGAGGAATAACACTCTCTTCTTCAATCGGCCGATCAGATACCGCAGGTACGTGGTCTTACCGGTACCAGGCAATCCATGCAGTAATACAATCCCCTTGTCTTCGTCTGTATTCAGGCGTTTGTAGATCAGCTGATCGATGGACAGAAAGTCATCCTCATAATAGAGGTGCAGGTCCAGTTTAGTCCGCTTGAACTCCATAGGTTTTAGCGTCAGGGTGCCATTTTCTACGGTGATCAGGTTCAGTTCAAATTTCTTTTTCTTTTCGCGGGTACGATATCTTCTTACCAGGGTAGTTATTTCTTTGACAATGGGATCTGACTGGCCATTGTGCAGTATTTCGCAGTAACCATCGCCAAACTCCACCATTACCTCATTGTTGAGCACAACAATGGAGAGATCATGCTGATAAGTTTTATCTTTCTTATCGATTTCTTCCCTTCTGTATACTTCTGATATTTTATCCTTGTAGGCATTCTTAAAAGCGGCAAGCGACCGCTCACCGTTAATGCCGTAAACCATACTTATATTAGGTATTCTATTGAAATAATACAGGTAAAAGGGTCTGCTCTCCAGCAGGCCATTGCCAAAAATAGTATCCCCACTGATCACCCGCTGCTGTAAAATATTTTCCATGCGATTTTTAAAAATGATTGCAAAGGTACACTCTTCTATAAGAAAACTGGCAGGGCAGGATTACCCCGCGGTATACGTACGATGTTTCTTACAATTTGATTTGGGCATATTAACAAATTTTAGGGTTGCTGTTCGTTTCACAAAAAATACCGGCAACAAGATTGTTACCGGTACATTGAATGGTATTAGAACAGCGGGATTAAAAAACAAAGGATGAGCAATATAGTTGACCATTATAGCACTGCCATATCTGCTGCTGCTTCGTCTGGCGCATCTACGATGGATGTCACAATACGTGTAGCCGGTTCTTTTTCTCCATTATATTCTCTTTTTAACCTTTCCATTTGGCGAATGTGACGCTCAATGTGTTTAGTTAAAAAGTAGATGTACTGGTAAATATCCAGTTTGCCCAGGTGATTCACAGACATGTTGGTAAGTACCAACCTGCCTTCTCCATTTTTCAGCAGACTAAGATTATACATACATTGCGCAAACTGTTGTTTGAGCAGGGTTCTGATTTCGTGTATGTCCTGCAGGCCGCTAGGCTCCAGGTGTTCAGGTCTGATCCATCCAAAAGAACGGCTACCTATTACATCGATCTGGTCAAACTTTTCATGGTAATCTGCAGGCAATGTAATCGCTCCGGCCGCATGTCTGCGATCCAGGGCACGACGTGTACTCTTGTTAATAATCAGTAACAGGAAATAATTTGTAAGGCTGATATGTTCCAGCACTTCTCTGGCATTCCAGTGCCCCGCGTCAGGTTTATAGTGTAACAGGTCAGCTTCTTTATCAAACCACTTGTCTAACTCCCTGAAATTGGTGAGCAATGCCTCTCTTACTACTTGAATTACGTTTCTCATCTTCTAGCTGTTTGGGGTTATGCACCCTATCCCGATCCACTTTCTGTACACGGTTAGTACATAACAGTATTAAAAAATATTAATGTCCATAGTTTGTTTTTTCGTTTCACCGGATTTTTATAAAATAAAAAACCCGGCTCCTTGCATCCGGGCCGGGTGTATATACATAAGTCTACTTATGTCAGTACATACCTAGCCCATTCGGCCCCGTAGTGGCCAATGCGATCCATCGCGCAGATACTGCCAGCCTTCCTGGATAGTATATACACATAACAGTTGTCTGTATCGATTCCTTATCTAACTCAGTCTTCTTCATTTCAGTGCTTAAAAAGCAAAAAGTCCCGCATCATCTGCGGGACTTCTGTTTTATCATTTGATAAGTTATTTCTTTGTTATCAATTGGTGCAACAATCCCGCAACCCACAGCTGGCCTGCTTTTGCTTACAGGACATCGCTGAATTAATATGTTTTGGACTGCGTTTCATTTATATTTTTTTATTGCTCCACAAAGATATTTTTTATTTTTTTATTTCTGCAATATTCTTTAATAAATTTTTTCTAATTTTTTATAGCGCAATCTAATATAATCAGTAGCAATGATATGTGCTAAAACAAACGTAGCTGCACTTGCGGACGCTGAAATAATTCTGTATTGAATTCAAACTTCTCCTGGTTCAACCCATGTTTCTTCGTATGTACTTTGAATTGCTGGCGAATCAGATCAGCCATATTCCCCTCTCCTCTCATCCTTCTTCCAAAGTTGCTGTCATTTACCTGGCCACCATGCAAACCTTCGATGTGATGCCACACTTTGTCGGCCCTGTCCGGGAAATTCTTGTACAACCAATCATTAAAAATCACCTTCACTGCATCGTTCAATCGAACAACTGTATATCCTGCAAATTTAGCGCCATTCGCTGCGGCCATTTCTAACAGCTGCGGCATTTCATGATCATTTAACCCAGGAATCATTGGTGCTGTCATCACTCCCACTGGTATACCCAGTTCACTCAGCTCTTTTACTATCTTGAATCGCTGCGCTGCCGTGGTAGTACGGGGCTCCATTTTCTGACGCAGATCCTCATCTGCCGTTGTGATGGATACATACACACAAACCAGGTTATGCTGCGCCATCTGTTGCAATATATACTTGTCTCGTAGTACAAGGGAGTTCTTTGTAATGATGCCAATGGGCTGTTTGTATTCCCATGCAATCTGTAGTAAGGAACGGGTCAGGAACATTTTCCGTTCCAGCGGCTGGTAGCAATCTGTATTGCCTGACATGGAAATTGGCTTGGGTACCCAACTTTTATTGTCGAGGAACTTTCGCAGTAGTTCGGGTGCGTTCTTTTTAACTACGATCTTTCTTTCAAAATCAAGACCGGCGCTCATGCCCCAGAATTGGTGCGCATTGCGGGCATAGCAGTAGATACATCCATGTTCGCAGCCCTGGTAGGGATTCATGCTGTACCACATGCCTACATCAGGACTATCTACTTTATTCACCAGTGTTTTAGCGTGTTCTTCCAGGATCTGGGTAGGCACGTCCGCCTGCCACCATTCGTCAATGCCCTCAGCATGCTCCTGTGCGTATTCGTTCTTTAGATATTTGTTCTTAGGATTTAATTGGGCACCACGTCCTTTATAATAGAGATTCTCCGGTACACTCTCTTGAAAAGGCAAGGTCATAGCTAATATTTTTAGCTAAAATACTAATTATATTAGCATGCGCAAATTAAATTATCTCCATCTTCTTCATCAGGAATGTTGCATTTTTATTCCTGGCGACCCCTTCCCTGATCCGGTAATCAAAGAACAACTGCTCGTCCCTGATCGTACTCTCAAAACAATAGTTCCTGACTCTACCCGGATACTCCTCTTCCATATGCCCCAGCTCCAGGTCGTGCGTGGCAATCATGCCCAGGCAATTGTATTGCAGGAAATGAGCGATCAGGCTCCGGGACCCTGACAACTTATCTTCTGAGTTAGTTCCTTTCAGGATCTCATCCAGCAGGATAAACACCTTCTCCCCTGATTTTAACACCTTCACTATCTCCTGCAACCGCAACAACTCCGCCTGGAAATAAGAGGTATGCTTCGCAATTGAATCTTTGATCCGCATACTCGTCATGATCTTCATAGGGCTGCAGGAAAACTCCTCTGCACACACCGGCAACCCACACATAGCCAGCAACAGGTTACTACCCACACTCCGCAGGAATGTACTCTTACCACTCATATTCGAACCTGTAATAATCAAAAACTGCTGCGGCGTACCAATCATAATATCGTTCTTCACGCTTTCTTCCGCAGGAATTAACGGATGCCCAATCCCTTTCCCTGTCAGCTGCGACTGCGTATCACTCACCTCCGGATATATAAATTCCGGATGATTATACGCAAACGTAGCCATACTGTTATAGATCTCAAATCCATAAATCACATCCATCCAACCAGCTACCTTGTCCTTGTATTCCAACTTCCATTTTTCCAGTATTACCGCGCAATGCAGGTCATACAATGCCAATCCGTTCAGCAGTAAACCCACCAGCATATTCAGACGCTGGTCCCATGTATTCACAATTCTCGCCAGTCGTTTTAAAGCAACACCTGCCTCCTGCGTTTTCTGCTGATCCCTATTCAACATGGCCGCCTGCCCAAAATTTTCTGCGTTGATCATCTGCACCAGCAGCCCAAACTTGGCAAATACGCGCTCCTTGCTGGCAATCAGGGTATGCTGATGGTTTATGTGCACCAGATACTGTCTTAATATCAGCCCATTAATCGCCAATACACCCAGCAATGGGTAGATATTGAAAGTAATGCCACAATACACGATGGCCGCCAGGCTGAGGACAGGGCTTACCCATCTCATGATCTGTACAAACTGGTTGTTAATAAACCGGATCGGCATATCCAGCCACAATCTCAGCTCATGCTGGTCATCACTCTTCTCCCCTGCCAGCTGCCCCTGCGCTGTGAGCAACTGCCTGAATTGTAGCCTGGGCACCAGCTCCTTCACAACCTCCTGTCTTTCTTTCGTCTTCTCTACACCCAGCCATGGCTCTTTTAAAAATTGCGCCAGCACGGCAGCTCCTGTCAAAGTACCCGCACGATTCATATGACTATATAATGAAGAATGTCCGAACACATCGAGATCTCCTGTATAAGGATGCGTTTCATCCACAAAAAAGGCCCCGTCATAAAAAGTTGAATTCCCTGTAGTGGCCAGGTGATATTCCTTCTCATTCAAATGCAGCAAGGTCTTTGCCAGCGTTTGCCTGTCCTGTATCCGCGTATAGAATACCAGCGCACCAGCAAATACAACCAGCATGAGCACAATAGGCAATAACCAGATTGGTGCAAAAGCATCCCGGAAAAACAGGTAGCCAAAGAACAACATGATCAGAAAACTGAATAAACGCAAATATCCCAGAAGACTCAACTGACGCCTGAACTTCGCCAGTTCCGCCTTGTAATGATCCATCTGTTCTTCATAAATAGCAATAGGGGCCATGTTTTATCATTTAACGGCTGTAATAAAAGCAAAAAATCGCTTCCGCCAATGGCAAAAGCGATTTTTTGCAAATACTTAAGAAAACAGGCTATCACGCATAATTGCGCTTCAGCAGTTCAGGATACTCACTGTGAATTTTCACAATCAGCTCACCGAACAGTGTATTCACCCATGCAAACCATGGACGGGTATAGTCTGAAGGATTGTCTTTATGATAAGATTCATGTATAAACCCGGTTTCACCATCAGTATTACGCAGGGTTTTCAGACAGCCGGCAATTTCTTCCTTATCGCTGCTGGTCAACGCCTTCATTATTATACTCATTGGCCAGATCTTGTCTACTCCGGTGTGCGGGCTACCTACACCCTCGCCGTATTTACCCTTGTAGAACCAGCAATGGAAAGGGCTCCATACAAAGTGGCGCGCTGTCTGATACAACGGATCATCAGCAGTAGTATAACCCAGGTAAGGGATGGACAACAGGCTTGGTACATTTGTATCGTCCAGGAACAAACGGTTACCAAAACCATCTACTTCAAAACCATACATCTTACCCAGAGATGGATGCTCTACAATCGCATACGCCTTGATTGCACGATCTACCTCTTCTGCCAGATCTTTACATTCTTTAGCAAAGGCTGCATCTTTGTACACCACTTCACTGATTTCGGACAACTGGTGCAGAGATACTACTGCAAACATGTTGGAAGGGATCAGGAAAGGGAACACAGTCGCATCATCAGATGGACGGAACATAGATGCAATCAAACCTACTGGCAGGATCGGACTTCCATAACCACTGTTGGCTACAGTATCAGACTGCTTCGGTGTATTACGCTGAAAATGGTAAGGACCAGGACCATCTTTACGCTGCTGCTCCTTGAAAGTTTTCACGATCAGTTTAGCCGCTTTTTTGTGGGTATCGTCCAGTACGCTGGCGTCATTGGTTTTCTTCCAATAGTTGTATGCCAGTCTTACAGTATAACACAGAGAGTCAATTTCCCATTTTCTTTCATGCAGTTCAGGCTTCATTTCAGTCAGGTCACTATCCCACTCCGAACCGGTAGGCCCCTCGTTGAACGCATTTGCATAAGGATCGATGATCACGCATTTTGTTTGCCTGTTCACCACACCCGCGATCAGCTGTTTCAGCTTTTCATCTTCATTTACCAGCTCCAGGTAAGGCCATACCTGGGCAGTCGAGTCACGTAACCACATCGCGTGGATATCTCCTGTCAATACAAAGGTATCGGGACGACCGTTTTCTACCTTGTGAACTACAGTGGTGTCCAGGGTATTTGGAAAACAGTTCTCGAACAGCCAGCCCAGCTTCGGATCTGCAACTTCTTTCTTGATGGTTGCGATCATTTTTTCTACTGCCTGACTAGTGAACTTACGTTCTGCCAGCGGAGGACGTTTGGAAACGTATCCTGCATGGGCGAATACAGCCTTAGGAAATCCCAGCGCTATAGCGCCTGCCAGCAAACTGCTGTTCCTGATAAAGTCTCTTCTTGCCACCATTTCTGTTATAAGTTTTCAATTACGATTTGCGCTTTTTGTGGAAATGCAAGTCAATAAACGTGAATAATGAGTGTAAAATAAAAAAATACGGGAATATTAAGTAATCTGTAATTTGCAAATTACATAGCAGTATTCCACGATACCACACTATTGTTAAACACCAAAGCAAAATGACTGATACTCCAGTACATAAAATTCGAATAGTTACAGCAGCAGCTCTCTTTGACGGCCATGATGCTGCGATCAATATCATGCGCAGGATCATGCAATCACAGGGGGCCGAAGTGATTCACCTGGGCCACAACCGCTCCGCTGCCGAAATTGTGGACTGTGCCATACAGGAAGATGCCCAGGGCATAGCCATCACTTCTTACCAGGGCGGACATGTCGAATTCTTTAAATATATCTATGACCTGCTGCACGAAAGAGGCTGCGGACATATCAAAATATTCGGAGGCGGCGGTGGTACTATTCTGCCTTCCGAAATCGAAGAATTACATGCCTATGGCATCACACGCCTCTACTCACCAGACGATGGCCGGCAAATGGGTCTGGAAGGCATGATCGCCGATGTGATCCGGCAATGTAACTTCACGACTTTACAACAACTAAATGGTGAACTAGCCCAACTACCGGAACAAAACAATCACCTCATTGCAGCAGCGATCACTGCTGCCGAAAGTGATCAGCTGTCACTGCCTAAACCTATAAAAGGTAGTATGGTACTGGGTATCACAGGTACTGGTGGTGCAGGCAAAAGTAGTGTAACTGACGAATTGGTACGTCGTTTTCTACACGCATTTACAGACAAAACCATTGCTGTTATATCTGTAGATCCGTCTAAAAAGAAGACGGGTGGCGCCTTGCTGGGAGATCGTATCCGCATGAATGCCATCCATCACCCCAGGGCCTATATGCGATCCCTGGCCACCCGCGATAGCGACAAGGCCATCAGCGCACATATTCAGGAAGCAATCGACATCTGCCGGCTGGCCCGTTTTGACCTCATCATTCTTGAAACTTCAGGTATCGGGCAGAATGATACAGCTATCATCGATCACTGCGATGTATCGCTCTATGTAATGACACCTGAATACGGTGCTGCCAGCCAGCTTGAAAAGATTAACATGCTGGATTATGCGGATGTGATTGCGATCAATAAATTCGATAAAGCCGGTGCACTCGATGCTTTGCAGGATGTAAAGCGGCAATATAAAAGAGCACACCAGCTGTGGAACGCTTTGGATAGTGATTTGCCTATTGTGGGTACGATTGCTTCACAGTTCAATGATACAGGTATCAACCAGTTGTTTCAAAAACTGTTGACAGCATTGAAATTGCCTGCTACAAAAGATGACGGTCATCAACCTGCTACCCGCACACAGATCATCCCTCCTTCGCGGGCACGCTACCTAGCCGAAATTGTGACTTCGCTGGAAGAATATAACAATTGGGTAAAAGAACAATGTACCATTGCCACTAAACTGTATCAGCTGAATGGTAGTATCGGTCTGCTAAAACAACCGCACTTACAACAACAACTGCAAAACATCGCAGATCAGTTGAAAAAAGAACTACATCCTGATTGTAGTCAGTTATTGGAAGAATGGCCTGCTTTACAACAACAATATAAGGGAGATCACTATTCATTCACGGTAAGAGAGAAGACCATCAACCTCCCACTCTTTACAGAAAGTCTTGCCGGTTTACGCATTCCCAGAATCAGTCTGCCTACCTACAAGGATTGGGGCGATCAGTTGCGCTGGTTACTCACAGAAAATATACCGGGGGCATTCCCTTATGCTGCAGGGGTATTTCCGATGAAGAGAGAAGGTGAAGATCCTACCCGCATGTTTGCAGGAGAAGGAGGACCTGAACGTACGAATAAAAGGTTCCATTATGTATCTGCAGGTCAGCCGGCAAGGCGCCTGAGTACAGCATTTGACAGTGTCACATTGTATGGGGAAGATCCGGGTTTCAGACCGGATATTTATGGCAAAGTGGGAAATTCAGGTGTGAGCATAGCAACAGTGGATGATGCGAAGAAACTTTATAGCGGCTTTGACCTGTGCGATCCCATGACGTCTGTATCTATGACCATAAATGGCCCCGCTCCCATCCTGCTGGCGTTTTTTATGAATGCGGCGATTGATCAGGAGTGTGAAAAGTATATGGCGGAACAAGGCATCCAGGTAGATGTGAAGGACGGACCAAAGTATGCCGGCGAATTGCCTGAAGGAAATAATGGATTGGGATTAAAGCTACTGGGTATTTCCGGCGACAAAGTATTGCCTGCCGATGTTTATGCCAATATAAAAGCAAAGGCGCTGAGTGCTGTGAGAGGCACCGTGCAGGCAGATATACTTAAAGAAGACCAGGCACAGAATACCTGTATCTTCTCTACTGAGTTTGCGTTGAAGTTGATGGGTGATGTACAGCAGTATTTCATACAGGAAAAGGTGAGGAATTTTTATGCAGTGAGTATATCTGGCTATCATATCGCGGAGGCTGGTGCAAATCCCATCACACAACTGGCGTTTACACTCGCGAATGGGTTTACATATGTGGAGTATTACCTGAGCAGGGGTATGAAGATCAATGATTTTGCACCGAACCTATCGTTCTTCTTTAGTAATGGAATGGACCCGGAGTATGCGGTGATCGGGCGTGTGGCAAGGCGCATATGGGCCAAGGCCATTAAATATAAGTATAAGGGAAATGATCGTTCACAAAAACTGAAGTATCATATACAAACGTCAGGACGGAGTCTGCATGCGCAGGAAATAGATTTCAATGATATCCGTACTACGCTGCAGGCGTTGTATGCGATTTATGATAATTGTAATTCACTGCATACAAATGCGTACGATGAAGCGATTACTACGCCTACAGAAGAGAGTGTGCGAAGAGCAATGGCGATACAGCTGATCATCAACAGAGAATTAGGGACTGCTAAAAATGAGAATCCCATACAGGGTTCTTTCTTTATTGAAGAACTCACAGACCTGGTGGAAGAGGCAGTGATGGCGGAGTTCAACAGGATTACAGAGAGAGGTGGGGTATTGGGAGCGATGGAACGGATGTATCAGCGGAATAAGATACAGGAAGAGAGTTTGCATTATGAATCGTTGAAGCATAGTGGCGCATATCCAATTATTGGGGTGAATACGTTTTTGAATGCAAAGGGATCCCCTACGATCATTCCTTCGGAAGTGATCAGGAGTACGAAAGAGGAGAAGGATTTTCAGATACATACATTGGAGGCTTTTCATCAGCGGCATGCATCGGACAGTGTTGAAGCATTGAAAAAATTACAAAAGGTGGTTATTGAGAATGGGAATATTTTTTCCGAGTTGATGGAGACGGTGAAGTATTGTTCACTGGGACAGATCACGCATGCATTGTATGAAGTGGGTGGGCAGTATAGAAGAAATATGTAAGCAATTGCTTTCGGCAAAAGATGTGAGGGGTAGTTTTAAAAAAATTCCCCTGCATAAATCCTTTTATGCAGGGGAAGTATCACACAAAATCAGCAATACTCACTTGCCAGATTTCATTGACGTGGAATTACTAAATATTGTACGTGGAATCTACAAAATAGCTTTAATAGCTTTCGTGGAATTCATAAAGGCTGGAATTTATAAAGGCCTTGTGGAATTTACAAAGGCAAACTCTTGGAATTTATAAAGGCTTACGTGAAATTTATAAATGGCTTTAAACTAATTTTGGTCGTTTTTCACTTCGTTGATAGATTTCTTTAAGGAGCACATAGGCCAGTTAAATATTCAACCTTTCACTTGTTCCTTATCAATCTACAATTTTTGTATCCGTCTTTCAGTTGCTTTCGTTTCGTTACACAATCTTAATTAATTTTTTGTTAATAAAAAACTTTTTGCTCATCTTTTTCTTAAAATTAATAAGTGTAAATAGTACCAAAATGCACCGAAACCTAATACAGTAAAGGAAATCAACCATTTTAGAAATAGTTCAGAAAGTATTTTAAATTTACAAGCCGATAGTAAAAATATATGTATACGAAAGAAATAGAAATCACTTTAGCGCAATTAGCGAAGCAACTGTTAGCTCAATTGCAAAAAAAAGAAAGCCCCTCCGCCATTGATGAAACTCTGGAAAACCTCCGTCGTGTCATACTCTACAATGACTGGCGCTATTATGTACAGAGCGAGCCGGTGCTGAGCGATTATGAATATGATCAACTCTTTGCCTGGTTAAAACAGCTGGAAACGGTTCATCCGGACCGTATAAGCCCGGACTCCCCCACACAGCGCGTTGCCCTGGGCCTTAACAAAGCCTTCCCAACTGTACAGCACCTGGTACCCATGCTGAGCCTGGAAAACTCTTACAATGCCGATGACCTGCTGGACTGGGACCGCAAAGCCCGGGAAATCAGCGGCCTCGCCGATATAGAATATTGTATAGAGCCCAAATTCGATGGCGCCAGTATATCATTAATATACGAAAACGACCGCCTGACCCGGGGCGCTACCCGGGGCGACGGTGTGGCAGGCGATGATATTACCACCAATATCCGTCAGATCCGCTCTATCCCCCTCACTGCCAACTTTTCGAAATTTGGTATCCATACTATCGAAATCCGTGGCGAGGTATTAATTAATAAGAGCACTTTCAAAGCCTTTAATGACCAGCGTGCTGCCGAAAACCTGCCGCCACTGGCCAATCCCCGTAATGCAGCCTCTGGTTCCCTTCGCATGGTAGACCCGAAAGAAGTGGCGAAACGGGGCCTGGAAGCCTTCCTTTACCACATGAGTTATCATACCATGGAAGACGGGCAGACTGAACCAAAGGAAATCCAAACCCATAGCAATACCCTGGATATGCTGACCCAACTGGGTTTCCGCTCTCCCGCTAAGGAGAAAAAGGTTGTAAAAGGCATTCAGGCAGTGATCGATTATGTGCTGACTTTCGAAAATGAAAGGGATAATCTTCCATATGAAATAGATGGAATGGTAATAAAAGTAAATGATTACGAACTGCAGGATAAACTGGGTATGACCACCCACCACCCCCGCTGGGCCATGGCGTACAAGTTCAAAGCCCGCCAGGCCACCAGCAAACTGAGGGATGTGGAATTCCAGGTAGGTCGTACCGGTTCTATTACCCCTGTGGCCAAGATCGATCCTGTACCTATTGGTGGTGTTACAGTTGGTTCCATTTCATTATTTAATGAAGATGTAATCCGTGAAAAGGATTTGAAACTTGGTGATACTGTCCTGGTAGAAAGAGCCGGCGATGTGATCCCTTATATCGTAAAGTCAGTGGCTGACCTGCGGGATGGTTCTGAAAGGGAAATTGTATTCCCTAAGGAATGCCCGGTATGTAAAGAGCCACTTTTCAAACCGGAAGGTGAAAGTGTATGGCGCTGTATCAATATTAACTGCGAAGCGCAGGTGGTAGAAAGAATGATCCACTTCGTAAGCAAAGATGCAATGGACATCAAGAGTTTTGGCGAAAGCAACGTCCGTAAATTCTACGGCCTGGAATTGATGCGCGATATTCCGGGTATCTATACCATCGACTTTAGCAAACTGGAACAACTGGAAGGATTTGGAAAGAAATCGCTCACTAACCTGCAAACAGCGATCGAAGCCTCCAAAACCCAGCCTTTGCATCGCCTGATCTTTGGTTTGGGCATCCGCTATGTGGGTGAAACCACCGCCAAAACACTGGCAAATGCCATCAGTTACCTGCCGGACTTCAAAGACTGGACAGAAGAACAATTGCTTGCGCTGGAAGATATAGGCCCAAAAGTAGCTGGCAGTATCAAACAGTTCTTCGCTACGCCGGAAAACCTGGATATGCTGAAACACCTGGAAGAATTAGGGCTGAACCTGAAAAGCACCCGTTCTGATCATCCGGTGGGTGGTACTTTCGGCGGACAAACATTCCTCTTTACCGGTACGCTCAATAAGCTGAAACGTAGTGATGCAGAAGCCATGGTAGAGCAGCAGGGTGGTAAAATCCTGAGTGGCGTATCCAGCAAGCTGAATTACCTCGTGGTAGGTGACGATGCGGGTAGTAAACTGGAAAAAGCGAAAAAGATCAATACAATACACATCCTGAGTGAGGATGAATTTTTAAACCTGATTAATCAGCACCAGGGATGACGGATGAATTTTATATGCAGCAGGCTATGCGTGAGGCCCGCAAAGCCTTTGATGAAGGAGAAGTACCTGTGGGGGCTATTGTCGTGCTCAATGATAAGATCATTGGGCGTGGCAGCAACCAGGTGGAGAAACTGAATGACTGTACTGCACATGCTGAAATGCTGGCGCTGACTGCGGCTTTCAATTTTTTAGGTAGCAAATACCTGATGGAAGCTACGCTTTATGTAACGCTGGAACCCTGCCTGATGTGTGCAGGGGCGCTGTATTGGAGTAAGATCGGCCGCATTGTCTATGCAGCAAAAGATGAAAAGAACAGTTACAGAAAATCTACCGGAGAGGCGAATCCTTTTCATCCCAGGACAAAGGTTGAACAAGGACCCGGCGAGGCAGAAAGCCTTCAATTAGTAAAGACATTCTTTGCACAAAGAAGATAAAAATTAAAAAGCGGAAAGCAAAGGGCGACACTGAAGTGTCGCCCTTTGCTTTTCACGCCAGGAATAATGTCTCGCTACGCAAAACTTCATTCCTGGCTATTGGTTATTTTACCTGGAGTTTATTCAACGCCATCAACTGCTTCATTGTCTGTTCCATCCCTTCAGAAGACCCATCCAGGAAGATCACATTCCCCTTCGAATTCTCAGAGAAATGCTTAATCGCCTCCGTCCACATGGAGAACAAAATCACAGACGTATCCAAATTCGCCTGCTGCATTTCCTTCGCCGCCATAGACATACCTTTTGCCACCTCTTCACGGAACAACGCCACACCCATACCACGCAGCTGTGCAGCCTGACGTTCAGCTTCCGCTGCAATCTTGATTGCATTACCCTCTGCTTCCGCAGCTTTCGTTTTGGTGATCAGCAATGCCTGACCCTCATTTTCAGCCGCAGCTTTCAGGTTATTAGATGCCACAACCTGCGCCATAGATTTCATAATCGCATCATCAAAAGTGATATCATTCATCTGCAGATCCTGCAGGTGATATCCCCATCCTTCCAGTGTCAGGTCAATCTGTTCTTTCACATGTTCTGTGATATCACGACGCAATCCCAATACCTCTGATTGCCTTTTAGTAGCCACAAATCCGCGGATAGAACCCTCAATAGTACGTACCAGCGCCTGCATAAAACTACGCTCGTCCAGGAACTTAAAAGCCACATTTTTGATGGTATCTTCCTCCTGATTCCACACGGAATACAGCAGCATAGCTTTGAAGTAAACATTGGCCTGGTCAACAGTAATGGCCTGGAATTCCAGCTCTACAGAGCGATTCTGAATGGAAACACGTTTGAATACTTTTTCAACAAGG
Source organism: Chitinophaga sancti (assembly GCF_034087045.1). Taxonomy (NCBI): domain Bacteria; kingdom Pseudomonadati; phylum Bacteroidota; class Chitinophagia; order Chitinophagales; family Chitinophagaceae; genus Chitinophaga; species Chitinophaga sancti. The sequence continues at coordinate 1,528,099 of NZ_CP139247.1, read as the reverse complement.
GGCACTTTGAAATTAAGTCCGGGGAACAAAATACGGTTATACTTTCCAAAGATCGTGGTCACCCCAATAGTACCTTGCTGTATGGTCACAAAACTTGAGAACACCACCAACAGGGCTAAAACAATTATAACAATAGCGATTGTACCCATATATAGGAGATTTAGCAGTAAATATATAATAAAAGTCGACAATATGCTCATTGCCGACATACAAATACGCGCATACCGATGCCAAAGGCATCAGTGTGCGCGATGCTATTAATTGGGGAAATAATACGAGCTAAATGATTAGAAAGGCAGGCTGTGGGTTATCTTGATTGTGTGTCAAATCAAAAACAGCGACAAACAATGGATGAAAGCCGAGCTAAATTACAACGAATGAAAGGGTAATAGCTTCAGGTTAAATCCTTTGTTTCTTTCTGAAATAAATATAGACGTCGTCTAGTTCTATCTGCTTAAGCTGGTACGCCAGCAATGTCTTTAGATCTTCAGTTTCATTTTTGATCTTTTTATATTGATCTTTCAATGACTCGTAGCGGGCAACTATCTCTTCTGCCGTTGCAGAACCGTCCAGCTGCAAAACTTTTAATGCGCTTTCCTCGGTGATCATAGCAATAGGGGTATTACTAACTATCTTTTTCCTTTTTAAAAAAATGTCTTTCCTAACGTATCAAACTCTCCTTTGGTTAATAGATTACTAAATTAATGGAGTTTGATTGTTATGCAAATACCCAAGGTTGGGTATTTTTGCAAAACAAGCGCAGGCAAATTGCAGGAAATTTACTTAAATTATTGATAACCAACTTTTCTTGCCAGGGCTACTAATTCAGTAGTATTCCTAACTTTAAGTTTTAACCGGATATTTTTCCGGTGGGTTTCAACCGTATGTCGGCTCAAATTGAGGGTATCGGCTATTTCTTTATTGTTCAGGCCCCCGACGGCCAGTTTGAGGATTTCCTTTTCTCTTGTTGTGAGTTTGGCCAGCAGATCGTCGTTATGCCTGCGTAGTACTTCTCTCATCGCTTCGGCCAGCTGATCGTTTGTATCCATTGCCATAGTCAGATCCAGAAAGGCGCAAATCACATCTTTTACCTTGCCATTGTCATCCCTTGTAAATGGCATCGCCAATCCTACCAACCAGCACCAGTGCTCCGTATCCCGTTTACGAAATCGTAACACCCCGCCGAACACACTTTTGTTTTCCTGAAATGATTGCTGGGCTATAACAGCCAGGTCAAAATCCTCCGGGTGCATGACCGCCTTGAAAAAATCTAGCCCCATCCCACTCATCTCTTCCAGTGTATACCCCGTTACATCTTCCATATAGCGGTTACACCAGTTGACAGTCTTAATATCATTCTGATGAGTGTATAACATAGCGGGTACATGGTCCAATAAGGTTTCGAGCCACTTGATCCGTGTCTTCAATAGTTCATTTTCCTTTTGTAAGGCGTTGAGGGAGTAATTTTGGCCCATGTCCGAGTCTGTCAACATACTTTTAGTTTTATACGAACAACAGTAACCTCTACGTGTAAACGTAACCGGAATTCCGTACTAAAGTTGTTATAACACTTAACGTAAATATAAAATAAAAAAGCATATATCCAACCCTTTTGGTACGTGAATTGGGCAGTAATACCTATGTTTTGTTGATAACTACAGCGGGAGGAGTTGATGACCGCATCCATCAGGGCGCCCAATTCGCCTGTGCCTTTTTGATATTTACCTGATTAGGCAGTAAATTTGGTACCAATTGATACACTCATATTTTTTAACGCAATAAAAAAACATAAGTTATGGCATTTACACTTCCGAGCTTACCGTACGCTACCGACGCCCTGGAACCTAATATTGATAAGCAGACAATGGAAATTCACCATGGTAAGCACCATCAGGCATATGTTGATAACCTGAACAAAGCAATTGCCGGTACTGAAAATGAAAATAAATCCCTGGAAGAACTGGTTGCTATTGCTGGCACACTGAGCCCGGCAATCAGAAACAATGGCGGTGGTCACTGGAACCACAGCTTCTTCTGGACTATCCTTGGTCCTAATGCAGGTGGTGAGCCTACTGGCAAACTGGCTGATGCGATCAAGAGCACTTTCGGTTCTTTCGAAGAATTCAAAGAAAAATTCAATACTGCCGGTGCTACCCGCTTTGGTTCCGGTTGGGCCTGGTTGCTGGTAAATGGTGGCAAACTGGAGATTTCTTCTACACCTAACCAGGATAATCCACTGATGGATGTTGCTGAAGTAAAAGGGACACCCATCTTAGGTGTGGATGTATGGGAACATGCTTACTACCTGAAATATCAGAACCGTCGTCCGGAATACCTGAAGGCGTTCTGGAATGTTGTAAACTGGGATGCAGTTAGCAAACGTTACGAAGCTGCGCTTTAATTTTGAAATTTTAATATTTTGAAATAGTCAAAAAGGAATGGTCATTGCTTCGCAATGGCCATTCCTTTTTGAGATGCTATCGATATCGTAAGCTGCTTCGCGCCTACGATATCGATAGCCGGCTATTATAGAAGATAGCAAAGCAGCCTTCTATAATAGCCGTTTTATTTTAATATTCTTAAACCAGATCTCACTACCGTGATCCTGCAAATCGATAAATCCATTTTTCGTAGCACCATACCCTTTAGCGTCCTTCCACTTTCCTTTCTCCTTTTCTGCTTTCCACTCCTTTGACCCGATTACATAATCTGCCGTCTTCTGCCCATTCAGCCAATGCTCCACATGCCCATGATACACCACAATCCGGGCATGATTCCACACACCTGCCGGCCGCGTTGCATTCACCAATGGCGCACTCATCGCATAATTTCCTCCCGTTAGCTGCCAATCTTCCAACTTCTCAGGAAAGTTGTTCGCATCGATCAGCTGATACTCTGGTCCGCTCATGAAAGGAGCCGGATATTCTTCTGATGCTAAATAGATGATACCACTATTACCCTGCGGTGCAATCTTCCATTCCAAAAACAATTCAAAGTTTTCATATGTACTGTCAGAAGTCAGATCTGAACGGTTTGCTTTGAAATCCTTATCTCCCCTGCAATGCAACATGCCGCTATCTGCAGACCATGCACCTCCTGTCTTGTGCTGGTAAAGATGCCAGCCACTCAGATCTTTTCCATTGAACAATAACTGCCATCCCTCCACCCGTTCTGTTTCACTCAGTATATTCATTGCCGTTGTATCAAAATATTCAGTCGTAGTATCTTTTCTGATCACAGTTACTGAATCATGCTGGTTGCTGCTGTTGGTATTATTACATGCCAGCAGAATGATGATAATGAAAGGTAGGATGAGTTTCTTCATAAAATGAAAGCTTATATCGCATAAAGAAAAATCGCCTTTGCCAAAGACAAAAGCGATTAAAAATTATCAATGCAGCAATTGTTGATACCGCTGGGAATCATGCAGCACTTTCACCGCTTCAGTCACTTCATTATCTGTTACCAGTGACTGTGCGATCCTACCCTTCTGCATATAATAGCGGTTTGAGATCTCTTCTTCCAGCAGGTGTTTGATCTCTGTTTTATTCTTGAGCAGATCCTGCTTTTTGTCGTGCTTCATCTTAGCCTGCAGGGCGTCAAATTCCTTAGACACGGCATCGTAATATTTCTCTTTACGGGCAGTAGCCTGGAAGTTTTCCAGTGCTTCTTCCGAACGGGTTTTATAACTATAATTCCTGCCATCCAGGTAATGCATAAAGTCGGTAAAGTCATCTTCACTCAGGGCGAAGGTGCCCACTGCTGCAATCTTAGGATGTGAATAGTAATACTGTGTAGCATAGTCAAAGATGTACTGTCTGCGCAGCAGGGTCACTGTTACCTGGCTGAGCAGTGTTGGATCTACTGCATCATCCGGCTCTATTCCTCCCCCATCACGTACCTTTCGGCCATCAGCGGTATTGAATGATTTACGCAGGCTGTCCGGCACTGATTCTACTTCTCCATCATCATTACGGCGGGAATAATCAATCGCTTGTATACAGCGGCCACTGGGTGTATAGTATTTGGCAGTGGTAACTTTCAGTTTTGCATTGTAGGGCAGCGGGCGGGTAGTTTGTACCAACCCTTTACCAAAAGAGCGCTGACCGATGATCACACCACGATCCAGATCCTGCATTGCACCTGCTACGATTTCTGAAGCGGAAGCAGAGGAGCGGTTTGTCAATACAGCCAGTGGTATCCTGGCATCAATTGCGTTGCTTTCTGTTTTATAATCGCGGTCCCAGTTCTTTACTTTCCCTTTGGTGCTTACGATCACCTTGTTCTTATCTACAAAGATGTTCGCCACGAGTACAGCCTCATCCAGCAGGCCACCGGGGTTACCACGAAGGTCCAGGATCACGCCTTTCAAAGCCGGATGGTCCTTTTTCAGCTGGGTAAATGCGTCGGATACGGCATCACCACTATTTTCAGTAAACTGTGTCATGCGGATATACCCGATATCATTACCTACTATACCGGAATAGCTCACAGGCTTTACATTGATCTCTTCACGGGTGATGGTTTTGGACGTTTCTACGCCTGTAGAAGGGTTTTTAACCACCATTTGCAGGGTAGTGCCGGGTACGCCTTTCAGCATATGGCTGATGTCGTCCTGGTCCATATCCTGGGTAGATTTTCCATCCAGGGACAGGATCAGGTCACCGGTTTTCACACCGGCTTTGTCCATCGGACTACCTTCGTAGATATCAGTCACTACGGTGCGGATGCTATCAGTGATGACTGAGATACCTACACCACCGTATTTACCGGTGGCCATGAATTTAAGTTCATCCAGGTTTTCTTCAGGAATGAAGTCTGTATATGGATCGGTTTCTTCCAGGATAGCGTCTATGCCTTTATGCATCAGTTTTTCCGGGGGCAGGTCGTCTACATAGTACGTATTCAGCTCCCGGTAGAAAGCTGCGAAGATGTCCAGATTCTTAGCGATCTCAAAGTATTTGTCTTTATCACTGTAGGCTTTGATACCGGTAGCACCTATGATAAGCAATACCAATATCACTACAACCCTCCTCTTTCTTTGAAAAAATGCACGCATAGGTAAAAGTTAATGTGAGCTAATTTATAAGCAATTGTAAGCTACAAGTTCTTTACGTATTTGAAAAGTTAAAATACGTGATTGCCAGACGGTTGCCCGGCGGCGTATATGGAATATACGCAGGGAACATTTTCCTATTATGGCCTGCATACAATGCTCAGGTTTATTAAGGGTACTGCCCCCACCTCTCTTTCAGGGTACCGGATCATGGCCGTGTCCACCCCATGGATGGCAGGATAAAATCCTTTTTACAGTGAGGTAACCGCCTTTAATAAGACCATGTTTTTTCAGTGCTTCTACGCCATATTGTGAGCAGGTGGGTGTATACCTGCACTTATTGCCAAGCAGCGGTGAAATGCCCCATTGGTAAATCCTGATTATCCAAATAAACGGATAAGTCAACAAGCTGAAGATCTTCATGATACAGCCAGCGCTTCCTTCGCCAGTTTCTTTAAAATTAGGGAAATTTTGTGTTGGAGGGTAGTAAAGGGAGCTATTTTCTTATCAGTATAGATGAAGAATACGGCCAGCTGGCTGTTGGGCTGTTGGGCCCGTAGCTGTTCATACAGTTCACCTTTTTGCAGGCGATAGGCTTCCCTGGTCAGGCGTTTTACTCTGTTACGGTCCACAGCATGCGGAAAACGTTTTGTAGAGACGGTAAAACCGGCCTGAACGGGATATGGGGCAATGGGGGTATCTACCGGCATATATACTACGCGATATGGAAAAACAGAAAACGCTTTTCCTTCCCGAAAAAGCGTTTCAATGATTTTTCTGCTTTTTAACCTTTCTTCTTTTGTAAAAGAATAAGTTTTTATGGCAAGTCCGATTTATCTATCAAAAGCAATAACATTCTGTTCGATCAGGAACCAGCCCTAAAAGCTGCAGTTATGCCCAAAGGCTTATGCAGTTAAAGCTGACCTTATTTCAGCTTACGCTCGTCAGAAACAGTTAATTTCTTACGTCCTTTAGCTCTGCGGGAAGCTAATACTTTACGGCCGTTAGCAGTTTCCATTCTCTTTCTAAAACCATGAACGCTCTTTCTGCGTCTGTTATGCGGTTGAAAAGTACGTTTCATTTTAATATTTTGTTTTTACCTGTACTATACTAAACACTTTCCCGTTTTGCGGAACCCGTGTTTTTAAAACGGAAGGCAAAGGTAAAGAATTTTATGAGATAATAAAGGATTTTTAAAAAAATACCCCGGGAACTGGTCCCAGGGCTATAATAATTAGTTCTAAGTGTCAGATTATTTGATACCCAGCTTAGCTTTCACAGCTGCAGACAGGTCATCACCAGCTGGTGCTACCAGCAGAATGCTCTGAGAGTTGTCGATTACATAACCGTAACCTTTTTCTTTCGCTGTGTCTTCAATTGCTTTACGAGCCTTGTCATAGATTGGTTTCAGCAGTTCCTGACGTTTAGCTTCGATTTTGTTCTGAGCTGCATCCTGGTAGTCCTGGATGTTTTTCTGAGCAGTCTGGAGTTCTTTACCTTTGATTTCTTTAACGTTGTCGCTCATTTTATCTACACCGTCATTAAATTCTTTCATCTTCTTCTGATACTCATCAATCAGTCCTTTACCATCCTTATCCAGTTCTTCTGCATAAGATTGCAGTGATTTCATTGCCGTCTGGGCTTCCGGCATTGCCTCAATCAGGGCCTGTGCATTAATGTGAGCCACTTTGGACTGTGCCATTGTCTTCACGCTGAACAATCCGGATACTGCCACGAAAGCAATAATTACATACTTCTTCATGATGTTGTCTGTGTTTAAAAAAATTTTGAATACTAAACTAAGGTTAAAAATTGGTACAAAAGGTTAATAATTCCTAAATCACCTTTCTGTTGGATGTCTTGTTACTGCTTCTTTACACCAAGGGTATTTAGAATGTCATCACTTTTATCCAACTTAGGATCAGAGAAGATCACTGTTACACCTCCGGCCTTATCCAGCACAAAGTCGTACATACGCTGGGCGGCTAACTTTTGTACGGCATTATAAACTCTGTCCTGTATAGGTTTTACCAGCTCCTCTCTCTTTTTGAATAGGTCCCCTTCATAACCAAAACGTTTCTTCTGCAAATCCTTTGCCTCTTTTTCTCTCGCTACAATTTCTTCCTCACGCTTGTGCTTCAGTTCGTCTGTAAGCATCACCTGCTCTGCCTGATAAGACTTGTACATCTTATCTACTTCCAGGAATTTAGCGTCGATCTCCTTTTGCCATTGCTCAGCCACAGCATCCAGCTTACTCTGAGCTTCCTTATATTCAGGGATATTGTCCAGAATATATTTGGTATCGATCACGCAGTAGCGCTGTGCACTTGCCATCAGGGCAGTTCCCAGCACCAGGGCGATCATGAGGCTTAGTTTCTTCATAATGTTTATTGATTTAAACTATAGGCACCCCCGGGATTTCGGATTTGCAATATATAATTTAAAATTTATTCAAACGCCACACCTATCCCTGATAGTATGAAAGCCCTCCGTCAGGAGAGCTCCATCCTGCCAGTTCCTCCATTATTCTGGTTCGAAGCCCAGCATGAAGGTGAACTTGGTCGCATCTTTCAGGCCATTGCCAGATGTGATGCGGTCAAAGCCCACACCGTAGTCAAATCCAAGCAGACCAAACATAGGCAGGTAGAAACGCATACCAAGACCTGCTGAACGGCGAAGTTTGAATGGATTGTATTCCTGTACATCCCTGTAACCGTTGGCTGCTTCCAGGAATGCCAGACCGAAGATAGTAGAACTTGGATTCAGGCTGAAAGGATAACGCAACTCCATGATATACTTGTTGAAGATCGTGAAACCTTCGTAGCCAGAAGGCTGGCTGCTTTCGGAATTGCTTCTTGGATCTGATGAATAGTATACAGGATAACCTCTCTGGGATACGATATCACGGTCATAGATCGCAAAGTTACTCAGACCATCACCACCCAACTCGAAGCGACCGAATGGAGACAGGGTCGTTCTGTTGTTATAACGGCTGATATAACCAAATTTAGCAGCAATCTTCATTACGAACATCTTGTTGTCGCTACCCATTGGCTTGCTCAATGGAACGTACCACTCAGCATTGAAGCGGTATTTCTGATATTCGATAAAGCTGAACTGATCTTTGATGGACTGCAGTTTAAAATCCTTATCCGGGCTGAACATGGAGTAAGGAGGTGTAAACTGACCGCTCAGCATAAAGTTGGAACCGGATCTTGGGAAGATCTGCTGGTCAACTGATGAACGGGCCAAAGTCAGTTTCAGGTTGATGTTGTTAGAGATACCGTTGGAGTAACCTGCAATATTAAAGTAGTTATAGTTCTTCAGGCTATAGCGCTGATAGTTCACCGCGTAGATCAAGGTGAAATAGTCATCAGGCCATTTCAGCTGCTTACCCAGGGAGATAGAAGCACCCATTACCTTGAAGTAAGCATTGTTTGACAGGGTAGAACCATATATATAAGAAGAATATGCGTTCGGGTTCTGGTAGCTGTTATAGAAGCTTACTGAGAACTGGTTTCTCTTCTTACCACCCAGCCATGGCTCAGTGAAAGAGAAGTTGTAAGAACGATATGCTTTACCGTTGGAGGAGATACGAACAGATAATTTCTGACCGTCGCCGCTTGGTAATGGATCCCATGTTTGTTTGTTGAAGATATTGCGCAGGGAGAAGTTATTGAAGGTCACACCCAGTGTACCGGTCAGACCAATATAACCACCCCAACCGGCTGACAGTTCCAGCTGGTCGTTTGCTTTTTCTTCTACTGTATAATCGATGTCCACAGTTCCGTCCTGAATGTTTGGCACCGGGTTCATACCGATCTTTTCAGGGTTGAAGAAACCAAGGTTTGCAATTTCACGGTTAGAACGAATCAGGTCAGTACGGCTGAATTTCTCACCAGGCAGTGTACGCAGCTCACGACGGATCACATGTTCGTTGGTTTTTTCATTACCTGCGATACGTACTTCCTTGATGGTAGCCTGAGGACCTTCGGAGATCCTGATTTCGTAGTCGATGGTGTCACCATGAATACCTACTTCTACCGGATCAGCGTGGAAGAACAGGTAACCGTAGTCCATGTACAGACCACCTACGTCACCACCTTCGGAAGACAGCAGGCGTTTCTGCAGCATTTCCTGGTTGTACGTGTCACCTTCTTTGATACCCAATACTTTTGCCAGCAGAGAGTCATTATAGCGGGTATTCCCTTTCCAGGTGATTTTACCGAAGTAGTACTTCTTACCTTCCATCACTTCCATACTCACATTCACACCACCGTTCAGTGACTTGTAGGTTGTATCCCTCAGGAGTACCGCATCGCGGTAACCCTGGGTGTTATAGAAAGAGATCACTTTCTCTTTATCTTCAGTGTACTTGTTTTCGTTGAACTTAGCAGAGGAGAACAGCTTGAAGCGGAAATAAGGATCCAGTTCTTCCAGTGTACGGGAAGGCTGGAGGTATCCGAAGGTAGACCAGTAGTCGCCACGGTTATCAGCCGAATCTGGCCATACAGGCTCATAATCCGGATAGATGGTGAGGCGGCTCCTTTCTTTGGTGCCCTTCATTTTCTTTTTCAGTTTCGAATCAGAAATGTTCTGGTTCCCAACGATGTATATGTTGTCGACCTTGGCTTTATTACCTTTTGCTACGATAAACTGTACGTTGGTAGCATTGGATTGTGAGCTATCGGTTTGTTCACTGACAGAAACTTCGGCGCTGCGGAAACCTTTTTCACTATAGTATTTCCGGATGATGCCTACAGCATTTTGTTCCATGCTTTCGGTTACCACCTGGCCTTTACGCATACCGGTTTTCTTGATAATTTCTTCCTGTTCGGATTTTTTAACTCCTTTGAAGAGGAATTTGTTCAGACGTGGGCGTTCCTGCAGTTCAATTTCCAGCCAGATCTGACCATCTTCAATTTTGTTTACATAGATAGCAACGTTGGCAAACAGTCTTTGTCCCCACAGGGCCTGGATTGCTTTTGCAAACTGGTCGCCGCCGGGGTAAACGACTTTGTCACCTACGTTCAATCCGGAGAGGGAGATCAGCAGGGACTTATCAAGATATTGGGTTCCTGACACGACGATGTCAGCTATCTCGTATTGCTGAGGTTGTGAATTTCCCAATGGTAAGTTCAATCCCACTGGTTGTTCTGCTGCAGGGATGGTATCTCTCTCCTGGGCGGATACACGAATGCCGGCACTGCAACATAATACTATGGCCAGTAGGCTCTTAGGAAATAATTTCTTCATTCTGCTGTATTTGATCGCTTGTTTTGCCAAAGCGTCGTTCTCTGTTCTGAAAGTTTAAGATAGCTTCGTAAAGATGTTCTTTGCGGAAGTCAGGCCAACGGGTGTCTGTAAAATACAGCTCCGCGTAGGCCAGTTGATAAAGCAGGAAGTTACTGATTCTGCATTCTCCACTGGTCCGGATCATTAGTTCCGGATCGGGCAGGTCGGCAGTACAGAGGTACTGCTGCCACTTGTCAGGAGTGATGGCCTCGGGTTCGAGTTTTCCATCTTTTACATCCTGCGCAATTTTTTTGGCAGCGTTTAGGATTTCCCAACGGGCACTATAACTGAGGGCCATTATCAGGTTGAGTCCTGTACATTGACTGGTAAGGCTTATGGCCTCCTCCATCTCCATTTTACAGTTTCCGGGCAACATGTTCATGTCTCCGATTACATGTAGCCGGATGTTATTTTTGATGAGCGTGCTCACTTCACTACGGATCGTATTGACCAATAGCTCCATGATCCCGTTTACTTCATAAACGGGTCGGTCCCAATTCTCGGTAGAAAAGGCATAAAGGGTAAGGTAACCAATTCCCAGTTCGGCGCAGGCTTCGGCGATATTACGCACACTTTCCACTCCCTCATAATGGCCAAACAACCTGTCCTGACCGCGCTCCTTAGCCCAACGGCCATTACCGTCCATTATGACAGCAATATGTCGTGGCAACCGTTGTAAGTCTAATTTGTCCTTCAAACTCATGAGTATCTCCGGCGTATTATATATATCGATACAGATTTTATTAAGGTGTGCAAAGATACAAAAATAGATATATGCCTTTCCCGGCAAAGGGGGGGTAGGGGTTTTAACGGATTTTTAACAGCGAAATCCTTTGCTGTTGGCCGTTTGACTCGAAAAAACGCTTATTGAAAGTAGAAGTAATAGGCCAAATGGCCCGAAAGGACTACAGATAGACAAATTTTGCCTGCGAAATTAGAATTTACATCTATAAGACGTAAACAGGATGCTAATAGTCAGTTCAGCAGTAACGAACTGATCTTTGTCACGGCTGTTACCACGCTGCCTCCCAGCTATCCCAATTCTGTCTCCGGTGGCGTAACTACGGTCCTGAAGGAGGTACGCCGGGGTGGAATTGCCGTTGGCATCTGCAGGGAATAAAGCGGTACCAGCGTAGGTGGTGCTCACATCATCCAGGTAGTCAGTGTTGGTAAACCGGTATAATACTTCCAGCCCAAGGTTCACCTTTTTCGACAGGTTGTATTTAAAACCACCTCCCAGCAACCAGGCACTCGACACGAGGCTATATGGTTTCCTGTCAGGGTACATGGCGCTCCCCTGGCCTTCCGTACGAAGTGGCTGGAGGTAGTACTTCTTGTTGTTCAGGTAAGCGTATGGATTGAAGTAGAATAAAGATGCTCCTCCCGTGAAGTATGGCGTAAAGCGGTAATAGCTGGAACCAGGTTCAAAACGGAAGAAGTTAAAATCGCCCTGCACACCCAGTTCGAATACATTGGTATTGAAACTGAGGTTACGACGTTTTTGAAAATCGTTGCTGTTATAAGTATCAGAATAGCCCAGCATCATATAACGACCGTGGAAGCGTACGCCTACGTAGTCATTCATGTACTTGCGGTAAAAGATACCTATAGCAGGTTTGGGGGCGTTGAGACGTCCATTGGTATTGAGATCCCCAAAATAATGGGCAGCTCCTATGGAAAAGCCCAGTTCACCGGTATAAGACAGCTCGTTCTGCGCAAAAGCAGGCGTCAGGAATAGGGATCCTACTGCTATAAGGGTGGACGTGATGATACGTTTGTAAAAAAAAGGTTTGCCCATAAATCGGTTTGCTTAAACGCGATAATTCCTTTAAACGCGATTATCCTGCTTTTGGTATTATAACAAGTGAACAAATGTAATAAAAAATCCTAATGTGGTAGTTTGCAAATATGTAGCCGGATTACTACAGTAAGCAGTTGTTTCTCCCGATTTTTTTGATTTTGCCTCCGGTAAAAAAAAATCGGCTTCCCAAGAGAATTGGGAGGTTGCTGAAGGAAATCGCCCCATTCCCTTCAACTATTTTAAGGTATTCCTGGCATCAATGCCCCAAAGTAACTTATGTCTTAATGTATGTAAGAAATTACTATCATCCAGCCTTAGCAGGCTCAATTTAAACGATTCTTTCTTTATAGCCAGCTGTACTGTATTATCAATCGTCTCCATTCTCGAATCAAGGGTACAAAGGAACTGATCACTCCTCCCCTCCACTTCAAAACTGATCACATTATCATCCGGTACTATAATTGGCCGCACATTCAGGTTATGCGGCGCCACCGGCGTAATCACAAAACTCCCCGCCTCCGGAAACACTACCGGGCCACCACAACTGAGTGAATACCCTGTGGATCCTGTAGGCGTAGCTACTATCAACCCATCTGCCCAATAAGTGTTCAAAAACTCGCCGTTCAGGTAAGTATGGATTTTCACCATTGCAGACGTATCTTTCTTATGTATAGTAAAGTCATTCAGGCCATAAGGCACCTCTCCAAACAGAGAAGGTACATTACTATCCAGATGTATCAGCGTTCTCTTATCCACCACATACGTACGTTGTTTTAACGCCTGAACTGCTGCATAAATCGCATCTTTCCCGATACTTGCCAAAAAACCTAACCTTCCAAAATTGATCCCCAGCACCGGAATATTCTTATCCCTTACATAGCAAACCGTATCCAGCAGGGTACCATCCCCACCGAGGCTCACAAGAATATCCGCCCTGCCATGCAGATCCGTTGCACAGGCAAAAGTCGCTGGCTCTTTTGTATAAGTGATATGTGGCTGTAAGCCCTTAAAGAAAGCTTCGTAAATGATCACATCAATCTCCTCTCTTGCCAGCTCATTCAGCAACAGCTGGATGATAGGCAGGTCTTCTCTTACAAATCCACGGCTATATATTGCAATCTGCATAACTAATCTGGAGGACGATTACATGCTGATATAATTCATCAGCAAATCGTAATTTTTCCGGAGCATATCTTCCTCCTGCTCTTCGGTGATTGTGTATTTAATAGTGTAGTTGAACCGCTCAAACGTAGCCACCAGCCCCTGTAGCTCCTGACGGTTGGTCTTTAGCAGAACTTCCAGTCTGCCGGTAGCCGGACTGGTAATGGTATTCACACTGAGCAATGTGATATCATTCGATTCTGCTATTCTCGCGATCTCACTCAGGCTGTAATCGCGGGGGTCAATATCCAGTGCAATGATACCTCCCGGTTCCTTCACACCGTTGTACTGTGCCAGTACCGCCAGTAGATTATCTTTCGTAAGTACGCCAAGGTACTCATTTTCCCGGCTGATGACAGGTAGTACAGATAATTTCAGGTCATAAAAGACCTTTAGGGCCTCATAAAAGTGGGCACTCTCCAATACGCCGGGCTTCGGACCATTGTATTCCATATTCTCCAGTGATACTTCAGTATCTTCCAGATCAAGGATATCATCTTCTTCCACCAGCGCCAGGTACTTATTTTCCAATACCAGGGGCAGTTGGGAAAGATGGTATTCATTCATCAGACGCAGGGCTCTGGACCCTGGGTCAAGAGGATGGAGGATTGGTATAACTGTCGATATGAGATCACGTGCCAGCATTATTAAATTGCGCTATTGTGATACAATAATAGGAAAAGAATCGCTAACGTCCTCGTACCGGACGAGGGGATTTATGAATAAAGCATGCTGCTATGCTTATATACGTAACGCTAAATGCGCGTGGTTTGTTACATACAGCGCGATAGGATGGTAGTGGATGAGTGGTAAAAAAAAATGAAGCTGATCCTGTTGAATCAGCTTCAATATAATGATGTGAGTAGTAGGTTTTATTTACTTCCCAGTTTTTGCAGAAAAGGATGCAGGATCTGATTGAATTCATCCGGCTGCTCCATCATAGGGGCATGACCGCATTTATCAACGAAGTGCAGTTCTGAGTTAGGAATCAGTTTGTGGAACTCCTCACCTACCATTGGCGGAGTCACGGTATCGTTCAATCCCCATACCAGCAAGGTTGGGATCTTGATTTCACGAAGTTCTTCACCCAGGTTATGGCGTATAGCCGACTTAGCCAGCGTGATGATCTTGATCACCTTAAGACGGTTGGTCGTAATGTCAAATACTTCGTCCACCAGCTCCTTGGTAGCCATTGCAGGATCGTAGAAGGTAAGTTCTGTTTTCTTGCGGATATATTCGTAGTCTCCTCTTTTAGGATAAGTTTCGCCCATCCCGTTTTCAAACAGACCGGAACTACCAGTCAGTGTGAGGGATTTGATCGGAGCTTCAGGATGTTTCAGCAGGTATACCAATCCAACGTGTCCACCCAGGGAATTACCCAACAGGTGTACATTGGAATACTCCATGGTTTCAATAAACTTATGAACGTACTTGGCCAGGCCAGCTACAGATGTATCCAGAATATTCAGATCAAACAAAGGCAAAAGCGGTACCACTACTTTGTTGTAGTGGCGGAAATATTCGATCAGGCCACCAAAGTTACTCAGTGCACCAAATAGCCCGTGCAATAATACCAGCGGTTCACCTTCCCCTTCTTCAACAAACTTAAACTTTCCCTGTGTTTTGATTTCGTAATCCATTGCCAAAGCTTGAAAGTCAATTTTGCGCTAAAATAATTCTTTTTATTAATTCAAATAATCTTTGAAGCGAGGGATATAGATCATTTAATGCTATGTCCATGCCCCTCTATTGTTTGCTCTGTATCTCCCTGGCTGCATTGTCAAAAAACGATTGCAAACTGGCAAACATATCCTTAAAGATGGGTATTAGTTTGCCAACGCCATTCATGACCGCCGGCCCGAGATGTTCAATGTACGGATATACAACAGATTGTATTTTGATTTCCGGGCTTAACCAATATAACTGATTGGCTATCCATAAAAGGACACTGTATACCATGATAAAGATAGCACTATATAGTAAAATCCCGCCTAATTTGTTTAGCCATCCCATCATAGCCACTTCTACCAGCTTTTGCAGCAGGGTGGCCCCAAGACGGACTAATAATATTACTCCCAGGAACAATGCGATGAAGCAAATAACTGGTAACCAACGTGTATGCATATCCCAATGTGATTGGGCATACAATACGGCCACGGTGGTCAACTTCAATGCTGCTGCAAGCCCCAGTGTGACTGCTATAAATGAGAATACGGCTATGATCAGACCACGGCTATATCCCTTATAAATAGCAATTACAAGGATGATGGCGAATACAATGTCTATACCCATATATTTCTATAGGAAGATAGGAGATCGGGGAAAAAGAATTAAAAGTCCCCGGTTATTTTGCCAATAACTCTTTTACTAATGCAGAAATGGCCTTGCCATCAGCTTTACCAGCTAACTGCTTGGTAGCCACGCCCATTACCTTACCCATATCGGCAGGAGAACTAGCCCCTGTCCCGGTGATAATAGCCTGAATAGTTGCTTTCAGTTCAGCTTCGTCCATCTGCTTTGGCAGGTACTTCTCGATCACAACCAGTTCTTCCTCTTCCTTTGCGGCGAGGTCTTCCCTGTTTTGCTGACGGAATATATCCAGCGAATCTTTTCTTTGTTTAGCTAACTTCTGTAACAGCTTTGTTTCGTCTGTTTCGCTCAGCTCTCCGCTAAAGCCCTCTGCAGTCTTGGCATGCAGGATAGCGGCCTTAATAGCACGCAGCGCACGCAAATCTGCTTCTGCTTTCGCAAGCATAGCTGTCTTGATCGCTGCGTTAATGTTTAGTTCCAGGGACATATATGGTTGTTTTGAAAACTTGGATTATTACTGTTCTGCCTTTTGCTTTTCTTCGAACTTCTTGTAGAATTCACGGGCAAAAGTTCTCAGTTCGTCTGCCTGATCCTTGTAGGGAGTAGCACGTTGATAAGTATCTGCCATGGTCATCATCGTCTGAAAGAAGAAATCAGCCATTTCATCCACCATCATCTGCTTTGTCCACAAGTCTATACGCAGCGCGGTCTTGTCAGCCCCATCCCAGAAAGCAATCATCATCGCCTTCGCCTGCTGGAAACGGTCTGCCTGAGTGCTATCCGTCGCCCTCCATTCAATCTTCTCAGGTATCCTGTCATTGTCCAGTTCAACCTGGATCTGTATGGTAGATGTCTTTGCCATAAAAAATAGTCCGATATTTTAGAAACGCAAATTTACTAATAACCTGCGAATGTGCTGATGTCCAGATTTATGATACTTATGTTATTATTTTAATATCAGGGAGGCCGCTTCTGTCCAGCTTCCGGGCAGGGCCACCTGCCTGCCGCGTTCCAGCATCCTGCTGCGCAACACCTCGTCCTTGTATAATACGGACATTTTTTCTGCAAGATCGTCCAGGCTGTCAGGGTCTGAATACAACACCCCTTCGGCTCCAGCCACCCTGGCCGCAGCTCCTTCTATAGCCACCACAGGTACTTCGCTCCTGAGGGCTGCATAAATAGGTAATGCCAGGCCCTCGAACCGACTGGTATATACCAGGGTATAAGCGCCGGCTACTATGCGGGACAAGGTCTCCTGATCGGCATCTTTGAGCCAGATGACGTCGTTTCTGAACTTGTAGGTGGCCATATTTTCGATGATTTCTGCACCGGCATTGGTGGGAGCGCCGGCGAGGATCAGTTTCATATTGGAACGTAAACGGCGTTTCAGCGCGGAAAATGCCTTCAGCAAAGGAAGGATATTATTCCGGGGATGCATACTGCCAACTGCTACAAAGTACTCCGCCCCATCTGAAAATGCCTTTTTAATCTGCTCTCTTTCCTCCCATTCCACAGGACGATAGCTGCTATCCATACCCGGAGGCAGTAAAACCAGCTTTTCTGCAACAGCAGGGGCATAAGTTAATAAATCTTCCTGTACTACGGGAGAAACTACCAGTACTTTCTGTGCCGCCTGTATATATTTCACAGTATTCCTGCGCAGATATCGCTGCAGATCCTTAGACATGCCTGTTACGCCATGCAGAAAACCTGTATCTGTAACCAATAAGCGGGCAGGTACCTTGCTGCGCAGGGGCAATTGACCATCTATACCCAGGTAAAGGTCCAGCTGCTGCTTTTTGATAGCTGCCGGAAGCTGCCATTCTCTCCACCAGTACAGTTGAAGTGCCTTGCGGCCTTTGAGGGGCACTTCCACAAGTTGCACATTATCAGTGAATTCACTCAGAGATACGCCTGGACCGTCTACGAAGAAGATAAACTGGTGCTCCGGGTGTAAACGGCATAATTCCTTTAAAAGTGCTGTGCTGATATTTCCTGTATCTGCCGGTCTGTCTCCAGCCAGGCCGGCGGCATTCACTCCTATACGCATAGTTAAGCTGCTTGTTCTGATGGGTGCAAAGCTACAGCTTTTGTAATAAGCAGGGTATAGGTAGGGTAGAGATCCGTCATAACGCCGTTACAATTACGTCACTATAAGGGCACTAAAAGGGCACTTCAATATCCGGGGGATAATGAGGTGCCCTATTGGTGATCTTTTAGTGATCTTTTGGAAACGAAGTTATCCCGTAGCTATGGTATAGCTACTCTATGACTATCGTTATGCTTTAGCCAAATTATTCAGACTTATTAGTAATCCAGAAGGTCTTGGTAATTGAATTGTCGGGATTATCGACTGAAGTGATGACCACCGTCACCAGTACGGTGCGTAATGGCTCTAATCCGATCAGAGTGATCTCAATGGCGCCGCTGGCACTCGGTGCTACTGCATTCTGCGGAATGTTGATACCACCCGGGTCAGTAACGGCTGTGACTGTAATGGTCACTCCACTGGCTGGCAATTTGGAAGTAACCTGTGCCTGAAAAGTATAGGTTGTACCGGCTGCAGCGGTATAAGAAGCCTCTGTTACATTTGTGAGGGTCACCTTCAGTCCTTCTTCAGAAGGCTTCACCGTAGTGGTGCCGTCTTTCTTTTTACAGGAAGAAAAGGTCAATGCAAACAGGGCCAGGATAGGTAAAAGATATGATTTCAAAGGCATAAAAGTACGGATAATGGATAAAGTAAAATTAATAGTTTTTATAATACGAAACAAGGGAATTACTGCCGTACATCCATCGCATCCCTCAAACCGTTTCCTAACAGGTTAAATGCCAGTACCATCAGCATAATTGCCACTCCCGGCGCCAGTGCCAGCAAGGGGTTGTGGGTAATGATGAAATTGTAGTTTTCTTTGATCATCAGGCCCCAGGAGGGTTGTGGCGGCTGTACACCTACTCCCAGGAAACTCAGGCCCGCCTCTACCACGATTGCCGTGGCAAAATTACCGGCAGCAACCACCATCACAGGTCCTAATATATTAGGTAAAATATGCTTTACAATTGTACGGGTATGCCCAAAACCCAGTGCACGGGTAGCCTCGATAAAGGTCAGTTCTCTCAGCGACATCACCTGCCCCCTGATAATGCGGGCTACATTTACCCACATAGTGAGGCCCACCGCAATAAATACCTGCCAGAAACCTTTGCCGAGGGCCAGGGTAATAGCAAATACGAGTAATAATGTAGGTACTGACCAGATCACATTCACCAGCCACATCACAACCTCATCCGTTACTCCCCGGAAATATCCGGCTACTGCCCCCAGGAGAATACCAATAGTTAGAGAAATTATCACCGCTATAAACCCTACACTCAGGCTTACCCTCGTACCTACCAACAGGCGGCTCAGGATATCCCTTCCAAATTTGTCCGTGCCCAGCCAGGCTTTGTAGTGCCTGATGTAAGTACCTTTCGCCGGGTAGCTTTCTCTCATGGACGTTTCTTCATCTATATAGCGCTGTACAACGACGCTATCTCCTGCAGAACGGTAGCTGGTCACAGGTACCCAGGTCACATCTTCTGCCTGTCCGTCCATCAATCTTTCCAGGAAGCCTACTTTTTCTACTGGTTGCTGTTTGGGCAATGCCAGTAAGTCAATCCTGAAACCGGGATGCTGCCCTCCTATCTCTACAATCATCCTGTTTGCCATCGGTGTACCATCCGGCGCCACCCAATAAGCAATGACGCTGACTACGACAGCGATGGCGATCAGCAACATGCCTGCTACTGCCCCCTTATTGCGTTGCAGCCTGGCCCAGGCCTGCTGCCGGAAAGATGATCGTATATTGAGTTCCGCCATAAATTATTTTACTTTTCGGCCTTTCCACTGGTAAGAACCAAACTTACCAAGCCACCCCGCCACTACAATATATGGAATATGAAATAACTGTCCGGGTATAAACCAGCCAAGCAGGCCTTTTTTCCGGAAGAATTGAGATACAGGAATCAGAAAGAAGAATTCCAGCACCACCTTGTACACCATCGCTATCAGGAAATATGGCAAAGCTCCGGGGGCAAAAATGCAGAACAGCCCACCAAACAACAATACCACATTCCAGAAGTAGACCAGCGCCAGCACCCAGGTGAGCCGCTTATCGTCATACTTATCTGCTTTAGATGACCAGCGGATCCGCTGATTCATAAAAGCCCGGAAGGTATCGACAGGCAACGTCTCCACGATTGCATCCTGGCTTTTCAGGTATTTCACGCCATCCGGATAAGCCTTAAATACCTTGAACATCAGCAACATATCATCTCCGGAGGCAATATTATCGATCCCTTTGAAAGCATCAACTTCGTAGAACACCTTTCTTTCATAAGCAAGGTTGGCCCCATTACACATGGTACCATCTTTCAACCAGGCTAATGCACCCGTGATCCCCTGCATGGTCATGAAGTCCAGCGACTGCAGGATCTTGAAGAAGTTAGTTTCTTTATAGAAGCTCACCGGGGCGGCTATAAATTTAGGCTGGTATTGTTCATAGAATCTGACCATGGTACTGATCCATAGTGGCCCCATCACGCAATCAGCGTCTGTGGTCATGATCAGGTCACCGGTAGCTTGTTCTATCGCCAGTTCGATGGCTTTCTTTTTATAGGAATTCAGTCTTTCCGTAGCGCTGAGGTATTGACTTAGTTGCAGTAGTTTGATATTGGCTGCGGGAAATTCTTTTACGACATTGGGAGTACGGTCTGTAGAAAAGTCGTCGATGACAATGACTTCAAACAGGTGGGCCGGGTAATCCTGGGCGTGAAGCGCTGCCAATAAGGGTGGCAGGTTATCCTCTTCATCGCGGGCAGGAATAATAACGGTCACTTTGGTACCACCGCTGATGGGTGCAGTGGGTGTATAGGGTGGTAATGCCTTCCAGCCAAGTCCATATCGTATCATCAATATGCCATACAATCCTCCCAGCAGGAATAAGACAGTTAGAAAAAAATACATACGCGAATTTAAATCTTATCCAATATTATTTCACCCAGGTCTTCTGTAAGTAGCTGATGACCTTTGTCAAGGACCAGTGTTTCGCAGGGAAAAGTACCGTCCATAAACCGTATACCCAATACCGATGGAATCACCCTGTCGTATTTGCCAAATATGAGCAGGGTGTGGATGCGATATTGGGCCAGCTGTTGTTTGATGAGTTTCCGGTTGGGCATCATGTGGGCCATGATGGTCCATACATTGAAAACCTGTTCCCGTTTTCCGAGGGTATTCATACTGTTGTTTGCAAAGCGGTGCAGGCTGTTGTTAATGAGTCTCAGCCTGTTGCCGGTATTGAGTAGCCAGAAATAAAATCCCGGGTGATAGGTGATGTGTTTGAAAAGCCGGTGACCGATGCGGGTTTGCGTTACAAAGTGATGCCAGGGATTATCCCTGAGGCCATCGGCTGCCAGCAGGATCAATTCCCTGATCTGCGGGGCCATCTTTTCTGTGATACAAAGGGCGAGACGGCCCCCCATGCTGTACCCCAACAGGGAGAAGACGGTTTTCTTTCGCATTTCCAGGAGCAGGTCGATGATGGCATGAAGGTCTTCTTTTTCAAAAGGGCGGTTTTCCTGCCACACGGTTTTGCCATGAAGGGGCAGGTCGAGTGCCACTATTGTGAAAACACCCCCAAGAGCGGGAACCAACCGGGAAAAAGGCAGTGTACTTTCCCCGAAACCGTGCAGGCATACGAGGAGATCGTCGCCTTTGCCGGCGATGGCTCCATGGATGCGGCTGTTTTGATATGGAAGGAAAAATGACTGCATATCGCAAATGTACCAGTTTCAATTTTAACGTTTTCTATTAAGGCCGGCTACAGGCCTTTGCCCTTCAATTTTCACGATTTAAAATTGCTATGTGAGGTAAAAAAAGTAAATTGAATAGTAACTCAAATTAACTGACAAAACTTTATCACAATGGAAGCAACTGTTGATAAGTCCACGTTGAAGGGCGCTGAGTTCCTGATCAAAGAAAGCCCTGTACATGAAGTGTTTACTCCCGAAGATTTCAATGAAGAACAAAAAATGATTAAAGAGATGGCCGAACAGTTTGTGGCAAAGGAAGTCACACCTGTGCTGGACCGGATCGATAAACTGGAAGAAGGGCTTATGCCTTCCTTACTGGAAAAGGCCGGCGGGCAGGGATTGCTGGGTGCTGCCTTCCCTGAGGAATACGGAGGGTTAGGCAAAGACTTCGTCACAGCAACGCTCATCAACGAAGCCCTGGGCGCGGGTCACTCCTTTTCTGTAGCCATGGCGGCCCATACGGGTATCGGCTCACTCCCTATTCTGTACTTCGGTACAGAAGCCCAGAAACAGAAATACATTCCCTCTCTTGGCTCCGGCGAGATGAAAGGTGCATATGCGCTGACAGAACCCAACTCCGGTTCTGATGCGCTCAGTGCGAAAACTACCGCCAAACTATCTGCCGATGGTAAATTCTATTTACTAAATGGCCAGAAGTGCTGGATCACCAACTCCGGTTTTGCAGATGTATTCACTGTATTTGCGAAAATAGACGGCGATAAATTCACCGCCTTTATTGTGGATAAAGATACCCCCGGATTCACGCTGGGAGCTGAAGAGCACAAGATGGGTATCAAAGGTTCTTCTACCCGACAGATCTACTTCCAGGATGCACAGGTTCCTGTGGAAAATGTACTGGGCGAGATCGGCAAAGGACATCTCATTGCCTTCAATATCCTGAATATCGGTCGTCTCAAACTGTGTGCGGCAGCATTGGGAGCCGCCAAGAAAACAGCCTCCATCACCATTGAATACGCGAACACACGCGAGCAGTTCAAACAATCCATTGGTAACTTCGGAGCCATCAAACATAAGTTAGCAGAAATGGCAATCCGTATATGGGTGAATGAATCAGCACTCTATCGCACTGCACAGCTCATCGACGAGAAAGAAAAAGAACTGATAGCAGCCGGTAAACCATTCAATGAAGCTCTGCTGGGTGCTGCGGAAGAATATGCGGTGGAATGCGCCATCCTGAAAGTAGGTGGTTCAGAAGCACTCGACTATGTAGTTGACGAAGGGGTACAGATCCATGGAGGAAATGGTTTCAGTGATGAATATGTGATATCCAAAGCATATCGCGATAGTCGCATCAACCGGATCTTTGAAGGCACGAACGAAATCAATCGTCTGCTTACACTGGATATGACGCTGAAGCGTGCTATGAAAGGAAGGCTGGACCTGATGAACCCTGCGATGAATGTGATGAAGGAGCTGATGAGTATTCCTGATTTTGGCAGTGATGATGAAACACCTTACAGTGCTGAGAAAAAGCAGATCGTGAACCTGAAAAAAGCGATCCTGCTGGTAGCTGGTGCGGCTGCACAAAAGCTGATGGCAAAGTTGGAAAGCGAACAGGAAATACTCATGAATATTGCAGATATGGCGATAGAGACGTTCCTTGCGGAAAGTGCGTTGCTGCGCCTGCTCAAGCGAATTGAAATAGAGGGAGA
This sequence comes from Chitinophaga sancti, assembly GCF_034087045.1. Classification (NCBI taxonomy): domain Bacteria; kingdom Pseudomonadati; phylum Bacteroidota; class Chitinophagia; order Chitinophagales; family Chitinophagaceae; genus Chitinophaga; species Chitinophaga sancti. Next base: position 1,504,953 of record NZ_CP139247.1, on the reverse strand, counting down.
ATCTGCAAATGCGTTGCAGGCTGATATCGTGAAAACCTACCTGTATGATACTGCTGATCGTATTAATAAGTATGCGAAAGATGCGATTAATTCTTTTGCTGAAGGCGATGAACAGCGTATGATGTTGTTAGGCATTAAGCGGTTCACAAAAGCTGCGCCGGTGAATACGAAGGATTCGAGGAGGAGAATTGCAGATAAATTGCTGGCGGAGAATAAATATAGCTTGTAAAAATATCTTACCCAAAAGGAGCAGTCTGTAGGCAGCTCCTTTTGGAATTTAATTAAGTAATGCCATCCCGCGAAGAGGCGGATGGCATTTTTTTTGTTTATTTGCGACCGGACAATCATGAGAGTAATAGCATTCATCATACTGATACAGATAGCCTTTACCGGAGTAAAAGCGCAGGAGCAAGCCTTCCTTAAAATGGTGCAGCCTGTAAAGACTGAAATCAATACCAGTAGTTCTAAGCAATATATGTCAGGTCGCACCTGTATAGGTTGTAAAGTAACACTGAATGATGATACCATACACGTATACCCCACCGGTGTATTTGCTTTAAAACGGATCATCAAGCCCGGCAGGACTTCATTTACACTAACCACTAAAGATACTACCGGCAAAAAGGTGTCCCGAACCTACAACTACTATTATACAACATTGCCGCCGGTCAGAGCGACCAGCGTATTCAGAATAGATGATATCAAAGTATTTCCAAAAGGGAATAGCACCCTTTCCCCCGGTGATACCATCCGTGTAAGGATTAAAGGTTATCCGGGCTGTAAAGCTTACTGGATGCATGAAACACCCTTGCATGAATTACCTTCTTCCAAATACGGTGCTGAAGGCTTCTACGAAGGTTCTTATGTGATACAGGAAGCAGACTCTCTGTTAGATAACAGGATTGCTGTATTCCTGAAGAATAAAGATGGCAATACCACTGTCTTACAAAGCAGTAATAAACTCACTTACCAACGCGATCAACTGCTGGCTGGCAGAACGATTGACAGAAATACCTACCTCACAATTGCACCGGAAGGAGATCGCCTTGGGCCCCTCAAAATTGGGTACCTGGATTCGGATGTATTGCTCCGCATCACCGGTAAGCAAGGCAACTATTATAAAGTAAAACTCAGCAATCAGCAGACCGCGTTCATTCCTGAGTTATTACTGGAAACTGTTAGTTTGAGTGAGCCAACACCCCTTAATATCGTGGAAGCAACCCGTACATGGAGTGATGCAAAATACGATTACATCGCTGTAGCATTATCTGAACGACTCCCCTACCTCAGTACCCAGCAGGTAGATCCGGGAAAAATAACGCTGGATATTCATGGGGCGAACCTGGAACCAGACTTTACCCCTGGTGCTGATTCCATGCAGGAAGTAAAAGGTATCAAATGGGAACAGATCGGCTCGGATGTACTCAGAGTGAATATATCGCTGAAACATAAGCAACCATGGGGTTATAAGGTCTATTATGACAGTACCCTCCTCGTAATCGCTGTCAAGCATCCTCCAGCCAGTTTCCAGCTGAAAAACCTGACATTGGGTTTAGACCCGGGTCATGGTGGTACAAATGTAGGGGCGCTGGGTGCCGCCGGGTACTATGAAAAACAGCTGACGCTGATGATTTCCATGTTGCTGAAAACAGCCCTGGAAAAGGAGGGAGCAAAAGTACTTATGACCCGTACTACAGACCAGTTCGTTCCTAATGAAGACAGACTGTCTTATTACAGACAAATGAACCCCGATCTACTCATTAGTATTCACCTGAACTCATCTGTGAACCCGGTGGATGTACATGGTACGGCTAATTATTATAAATACCCCTTCTGCGAACCTTTTAACAGGTCAATCCACGCCCAGTTGCTAGGTTTAGGCTTGTCGGACTTTGGCAATAATGGTGACTTCAATTTTATTCTTAATAACCCTACTGAGTTTCCGGATGCCCTGATCGAGACCTTGTTCTTAAGTAACCCTGAAGATGAAATGAACGTGCTGGACGAGGGTTTCAGACAGAAGATGGTGGATAGGATCATGGCAGGGATCAAAGATTTCCTGCGGGAAGCGGAGCAGGATCAGGTGACCAGAAAGGTGATTGAGCAGGCAGCAGCGCCTGGTACGAGTGAAGAAAGTCCGGGCGCTGATCAGTAAAACAGGGTTCTGATCAGCCAAAAAATGCACAAAAGAAGGAGTTCCTCCGTACGATTGCGATACTTTTTCGGTAAAAAATGATTGATTCCGTCATAAATTTTCCCTTTTGCGTAAACGATTTTCCCGAATCGGCATGATAACCAGGTTATCAAAATGCAATTTTGCTGCGCAAAAAATAACAAAAGTTTATGGTAAGGATGACTATTAAGTCCTTCATGCTTGTTCTGAGCATGATTGTTTCCTTCTTCTATGCCGCTACTGCTACTACTTTAGAAGATAATAATGGAGGAATTAAAGGTAAGATTGTAACATCTGATGGTAAGCCAGCTGCGGACGTGTCTGTAATCTTACAGGGTACCGGTTTTATGACGGTTTCTGATGGTGCTGGTACGTTTGTGTTTAAGAATTTGCCTGCTGGTAACTACCAGGTAGCGATTTCTTTTACAGGTTTTGCGAATAAGACAGAAGATGTGACTGTAGAAGCTGGTAAGACAGTATCCGTAAAATTCCAGCTGGAAGTATCCAGTAAACAACTTTCTGAGATAGTTATTACAGGGAACCAGACTAAGTTGGTTAGACGTTCAAGTAATTATGTGTCTAAATTACCATTAGCGAATGTTGAGAACCCTACAGTATATTCAGTGATCACCAAGGATCTGCTGGCACAGCAACAGGTTTACACTGTGGATGATGCGATGAGAAATGCACCTGGTATTACTAAGATGTGGGAAGCAACCAACCGTAGTGGTGATGGTGGTGCGTACTACAACTCACGTGGTTTTACTGTTCAAAGCCAATTGCGCAATGGGGTGGCAGGTAACGTTTCTTCTGTAATCGACGCGAGCAATATTGAAAGCATCGAGGTAATCAAAGGCCCTAACGCCACACTGTTCGGTGCTCAGCTGACTTCTTACGGTGGTTTGATCAACCGTGTTACTAAAAGACCTTATGACCATTTTGGTGGTGAGGTAGCAGTGGCAGGTGGTAGCTATAATTACAACCGCATCATGGCGGATGTAAATACGCCACTGGATTCTGCGAAGAATATACTGCTGCGTATCAATACAGCTTATACTACACAGGACAGCTGGATGGATGTGGGTCATAGCAAGACATTTGCATTTGCACCAAGCCTTTCTTACAAAATCAACGACAGGTTAAATATATCACTCGAAGCAGAATTCATGAGTGGGGAAGGTAACGGTAATACATTCTTCTTTATGCCATGGTGGTTAACTACCGCTGATCTGACGGCACAGAGAGCTGATAAACTGAAAATAGATTACAACCGGGCATTCATTAACGAAGATCTGACTGCTACCAGCCGCAATGCAAACTTTTTTGGTAGCATGAATTATAAGATCTCTGATCAGTGGAATACACAGACAGTTGTATCTATGACCAACAGTTATTCTGACGGTTTTGGTCCTTACTTCTACCTGCTGCCAGGTGATTCTATCTCCCGTCAGGATCAGTCTACTGAAAACAGTAAACAAAGCATCACTGAAATTCAACACAACTTCATCGGTGATTTCAAAATTGGTAAATTCAGAAACCGCTTTGTAGGTGGGATCGACTTCTTCTACCTGAACTCCAACCAGATGTTCAAGAGTGCTGAATATGATCAGGTACCTACTTATGGAACTGTATCAAACTACCGTGATTTCAATGCTACTAACATGAACGATGTTTACAAGTCATTGGGTAGTTCCGTAGAATATCCATACATCTACAAAAAATACGTTTACAGTGCATATGCATCTGATGTGTTCAACATTACAGATCAACTGATGGTACAAGCAGGTTTACGTATCGATTACTATGATTTCAAAGGAAATTATAGCCCTGCTACCGGTACTACATCCGGTGGATATAATCAGACTGCATTGTCTCCTAAATTTGGTATCGTTTACCAGGTTGTTAAGGATCGTCTGTCCTTATTTGGTAACTACCAGAATGGCTTCACCAACACGAATTCACTGATCTACGTAAGTGAAACTGAGACCACTATTTCCAAGCCAGAACAGGCTAACCAATGGGAAGGTGGTGTGAAGATGGATATGTTTGATGGTAAGCTGACCGGTACTATCAGCTACTATGATATCAAAGTAAAAGACGTGTTACGTTCTGATGCTGCACATCCTAATTTCTATGTTCAGGATGGTAGCCAGAAGAGCAAAGGTGTGGAAGTAAGCATTATTGCTAATCCATTTCAGGGCTTCAGCGTAGTAGCGGGTTATAGCTATAATGAATCTTATTACATCAATACAAGCGATGATGTAAATGGTCTTCGTCCAGGTACAGCGTCTTCTCCAACCTCTGCTAACCTGTGGTTGAACTACCGTATTGCAAATGGTAAACTGAAAGGCCTGAGCTTTGGTGCAGGTGGTAACTACGCCAGCGATGTAAAGATTGTAAACAGCAGAACTACAGGTGTTTTTGTACTTCCAGCATATACAGTACTGAATGCTGCACTTTCTTACGATACACCTAAATTCAGGTTCGGCGCGAAAGTAGATAACCTGACTGACAAACACTACTGGATTGGTTATTCATCCATGAATCCTCAAAAGTCCAGAAGCTTTACTGGTACAGTTGCATTCAAGTTTTAACATAACACTTGCATAATTGTAAAAGGGGTTATCGTAATACGATAACCCCTTTTTATTTAAACGAGAGTTTGTTCTTTTATAAGTCAAACTTCACACCGAAGTTATATCTTGGCCTATAATACTCCGCCTGCATTGTTCTTGAAGAAATCCCCTGATAATACCTTAATGGCTGATTAGTCAGGTTATTCGCCTCTGCAAAGAAGCGCCAGTTCTTAGCAAATTTGTAAGACGCATTTGCATCTAAAAAGAACTGCTTGTCATAATAGCTATCATCAAAATCACTACCACCCAATGCATCCAGATAAGCCGCAGTATAGTTACCAGAAACTCTTGCAGTAAAGCGCTTATTTTCGAATGAAATGGAAGCATTAAACATATGCGGCGCTGTACCCGGTAAGGTAACACCAGTACGCTTTTCGCCATCAGAATTATACACCCCACTCGCTGTAGATTTTGTGTAAGTATAGTTCACATACACACCAAAACCTTTTGCAAATCCGGGCAGAAAATCCAACTGGCGCTGTAACGCTACTTCAAATCCATACACCTTTACATTATCACCATTACGCGCTTGTTTGTACGTCCAGTTCTCACCATCAGGAATCGGGTTTGTAGCAGTGCTACCATAATCAGCCGTGAAATCTGCAGCAGAATAAGACGCATCTTTGAATGTATAAATGAAGTCATTGATACTCTTATAGAACACGCCACCAGACAGGATACCTACTGATTTAAAATACTGCTCTGCCATGATATCAAAGTTCCATGCATATGCAGCTTTCAGATCGGGATTGCCCGCACTGATCGCAGCATCATCTGCCACACTGCTTACATAAGGTGCGATATCATAGTAGTTAGGACGCGCGATTGAAGTAGTCGCAGCTGCACGAATTACTAAATCATTATTTACATTATACCGGAAAGTTACCTCCGGCAGTACATTCAGGTAACTGTTCTTTACATTACGCTGACCAGTCAGATCTTCTTCATCTTCGACTACGTTACCTTCATAGTCGATAGCGGTATTTTCCAGACGTACACCCGCAATCATTGAGAGTTTGGATGTAAAGTCCTGATCCCAGCGAACATAACCCGCAGTGATGGTTTCATTTGCTTTGTAGTTCGCTGACAGATACTCCGCAGGATTATCTTCGCCTGTGAACTTACTTGCATCATTCAGGTTCAGACTACCTAAATATTCTTTAGATACAAATGAACCACGACTATATTTGGAACCAGGCTGATAACCTGCACCAGTATAACTTACCAGCGGCATAGTTGCCAATGAACCATACTCTGTTACAGGCTCATAATCGAAGTAGTTATTCTCACGTTTCTTATCCTTGATACGCATTCTACCACCTACACGCAAACGACCTTTCTGATCAGGCAGAATGCTGAATGGAAAACGCAGGTTCAATTTCAGACCCAATTCATTCTCGCGGGTATAATCATGATTCTCCGACAGGGAATTGAAGTTCAGATCTTCATCAGTTACGGTCGTTGTTACCAATGGAAAACGGGTGTCAGAAAGATCCAGGGCTACTGGTGCATCTTTCACACGGAATTCCATATAACGTTCGTTCGGACGATCTTCGCTGGCAGATGAATAGCTCACAGCCCAGTCCAGGTCGACCTTGCTACCCAACAGGTGTTCACCACGTACAGAGTAGTTCTGTACACGCTGGTCTTCCAGTCTTCTGCCTTTATTTCTATCATTGTTAATACCACCTTTGGTTTCACGACGAACCTGACCGGTATAACTACTGATACTGCCATCATCGGCATACTCAGGTTCGATATCGCTATACCTCAGGCGATAACGGTTTTCACGGTCATCGCGCCAGTTGTACATAGCGTTGAGGTAAATGGTATTCTTAGGATTGATCTTATAGTCCAGTGCAGCAGATAAGCTACGACGGATGCGCTGTACATTGTAAGTACGCACCTCCATTTCTTCGGTGTATACATTTCCTGCGTCATCTTTTTTCCAGGTAGCTTCCACATCGTCGGAGCCGTAATCGTTGTTATTGTAGGAAGCACTTACAACTGCACCCAACTTGTTGTTGAAGAAGCGGTTACCCAATACCAGACCACCAGTGTACAATGGTTTGTTACGGATAGGATTCACACCACCGGAGAGGGTGGCAGATACACGCAAGCCATTGGGTGCTGCGCGGGTCACGAGGTTCACCGAACCACCGATTGCATCTGCATCCATATCGGGGGTGAGGGTTTTGTTTACTTCGATGGTTTGCACCATGTCTGAGGGAATGAGGTCCATCTGTACACGGCGGTTATCACCTTCGGCAGAAGGGATCCTGTCGCCGTTCATGGTTACTGAGTTCAGCTCAGGAGCCAGACCACGGATAATGATGTTACGGGCTTCGCCCTGGTCGTTCTGCATGGTGATACCTGGAATACGCTTCATCGCATCGCCGATGTTTGCATCCGGGAAACGGCCAATCTGGTCAGCAGACACGATATTGGTGACGTTTGGATTGTTTTTCTGCTGGTTCAGGGCTTTTGCCTGACCGCGCAGACGGTCACCCACTACCAATACCTCTTTTCCGGCGATTCCACCGGCTTCGAGTTGCAGTTTCAGATCAGTGGCTTTGCCTGGGGCTACAGTTACTTCCTGTGTGTAAGATTGGTAGCCAATGTAAGTAACTTCGAGTGTGTAGGTACCCACCGGAACGCCGAGAAATTCGAATTTACCCTGCTGGTTGGATACTGTGTAATGACTACCTGGTTTCAGTTTCAGGGTGGCTCCCGGGAGGGATAAAGCCTGATTTTTGTCGACGATACTACCGGTTACCAGCCCGGTAGTCTGACCCAGACAAATAACGCTGAGCCACGAGAAGAGCAAAGTGAAAATTAACTTCCGCATAAAGGTTGAATTAATGTGTGGGATTTTTTTTCGCATAGTTGAATAGAAGCAGGTTCCCCAGACCTGCAGGTGAGCATTTAGTTCAAAACATGTGGTTGAATAGTGATGCAAAGGAAATATTCTAATGTTACGCCACTGTTAAGGGGGTGAAAAAATTGGGTTCGCCTTCGGCAAAAGCGATTTTTTTGAAGGGGGTATGGCCTGTGGCTGGCTTTTGAATGGGGTTACGATTACTAATTGTTATGACCTATAACTGGCAGTTATGGCAAACCCCGTAATAATTTAGAAATCAAATACTTAATAAAGAGTGGTTTTGACCGTTCAAACCAATAGTCTACTCATTAAGTAGATTGATTTATATTTGGGAATCGTTTCATAGCTTTATTGTGACAAATACAACAAAATGGCAGACGAGATAAAAGCATTTAACGATTACCGGGAAAAGATGAATGAGGTCATTCTGGGTAAACAAAACAAAGTGATCAACCGGTTATTCAATCTGGACACCAACACTTATATGGAAGGTGCCCTTAGTACAAAAGTGAAAGAAATGCTGGGGTTGGTTTCATCTATGGTATTACGTTGCGACGACTGCATCAAATACCATCTGGGCAAATGCCACGAGCAGGGAATCACCACTGAAGAGATGTACGAGATTTTTGCAGTAGCTAATATAGTTGGGGGTACAATCGTAATACCACATACAAGAAGAGCGGCTGAATATTGGGAAGCTTTGTTGGCACAGGAAAGCTGATTGTGGTCAGTTCCCTATACAAGTATTCCGGATTGCGCAATACCTATCGGGATACAATTCGTAACTTTGCCAACCAATTATTACTATTTCTATTAACAATACAACAATGTCAACAGCAACTATAGCTCCGCAGGCGTTAACGGCGAAGGATTTTGCAACGGACCAGGAAGTACGCTGGTGCCCGGGTTGCGGGGATTATTCTATATTGAAGCAGGTGCAGACCATTATGCCTGGATTGGGTATACCGAAAGAGAATATCGTGATCGTTTCCGGTATTGGCTGTTCATCCCGTTTTCCATATTATATGAATACCTACGGCATGCACTCCATCCATGGCCGTGCTACTGCGATCGCATCTGGTCTGAAAGCCGTGCGTCCTGAGCTGAGTGTATGGATTGTGACTGGTGATGGTGATGGTTTGTCCATCGGTGGTAACCACACGATTCACCTGCTGCGCCGTAACTTTGATGTCAATGTAATGCTGTTCAACAACCAGATCTATGGTCTGACCAAAGGACAGTACTCTCCTACTTCTGAAACCAGCAAGGTGACGAAGTCTACGCCTTACGGCAGTATTGACCATCCGTTCAACCCAATGGCGCTGGCGCTGGGTGCTGATGCGTCTTTCATTGCCAGAAGCATGGACCGCGATCCTAAACACCTGCAGGAAATGCTGAAACGCAGCCATGCCCATAAAGGTGCTTCTTTCCTCGAGATCTATCAGAACTGTAACATCTTTAATGATGGTGCTTTTGAAGTGTTTACGGAGAAATCAAGCAAGGCTGAGCAGGCAATCTTTGTAGAGCAGGGACAGCCGCTGGTATTTGGTGCACAGAAGAACAAAGGTATCCGTCTGGATGGATTGAAACCTGTGGTAGTTGAGCTGGGTAGTGAGTATAGTGCAGATGACCTGTGGATCCATGATGAACATGATTTCTATAAGGCACAGATATTGACCCGTATGTTCGACGATCCCCGTATTGAAGGACATTTCCCACGTCCATTCGGCGTGTTTTATCAAGGATTCCGTCCTACTTATGAGGAGCAATTAAATTTCCAGGTAGAAGATGCATTTAGCAAGAGAGGTCCTGGGGATTTGGATAAGTTGTTGGCTGGTAAAGAAACATGGACAATCAGATAATCGCTTTTAATCCACCAATAAATAAGAAAAGCATCTTCCGCAAGGGGATGCTTTTTGTTTTATAATGAAAAACGCGCTTTCACCTTCGGTAAAAGCGCGTTTTTCGCAGCGCGCCTGCGGCAGGCTCTAAATTCGATTATTAGTGGCCCAGGGCACTTACATTAAATACCATCTGATACAACAACAGCACTCCAAACACAATCATACTCGCCCCTGATATCTTATTCAACCACTTTACATTCGTCAGGGTCAGCTTATGCCTGATCTTATCCGCCACAAATACCTTCAATATATCTGTAGATAGCACCCATACCAGGCATACTCCGTAAGTAATAATCTTATGCCCCGTTGTGTGCGGACTATTCGAAACACAGATACCCAACCAGAATAATATCACACCGGGATTCAGGGAATTCATCAGGAATCCAGCCAGCCAGATCTTTAAATAATCATGGGTCCGGAACATCTCCGGCTTTTCATCACCGGTACTGATCTTCACCTTTTTGAACAGAAGCCCATATAGCCCCATACAAATCAGTAAACTCCCACCAACAATACCAATAGGTTTATTATATTCCTTCAGATCCAGAAAAAACGCTGTGGCCAGATTCCCCAGCAACACATAAAATATATCACTGAATGATACACCCAGCGCAAAACTGATTCCAGCCTTGAAACCGTTATTTACACTATATTTTATTATCGCGAAGATGACGGGGCCGACAGATACGGATAAAACCAGTCCAAGTGCCACTCCGGAGAAGACCGCTGATAAGAAAGCAGATGTCATGCGCTACAAAATTCCTATCTAAAAATAAGGGGTAACTCTTCCCTTTGTTGATGAAGTTACCCCCTCTTCTAACTTTATAATTCGTTAATTTCTTACACTGACTTCAGCCTGGACGCCAGAAAGTTCTCCCAGTCTTTCAATTTATCACCTTTCATCACCCGTGGGAATTTGTTCATAGCACCTTCTTTGCCCTTTACGCGCAGGTAGTCAATGAACACATCTTTTGGCAGGATCTCAACAAAGATCTCCTTCAGTGCAGAGGTACGTTCTACTGCGTAGTCGTCATTTACCTCGCTCAGGGTCTGGTCAATGATTTCACGGACACGGCTACTGTCTACATTCACATCGTCTGTACCGATAAACCAGCGGTGAGCAAACAGGTTCTCATGTGGGAACCCTGCTACGGTAAATTCATTGACAGTAATACCCAGCTTCTTCTGCACGGCATCGATCGCATTGTTCATGTTATCGATACTCATGTGTTCGCCACAGAGGCTCAGGAACTGTTTGGTACGACCTACAATGATGATTTCATGCTCTTTTACGGAAGTAAACTTCACAACGTCACCAATCAGGTAGCGCCATGCACCGGCACAGGTCGACAGCATCACCGCATACTCCACATCTTCCACCACCTCATGGATCATGTAAGACTTAGGATTTGGTTTTACTTCGCCATCGCTGGTAAAGTTCTCTTCTGTAAATGGAATGAATTCGTAGAAGATGCCCGCGTTCAGGACCAGTTTAATGCCCCTTACATTCGGACGGGCCTGGAAACCGAAAGAGCCTTCCGAGGCCATATATGTTTCAATGAAATTGATCGGTTTACCCAGCAGTTTCTGGAAACTGTCACGATAAGGCTCGAAGCTAACGCCTCCATGGATGTACACAGCCAGGTTTGGCCAGATCTCATGGATGTTCTTTACCCCGTGGTATTTGATGATCTCTGCCAGTACAATCTGTACCCAGGCAGGCACCCCACATACCGTACCTACATCCCATTGTGGCGCCTTGCGCACAATGAGCTTGATACGCTGTTCCCAGTTTGGTTTTTTGGAAATGTTGCCGCCTGGCTTGTAGAAACGTCTGAACCAACGGGGGATATTCTTTGCCTGAATACCACTCATATCTCCTTCATAGTAATCCCCTTTTTCGTACAGAGCAGTTGTACCACCCAGCATGAGGATCCCTTTGGAGAAAGATTTAGGGGGAATGTCGAAGTTAGCCATAGAATACAGCTGCTTAACACCCACCTTCTTCACGTTACGCAGCATATCGCGGGTAACAGGTATGTGCTTACTCGCAGATTCGGAAGTTCCCGAACTGAGGGCGAAATATTTGATCTTCTCAGGCCAGCTTACATTAGCCTCTCCTTCCAGACACTTATACCACCAATCCGCATGCATCTTGTTATAGTTGTGTACGGGTACAGTGGAACGATAATTAGCGATGATATTCGGGCTATTGAGTATGTCCTGGAAGTTGTAATGCTGACCGAACTGCGTATCCTTAGCTTTCGTAAGTAGCCTGTACAATACCTGTAACTGATACTGGCGTGGCGTACCTAACTTGAATGTGAACTTCTTCCTGATGCGCAGTGACCTGGATATAAGATTACCTAAAATGGCCATTAATTACCTTCTTCTTTATAAACTGCAAAAATACGGCGAATTTCGGATTAGGTGGAGACTCAATTTTATCAGACCGGCCGTTAGCAGCCTGAACATTCAACTACCAGTTTTTGTCCCCTCCTGGCAATCCTATACAAACATATTACTAAAAACGATATGGGCAGTAAAAAAATTGAAACGTACCTTTGCCCCATGTTAAAAGATACCCTTCTCAAGGCAACACAGGCTGGCGGACAAGTTTTACAGCATTATTTCAATGGGGCTTTTCAGATCAGCAGCAAAAGTACCATCAATGACCTGGTAACGGAAGCGGATAAAGGGGCAGAAACTGCCATCTTCAAGGTCATCCAGGATACTTACCCTGACCATTTTATCCTCAGTGAGGAGTCGGGTGAACTGGTGACCACCTCCAACACCAAATGGATCATTGATCCACTGGATGGTACGGTAAACTTTGCTCATGGTATTCCTATCTGCTGCGTAAGCATCGGGGTGGAAGTAGATGGAGAAATGGTACTGGGAGCTGTGTACAACCCCTTCCTCAATGAATTCTACTTTGCAGAAAAAGGGAAAGGGGCTACGCGGAACGACAAGCCTATTCACGTATCTGCCAAGACAGATCTGGGTAGTGCCTGCATGGCAACGGGTTTCCCTTACCAGTGGGAAGGTGGTGAAAATGATCCGGTAGATATTTTTGCTTACTTCGTAAAGAGAGGACAGGCAGTGCGCCGCCTCGGCTCTGCCGCGATTGACCTGTGCTGGGTAGCTGATGGTCGCTTTGACGGTTATTATGAACATACGCTGAATGCCTGGGATGCTGCTGCCGGCTTCCTTATCGTAGAAGAAGCAGGTGGTAAAGTAACCGATTTCAAAGGCAATAGATACTCCCCTTACCAGCGCACGCTGATTGCCACAAATGGCAATATTCATCAGCAACTGGTAGATGTCGTTAATGGAAAATTTTGAACTAAACAATGAGTGAAGAAAGAACCGAGATAAACTCGTTAGGCGAATTTGGCCTGATCGATCTCCTGACTAAAAATATTGAAATCCAGCAGGCGAGTACTGTATTGGGTGTGGGTGACGATGCTGCCGTGATAGACCACTTTGGCCGTCAGACAGTGGTATCTACCGACATGCTGGTGGAAGGTATTCACTTTGACCTGATGTATACCCCGCTCAAGCACCTGGGATACAAGTCTGTAACAGTGAACCTCTCCGACATATATGCCATGAATGCAACGCCTACACATATTACGGTGAGCATTGCCTTCAACAACCGTTTTTCCGTAGAGGCACTGAACGAGTTTTACGAAGGTGTATATGCCGCCTGTGAGAAATATGGTGTGGACCTGATTGGAGGTGATACTTCCAACTCTCAGAAAGGGTTTATCATCAGCGTCACAGCTATTGGTGAGGTAGCGCCTGACCAGTTTGTGAAGCGCTCCACTGCCCAAAAAGGCGACCTGCTATGCGTATCCGGCGATCTGGGTGCTGCATTCCTGGGTCTCACCCTGCTGGAAAGAGAGAAGAAGATCTACCTTGAAAGTCCGCAGTTGCAGCCTGACCTGGAAGACCAGACCTATATCATAGGCCGTCAGCTGAAGCCAGAAGCAAGAAAGAACATCGTCGAGTGGCTGGAGAAGAACGACATCAAGCCTACAGCCATGATGGATGTAAGCGATGGTCTGAGCTCTGAAATCCTGCATATCTGTAAGCAGTCGAACCTGGGCGTAGTGCTGTATGAAGAGAAGATCCCTATTGCACAGGAGAGTAAGGAAATGGCGCTGAAGTTTGGAATGGATCCAACCGCATGTGCACTGAGTGGTGGCGAAGACTATGAGCTGCTGTTTACCATGAAGCAGGAGGACTACGATAAGATCGTATTGTCCGAAGAAATCAGTGTGATCGGGTATATGGCAGATATCAGCGAAGGAGCACACATCTTAACGAAAGGTGGAAATAAGTTTAAGTTGGTAGCGCAGGGATGGAATGCGTTCAAGCAATAAAATATTAAAGCATTGATTTTAAAAAGCGCTTCTCTCGAAGCGCTTTTTTGATAACAAATATTTCTGTTTTGGATCATTAATTTTCCATCTTGCGTAATGTAACCAGTTGTTTTTCAGTAGATATTTGTCTCACTGTAAACAACTCCATGATACTGAAGCATGCGCTGATCCTAACACCAGGCAGCATCGTAATCTCCTCTCAACCAATTTTTCTCAACAAATCACGCCGGCGCGGTGGGGTGTGGGGTTGTTTGAGAAAACGAATGGAACGCCCTTTTATTTGCATAATGGTAGGGCGAGGACGGAGGTTTATTGAACGATGACTTTGACTGCCTGGCTATTATGTGTAGGTGGTAATACCCCTGCAAATACACAGAATTTCAGCTGGTAAGTACCTGGTTTATCAGGCATTTGCACCTCTATCCGCACTATTCTTCGATCTATTGCTTTGCTGATTGTCAGCGCTGTTTTTACCGCAGGTATTTCTACATCTTTTTGTGTAAAAGCATACCCCACTACCGCCTCATTCGCTGTATCTACGGGCACCGCTTCATGATACCCATTATCCACCTGCAGCAGGAATCCCATGGTTGCACCCGGATTTACTTTCACCTGTTGCATGGCAGCTTTGAACTGGATCAGTGAATAGGAATAATAAGGATCCTGCAGGTGAAATTTCACTAACCCTCTTGAGGTAATGAAGCTATCCGTAACTGGAATAAGCTCTGTTGAGTAGCTAATTTCTACCTGTTTCCCCCACAGCTGCTTTTCCGTTTCCCAATAGTTATACTGACTACGGCGGTTGTACCGGCTATTGATACTATACCCCAAACCATTGTCACTATAAAACATGTATTTGGAAGGCTGCTGATAACTATTCAAAAATACGATCGGACGGCCACCGGCATGTTCCTGCAAAGCCTTTGCCCACTCCCTGTTATGATGTATTTCAGGACGGATATTTACACCAGGCATAAAATCCCATATCAGGTATACACGGGCAACGAATACAATTACCAGTGTAACAGGCGCCAGGTATTGAATCACTTTCAGTGAACGACGAATAGATCTCTTTCTTCTTACTGACTGATGCGCCAACACCATTACAGGTGTAAACAACATTACCGTCCAGTTAGCCTCTACCCTGCCCTTGAATGTACTGAACAGGAAGAACACCAGCACACCGATTGTACAGAACTTCAATGCTCTTTCAAAAGCACTCTGGATCGGACATACAAAAGCATAATACAACACTAACCAACCTGCCAGCGGACCAAATAACAGGATCTGTCCAAGGATGTATTCTATCGTAAAATTCAGCTGATAAACGGAGGCATTCCTTTCTATCAGGTGATACTGCAGGGAAGGGAAATTATGCGCGTATTGCCAGTATAAATGCGGTAAGAATAAGATCGTAGTGATAGCTACAGCTATATAAAACTTGAATACCCGCAGGAGATTCAGGTTGGAGAGTACAGTAAATCCTACCAGCAATACACCATGGTATTTGCTATAAAACATCAGCGCCATACTCAATGCCAGCAGGAAAGTATTTTTCCAGCTTTGCTGTTCGAGAAACGCTCTGTAGATGTAAAAGTATAATGCTGCAAAGAAGATCAACGGCACATCAGGCACTGCCAGCATACCCCCCAGCTGCATAGCACCCATTACCAGCAACAAAAGGTAAAATAGCCGGTTATCCTTGCGGGGAATGAGTTTGTCAGTAACAATAATGGTCCCCAGGTTCAGGATCACCATGCCGATACGTACACCAAATTCATTGTGAAAAAGGCCATACCCCAGTTTGATCAACACTGCGACCATTGGCGGGTGGTCGAAGTACCCCCAGCTCAGATGATGGGCATACACCCAATAATAAGCTTCATCATCCATCAGTTCTGTAAAACCTGCCTGTATCAAGCAAAGCAGGAACCAGCCCAACAGGAAAAGGTTCTTATATTGATTCCTGGTAAAGTAGCGTAGAATGCCCATGAATTAACTGGTTAAAACCGCTAAGATAAGATAAGTTGCTGGAAGGCCCACCTTTCATCCAGTGCCAGCATGGCTGTGCGGAATCCAGGGGCAATGCGACCCAGCTCCTGAGAGAGTCCTGCTACTACCGCAGGATAAGCTGCTGCCATTCGCAAAGCTTCCTGAGGTGCAATACCTACCTGTGCAATACAGTTCTGTACAGCTTCCAGCATAGTGAGTGCAGAACCGGATAATGTGCCATTCGCATCTTCATAACGACCGCTTTCGGCATTCCAATGAAACCCATAGTCCTCTCCATCACTACCTGCCACAGCATCAGTGATCAGGAACAGACGGTTGCCCATGATCTTCTTGCTGATGCGGATGGTATTGAAGTCTACATGTATACCATCGGCTACCACACTCGCATGTACATGCGGATGATCATAGATAGCCCCCACCATACCGGGTGCTCTGCTTTGCAGTTGAGACATTGCATTGAAGAGATGTGTACAGGTAGTAATACCATTGTCAAATGACTGATAAAGCTGTTGGTAGGTACCATTGCTATGACCTGCAGACACCAGCACTCCTGCTTCCTGCAGGCGGTCGATGAGTGCAGGGGCACAACGCTCAGGCGCCACTGTCATCATCTTTACGATACCAGCGCCATGTGCTAAAATCCAGTCTATATCATCTGAAGTAGGTGCTTTGATGTATTTCAGTAAGTGTGCCCCATTCTTTTCAGGGCTGATATAAGGACCTTCCAGGTGTAAGCCTAAGCATCCTTCTCCTCCCTGTTCCCAATATTCCTTTACAGCAGCGATAGATTGTAGAATAATTTCAGGTGATTGTGTAGGAATGGTAATCATAAAGTAAGCCGCACCACCAGCTTTGCAATATTCATACGTTGCTTTGATAGATTCCACATCAGGTAAGGCAGGGAAATAACGACCGTTGCCACCGTAAATCTGTAAGTCAATGAATGCGGGTACCAGGTCTGCACCGTTTAGGTCATGGATTGTCGCGTGGGCGGGGATTGTTTTTTGGGATACAATATCAATGATCCTACCGTTTTCTGAAAGTACTACATGGTCTTCCAGCCAGTTGTCGCCAGTGAAGATCCTGCAATTGCTATACGCATTCAGCATGGGTTATGTTTTATGATCCGCCGGGCTCACTGTTCATAAAGCTCCAGTGGTAACCCATCCGGATCGGTAAAGAATGTAAACCTCTTTTCGGTATAGGGGTCAATACGAACAGGCTCTGTGATGACAGCGTGGGTCTTCAGGTGAGCCACGGCCTTGTCGATATCCGACACTGCAAATGCCAGGTGACGCAGGCCGTTCGCCTCCGGCCGGGAAGGCCGGGGCGGGGGATCAGGAAATGAGAATAGTTCGATCACATACTGCCCATTTAATGCAAGATCCAGCTTGTACGATTTTCGTTCCTGCCGGTATACTTCACGGATTATTTCCAATCCGAGTATTTCCGTATAGAATTGCTTACTCCGCTCATAGTCTGAGCAGATCACTGCAATATGATGAATAGCTTGTAACATTAAAACAACTGAAATTTATCAGCATCTCTGAGGAAAGGAATTTTCTCCCGTATGTCGTCCAGTTTGGCGCGCTCGAGTGTAGTAGTAAAAATATCTTCGTCGTGACTCTTTCTGTATAATATTTCACCCAGTGGGTCAATGAGGCTGGTGTCGCCGCTGTGGTAGATGCCATTACCATCGTCTCCTACCCTGTTCAAACCAATTGCATATACCTGGTTTTCTATGGCACGTGCCTGAATCAGTGTTTTCCAGGCGGTGCTACGGCGCTCAGGCCAGTTAGCTACGTTGATGAGAAGGTCGTATGCAGGCGCGTTGGTGTCGCTATTTATCTGGTTACGCTGCCATACGGGGAAACGCAGGTCGTAACAGATGTTGAGGCATATTTTCCAACCTTTTACGGAAGCGATCAGGCGGGTATCGCCAGCTGAGTAGTGTTTATCTTCGCCGGCAAAGGCAAAGCGGTGACGTTTGTCGTAAACACCGGCTACGCCGTTTGGCTGCATCCAGATGAAGCGGTTGTAATATTCTCCTTCTTCTTCGATGATCAGGCTTCCGCCGATAATGATGTTTTTCTCTGCTGCTTTTTTAGTCATCCACTGCACTGCCTTGCCATCCATCTTTTCAGCCAGCTTTTCAGGCTGCATGCTGAAGCCTGTGCTGAACATTTCAGGAAGGACGACTACTTCGGTTCTTTCCTTGATGCTATCAATCTTTTCATTGAACATCTTCAGGTTAGCATCAATGTCTTCCCAATGCAATTTGGTCTGTATAAGCGTTACTTTCAGATCTGACATAAATTATCGGTTTCTAATTGCATAAAATTACGATGACTTTGGCTAAAAACTTTTAAAATTATAGCCCATCTTTTGCAATTTGTTTAAGGGTTTCACTTACCAGCTCAGGTTCGTACCCTTTTTGTAACAGGTATTGGGTAGTCTTGTACTGTCTTTTCAGGTATTCTTCTCCTTTCAGGGATGCATATTTCTTTTCCACCAGGGATTGCAGCACATCCATATAATCCTCATCATCAATTTCTTCCATGCCTTTTTTGATGCAGTAAGCAGATACCTGGTGTTGCCTGAGGCCTGCCAGGATCTTTTTGCGTCCCCACTTCTGTGAGCGGAATTTACCACCGGCATAGGCACGGGCAAATCGCTCTTCGTTCAGGAAGTTGTCAGCTATCAGAGCTGCAATAGCTTCCTCTATCTCATCACCACGCAGCCCCAGCTCAAGGCATTTTGTTTTCACCTCGCTGTGGCTGCGTTCCTGATAGGCACAGTAATGACGTAATTTTAAGAGGATAGAAGTCTGCATTATTTCTTTACGATCATCAATCGTGCGTAGTTCAGCATAATCTTTTTCTCCCCGCCGCCCTTAGGGAATACAACGGTTGCAATACGGTTGTTAGGTGCTCCCTCCATATTGAGGATGGTACCAAAACCGAATTTCTGGTGTTCCACATCCATACCAGCTTCCATAGTAGCCGGGTCGTCCGGCGTAAAACCGGCAGTAGGCACATGGGTGCTGGCAGCACCGTTGGCAACGGGTTTAGGTGTAGGGCGTGGGCCGGCAACAGGCTGGGAAGACTGGCTACCCGGCGTTTTCTTCTGCATACGGTCGAACATGTTGCTACCACTATTGCCCCATAGGCCACCACCATTGTTGATCGGGCTTCTGCCACCTACAGCACCACCACCTGCATAGCTGCGGTCAATGTATTGCTCAGGCATTTCCTCGAGGAAACGGCTGGATTCATTATTGACCAGCTGACCAAAGCGGTAACGGCTGTTTGCATAAGTGAGAAACAATCTTGCCTTAGCACGGGTGATCACCACATAGAAAAGGCGGCGTTCTTCTTCCAGCTCTTCTCTTGAATTGATAGAGAGGGAGCTTGGGAAAAGGTTTTCTTCCAGACCTACGCTGAATACTACCGGAAATTCCAGGCCTTTTGCAGCATGGATCGTCATGAGTTTCACCACATCACTGTCTTCGTCGTTGCCTTTGTCAGCATCGGTGAGCAGGGTAATTTGCTGCAGATAGGTACCCAGTGATTTTTCCAGCAGCTCACCATCTTCAGTAGGTGTTTCGGTAAACTCCTTCACAGAGTTCAGGAGTTCCTGGATGTTTTCGTAGCGGGCGAGACCTTCGGTCGTTTTATCGTTGAAGAGTTCTTTGACGATGTTAGTAGACTTACCTACCTGTACGGCGATGTCGTAAGCATTGTGTTTACCCTGCATAGCCTGGAAACTACGGATCATCGTCACAAAGTTTTCAATGGCTTCCAGTGTACCGCCTTTAAATCCGAATTCCTGCGCCCTTTCCAGCACGTTCCAGAAGGTGATATTGTGGTCGTTGGCGAAGATCACTACTTTTTCGACAGTGGTTTTACCAATTCCGCGGATCGGGTAGTTGATGATGCGTTTCAGGCTTTCTTCATCAGATGGATTCATCACGATGCGCAGGTAAGCCACGAAGTCTTTGATTTCCTTTCGTTGATAGAAGGAGATACCACCATAAATCCGGTAAGGTATAGCTTTGCGGCGCAGGTTTTCTTCAAATGCACGGCTTTGTGCATTGGTACGGTACAGGATAGCGAAATCCCTGTTTGCGTAGTGGTTGCGTAGTTTTTGTTCGGCAATGGTTTCGGCTACGAATTTGCCTTCTTCATTGTCGGTCATGGTGCGCACCAGTTTTATCTTTTCACCATTTGGATTGTCCGTCCACAGGTTCTTTTCGATCTGTCCTTTGTTGTTCGCGATCACATCGTTGGCAACCTGGAGAATGGATTTGGTACTACGATAGTTCTGTTCCAGTTTTACCACCCTGGCATCGTTGTAATCCTTCTCGAACTGGAGGATGTTCTGGATGGTAGCACCACGGAAGGAGTAGATACTTTGTGCATCGTCTCCCACCACACAGATATTTTCATGTGCAGCGCCTAGCAGTTTGATGATTTCGTACTGGGCAGGATTGGTATCCTGGTACTCATCGATCATGATATACTTGAATTTGTGCTGGTATTTGTGCAGTACTTCGGGGAAGTTCTTCAGGAGCTGGTACATTTTGAAGAGCAGGTCATCGAAGTCCATTGCGCCATTTTTGAAGCAGCGTTTGGCATACATTTCATACAGCTTGCCGGTCATAGGGCGGTTGGCCCTCATATCTTCCTGCTGGATGGCGTAATCGTGCTGGTATTCTTCAGGGCCTACAAGGTTATTTTTGGCGGAGGATATACGGTTATAGACCATGTTAGGTTTATAATGTTTATCATCCAGATTTTGCTCGTTTATGATTGTTTTCAGTACGCTTTTCGCATCGTCAGAATCATAAATAGTAAAGTCGTTGGGGTAACCGAGGCGATGTGCTTCGGCCCTTAACAAACGGGCAAACACGGAGTGGAAGGTCCCAATGTAGAGGTTCCTGGCTTCGGTACCACCGAGGATCTTTTCCACACGTTCCTTCATCTCTTTAGCGGCCTTGTTGGTAAAGGTCAATGAGAGAATATTAAAAGCATCTACACCATTGTGGAGCAGGTGGGCGATACGGGTAGTAAGTACTTTCGTCTTACCGGAACCAGCACCCGCTACGATCATCAGCGGGCCTTTGATATGCTCAACTGCTTCGCGCTGCCGCTCATTCAGTTCGTCTAAGTAATTTGCCTTCATTATGTATATTAAAAATCCACATTACCATCAGGAACTGATGGGCAAAAATTTAAAGGGAAGCCGTAAAAATACGAATTAAATTCATGTACCCATCGCTGAATGTGGAAAGCGGGGCGGGATGCAGGTTTTAGGGTATTTTTAATTGTTAAGGTAAAGAGAAATAATGTCTATGCAGATGGTAAAATCTGCGGTAACGAATTGTCCAAATTTCATGTAATAAAAAGATTAGAAGCGTACGATCCTCGACTTCAGCATTTTTCTGGCAAAGTGGATGCGGCTTTTCACGGTACCCAATGGTTCATTAAGCATGGCTGCAATTTCATAATACTTATAACCTTCGAAGTAAAGCATGAATGGTTGTTTGAAAATCACAGGCAGATTGTACACTGCTGAGTGAACATCCTTGATACGCAGATTCGTTTCGGCAGCATTACCAATGGTTGGGATCTGCTGGTGCATGAGGAACTCGCCTGCGGAATTGTCAAGCAGACGAAACTGTCTGTTGCCACGACGGTAATTGTTGATAAAAATATTGCGCATGATAGTATAGAGCCAGGCGCGGATATTTGTACCTGCAAGGTATTTATCGCGATTGGCGAGTGCGCGGAAAAGTGTTTCCTGGTAAAGGTCTTTTGCTGATTCGGCATCCTTGGTGAGGGTAACAGCATACGGTCTCAGGAAATCGGCATTTCCAAGTAAAAGTGCATTAAATTCTGTCGAAGACATATTTGTGAAGTTTAAGCATCTGAAAAAAATGTTGTTTCAGCTGATAAACCGGATTGAAGGAAAACAAATATTTACCAGTATGGGATAAAGGGAATATCGCTGCTTGCTCTAAATCCGGATGGGGGTTGCATCACATTATATTCAGATCATGTATCCCCGCAATTCACAAATGATGTCGTTGCGCTATTACGACGAATAATAGTGGTTAGGCGCCGGCGTACAATATTAGTAGCAGGTATTTCCATGGTGGTAAAATTTATAGGTTACTTATGATGGGGGTTTTGGTTTGCAATTCTCTTGTCTA
Source organism: Chitinophaga sancti (assembly GCF_034087045.1). Classification (NCBI taxonomy): domain Bacteria; kingdom Pseudomonadati; phylum Bacteroidota; class Chitinophagia; order Chitinophagales; family Chitinophagaceae; genus Chitinophaga; species Chitinophaga sancti. Next base: position 1,482,744 of record NZ_CP139247.1, on the reverse strand, counting down.
AAAATAATTCCTGTGCGATGTTAAATACCGAACGTTACAATGCTTGTTTTTGATAAAATGGAATAGTCGTAGGTATTCACTAAAGCACGCTATGTACAGATTGGATTCTAATATAAAATGACACTCAAGTGACTGACTCTTAACACAATTTAACAAAAGATTTTATTATTGCCAAAATAATTATATGCTTAAAATGAGTGTGCTATTTACGTTTTTGGAAGTATTATTTTTTGCCTTCGATTGCAATATAAAAAAGGCGCTGTGGCATATGCCACAGCGCCTTTTTTATTCATCAAGCACCTGTTATAAGCAGGCGATTTTTCTAACTCTGTTTTCATGTCTGCCACCTTCAAATGGGGTGTTTATGAATACGTCTACCATTTGTTTTGCCACCGTATCATCTACAAAGCGGGCAGGTACGCACAACACATTTGCATTGTTATGACAGCGGGACAGGCGGGACAGTTCTTCGCCCCAACAGATCGCTGCACGAATACCCTGGTGTTTATTAGCTGTAATTGCTACGCCATTACCACTCCCACACACGAGTATGCCAAACGCTGCCTGCTCTCGTTCTACCAGTGTCGCTACGGGATGAGCGAAGTCAGGATAATCGGCCGATTCACTAGAGAATGCACCGACATCCTTAACCTGTAAACCTTTTGCTTCCAGGTATGAAATAATCTCTTCCTTGTAGTCGAAGCCAGCGTGATCAGAGCCGATGGCTATTGGCAAAGACAAATTGAATGTTGTTTGTTGTGACATAAAAAAACTTTTAAACAGTGAAACCGTTACGCTTTATCAGGACCACTCTTCTATTTCCGGTTCTTTTTCTTTATCGTCCATACCTTTCAGTGCTCTAACAGATATATAGATACTGATTTCATATAGCAAATATAAAGGTGTAAATACGATCAGCTGGTCAATTACGTCAGGTGGAGTGATTACCGCTGCCAGTACCAGTATTATCACGATTGCGTGACGACGGTAGGTGCGCAGGAAAGTAGGTGTAATCAATCCGATCTTGGTAAGGAAGAAGATGAGTACGGGCAATTCAAATAATACACCCATACCAATTACGATCTGGGTCATCAGATCGAAGTAGTCATCTATGAAAAACTGATTGACAGCTTTGGTCGTTACGGTATAGCCAGCCAGGAAGTTGATCGTAAAAGGCGCCATCAGGAAATAACTGAAGCAGATCCCTAAGAAGAACTGGAAGGATACCCAGAAGATAATACCTCTTGCTCCTTTTATTTCTCTTTCTTTCAGTGCCGGTTTTACAAAGCGCCAGAATTCCCAGAAGATATAAGGAAAGCCTAATACCAGGCCGACAATAAACGCCAGCTTGAACTGGAGCATGATTTGCCCCGTCAGGATATGGTTCTGAAATACTATATCCACCGGGGTAATACAGAGCTTATCTCCCAGCCCGGTTGCGTGGCTAATTTTACACAGTGCGATATAGGAAGGAAAATCCCTATTAGTAGGACCAAAAACAATTCTATCCAGTATTTCATTTGTATATACCCAACCGATGATACCAAACACCACAATTGCTACAGCAGCGCGGAACAGATGCCCTCTTAGTTCATCCAGGTGGTCAAAGAAAGTCATCTCCGCTTTCTCATTGTTATTTGCAAAAAGTCTCTTGAACATATCTGATATCAGGCTGAGTTAAACATTATTTCCTAAGGAGCACAAATATAGCTGTTGCCTGGAAGAAAACAGAGTAATACGGATGGTTTTAATGTGATTTAAATGCAGGAAATGATAAGTGATAAGTAGTAAGGTATAGTCTGGCAGGGAAGTTGATATTAGGTTAACGATTTAGCAGTACAAGAGGAAGACTACTTAAAAAAAAGAGAGCCAGCCCGAGAAGAATCAAGAGCCGGCCTTTCATCCATTGTTTGTTAACCCCAAAAAAGTTGAATTCGAGAATGTCTTTAGTTTCCAGTGTCACTTCCTATTCGATTGATGGCAAGCTTTCAAAATAGTCCGTGTTTCTGGTCACTTTTAAATTTCTATTACAAAAATAGTAAAGAATTATGTTATTATCAATGTTGTAACAATTTTTTTTACATCCTTTTAACAAAAATCAAATCATTGTGTTACATCATCTGTAGCAAATGTATAAAATTCGTGTTAATTCCCTACTACTTTTTTTAAATCGTTTTAGCAGGTCAGATGCTTAATGACTATGCAAATATATTAAAAAAAATATCACAATATCAATACCTGATTTCTTTTCTTTTATAAAAAACTAGTAAGTTCTCCTAAATACCTGACAAATAAGCAACTAAAAGTGAAGTTTTTTTCAAAAAAAGCCGTCATTTTATCCAGATGTGGATAAGTACATGATCTCTATACTTATCCGAGTACTTTCATCTTAATCATTTCGATGCGTGTCTCAGTCACATTAATTATTTCGAACTCATAATCATTGATAATAATGCGTTCTTTTTGACGAGGAATAGTCTCGTGATGATTAATGATATAACCTGACAGGGTCTCACTTTCATCTTCAGGAAAATCAAATCCATATTTTTCATTGAGATAATCGAGTTCCAGACGACCGGAGAAAATATATTCTTTTTCTGCGATCTGCTTGTCTACAAACTCTTCCTCATCGTGTTCGTCCTTGATTTCCCCGAATATTTCCTCGAGTACATCTTCGATGGTTACAATACCAGCGGTACCACCAAATTCATCTACTACCCAGGCAATGCTTTTACGCTCTTTATTGAACTTGCCCAACAGGTCGATGGCACTCATCGTCTCAGGTACAGCCAAGATAGGGTGCAGAATGGCCTGAATATCAGTAGGGCCTTTGAACATATCCAGCTGGTGAATATAACCGAGTATATTATCGATGGTGTTTTCGTAAATGATGACCTTAGACAGCTTGGTGTCCATAAACTTGCGCTGTGCCTGTGCAATAGGACTATTTATCTCCAGGGCCTCTATTTCCTTGCGGGGAATGAGACAACCACGGATCTTGACATGTGCAAGGGATAGGGCATTTTCGAACAACTCAGTATTCAGCTCCTGGTTTTCGGTCACATGCTGTTGCGACTGGCGTATAAAATGCTCCACATCCACACGTGGGAAAGAGGTAGCGGTTTCTATAATCCTGACGTTAAAAAGATATTTCAGTATCCATTCAGATACTGATACGAGCAGACTACCTACTACAAACAGTGGTTTTGAAATCACTGATATAGGCAGGGCAAAGAAACTGAGCAGTCCTTCAGGCCGGGAGCGGAATATAGCACGGGGCAGGAAGAAACCGAATGTAAGTAATATCAGGGTCGCCAGCAGCAATTCCATTAACAATAACAGGGGCTGATAGCTGGTACTTTCCTGTGGGGAGAGTACTTTGTTCCAAAGGGGCTGAAAGAATCCGGCGAACAGAATGCCATAGATAACGATCGTAATCGTAAGGCCCAGCAGGCTGGTAGCCAGAAAACGCGAGGGGTTATCATTAAAACTGGCAAGGATCTTTCCGGTAGCGCGGCCTTGTTTCTTCTTGAGCTCAATGCTAAGTTTGTTCACATTGGCGAAAGCTGTTTCCAGCCCGGCGAAGAAACCTGCCAGCAATACCAGGAATGCCAGTATTGGGAGTGTATAAGTATCCATATGTAACAAAAATAAAGAATTCCTGACTGCAAATAGTGTGCAGATAATTTGGGAAAGGGGCCTTGCGGCCCCCTACGATACAATTATTTTAAAAAGGCCTCTACCAGCGCTTTTACTTCTGCATAAGCGACTGGTAATTTATCATTGATCACAATTTCATCAAACTGATGCGAGAAAGAAAGCTCATAGCGGGCTTTCCCCAATCGTTCTTCCAGCGAAGCCTGGGTTTCTGTACCCCGCTCACTCAGACGAACCCTGAGGGCATCGAGTGTAGGGGGTTGAATAAAGATAGTCAACGCAGCTTCCTGATAATGCTCCTTGATACTCAGTGCACCCTTAACATCAATGTCTACCATTGGCGTCTGCCCATTGTGCCAGATGCGTTCCAGCTCTGACTTCAATGTACCATAATACTTACCGGCATACACCATTTCATACTCGGCAAATGCATGTTCCTCTATCTTATCATGAAAATCTTCCTGGGTCAGGAAATAATAATCCTTTCCATTCACTTCCTGCTCTCTCGCTTTACGTGTAGTTGCAGAAATGGAAAATGCCAGCTGCGGCATCTCTGATAACAGTTGCTTAACGATGGTGGTTTTTCCTGCTCCGGAAGGGGCGGTGATAATAATGATCTTATTAGCCATAATATAGTTTCCTGATTAAAATTAAGCCATAAGCAGCAGGAGTTCGTCTCTTGAAGCTTATGGCTTATAAATATTCTGCGTACAGCTAATTGTACTTATACTCTCTTGATATCTGCCCCCAGCTTACGCAGGCGCTCATCGATGTACTGATATCCGCGATCGATCTGCTCAATATTCTGGATGGTACTCTTACCTTCTGCACTTAATGCAGCTATAAGCAGAGATACACCCGCCCTGATATCAGGTGATGACATAGTAATACCTCTCAGTTTATGCTGACGGCCCAGGCCTATCACCACTGCACGGTGAGGATCACAAAGTACGATCTGGGCACCCATATCGATCAGTTTGTCCACAAAGAACAAACGGCTTTCAAACATCTTCTGATGGATCATTACACTACCTGATGCCTGTGTGGCAACCACGAGTACAATACTCAGCAGGTCTGGCGTAAAGCCTGGCCATGGGTGGTCAGAGATAGTGAGGATAGATCCATCCAGGAAAGTCTGGATTTCATATTTGTCCTGTGCGGGAATATAGATATCATCGCCCTGGATCTCCAGCTGAATACCCAGTTGACGGAACTTTTCAGGAATTATACCCAGGTGCTGCACACCGGCACCTTTGATCGTGATTTCGCTTTGTGTCATTGCAGCCAGACCAATGAAGGAACCGATCTCAATCATATCAGGCAGCATACGATGGCTGCAGCCTTTGAGAGAAGTGACCCCTTCGATGGTAAGGAGGTTAGACCCTACTCCACTGATCTTAGCACCCATGCTGTTCAGCATTTTTGACAGCTGTTGCAGATAAGGTTCGCAGGCAGCATTATAGATGGTGGTTGTACCATTTGCCATCACAGCCGCCATTACGATATTGGCTGTACCTGTTACCGAAGGCTCGTCCAGCAGCATGTATGTACCTTTCAGGCCACCATCGCCAGCTTCAAGCCTGAAGTAATTATCATCATTATCATATACGAACTGGGCACCCAGCTTTTCGAACCCAATAATGTGGGTATCGAGACGGCGGCGACCTATTTTATCACCTCCGGGTTTAGGGATGTAGGCTTTGCCAAAGCGGGCGAGTAATGGGCCAGCTATCATGACAGAACCTCTCAGTCGTCCTGATTTCTTTTTGAATTCTGCACTTTCCAGATAAGGAAGGTTGATCTGATCAGCCTGAAATTCGCAGGTGTCACGGCTAATCCTGTTAATTTTCACCCCCATATCACCCAACAACTCTATCAGCAGGTTTACATCCAGGATATCCGGAATATTGCTGATGGTCACCTTTTCGGGAGTTAGTAAAACAGCACTGACAATCTGTAAAGCTTCATTTTTGGCACCCTGGGGCACAATTTCCCCTTTAAGACGGTTGCCTCCTCTTACTTCAAAAGCACTACTCACTTGTTCCTGTTTTTATATTTTTGGTTCTTATTGTTGTTGTTTTTAGTTTTTCCGCCTTTGAAGTTATTCTGCTGCTGGAAATTGCGTTTCTTGTTACTACCACCAGCATTATTGCTGGAAGTACGAACAAATTCAGCATTGGTATTAAAGTTCGGACTTGTTGCAGCAATTACAGCACTCGCATGTGCCGCTGTATTGAAACCTGGGTGAAATTCCAGCTGACCGTTAGTGATACCGGTGAGCTCCGCTTTGATAGCATCGTCATGCACACTTTCCTTATGCCAGTTGCTATAGGCCAGTTTCATGTAGTTACCGATACATTGTGTAAACCCATCCTTCTTTTCCTGATTGTCTTCGGCGATGGCCTTATCAATGACCATCTCCAGATTTTTACCAAAGTGACGATTGCGGGGATACTTTTTAGGGTAAGGCAGTCTTTCTGGTCTAGCTTTCAGGGTTTCGCGTGTAGGAATGGGGTAAGGTGATTCTACATCTAATCTGAAGTCGGAGATGAGAAACAGGTGATCCCATAACTTATGCCGGAAGTCTTCAACATTGCGGAGGTGGGGGTTGAGCGTGCCCATAAGCTCGATAAGCGCCATTGCATTGGCCTGGCGGTGATCTGGGTCTTGTATATTCAGGACGTACTCGATCATCTTTTGGATGTTCCGTCCATACTCCTTCATAATCAAATGGTTACGGGTGGTATTGTATTCCATATCACAATTTAAAAAAATACTAATGTAGTCTTGCTTGAAAGGTAAGTTTTGTGCTTTGCGCATTCACAAATGCAAAAGTGCTAAAGGAGAACATTTTTAATTTTTGTACCCTGGGCTCTGGCTAAAGCCGGGATGGCTTTTTTCATGTGAAAGCAAACCGTTCTATGCAAACTTATGAAAAATAGTTTAATTGTACGATAGCTGAGAGTTTCGTGGAGAATTAGTTTAACGTTTTGTATAGAACCACCGGGCCCTGCTGATACCTATGTTAAATCTTTTCCAACTTTAATATTACTTCAACTTCCGGGCCTTAAATTTATTGTTACAACATGCATTCTTCAAAAATTCTATTTTATGGGAGCACCGAACAGCAAAGTTGCGCTGGTAACAGGCGCAGGATCAGGCATTAGGCGAAGCAATCGTGGTGTAGGAAGCAATCGATCAGCTGGCAGCTTTACACCCTATAGGCCGGTTAGGTCAACCTGAAGAAGTTGCGGAACTGGTGCTATTCCTGGGTAGCCCCGCCGCATCATTCATGACAGGATCTTATGATCAGGTAGGTGGATGGCTGTTATCTCGCACGATAAAAAAAAGCCGCAATTTAAAGCTGCGGCCTATTTTTATAATTCCTTTCCCCAGTTGTCCATTTCTTCTTCTGTCCATAATTCCGGGAAGAAAACAATACGTTTATTGCGGGGAGGCAGGTATTTCTGCCAGTTGGTTCCACCAGTAGCAGCTATATCTTCCGGCTTGCGGTTCAGATAGCGAACAGCTGATTTATAGTGCATGAGTGGCCAGCGTACATTGATATTCGTATCATACTCCTTCAACAGCGGTATGAGCTCCTGCTGGTCTTGCGGAGACAACCGGCGATACTGCGCCTGTATGTTATTATCCTTGTAACGAGTGGCCAGTTGCAGGAACTCGTTCATGTACTTCAACTCAAACTGCCGGAGAGTAAGAGTTTTCTTACCTGTAGACAATTCAGTAGCCCCACTTCGCCAGTAGATCTTTTCCAGTACCTGATCCAGCTCAGTCTCTTTTAGGTCCGCGCGCTGTGGTTGATAGACCAGGTTGACCAGGTTTGTGGAGCAGATTTCAATTTTTCTGAATTGGCCACTCTGGAAACCGGAAGCCGGTAACAGGGCCATTCGGAACTGCAGGAACTGATCTTTGTCCATACCATCTACCATGATCTCAAAAGAGTTGATCAGGTTACGAAAGTAATTGTTGATCCTTTTGAGTTGTGTCTGAAAAACTGCTACAGTGAGCGTTGGTGCAAAGCTGATTTGCTCAATAGCCTGGAGCGCGAGTTTGAAATACAATTCAGTGATCTGGTGATAAATGATAAAGATGTTCTCATCCGGAATGGGGGTACGGGGATGCTGAAGGTTAAGTAGAACGTCGAGCTGGATATAATCCCAATAGGTGAGGTAATCTGCATAGAGCAGCCCATCCAGATAGGAAGACAGGTCCTGGCCCATAGCAGCATACTTCTCTTCAAGACGCTTGATCTTGTCAGTAATTTCTGTTGTAACCATAAAGTATGAATATGAATTTAGAAGTCCCCTCCCCTGCCTTTTACAGCTGACGGGAAGGGGAAAATATCATGGGGCTTGCCTATTCCACAACGTTGATCGTTCTATAAAAGCTTTCTTCCAGAGAAATTAATGTTTCGGTGCGTTCAATGCCTTTGATCTTCTGTAATTCATCGTGAAGTATGCGGCGAAGTTGTGTAATGTCTTTACAGATTATCTCTGCAAACATGCTATAGCTACCAGTTGTATAGTTCAAGCGTACCATTTCAGGTATCTTACGCAATTCCTTAGCCACAGTGTCGTACATGGAGCTTTTTTCAAGGTAAATACCGATAAAAGCAATTACGTCGTAGCCGATCATTTTTAAATCTACGTGTAATTTTGTACCTTTAACGATACCCAGTTCTTGTAGCTTCTTCATTCTAACGTGGATCGTGCCACCGGAAACGAAAAGCTTCTTTCCGAGGTCAGCGTAGGAGATTTCTGCATTATGCATCATTTCACTGATGATCTGCAAATCGAGTTTGTCAATATTCAAATTGTGGCTCATTTTTACAATTTGTTTTTGAATGCATTAAAATTACATGCAAATATTTGAAAAATATCGAATTTTCAAAAATTTTTCTTAAAAAATTTGCAAGAAAACCGTTATGTCTTTAGATTTGCATCATAATAATCATTCAAAACAACGCCGACGTCAAATAAACGGGGGCCGGAATTGAAAAAAGAGAGTGAGAAGTTCTTAAATATTGTGGGGTGATGAAATTTGGCAGACATGCCCTCTTGTCTCGGGGGTTGGGAGTCCAGGATAAACACAGCATAATGGGTTGACCACTAATCTTATTTGTGCTGCGGCTAACTGCCCAGTGGAGGTTCGAGCCCTCCCCCTACAGCCTTGGTTTAAAGCTGTTCCGTTCACGCGGGACAGCTTTTTTGTTTTTAGGCCCTTTCGTTCCCCTTTTAGAGCCAGCCGTAGACCTTTCTGCTCCTTTTTATATCTTCTGCCGAAGGCAGATACAGTTAATCTATTATTTTTGCACCCAAATGGGACAAAAAAAATTACAACGTTTCGCCGAAATTGAGACATTCCCGAATGTACTGATCTATCCGGAAGGCATGCCGGGCCAATGGCAGTCATTCTATAAGAATACCAATCCCCTGACACTGGAACTTGCCTGTGGCAAGGGAGATTATACTATTGGGCTCGCCAGACGCTTCCCTGAAAGGAACTTCCTGGGCGTAGACCTGAAAGGTAACCGCATATGGAGAGGTGCTAAGACCGGAATTGATGAGAATATAGATAACGCCGCCTTCCTCCGTACACAGATCGATAAGCTCAACAATTATTTCGTACCGGGAGAAATCAGTGAAATCTGGATCACCTTCCCGGATCCATTTCTTCGTCAGTCCAAATCAAAGAAAAGACTGACCCATCCTAAGTTTTTACAATTATATCAACCACTCCTGGCGCCAGGTGGCACCATCAATCTGAAAACGGACTCCCCGGAGCTGTATGCCTTTACCCAGGAAGTGATCGAACATAGTGGATGTACTTTAATAGAAGACATTCCCGATATTTATGCTTTAGGTGAAGTACCTGCCCTTTTACAGATTCAGACGTATTACGAAAAAATGCACCTGGAGAACGGCAGAACTATCCGCTATCTCAAATTCAGACTACCGGAACAACCGATTGACTGGAAGTCTATAAAATTACCATCTGATGCAGCCCCAGCTGAAGGAGGGAATTGATTTTTACTATAATGAAAACGGGTATGTAGTACTCACAGCAGCTTTTCTACTAAAGAGAGGATATTGCTGCGGCAATGGATGCATGCACTGCCCTTACGATTACGAAAAAGTACCGGAACCCCGCAGAAGTGATCTGCTCGCTGCCCGGAAGTTAAATAATAAAGAAAAAGGCTGACCTCGACAGCCTTTTTCTTTTATTGGCACGGAAAGTGCCCGATAAGTGTGACAAATCCGTAACCTTAAAAGGTGTACATTGGCGTCCGCCGGGAAAAATGGTTTATAACAATGAGAGACGCTGTTGAACATCAACCTTCTACTAGTCAACCTACTAGCATGTCAGTACTCAAATTAAAACTGGATCAGGACCAATTAGTGGAAGACTTCTTCGAGTCGACCCATCTGATTGGCATCGTGTCTTCTGCGCGGGATTATCAGGTGTGCTGGCAGGTAAATCGGGATCTGCACTACGACTTCAGGGTTAACAATTCTCTGGAGATCAACCTGACTAAAAATCAGCGGTCGTTTTACTTCAGTGTGTTTGAATTTGAAGAACCGACCAAATCAGCGGCACATTATTTCTATAATAATCACTGCCAGGCAGAATTCCTACTCCCTGAGCTAAAAAATGTAGATTATCTCTGGTTGATTAAAGGAGATTACTACCAGCTGCAGGATGTCAAAAAATTAATCGGGCAGTTACGTCATGTGGAGCCAGTACAATTAGTATCTTTATTGGATATTAGAAAGCTCGAAAACAAGATGAACCTCATCTTTTAACCGGAAATTACCGGTTTTCCTCACCGAATCACACTATTGCATGAACACTTTAATTGTTTCATGATTAAAATCTTTTTGTTATGTGGCAAGAGAAAAACAATCAACTATATCGTGCCTTTACATTCAAAGACTTTAAAGAAGCATTCTCATTTATGACTAAAGTAGCACTGATAGCTGAAAAAATGGATCATCACCCCAATTGGAATAACGTCTATAATAAGGTGGAGATTTATCTGAACACGCACGATGCCGGGGACACCATCACCGACAAAGACCATGCGCTGGCAAAAGCTATTGATAGTTGCCTATAAATTTTATACTTAAACAGTGATTCGGATCTATTTCTTATTACTGTTGTTTTGTTACTCCAATAAAACCCTGGGCAGCTTAACAGCAAAAGACACACTGGCAGCAGATTTTGATAATCTTCCGACAGCTCTGGATCTGCGGCCCTGGTTGATGAGCATGGAAGATTTGGGGGAGCAGGTAACACCACAACAGATACCTATTTTGCATTTCAACCACAACGTTTCCCTTTTCCACGACTCAAAAAAGAACAATGGAAAAGGCCACGATTGCTGGCTTCGTCTATCTGTAAAAAATACCGGTAGTGAAGATTCTGTATTGGCTCTCTTTACAGGGTGGCATGACCATATGTACTGGTACGTGCAGGAAGGCCAGCAACTACAATTGCTGGTTCAGACTGGTATGATGCAGGACAGAGACAACATTCGCCGCTGGGAACATTATGCTTTTCCTGTGAATGTGCCACCCGGAAAAACACGTACTTTCTATTTACATATCAATAACCAGTTTTTTAACGAGAACCCACTCATGCCAGTATTGTACGACGCCATGCAATACAATAACTTCCGGAATGCTACTTTGGCGCACTTCCGTAAAGAAGAAGCCATGATCTTTATGCTGCTGGGCATGTTGCTGGTATGTCTTACAATTGCAATCATCAATTATATTCAATTACCGGATCGCTCGTATCTGTACTTTGCTGCATACATGCTTGGGTTGATTTTATTTTTTGCCCTGCGGCTGGATAGTAAACCCTATCAGCTATCCGTGTTTTACAACTGGCCAATGTTGAAATATTACTGGGATGTGCCGGCACTATTATTCTGTTTTTATCTTATGTACCTGGCCTTCGGGAAATCCTTCCTCAACCTGCAGGAGCGGTATCCCTTTATGGAAAGGTTGTTCAATATATTTGCCTCCTGCATTGGTGGTATTATTATCATTTGTTTTTACTGTATCGCCAGGGGATTGTACCAGGTGCCGGGCATGATCTACAGCTATGTATATCTCGCCACCCTCCTTCCTTTGCTGGCGGTATTCGCAGCACTGGCCAAGCGATCCCGCCATCATCCACTGGTACGTTTTTTTCTCTTTGGATCACTCTGTTTTTATATGGCCAGCTTTGGCTCCTTTCTCATGCTGATACGTCCTCTGGGACTGATCAGTGCACTGGGAGAACTGTCTGCCCCTTCGTTGCTCATCATTGTCGGGGTATTGCTGCAATCTATGTTTTTCCTGGCAGGCCTCAGTTATCGCAATAAACTAGTGCACCATGAAAGAACCCGTACACAGGAGCTGCTGATCAAACAACTGAATAAAAACAAAGAACTTCAGCATAAACTGAATGAGCAACTGGAAGAACTTGTAAAAGAACAGACGACAGAAATTCTCCGCAAGAAACAGGAGCTGGAAGAACAACGAAAAATACACCTGGAAACAGAGTACGATAAAAAACTAACAGAGATAGAACTGAAGGCCATCCGCGCGCAGATCAATCCACACTTTATTTTCAATTGTCTTAATTCCATTCAGCTGTTTGTCATGCAGCGGGATTATGAATATGCACAGAAGTATTTGTCTGATTTCTCTTACCTGATCAGGAAAACATTAGATTTCTCAAGACGCAATTTCATATCATTAGCAGATGAAATCGCGTATCTGAATACTTACCTGGGTCTTGAAAAGATGCGGTTTGAAAATAAGATGGAATATGAGCTGCAGGTAGATCCGCTCATTGCCACCGCGGAACTGGAAATACCTGCTATGCTGCTACAACCATATGTAGAAAATGCGGTAAAATATGGAATGACGAATTCCCGTGACCATATCGGACACCTGTTGATACAGTTTAACCAGGTAGCGCCGGATATGCTGGAATGCCTGATTGAAGACAATGGTATTGGTATAAACAGGTCTAAGTCTATGCGTACATTACCGAAGCATCATCAGTCGTCCGGCATGGAGATCAGCTCTAACCGTGCAGAGTTGCTTAACAAGATGTACAACACGGGAATTCACATAGACATCATTGATAAATCGGATAAAAATTCTTTGGAAAGTGGTACTATTGTGCGGATACTTATTCCCCAATTGTAGGCCAGCTACTACTCTTTAGACTTTATGATAAAGGCCGTAATTATAGATGACGAGCGCAATAGCCGGGACATCATTTCCCTGATGCTGGAAAAGTATTGTCCTCAGGTAGAAATTGTAGCTACTGCTTCTGACTGTGCTGATGGTATAGCTACAATCCGGGAATTCCAGCCCGAGTTGGTTTTCCTCGACCTTGAAATGCCTGATGGAACCGGGTTTGATGTATTACTGGGCACACAGAACGTACCGCCGTTTGAAGCGGTGTTTGTCACTGCATTTGAAAAAAAATTCCTGCATGCGATCCGTTTCAGCGAAGTGGAAATTATTTTAAAACCAATAGATCGGGAAAGTCTCACAACAGCCATTACCATTATCGGTGCAAGGCTGGCAGCGGGAAAAAGTAAAGACAGATACAAAGTACTGCTGGCTAATTTTAACAAGGGTCGGAATACAAGTCTGGAACTGGTATTGCCACAGTCAGAAGGAGATGATACCACCATCACTTTATCTACCATTACTTACCTGGAAGCACTGGGCGATAAAACATTGTTTTACCTGGACGATCATCACCAGGTACAGGCGAACAGGCCATTCCGATACTATGCAGATCTATTCAGTACCTTAAGATTTTACCAGGTCAATAATCTACAGATGGCGCAGATGAGTCAGATCAGCCATGTAAGTACAGAAGGAGGAAATGTAGTGATGAGAAATGGTGTGACACTGGAAGTAGCAGAACGACGAAAAAAAGATCTACTCTTACACTTAAAACAGTTTAAATAAAAAAGCATCCCGGTTGGGATGCTTTTTTATTTATGGTTGGGAGTTGCTTATCCGTTCATAGAGATCAGGAACTCATCATTATTTTTAGTCCCCCTCATGTGCTGTAACATGAAGTGCATGGATTCTTCTGTATTCATATCCGCGAGGTGATTGCGGAGAATGTGAAGGCGTTTCAGATGATCCTTATCGAGGAGCAGATCATCACGGCGGGTAGAGGAAGCTGATACGTCGATAGCAGGGAAGATACGTCTGTTCGCCAGTTTACGATCCAGTTGTAATTCCATGTTACCGGTACCTTTGAATTCTTCGAAGATCACTTCGTCCATTTTAGAACCAGTATCGATCAGTGCAGTTGCAAGGATGGTCAGTGAACCACCATTTTCGATCTTACGGGCTGCACCGAAGAATTGTTTTGGTTTCTGCATAGCGTTTGCTTCCACACCACCACTCAGTACTTTACCTGAAGCAGGAGCTACGGTGTTGTGCGCACGGGCGAGGCGGGTGATGGAATCCAACAGGATCACTACATCATGTCCGCATTCTACCAGGCGTTTTGCTTTTTGCAGTGCGATGGCAGAAACTTTCACGTGCTTTTCAGCTGGTTCATCGAAAGTAGAAGCGATGACTTCTGCTTTTACGCTACGTTCCATATCGGTTACCTCTTCCGGACGCTCATCGATGAGCACTACCATCAGATAAACTTCAGGGTGGTTCGTTGCGATTGCATTTGCTACTTCTTTCAGCAACATGGTTTTACCCACCTTAGGCTGTGCTACGATCAGACCACGCTGACCTTTACCTATAGGGGTAAACATGTCCATGATGCGGGTAGAGTAGTTATTAGAAGTAGTAGTTAGTCTTAATTTCTCGAAAGGAAACAGAGGTGTCAGGTAATCGAATGGTACGCGGTCACGTACTTCTTCAGGTGATTTACCATTGATCGTTTCTACTTTCAGGAGAGCGAAGTATTTCTCACCTTCTTTCGGAGGTCTAACGGAACCTTTAACGGTATCGCCTGTCTTGAGACCGAATAATTTGATCTGGGAAGGAGACACGTAAATATCATCAGGAGAGCTGAGGTAGTTATAATCAGATGAGCGGAGGAAACCATAGCCATCAGGCATCATTTCCAGTACCCCTTCGCTGAGGATAATACCATCAAATTCTATATTGAAAGCAGGTTCTTTCTGCTTGTTGTTGAAACGTTGTTTCTGCGGCACGATAGGCTCTTCCGGCATTACGAAGTCGTCGTCGTCATCCTCTTCTTCCTCATCGTCTTCTTCATCCTCTTCTACTACTACTTTTTTTGCAGGAGCAGCAACAGGCGCCTTGGTATTAGTAATTACTTCTTCCTCTTCATCCTCTTCGTCTTCAGTAAACTGAGGGATGATTTCATCGTCGTCGTCGTCAAATGTAAGGGAAGGAATACTATCCAGATCTATATCGAAGTCTTTCTTTTTGGGTTTGGTTTCGGATGCCTTAGGTTCTTCAACTTCTTTAGCTTTATTGAGTGCTCCAGGTTTTCTACCGCGTTTTGGTTTTTCATCTGATGCGGCTTCTGCTACTGGTTCTTCGTGTTCGTCTTCTTTTTTTGTTGATTTCCGTTTACGTGTCTTCTTTTCTTCTCCATTGGCCGGGTTACCTTCTGAGGCCATTACTGCCTGCTTGTCGAGAATTTTGTAGATAAGATCCTGTTTGCTCAGTTTTTTGGCGTTTGGCACATCCAGTTTCTCTGCAATGTCAAGCAGCTCAGGAACGAGCATGTCGTTCAGTTGTAAGATGTCGTACATCATCGTGTGTTGTCAAATTTTAGAAGTGTTGCAAGGTGGGTACCACTACATACCAACATACACCAATTACAAAATAATTGTTTTTTGAGTCCAATAAATTTAATCTGGTTATTAAATCTGATAGGGAATGTTGAGTTTAGGACTGCTGATGAAGATGTGAATTTGAACTTAATCAGACAGATTGTAACGCAAGATTAAAACAACTTTCGCTATTATCCAAAAAAAAAGCAGGTTCCAAAATGCCTGTAATCCGGCCCTGAGGCCCTTTGGAGAGCAGTTTCAGGGAGGAAAACACCGGCCCACAGCCTGTCTTCGGATATGGTCCCGCTTATTGCCCGCAACTTTCCTGCCAAATCGGGGATAACAGTATTTTTCCACATTTAACATTTTATTTGGAAAAGGGTGCAGAATCACCCTTATCACTTAAATTTGCAATCCTAAAATTTACATTAATATGAGCCAAAGAACGAAGGTTAAGCAAATCCTGCTTGACGACAAAACAGACTACAACGTGGTGGTAAAAGGCTGGATACGGTCTTTCCGTAACAACCAGTTCATAGCTTTGAACGATGGCTCTACCAATAATAATATCCAGATTGTATTGGATCAGAACTCTGTTTCTGCTGAACTAATCAAGCGTCTGACCACAGGTGCTGCCATCAGCGTATCAGGGACTGTAATTCCATCTCTGGGTAAAGGCCAGCGCGTAGAGATCAAAGCTGTAGAACTGGAAATTCTGGGTGACTGTGATGGTGAGAAATATCCCCTGCAGCTGAAAAACCGCCCGAGCCTGGAATATCTGCGTGAAATTGCACACCTGCGTTTCCGCACCAACACCTTCGGGTCTGTATTCCGCCTGCGTCATGCACTGGCTTTTGCTGTACACAAATTCTTTAACGAAAAAGGCTTTGTATACCTGCACACGCCTATCATCACTGCATCTGACGCGGAAGGTGCCGGCGAAATGTTTCACGTAAGTACCCTGGATCCTAAAAATCCACCCCTGACTGAAGATGGTAACATTGATTATAAAGAAGACTTCTTTGGCAGAGCGACCAATCTGACCGTATCTGGTCAGCTGGAAGGCGAACTGGGAGCAATGGCATTCGGTGATGTCTACACCTTTGGCCCTACCTTCCGCGCAGAGAATTCCAATACAGCCCGTCACCTTGCTGAGTTTTGGATGATCGAACCAGAAATGGCTTTCTATGACCTGGAAGACAATATGAACCTGGCAGAGGCTTTCATCAAATCCGTAATCGGTTATGTGCTGGAAAATAACCGGGAAGACCTGGAATTCCTGGCTGCACGCCTTGCTGAGGAAGAAAAGCAAAAACCACAGCAGGAAAGAAGTGAAATGGGGCTGATCGAAAAACTGGAGTTTGTACTGAACAATGAATTCCAGCGTCTCACTTACACAGAAGCAATTGACATTCTGAAAAACAGTAAGCCAAATAAATCAAAGAAATTCAACTACCTGATCGAAGAATGGGGTGCAGATCTGCAGAGTGAGCACGAACGTTACCTGGTTGAAAAGCACTTCAAGAAACCTGTGATACTCACAGATTATCCTGCGGCGATCAAGGCTTTCTACATGAAGCAGAACGATGACGGCAAAACCGTTAGAGCAATGGATATTCTCTTCCCGGGTATCGGTGAAATTGTAGGTGGTTCTCAGCGTGAAGAAAACTACGACAAGCTGGTAAGACGTATGGAAGAAATGAAACTGCCAGTAGAAGAAATGAGCTGGTACCTGGATACAAGACGCTATGGTAGTGCTCCGCATGCAGGTTTCGGCTTAGGTTTTGAAAGACTGGTACTGTTTGTAACAGGTATGGGAAATATCAGAGACGTGATTCCTTTCCCAAGAACTCCAAAGAGTGCAGAGTTTTAATTCTTAATATGCACAATATTTAAAATGGCTCCGGGGTGAAAATCCGAAGCCATTTTTTTATGGAATATTGTTACGCCCGCGTCTATATTATAAATCTTTTGTTATGGCTGAAATGAACACCCAATCCAACCCTGGCAAACAAAGAGGTGGCCAGCGCGCTAAGAAACTGAATACCCGGGTAGATATGACCCCTATGGTAGACCTGGGATTCCTGTTGATCACTTTTTTCATGTTGACCACTACTCTCCTGCAACCAAAAACCATGGACCTGATCATGCCTCGTGACGACGGTAAACCACAGCCACTGGCCGAAAGCAATGCTATGACCGTACTGCTCGGCGCTAACAATACCGTAAAATATTATGAAGGCATGTATCATCCCGAAGACGTAAAAACCATTACCTATGCGGATATCAGGGATGCGATCATCAAAAAGAAAAAAGAGATCATGAAAAGAACCGGCGACAATAAACTGATGGTACTGATCAAAGCCAACAACGACGCCAACTATAAAAATGTAGTAGATATCATGGACGAAATGCTTATCAACCGCGTAGACCGTTATGCCATGGTAGACATTACAGACGAAGAAAAAGCATTACTGAAATAGTCATTTTCTATACCTTAGTGATGTAAATCGCATTAACTATGGTAACGACACATTCCATCCCTGTTGTAGACCTCGCCGCCTTTACAAAGGGCGACGCCGCCAGCAAAGCAGCCTTTGTGCAGCAGCTGGGTAAAGCTTATGAGGAAGTAGGATTTGTAGCAGTAAAAAATCACGGTATTCCCGACAAGCTGATTGAAGACCTGTATAAGTATGTACAGCAGTTCTTCGCATTACCAGCTGATGTAAAGCGCAGTTACGAAATTCCGGAACTGGCAGGCCAGCGTGGTTATACTTCATTTGGTAAAGAACATGCAAAAGGATTTGATGCCCCAGATCTGAAAGAGTTTTTCCAGTTTGGACAAACTGTAACAGATGGTGATCCGATTGCCAAAGAATATCCGGATAACGTAGCAGTGAAGGAACTGCCGGCTTTCACACCTACCTGCACAGCAGCTTATAAAGCTTTTGAAGCTTCAGGTATCTCCCTGTTACAGGCTATTGCACTGTACCTGGGTCTGGATGAGCATTACTTCGACCTGTTTGTTCATAACGGTAATTCTATCCTGAGAGCGATTCACTACCCTCCTATCAAAGATGAACCTAAGTCTGCCATCCGCGCAGAACAGCATGAGGATATCAACCTGATCACCCTGCTGGTAGGTGCTTCTGCAGATGGTCTGCAGATCCTGGATAAACAGAATAACTGGGTACCGGTGACTTCACTGCCTGAGCAAATCGTAGTAAATGTGGGCGATATGCTGCAAAGACTGACGAACAATAAACTAAAGTCTACCACACACCGCGTAGTAAATCCACCTCGTGAACTGTGGGGTACCAGCAGATTCTCTATTCCATTCTTCCTGCATCCTAAGTCAGAGATGCCGCTGAATTGTCTTGAAAACACAATAGATGCAGCACATCCGAGGGAGTATGAACCAATTACCGCCGGTGAGTACCTGGATGAACGATTGAGAGAAATAGGATTAAAGAAATAATTCCCTTTTAAATAAGCCGGCCATCTCTGGCCGGCTTTATTTATGATAAATATCATAGTTAACCCACAAAATCAACCTTTTGTCGCATAAATGTTTGATATCTTCAATATTTTAATGAAATTCGGGCAGCCGTAATTTCCCGCATAGTGTTTCTTCGTCATATTCCGTTCCTGCGGGCTGTTTTTTTACACAGTTTAACAGCCTATGGTGGCCCGCAAGGTCACCTGGCTATGATGTTGCAGACATTCGTGCAGCAAAGAAAGGATGTGACAGAGCAGGAGTTGATGGAATACAATGCTTTCTGTCAGCTGCTCCCCGGAGCTTCTTCTTCCCAGACCCTCACCCTCATCGGCTACAAACGTGGAGGTGTACCACTGGCAGTCGCCACCCTGCTCATATGGATTGCACCAGCCTGTTTTTTGATGGGATCTCTTAGTTTCCTCTTACAATATTTTGATCAGAAGGCCCTGCATACAGACATTTTCAAGTATGTACAACCCATGGCGGTAGGCTTCCTCATTTATGGCAGTTTCCGGGCTTTCAGTATCAGTATCCGTAACCTGGCCACTTTTATCATCATGGTAGTGGCCTTACTCACGGCCATCTACCTGAAGTCTCCATGGACGTTTCCCGCCCTGATCATCCTTGGTGGCATTGTCTCTAACTTCAGTAACAAGCGTATTCCTGATATTCCTGACCAGCCTAAAAAGATCCAATGGACCAACATCTGGTTGTTTGCCACTCTCTTTATACTCGCAGGTGTATTCTCTGAAGTAGCCCGTACGCACAACTGGATCACCCGTCGTCCGTTCAACCTGTTTGAAAACTTTTATCGTTTCGGCAGCCTTGTATTTGGTGGTGGTGATATATTGATTGCGATGATGCTGGAACAATATGTAACCCGTGCAAAATCGGCATTTATGAGTGCAGAGGAGTTACTGACAGGTGCAGGTATTATGCGTGCCTTGCCAGGACCTACATTCTCTATTACTGCTTATGTGGGGGGAATGGTAATGCGCAACCTGGGACCGGGGTATCAGTTGCTGGGTTGTATGCTGGCGCCAATTGCTATCTTTTTACCCAGCTTGCTGCTGGTTTTATTCTTCTTCCCAATCTGGACCAATCTGAAAAAATATGTAGTCATCTATCGTGCATTGGAAGGTATCAATGCCGCTGTGGTAGGTATCATGTGGGCGGCGACCTTCATGTTATTTATGGCCATACCGCACACATGGTACAATATTGCAATCGCCCTGAGCACACTGGCAATATTGGCATTCTCACGTC
Organism: Chitinophaga sancti; assembly: GCF_034087045.1. Classification (NCBI taxonomy): domain Bacteria; kingdom Pseudomonadati; phylum Bacteroidota; class Chitinophagia; order Chitinophagales; family Chitinophagaceae; genus Chitinophaga; species Chitinophaga sancti. The sequence goes on along the minus strand of NZ_CP139247.1, from coordinate 1,462,504 downwards.
TCCCCTCTCCTTTTATCGTACTTGCCTGTCTGGTACTTGGTTGGTTAATGTAATCAATCATCATGATGCCCGCTTACCCCCGCTACCCAGACTGGCTTTCAGCTGACTAAACAGGTCTGTACTCTTTGTATGCACCACGTTCATCTTCTTCACCGCACGCTTCTTACCACTCGCTTTTTGTTTGATAATTTTCAGCAGCTCTGCATGATATTCATCTTTAAACCGACTAATGTCAAATTCTGTGGTATAACTTTCAACCAGCTTTACTGCCATATCCAACTCTTTTTTCTGGATCCTGGCAGCAGGCAATGTCAGCTCCTCAGGTGTGCGAATTTCTTCCTGAAAACGGAGTTGATGCAATAGTAAATAATTATCCCGTGGGCGGATCACTACAATATGCTCACTGGTGCGCAACACAAATCTGCCGATACCAGCTTTCCCTGTTTGTTCAAGCGTTTTCAGCAATAATGCATATGCTTTCGTACCTGATTTTTCCGGTTCTATAAAGTAAGGTGTCTCGAAATAAATATCATCAATCTCAGTTTCCTCTACAAAAGATTCAATGGTAATGATCTTTGTTTTTTCAGGACTTGCGGCCTCAAAATCTTCATCTTCCAGTATAATGTATTCATCATTATACTGGTATCCTTTTACTATTTTATCCCATGGTACTTCTTTACCAGTGCTTTCATTTACCCGGTGAAATTTTATGTGTGCCTGATCACGCTTGTCAAGCATATCAAGGTCGAGCCTGCTGTCTTTGACTGCGCTGTACAGTTTTACCGGAATATTGACCAGCCCGAAGCCGATAGTCCCTGACCATATTGCTCTCATAATAATTGATTTATACTTCTATTGGCATCCAAAGGATATGCCATGGCACGGCTTTTGGATTTTTAATCTGTAAAAACCTTTGTTTATGGAAAAGCCAGGTGAAATGACAACACTTACCAGAGTGTTAGAAAAATTGCACACTAAGGGTCTGGATCATGAGTTGGTAATGAGTGACCATGGCCGCTTGCAGAATAAAGAAAAACAAAAGATCTACAACCCTGATGAGTTGAAGATCATTAAAACCTACCGATTTGAAGGTGAATCAGATCCCGGAGATATGTCAATATTGTATCTTATAGAAGACAAAGAAGGAGAAATTGGGTATGTTCTGGATGCTTATGGGGCCTATAGTACGCACGAAGAATCAGGGTTTGATGAATTTATTCAGAAAATACCGGTAGAGGACAGAGAAGATCAAATGATCTTTGCCTAAATTAATAACTACTAAAACTTATTGACTGACGGACGATTGTTGTTTTACGATCGTCCGTCTTTCATAAATTTCAACAGCACCCTCTCATCATTGTGTAACCCACCTTTAGGAACCTTTTCCCTTCCGGCTTTCAATGCATCCAGATACGGACCGAGCTTACATTGTTCATATGCTTCTACAAGACGGGGATGGATGTAATATTTCTTACACACGGCCATGGTATTGCCCAGTTTTCCCGCTACGCTATCGATAATACCTACCAGGTTTTGTTTGCACTCATGTTGCGACTCAAAAGGCGTCAGATCTGCCAACAGGTTTAATGCATGCAGGGTACCTGACCAGGTACGAAAATCCTTGCAGGTAAAGTCTTCTCCTGTCCAGAGTTTCAGGTATTCATTAATATCGCCGGAGTCGAGTGATTTATGATCTCCTGCTTCATAGTATTGAAACAATTCCTGACCGGGAATATCTCTTACTTTCTGCAGCAATCTGGCAAGTTGGCGATGCTTAAGTGTGATCTGGTGTATTACTCCTTTTTTGCCTTTAAACTTGAAGAAAGCCGTTCCATCACTTATTTTCACATGCTGATCACGCAATGTGGTCAGGCCATAGGAGCCATACAGTTTTTCATAAGCTACATTGCCTACGCGGATCAGGGTTTCCTGCATAACACTGAGTGCAATGGCGATCACTTTTCCCTTATCGAGTGTTTTCTTTTTCAGTGCCTCATCTATATTGCGGCGCAATTGCGGTAGTTTCTCCCCAAAATGTAGCAGGCGGTCGTATTTGGTTTCGTTGCGCACCTTGGCCCAGGTAGAATGATAGCGGTATTGTCTTCTGCCCATGGCATCGATGCCAGTAGCCTGCAGGTGACCATTTGGATAAGGAGAAATCCATACTTCCTGCCAGGCGGGTGGAATTACTAATCCCCTGATGCGATGCAATGTATCCTCATCAGTAATCTTCTCACCATGCTGATCCTGGTAGTAAAAACCACTTCTTGTTTTTACACGGGAATAACCCGCGGTACCAGATCTTACATATCTCAATTTCACTGCCCTTGCGGTGGCCATTGCTTCGGCTACTACATCCATAATTTAACCTTTTAAAAAGGCTCCATACATTTTACAATGCAGGAGCCTGAGGGTTCTCAATGATTAGTAAGAAAAAAACTATTCTGCTGCAGCTTCTTCATTGATAGAAGATTCTGCTATTTGTGTGAGCAGACTGTCTGCTTCTTTTTCTTCGCCCAGTGTCTGCTCCAGTACGGATGCTACATCATCATGTCCCATGATATGTGCGAGTGTACGCAGGCTACCATAAGCTGAGATTTCGTAGTGTTCAATTTTCTGGGAACAGATGATGATACCTGCATCTCTTACTGCTGTATCTTCTTCTGTATCGTCTACTACTTCCTGACCTTCTGAAATCAGGCCTTCCATGGCTTCACATTTCTTGGCTCTTGGTGCTTGTCCCAACATTTCGAATACCTGTTCCAGTCTTTCAACATGTCCTTTAGTTTGTTCCTGGTGATCTGTAATAGCGTTGATCAGTTCCTGGGAAGTGGCTGCTTTAGCCATTTTACCCAGTGCCTTTACCAGATTTTTTTCAGCCCAATAAATATCTTTCAGCTCATCCATGAAAAGCTTATGGAATTTTGATTCAGGCATGGCGCTTTTTGATGCTGCCTTTTTTTTAGTAGTCGTTGCCATAATTTTTGGAGTTTTATGCTTTAGGATTAGGTGGAGTACGATGTGTGTCATGATCAGGCACCTCGTTCGGAACCGGGTTTCTTTCTGGCCCCTGGGGTGATGGCGGAGGTGTGATCTCCGGACCGGGAGCTGGGTTTGGATTCGTTGGAGGTGTTTGTATCGGTTGTTTTTCAGGTACGCCTCCTGGAGGCGGATCACCTGCGAACATTGTATAGTGTATCATGATGATCAGTTTTTACAGAAAATAAAAACAAAGTTCATTCCCGGTGCCAGATTTTGATGCATAAATCCCAAAAACCATTTACCCACAACCCTTCACCACAAATAGTTTCATAGGCATATAACCAACGTTGACAGCTATATTTTTTCATGCAGCAGCCACGGCTGCACATGGTGTAGACAAGTGATTTCATATTGTAGAATTTGTTTCCGTTTCGGAACCCGGAACTTTTTAGTACATTCGAATGCTGTCGAATAAACTACCATGCATATCCCGGTTCAGAAAAAGCTACGAGCAGGATTTTTTATAGCTGCTACTGTAATGATCATTGCTTCTGTTTGCTCTTATATTGTTACTAAGAACCTGCTTGATAATGCTAGATGGATGAACCACACCATTGAAGTATCCAAAAGGCTGGAAGTAATCACCAAGCAGGTAAAAGATGCGGAAGCTGCAATCCGCGGTTTTAGCATCACCAGGGACACTGCCTTCCTGCGACCCAGTATGCAGGAACGGAGCATCAGGATTGAAGAAGAATACCTGCATCTACGCCAGGTAACAAGTGGTTCGCCGCAACAACGGCTACACCTTGATACGCTGAAACAACTCCTGGATAATAAATACAAACAACTCGCTGCCGGCGAAACCAAATGGCGTTCTTTCCGGAAAGACACTTCCTCGGTACAGGAAGGTGAAAAATCAATGGATAAGATAGATAGGAAAGTACAGGATATGATGAAGATCGAAGAACAGCACCTGCCGGAAAAATCTGAGATGCAGCGATTTTATTCCATGATATGGGTGCCTGTTATATTTATTTCTTCACTCATTGCCATCTTCATAGGCATCTATTCCTATGTGACCCTCACACGGGAATATCGCCTGCAATTACACATTGAATCAAGATTAAAATCTTACCAGCGGGACCTGCAACAAAACATCAGTCTGTTAAATAAATCCAACGAAGAACTGGAACAATTCGCTTATGTAGCCAGTCATGACCTGCAGGAACCCTTGCGCAAGATCTCTACCTTCAGCGACCGGTTGCAAATGAAATACGGCTCTCAACTCCCTACCGAAGCCAATGAACTATTGGAACGCATGGGAGCTGCAGTGACCCGCATGCGTATATTGATCAGTGACCTGCTGCTTTTTTCAAGAGCTGGCCGCATTACCCCTGAGAATATTGTAAAAACAGACCTGAATACCCTGCTTCAACAGGTATGCAGTGACCTGGAAGAAAGTCTTCAGGAAAAGAAAGGTACTATTCATTCAGAAGTGTTGCCTGTAATAGAAGGCAATCTCACCTCTTTGCAACAGCTCATTCAGAACATCCTCACAAATGCAATTAAGTTCGCCAGCCCCGAGCGGCAACTGGAAATCAATATCCGTTGTCAGCTCCTGAAAGGTGCTGCACTGGACATCCCCGTGAGAGAAAATCAACTGGAAGATACCTTTTGCCGTCTTTCATTTGAAGATAATGGTATAGGATTTGAACCGGCCTATGCCGAGCGCATCTTTTTGCTTTTTCAGCGGTTACATGGCATGAGCGAATACTCAGGGACTGGTATTGGCCTGGCTATCTGTAAAAAAATCACAGACAGTCATCATGGTTACATCAAAGCTCATGGAGAAGCAGGCAAAGGCGCCAGTTTTATAGTTATATTACCACTTACCCAAACCCATCAGGATGAGCAGTATTAAACCTGCCGGAAAAATTAGCATCCTTATTGCTGATGATGATGCAGATGACCGGGAACTGATCAAGGCCGCATTTGAAGAAAACAGTACAGATCATCAGATTAGCTTCGTGGAAAACGGGGAAGAGCTGTTGCTCTACCTGAAGCGGAGTGGGCAGTATGCGGATGAAACGCTACACCCTCTTCCACACATCATACTGCTGGACCTCAATATGCCCAAGAAAGATGGTCGTGAGGCATTAAAAGAGGTAAAGGCTGATCCTTTATTAAAGAGTATACCTGTTATCATTCTTACTACCTCCATGGAAGAAAAGGATATTGCTAAGAGCTACGAACTGGGTGTAAACAGTTATATCATCAAACCGGTAACTTTTTCAGGTCTCGTAGAATTTACCAATGTATTAAGTAAATATTGGTTCGAAATTGCAGAACTGCCAAACATTTAAGAATGACTGATCAACCTGTTCACATATTGATGATCGATGATGATGAAGATGACTTTTACCTGGTAAGCCAGTTATTGCAGGACATCTCTCCGGGTCAGTACGATCTGGCCTGGGCACCTACTTATTCAAAAGCAGTGGAGGAAGTAGAGCGGAAAAAGCATGATATCTACCTAGTAGATTATCGCCTGGGACCATATACAGGTATCGACATCCTTCATCACTTCCAACAGCTGCAATACAAAGCACCCGTGATTATGCTCACGGGTAAAGGGGATTACAGTATAGATAAGGAAGCCATGCAGGCAGGTGCCTCTGACTACCTCGTAAAAGGAGAAATCAGTGCAGACCTGCTGGAACGCTCCATTCGCTATGCCCTGGATGAGGCCCGCCACCTGCGCACCATCGAAGAAAAAGAAAAAAAATACTTTAGTGTGTTTGAAAAAGCACATGACCTCATCATACTCGCAGATTGTGACAAGAACGTCATCGATGCAAACCCCGCAGCCATCAGGACCCTGCTGTATAGCAAGGAAGAATTCCTGCAGATGAATTTGAAAAAACTATTTTTCCAGGAAGAACAAAGCCGCCACTTCTTCGACCACATCTGTGGAGAAGACAGTAGTCTGCAAACAGAGTATAACTTCGTGACCAAAGAAGGTAAAAAACTGGATGTAATGGTCAGCGCAGTGATGCTGGATGAAGCAGAACAGATCTTCCTCTGTATTGCACAGGATATCACCGAACGAAAAAGAGAAGAACTGGAAAAGCAACAGCAACAGAAGTTCATCGTCACCGGTCGCATTGCCCGCGTGATCGCTCATGAGGTAAGAAATCCGCTCACCAATATCCTGCTGGCCGTAAGCCAGTTCAAAGGTGAACCGGTGAGTGTGGAAGAAAGCCAGGTATATGTAGATATCATAGAGCGCAACTGTACCCGCATCAATCAGCTCATTACAGAACTGCTCAGTTCTACCCGTATGATAGAGCTGAACATCCATGCACATGGTGCAAATGAACTGACAGAAAAAGCATTGCTGCTGGCGAAAGACAGGTTGCAACTGAATGAAATAAAAGTCAAAAAAGAATACATTTACCCCGACATCATGGTACCTGCTGATGAAGAAAAAGTAATCATTGCATTACTCAACATCATCATCAATGCTATTGAGGCGATGACACCAGGTAAGGGGGTGCTCACAATTAATACAGAGCGCCTGAAAGACAAGGCGATTATCATGATCAGTGATAATGGTCCAGGCATACCTGAAGAAACGAAAATGAGGCTGTTTGACCCCTTCTTTACGAACAAACCGAAAGGTACCGGTCTGGGGTTAACAAGTACCCAAAACATTATAATGAACCACAAAGGAACCGTACATGTAGAAAGTGAGATTGATAAAGGCAGTGTATTTACGGTCGTTTTGCCCGCTAACTAATCACATAAAAAGGCCGGAGACTTTATAGTGATCCGGCCTTAATTTTTTTCATCCACTTCTATCTTGTCTTCTGCATTTTCGATTGCCTCTTCTACAGAGTGTGACTCTTTCATCGACATCTTCTTTTTCGTTTCCTCCGCCAGCTTGCAATAATATTTATGCAGGGTATCCAGTTCTTCTTCTGATAAATCTTCGACCACAATAAGGCGATTACTCGCCATTTTATTGGCTGCAATTAATTCATTCAGTTTTAACTGTAATGATTTGGAATCTTTATTCTGTGACTTTTGTATTACGAACACCATTAGAAAAGTGATGATAGTAGTACCCGTATTGATGACCAGCTGCCATGTATCGGAATAATGAAATACCGGCCCTGTAAGTCCCCATATAACTATTGCTAACAGAGCAAGAAAGAACGCTCCCGGCGAACCTGTGATATGACTGACTTTACTTGAAAATTTCTCAAAAAAATTTCCATTGTCTTGTTGCGCTTTCATGATGTTGTATTTATACTTAAGTAAGGCAAATAATATACCTGTTAAAAAATAAAAAAGGGGCGCTATAAAGCGCCCCACAATAAACTATAAACAAACACTATATTGATCAATAATTTATATTCAGTAACCGGAGCTTGTTGTACAGGGTTTTCCTGTCAATATTCAACAACTGCGCGGCCTTCGTTTTATTGTATTTTACCTCTTTGAGTACGTTGATGATCTTATTGTATTCAGCCTGCAATGCAACTGTTTTCAGATCATTTTCGTTGGTAATAGAAATCAATTCACCTGACATATTCACCTGATGATCTTCATCATAAGATGGTTGTTGGGAGAATGATTCTTTCATTTCCAGTGGTAATGTAGACAGCGTGATATCTTCATGTTCCGGTGTTAACAGGCAGGCACGGCGAATCACATTTTTCAGTTCGCGGATATTACCGGGCCAGTTGTAACGGTTGAAGCAATCCCATACTTCATGTGTAATCTTACCACAGTTCTTTTGCAGTTCTCCTTCCACCTGACGCATGAAAGCATCTACGAATAAAGACAGATCTTCTACTCTCTCACGCAATGGCGGAATATAAATAGTGAACTCATTGAAGCGATGGAAAAGGTCTTCACGGAAACGGCCTTTCTGTACAGATTCAGACAGCTTCTCGTTGCTCGCTACGATGATGCGCACATCAATCGGAATTTCCTTCAGGTTACCAACACGACGGATCACTTTTTCCTGGATCACACGCAGCAGGGCTACCTGTATATCGTAAGAGAGGTTTGCCACTTCATCGAGGAAGAGCGTACCGCCATGTGCCTGTTCAAAGGCGCCGATCTTGGTATTGATCGCACCGGTGAAGGCTCCTTTTTCGTGACCGAACAATTCACTTGCAGCCAGTTCTTTCGAAAGGCTTCCACAGTCCAATGCTACAAAAGGTTGAGAATGACGTTTACTATGGTGGTGAATGAGGTGGGCAACAGATTCTTTACCCGTACCTGTTTCACCAAATATGATAGTACTATAATCGGTAGGCGCTACGAGCTTAATCTGGCGGATTAGTTCGCGGGCACCAGCACTTTCCCCATATACATATTTATTACTCTTATCGATCATCTCTCCATTTTGTACATCTGCAATGGCAGCAGCGGCAGGTCTTTCTCCTACACTGCCATTGTAAGTTCTGGCAGGCATAGAATTTTCCCTTTCGCGTTCGGAATCCATGTGCGCGAAGGCTTTATGTACAAGGTTGAGGATTTCGTCCGGATACAATGGTTTTGATAAATAATCATAAGCACCATTTTTCACCATATCTACTGCGACCCTTACATCGGTATAACCGGTGATGATGATCACGATTGTACGGGGATTGATTTGCAATATGTCCTGTAATAACTGAGCACCATCTGTATCCTTTAAACGATAGTCACACAACACCAGATCAAATGTTTTCTCCTTCATCATTTTCAGCGCAGTGGCACCGCTCATAGTAGTATCTACTTTGAAGCCGTGTTTGCCCAGAAACTTACTAAGCAGTGTACAAATATTGATCTCATCGTCTATAATCAGAATATTTCTCATAAAAGTTATATGTGGTGTTAGAACAACAGCTTTTTTAAATTTACTAATTAATACCTTTCATTGCAACGCATTATCTGCTTAACATGTTACTCATCAGCTCATCCAGACTTTTTACATTGAATGGCTTGGCGAGGAAGTAACTGGCACCCGCCTTGAGTGCTTTCTGTTTTTCCATACCATTATCATAAGCGCTAATGGTGACAACTGGCAGGGCTGGGCATTTTTTCTTAATGCCAGGTAATGCTTCCAATCCCGACCCATCTGGCAGATGGATATCCAGGAAAAGCAAATCCGGTTGTTGCTGCTGCAAATACTGCGTTCCCTCCGTGAGTGAATGCACATATTTTACATTATATCCATGCTTAACAAGACTCAACTGTAGCAGTATACAGATATCCGGTTCATCGTCAATAATCAGAATAAATGACTTGTTCATCCCCTCATGCGTATATAGTGTGTCGGATGGGGGTCCCACATCCGGTTTAATATGCTGTGACATGCTTACACTTGTTCCATTAATAAATGATTATCAAAAACATAGGAGGATCCTTTGGCTTCAATTCACACTTCACCTATTTTTCCCACTCCTTTTTCAGTATAGTAGTTCCAAATATCAATCCATTATACCTGTGGCAGCTTCTGCAAGATATTCCATACAAATGTGTGGAATTATTTCCACAATACATGATCCCTATTACCCCAATTCCCAGGGCAGAAGTGTGGAATCAGGGGTTGGACCGCGTGGTATGGTAATTGAAACCGTTATCCACGAAGCATAACATTTTTTCATTCATAGCTGTTGTTTTAGTTTATTGTCCTGGGTGCGAACCCGGGACAATCTTTTTTATGCCTGTTCCTATAGCATGTCCTTAGTACAATAAGGGTACTAATAGGGCACCAAAAGGGCACCTCATTATCTCTGGGATAATGAGGTGCCCTTTTGGTGTAGTTATAATGACCTGTTTATGATAAGGCCTGGTTATATTCAATCAGGCTTTTTTTAGTCGATCGACTATTTTTTTTCATTAACATGGCGTTCACAAAATTCTGAGATCAAGACGCTACATTTGACTCAGACGACGAAAAGCTAATTCAGACGCCTTGCCTGTGAGCAGGCTCATCATCATTTATTTATACATTTTATTAACAGGTTCTTGAGGCGACTGCCTGGCTAAAATAATAGCCAGGCCAGCGCCATCAGTTATTCTGTGAAAACCGCTATTCTTTATTCATCTAAAACCTCAATCTTCACATGCGTACGCTTGCTTGTAGTATTACAGTCAACGGGGTCAGCAGGAAAATATCCCTGCGTAAAAAAGCCAAAGAGAAAAAATATCTTGTAGTTATGAAAGGAGATGTGCTGGAATACACCTTTGACAAAGACAATATACTTTCACAGTCAGCAGGTCCGGCTATTACTGAGGCCGGTCTATCTGAACATATTGAATGGATGATCCGGAACTATTTCGGACCCGAGCCTTCCGCTCAATAGCGTTTGAATAACTTACCGTACTTTTGCCCCGCAATGCAAAATGTATACGAAAATATCCTCTCTGCGCTCCAGATCGATGCGCTAAATGAGATGCAAGAGGCATCTATCAAGGCAAATCAGGAAGCAGACAATGTCATCCTGCTCTCAGACACCGGCTCTGGTAAGACCCTGGGCTTCTTAATACCTGTACTGGAATCACTGGACAAAACAGTATCCGGTACCCAGGCCCTGATCGTCGTGCCTTCCAGAGAACTGGCCCTTCAGATCGAAAATGTGTGGAAAAACATGCGTACAGGTGTAAAAATCACTTGCTGCTATGGTGGCCATAAGAGAGAGACGGAAGAAAATAATCTCCAGGAAGCACCTGCCCTCATAGTTGGTACCCCTGGCAGACTGGGAGACCACATCCGTAGGGAGAATATCAAACCTGAGACTATCAAAATGCTGGTACTGGACGAGTTTGACAAGTCGTTGGAACTGGGTTTTGTAGATGAACTGGAATTTATCCTCAACGGACTCACCGGACTGAAAAAGCGCCTGCTCACCTCCGCAACCGACACTGTAGAAATACCTGAATTTGTAAACATGGAAAATCCGGTAACCCTGGATTTCCTGAGTGGCGAACCCGCTCCTGCCCTGGCTATTCAATACCTGGAAAGTCCTGAAAAAGATAAACTTGACACCCTGTTCGAGCTTGTCTGCAAACTGGGTAACCGCTCTACCATCATCTTCTGTAACCACCGTGATGCTGTAGAGCGTACCAACTCCCTGCTTAAGGATAAGGGTCTGGTAAGCGTGTTCTATCATGGCGCCATGGAGCAACATGAAAGAGAAGCGGCTCTCGCCAAATTCAGAAATGGCTCCTCCAACCTCCTTGTCACTACCGACCTGGCAGCAAGAGGACTGGATATTCCAAACATCCGTTACATCATTCATTATCACCTGCCTACCACAGAGGCGATCTTCACCCATAGAAACGGTCGTACAGCCAGAATGGATGCCAGTGGCACCGCCATCCTGATCATTGGCCCTGATGAGCACCTGCCGGATTATATCTCCGAAGAGGTGAACCTGATCTCTGTAGAAGGTGATTATGAAATTCCTGAAAAACCAAAATGGACGACCTTCTTTATAGGTGCCGGTAAGAAGGACAAGGTGAATAAGATCGATATCGTAGGCTTCCTGAGCAACAGGGGTGAACTGAAGAAAGAAGATATCGGCTTAATTGAAGTGAAAGATTTCTACTCTTTTGTAGCGGTACGAAAGAGCAAGGCCAGTCATGTGCTGAACCTCATACAAAATCAAAAGATCAAGAATAAGAAAGTGAAAATAGCTATCGCTAAATAAAACCTTTTTCCAGCGCCAGAAATGCTTCCGCAGCATTCTGGTGCTGCCATAATATGGAAAATACCGCCTGTGCTACAGGCATATATGCCCCCACCTGCTCATTCATTTCTTTCAGACACTTACTGGCATAGTACCCTTCGGCAATCATGTTCAGCTCCAGCTGTGCAGACTTCACGCTATATCCCTTACCAATCATATTGCCAAAGGTACGATTACGGCTATGGAGGCTATAGCAGGTCACCAGCAGATCGCCCAGGTAGGCGCTGGCATTGTAGTTATGCTCTATTATAGGTTCTGTATGGTCCTGACTATAAGTTTCCAGGAACTGCTGCATCTCTCTGAAGCAGTTTGTGATATATACACTGAGAAAGTTGTCTCCATAGTCCAGGCCATGGGCAATACCGGCACCCAATGCATAAATATTCTTTAATACAGCCGCCAGTTGTACACCAATCACGTCTTTGTTGACAATGGTCTGTAAATAACTATTTGTAAAAAGATCCGCCATTTGCTGAGCAGCATCTTCTTCCAGACCGGAGAAGGTAAGATAAGAAAGCTTTTCATTGGCTACCTCTTCTGCATGGCAGGGACCCGTGATAGTAAAGTATTGATCTAAAGGAAGATTGAAGATATCTTCGAGGTATTCGTTGATGAGTTGGTTAGCCCCAGGCACCAGACCTTTGATAGCGTTGATCACCTTTTTTCCTTGCAGGGCATCCGTCGGTAATTGTAAAAGCACTTCTTCCAGGAAGGCGGAAGGCACCGCCAGTACAAGTACATCGCTGGCTGCCACTACAGCTTCCAGGTCATTGCTCAACTGTATCAGATTGGTATCAAAGTATACAGATGTGAGATAATGTTTATTGTGGTGGCGTTGCTGCATATAACGGATCGTCTCTTCACTTCTGATCCACCAGTTGATCTGTCTGCCATTGTCCGTTAATATTTTGGCCATGGCTGTAGCCCAGCTGCCGCTACCAATGATTCCTGCTTTCATCTCTGTATCTATTTGGTCTATACTCCAATATCCTGCAAAGTAAAGGAACTTCAATAAAAAAACGCTTTTGCCACTTGCAAAAGCGTTTTTTTATTCATTATTTCGTGAGGTAAATATTGTCGACCCCCTGTTTCTCATTGGGTTTATCACCGGCTACAATGGTGAGCTCCCCTCCTTTTGTGATCTCCTCCTGCGTAATCCAGTTTCGATCTATCTGCTTTCCGTTTAGCAACACCTGTTGGATGTACACGTTCTTCTCTCCAAAATTCTTTACCTGTACATGGAATTTCTTTCCACCATTCCACTCCCACTCAACTGATTCGAACAAAGGCACATTCAGGTAATACACAGGTTCTCCGATACAAGCCGGGAAAATACCGGCAGATACCAGTACAAACCAGCTGGACATTGTTCCTGCATCATCATCCATCGTTCTTGCATAAGCTGCAGGCTGGTTCTTGTAAATCACATCAATTTCAGATCCTATGCCTCTACTATTATCATTGAAGTAATGCTGGATCATGGTATCCACTGCAATCTTATGTACAAGTGCCTGTGACTTCCATGGCTGTGTAGTCATATTGTACTGGAAAGGCGCCTGCAGATCCGGCTGATTGGTATGGTTGTAATAATCATGACCAAAGAATTCATCCAGCTGTGCAATGTAATTTGCTTCGCCACCACATAACGCTATCAATCCTTTGATATCAAAAGGTACAAACCAGCGATACTGCCAGATAGTGCCCTGGTACAAACCTCTTGCCTGCATCTGATCTACATCGCGACGGGTCAGGTCCTGAAAATCTTTCGTCCAGTATTGTTTGTAATTAGCAGCCTGCTCACGATAGGAAGTTGCTTTCCGGGAGTTCTTCAACACATTGAAGATGCCTGACATTGCCCATAGGTCATAAGAAGATTCCAGCGCTTTATCAGGATGTGCAAAATCTAAATTCGCCGCTTCTTTTTCCAGTGAATCAGCGATGGTTTTAAAGTCTACTTTATACCCTTTGCGATATGCATCCAGCAGCACCACTTCGGCATGTTCAGTACGAACCGTGATGCTTGGTTCATGCAGGGTCGCCATATCTTTTTTACCATGTGCATACAAGCCTGCAATAGAAGTCATCATATCCTGGTACTCACCAGGAAATGCGATAGACAACAAAGGTAATTGTGCACGATAGTTATCCCAGATTGCCCAGCCATTGTAGATCTTGCTGGTTGTCTTTTGCAACGTACCATCAGTAGCTGCATAACTGCCATCTGGTTCTGATACTACATAAGGAGATTGAATAGAACGATAGAATAAAGAATAAAAGAGTTTCTCACGGGCAGCATCACCTTTCACTTTGATGTGTCCCAGCATGGCATTCCAGTCTTTGTCACTGGCTGTTTTCAGGGTTTCAAAGCCACCTTTGCTGATCGATGCTTTTGCATAAGATTCACCTACTGCCGAAAGCGCCACACGTACATTGAGCAACTTTGTGTTGTTACTCACCCGTGCAATCAGCTGGTGATTGCCGGTGGAGTCCCAGGTTACGCCCTGTTCTGTTTCCAGGTAGTAGTAAATGCGATAGACGCCTGCGCTACAGGTAGTGCGGGATTCAATCCATCCACTTACAGCATTGCCATTGATGGTATGCTGCTCAGCCACAAAGCGGCCTACGTGTGCAAAACCGAGATCAATGAACAAACCTTTTTTACCTGCGGGAAACTGGTACTGATGCAAGCCGGCATTTTTATAAACGGTAAATGAGGCACCGATACCATTTTCGAATGCCACAGTATAATACCCAGGCGAAGCTTTTTCCGCGGCCTTAATCAGGTCTGCTTTTGCAGGAGCATCACCCAGGAAAGGGCGCACCAGCAGGTTTCCACCACAACCCTGACAGCCTACGCCCTCCATACGGTTGTGGGTAAAACCCAGAAATTCTTTTGCGAGATACTCATACCCGGTGTGGGTAGATGGATAGGTTTCCGGACCTATGCTAAGCATACTAAAAGGATAGGATGCTGCAGGGGACATTTGCCCATGGTCTCCGGATGAGCCAAGGAATACATTCACCTGACTGCTTTGCTGACCTGCTGCCGCCAAGGGCAGGAGGCTTAAGAAATATATGGCAAGCCTTTTCATACCTAAAAGGCCTAAATATATACTAGAACGCCCACATATACCAGTCCGTACTGTATAAGTGGGCGTCGTAACAAATGAATGTTACTTATTCAGCTGTTGCTGTTGCAGGAGCAGCTGCCGCTTTTTTTGTCTTAACTGCTTTCGCTGGCTTAGTTTTCTTTTTGGTGGTAATAGCCTTTTTCTTTGCTTTCTCAACACCTTTACTCAACAACTTCGCAGCCTTTTTGATTCTGCTTTTGAACTTTGTGTCTCCCAGGTCTTTCTTCAGATCGACGAGTAATAAATCTAACTTCTTCTCAATATCATGACGGGCATCTTTGCTGGTAGATTTACCAGCTTTGGGTGTTTTGGTACTTGACATAACCTCTTAAATATTTGCTTAATGTGATAACATAAAATTAATATTAAATTAACATTGGGCAATGTTAAGTTTTTCATCATATCATCACGCAAAATGCAAATGGGCATATTCAACGAGTGAATATGCCCAATACTGAAGTTCCCGTTCTAAAATAATTAGATAGCCTGTGAGCCACCATTAATGACATTGACAGTTCCGCGGTAGGCTCAGGCAACTTATATGTTACAACATATGTGCAAAGGTCTGACCAGTATTTATTAATAAAAACAAAACGCTTCTGCCCGTTGAGCAGAAGCGTTTTTATGTAAAAAGAGTTATCAGTAGTTATTTATTTGTCGTTTCAAACAGGTCTTTCTTCTGTACCACCTTCACTTTCTTATCGTTTGCCAGATCTTTCGAAATAGCTGAATAAGGGGCAGTCACAACCGTATCTCCCTGTTTAATACCTGTCAGCACTTCAATATAGCTATCATCCTGAACACCGGTTGTTACAGGTACCTGCTTTACTGTCTTATCAGGTTTCAGCATGAAGACAATTTCGCTATTGTCATTCCGGCTGGTGCTATCCTTTTCTCTTGTCGTCACCGCATTGATAGGTACAGACAATACATGATTTTTACGCTGGGTCTGAATATCTACAGAAGCACTCATACCCGGGCGGAAAGGATAAGGTTTTTTACCAGTGACCAGATCCTGGTAACTTTCCTGCAGGATGCGAATATGTACTACATAATTCGTCACCTGGTCAGCAGAAGATGTGGTAGTAGTAGTGCTTGTCGCAGCATTTTTGCTGGAACTGGCAATCTGGGTTACGATACCTTTGAACTTACGGTTATTATAGGCATCAACTTCTATGATAGCGGTATCATTATATTTTACACGGGGAATATCGTTCTCTCCCACATCTACCTGCACTTCCATGGTATTCAGATCTGCAATACGCATGATTTCAGTACCCGTCATCTGTGCGGTACCTACCACACGCTCGCCTTTCTTCATTGGCAGCAGGGATACGATACCATTCATGGGAGCAACGATCGTAGTTCTGTTCAGGTTGGTATTTGCTTCTGTTAAACTAGCGCGCGCACTGGCTACTGCAAAGCGGTTGCTATTTACAGCCTCCACAGCAGCATTGTAATCTGCAAGGGCGGAGCGATAAGTACCTTCAGCAGTTTCAAACTCGCTGCGGGAAACTACTTTCTGTGTAAACAGTTCTTTATTACGATCATAAGCCAGCTTGTTCTGATCCAGTTTGGCTTTGTATGCGGCCAGTGATGCAGCACTATTGGCTTGTTGCGCCTGTGCCTGGCTCAGGGCAGCGTTCGCTTTGTCCCTCATAGAGCCGTATACATCTGCATAGATCTTTACCAGTACCTGACCTTTTCTAACGGAGTCTCCTTCTATGACCGGAAGGTCAACAATTTCACCGGATACATCGGAGCTTACCTTTACTTCAGTTTCTGGATAAATCTTGCCACTGGCCGACACTACTTCTATAATGTCTTTGTAACCAGCTTGTTCTGTTGCGACTTTAATACCTTCAGATCTTCTGCTTGCCAGCAGGACCCAAATAATAATGACAAGTACAATAAGAGGTATGATCACTCTGTAAAGTGTCTTTCTTTTTTTCTTCATATGCCGGTGTATTTCAAAATGGAGCGGGACTTGCTACAGCGTTATTTTTTGGTCCCTGTAAAACTCCAGAAGCTTCATTTTAAATATATAGTCGTACTGCGCGGATACTTTGTTGATCTGCGCATTGAACAATTTGCTTTGTGTAGTAATATAATCAATCGTATTCATTAAACCCAGATCAAATCGTTTAGTGGCAAAATCAAATGCCTTCTGGGATGCGTCTACGCCCCTGGATGCTGCATAGAACTTCTGCAAAGAGGTAACAGCATTTGCATGAGCAGTGTAGATATCCTGACGAAGTTTCTGGTTATCCTTTTCCATGGTCAGTTTCTGCGTTTCAATATTGAGTCTTGCCTTCTGCGCATTGGTGCGGTAGGTCCATCCATTTAAAATAGGAATGTTGAGAGACAAGCCAATCGTTTGCTTAAAGTTATTGCTAACCTGGGTACCCAATGGGATTGTAGTATATTTCGTATTATAGGTGTACGACTTAGTCGTTACGTCATAAGTTGTTCCATTTACCACCACCGTACCGACATTCACATCTTCAACAGATCTAATTGAGATAATTTCTCCATTCTTTGCACTGTTTGCATAGCTGCTATAAGCCTGTCCTGAAGCAGATAACGTCGGATACATCTGTGCCCTGTAAGCAGCATAGGATTTTTCATAAGATTTAATCAGCAGCTGATCGGCCTTCATCTGTGGGTTATTGGAAGTGGCGGCACTATACACCATCTCCGGATCTACTTCATCCAGTCTTGGTAGCGGAATTTCAGTAATATTATCTGGTATCTGTGGTACGTATGGCTGATCAAAACTCAAATTTAACAAGGCCTTCATCTGTAAGGTAGATTGAATCACCTGGTTCTGGGCATTCACCAGGGTCACACTATCCGAAGCCAGCTGCGATTCAAGGTCTGCCTGATTACTCTCAGGTACGGACCCCGCTATTACCAGTTTTTTGGTATTCTCCAACTGATCTACGGTGAGTTTTACCTGTACTTCACTTATATGCACCTGTTCTGTATTCAGCAGGATCTGTAAAAATGAGGTGGCAATATTAAAGGCGACATCGTTCCTTGCTTTCTCCAGCAACTTATCCTGTGCCTGATATTGATATTTATTAGCTGCAATTGTGTTCTGCTGGTAGAAGAAATTAAAGAGGTTAGCCCCTGCAGATAAAACCCCGCTATAAGAAGTAACAGCTGAAGTGATGAATGTATTGGTATTGGGGTCAATATTACGACCGTTGGCATAGCTGCCATTCAAAGATCCATTCAGGGTAGGAATCTGTGCCATCTTGCTTTGATGAAGCGTCAGTTCTGCCAGTCTTTTTTGCACGACCTGCTGCCTGATATCTATGTTATTAGCCAGGGCATAATCTACGGAACGCTGAAGGCTCCAGGTATCCTGTGCTTTAGTTGCTACAGTGTTAGCAAAGAATAAACAAATTGCCAGGATACATCCCGGGTACTTGGATAATTTCATGACATTCCAAAAATATACTAATTGTAATGATAACATAAACATTTTCTTTATAAAAGCCTGAAAAACGATCCCGTTACGGTACAAAAAAACCGGCGTTCAAAGTCTGCAGCTGGCAAAACGGCTATTTTGCTGCATCAAAAAGACTTTAAACACCGGATTATTAAATTATTAACTCCCAATTATGCGATTTTCCCGTCGCGGATTTGTATAATTCGCTGACCATAGGTTGCGTTTAACTCGGAGTGTGTAACCTGTATAATGGTGATCTTGTCTTTTTGGTTTAATTGTTTGAACAGTTCCATGATTTCTTTGGCCTGATCAGAATGCAGATTACCGGTTGGTTCGTCCGCCAGTATTACCCTGGGTTCAGCTACAATAGCGCGGGCAATTCCTACCAGCTGTTGCTGTCCACCAGATAACTGGTTGGGAAACAGATCCTTCTTTGCAACAATATTAAACCTGTCAAGTACGTCTGCTACACGGCTCTTTCTTTCTGCCGATGGAATGTTTTTATATAAAAGTGGTGTTTCTATGTTTTCATAAACGGTCAATTCGTCTATCAGGTGATATGCCTGGAACACAAACCCAATGGAACCCCGGTGCAATTGGGTACGCTTCTTTTCATTCATCTTATGTACCGGTTCTCCTTCGAATAGGTATTCTCCCTGTGAAGGCTCTTCCAACAGTCCGAGGATATGCAGTAACGTAGACTTCCCCGAACCAGAAGGCCCCATAATGGATACAAACTCTCCTTCAAATATTGTGAGGTCAATATCTTTCAATATTTCATTTTTGCCAAATCCTACGGGATAATATTTTGAAATGTGCTTTAGCTGTATCATTATTTTAAACTGTTTTGATCGATTTTACGGGATTCATGAATGCTGTTCTGATCGTTTGTATACTAATAGTAAAAAATGCAATAATGAGTGCCGCCATTCCAACGAGGGCAAATAACCACCATTGAATCTGAATGCGATAAGCAAAATGCTGTAACCAGGTACTCATGATATACCAGGCCATGGGTGTGGCGATCATGATGGCTATGGCCACCAGTTTTAAAAATCCTCCTGACAGCAGGGCAACGATGCTGCCTACGGAAGCCCCCATTACTTTGCGGATACCAATCTCCTTATTCCGCTGCCCTATTACCAGTACGGCTACTGCAAACAGGCCCATACATGAGATGAGAATAGCCAGTATGGCGCTACAAACAATGATGGTAGCCAATCTGGCTTCTGCCTCGTACATCCGGTTTACATTTTCATTCAGGAAGGAACCTTTAAAATCCCCTTGGGGCACAACCTCCTTCCATGCTCTTTCCACAGCAGCCATAGCGCCAGGCAGGTCTGTGGATTTCACTTTCACAAATATAGCAGCTGCCTGTAATGATGGTGTCAGTTTCAAAGCCAATGGTCCAATCCCCTGGCGCAGAGATTTAAAGTTAAAATCTTTTATGATTCCGATGATCTGTATTTGTTGCCCGTCAAATTCGAAGTGCTCTCCTACTACATCCTTCCCTCCTCCCAATACTGACGCCAGTTTTTCATTTACAATAACCGTATTGGAGTCCGCACCAAACGACCTGGAGAAATCCCTTCCGGATACCAGTTGCAATCCTAACGTTTGCAAATAATCATACTCCACGGGTACCCATACCGTCTTTGCCTCATGCCCCTTGAAATTAAAACCAACTTTCCATGTAGATTCACCACCTGCCAATCCGGCCCCCAGATTCATGTAGGATGCCGTGCTGGAAATAACATGTGGATCTCCATTTAATTGCTGTTGCATACGGGCAAGCACCTTGGTAGCATCTACATTACCCGTCATAGGGATACTGATCACCTGCTCCGTATCAAAGCCCATAGGCCGGGTACGGAGGTAATGCAGCTGTTGCCAGAGCACTGCGGTAGAACTGATGAGTAATACCGCTACTACAAATTGAACCACGATAAGTGTATTTCTCAAAAAACCACTTTTACCTAAACTCATCTTGCCTTTCAGCACTTCAATCAGGTTGGTGCGGGCTATTAACCAGGCAGGATAACCACCTGCCAGTATAGTTACAAAGAAGAAAGCAATAATGGTACAGCTAATCAATCTTACATTCAGTAAAATAGAGAAGTCCAGATGATAGCTGAACAGACGATTGAAAGATGGCAGAACTAATAAGCCCAATGCCAGACTGGCTATAAAAGCAATGCAGCAAACGATCAGTGCTTCACACCAAAACTGCATGATGAGTTGTGTACGTACAGCGCCTAATGCTTTTCTCAAACCAATTTCCCCTGCCCTGGTAAAGGATCTGCCCATACTCAGGTTGATAAAATTGATGCTGGCAGTAGCTACAATCAACAGCGCCATGATCAGTAACATCCATGGATAAAATGGGTTGATGTCTCCTCCCGTATTACTCTCTTCTCTGAAATGCATATCTGATAATGGTAAGGTACGCATCGTCAACATTTCCCCATCAGGACCAGGTGTTACACCATTCTCTTTCATGCTACTCAGCTTATTGTTCCTGTACTTATGGATCACGGCTTTCATTTGCTGTTCCAGCATAGCAGGTGTAGCATGAGGACGCAGTTGAGCAAATACCTGGTAGGATTGATTATCCCAGGTATCAGGATCTTCCAGCCCTGCTATTATATTCTGAAAACTGCAAAGCACTTCAAAACCGATGCTGCTGTTGCGAGGTACATCTGCCATTACACCGGCAATGGTAAATGGCTGCAGATGATTATTCATGTTGATCTGCACCAGCTTACCAATAGGTGATTCACCCTGGAATAATTTGTCTGCTGCCTTTTTCGTAATAAGGATCTGACTGGGTTTCTGCAATGCATTTTTGTCTCCTTCCAGCTGGGCAAAACTAAACATAGAGAGGAAAGAAGGATCTACAAAAGTAACATGCAGGTCCAGGGATCTTTCTTTATAAGAAACAGCTTCATAGTCCCATCCAAAACGGGTAGCCGATTGTACAGCAGAACACTCCTTCTCAATGGCAGGGCCAAATGGAGCGGACTGACTACTGTTGTTCTGTATACTCCCATCCACCATCCTTTCAGCAGTATAGATCTGTAAAACGCTGTTTTTATTTGTATGAAACTGATCGTAAGACCATTCAAAATAAGCCGCAATACCCAGGAGAAAAGCAATACAAAACGCTACCGTCATTCCTGTGATATTGATCACGGAAAAAACTTTCTGACGCATCAGGTTGCGCCATCCTATTTTTATATAGTTATAGAACATACCAATAATTTATTCAGTTCTGATAGCTTTTGCCGGATTGGCCAGTGCTGCTTTGACAGTGCGAATCCCCACTGTCATCCATGCAATGACTAAAGCCCCTCCTAAAGTGAGCAAAAATAGATTCGCCTGTAAACCGATCCTAACATTGAAAGTAGCTAACCAGCCCTGCATGAAATAAGCAGCCAGCGGAGCAGCAATGATAAAACCAATGATCACCAGTAGCGTGAATTCCTTAGATAATAATACCAGTACATCCATTACAGAGGCACCTAATACTTTGCGAATTCCCACTTCCTTTCTACGCTGTACCACCATCAAAGATACCAGTCCATACAAACCCAAACATGAAATGAACATCGCTACAAAAGCAAACAATTTATACAAAGCAGACAATTGTATCTCTTCCTGGTAAAAGTCTTTCAACAGATCATCCATGAATTCATATTCATACAGGTAATTTGGCCATGCTGTCTTACACGTTTTTTCTATTGCTGCCAGCGCTTCCGGCATCTGATCCGGATCGATCTTTACATTCAGTGTACGATACCTGGAAGTATTATTCATCAATACTAACGGGGAGACTGGTTCTTTCAGACTATTTGCCCTGAAGTCCTTTACTACTCCTATAATCGGCCCGGATACCTGGTCGTCAGAGAATGCCATTCGCTTACCAACAATATCAGCAGGCTCACGATATCCCAATGTTTTAGCAAGTGTTTCGTTCACTACAAAACCATTGGCCGTATCGGCAGATGTATAGTTATTACCTGCGATCAGTTGCATACCATAAGTATTGACGTATGACTGGTCAGCAAATTTTAAATCCACACTTAAATCATTCAGCGTACGCCCCTCGAATCGTAATCTGCCAAACCAACCACCATAACTGGATGCGGGTGTAAAGCTGAAGCTTACATTTTTAATTCCCTGTGATTGCAACAGTTGATTGCGGATAAATCCAAATTGCTGTATAGAAACACTATCCTTTGGTATAGATACCGTCACCACTGCTTTCTGATCAAACCCCAATGGCGCATGCAATACCTTTTTCATCTGACTCATCACTACCATCATACAGATGAGTAGTATCTGCGCTACCGCAAACTGCAATACCACTAATACTCTTCTGAGAGAAAGACTACCAGATATTTTAATACCTTTTAGTGCGGTGACCGGATTAAATCCTGACATGATGAAGGCAGGATAACCACCAGCTAATAGCGTTACTGCTATTAACAATCCAACAATAAAGAAGAGCAAACCTGTATCAAATAATTCCAGCATTGGCAACCGCATAATGCTGCATACTTCAGGCAGACATAATTTACCAATTAACAATCCTAACAACAATGCAAAAAAGGTAATGACAAATGTTTCTGCCAGAAATTGTCCTATTAATTGCTTTCTGCCACCACCCAATGCCTTGCGCACACCCACTTCCCGCGAACGGGTCACTGCCTGTGCAGTAGCAATATTTATAAAGTTGACACTACCTATAATCAATAAAAACAGACCTACCACTATCAATCCACTGATCATGCGCAGGCTAAAAACAGCATTATAATTGCGAAAGCGTGTATCTGTATGTACAGTTGACAATGGCTGCAACTGCAATTGCTCGTTGCGGTTTTCTTTCGGCTTATATCGATTGATCATGTCGGACAACATGGTGTTACCATGTGCCATATCCATACCGGCTGGCAGCTTTACCAACACGCTATGTGCTTCATTTACAGATAGCCAATCATCCTGTTTTAGTTGTGGTAGCAAAGTGGCATAGGATATCGCCACATTAAATGGGAAATCTGTATTTGCAGGCATATCATCCAGAATGCCGGTTACCCTTATTATTCTCTCGTTATTATGATTGAAGGTTTTACCTATTGCGGCCTCCCAGCTACCAAAATATTTCACTGCAATACTTTTGGTTATTACACCTGTACCCGGAGCTGACAAAGACTCGCGAGGTTTGCCATACAGCCATTTGAAACCTAATATTTCAAATACAGAAGGTTCAGTATAATACACCCGATCCCGCTCTCTGAATTTCTTATCATCTACGATGATCACCCCATCTGTCTGACGGATGGCCCCTATATTTTCCAACTGCGGAAAATCTTTTCGCAATGCACCCGGCACAGGAAACGGCACACCCATAAAATATTCCGTTCCATTTGATTGCTGCGTCACAGATACGACCCTGTATATTCTTTCCTTACCCGCATGAAACTTGTCAAAACTCATTTCAAAATGCACTATCCTGTAAATAAGCAGACATGCGGCCATAGCTAATGCCAGACCAGCGATATTGATACCTGCATAGGTTTTATGACGAACCAGATTACGGAATGCTATTTTGAAATAAGAACTCATTCTGTTCTCAATGCTTTAACAGGGTTCATATTAGCAGCTCTGAAGGATTGTATACTTACTGTAGCCAATGCAATCAATACAGCGAGCAATCCAGCTATGCCAAACATCCACCACTCAATGTCAACACGGTAAGTGTAATGCTGTAGCCAGTTATTCATGATATAAGCTGAGATTGGAGATGCGATGAGAATGGCGATTAATACAGGTTTCAGAAACTCTTTTGACAATAGCAACATCACTTGCTGCACACCTGCTCCCATGACCTTACGAATACCAATTTCTTTCTTACGCTGTTCCGCAGCAAATACTGACAAGCCTAACAACCCAAGACAACTGATGATGACAGCCAGCGAAGCAAAGATGTTGATCGCCCTGCTCAGGAATCTTTCATTGTCATATTTCTTCTGGTAACTGTCATCTACAAAAGTATAATTGAAAGGATAGTCCGGATTCATCTCACGATACACTTTTTCCAGTCTGTCCATGGATGCCTTTACAGAAAGTGCTGGATTCAATTTAAAGGTCATCACACCACGCCAGTCAGGATTATACGTGAAGATCATGGGTGTTGCAGGCTTATAAGACGTCTCCCATACAAAATCTTTGACTACAGCAGTAATCGTACGGCGCTGTCCATTGTAAGTGATCACCTGTCCCATTGGGTCCTTCAGGTGCATTGCTTTCAATGCAGTTTCATTCACCATGATAGACATAGAATCTGCAGTGGATAAGAAGTCTCTGCCCTGTAAGACAGGGATACTAAATGTACTGGCAAAATTTGCGGCAGTAGCAATCACACCAAATGATTTCTGATCTTCTCCTGCCTCTTGTCCCGGCCATTTAAGGCCCCAGGTTGTACTACCTGCATTGGTGATCTGGTTACTCACAATTGTGCCCTCTACAGCCCCCCCTGAAGCAATTACTGCATTTCTAAAAGCATCATACCCATCATATAATCTGCCTTCCAGTTCTATATCCACGAGCCCTTTGGGATCGTAACCAATCGGTTTGTGCTGGATAAAATAGAGCTGACGGTAAATGACAATTGTCGTAATAATGAGCACTACTGCCAATCCAAACTGGAATACGACTAAAGCCTGTCTGGATAAGAAATTACCTTTTATTTTAGTAACACTACCTTTCAATACTTTGATCGGTTTGAAGGAAGAAAGATACAATGCCGGATAGCTACCAGCCAGTAATCCCGTTACCAGCAGGAAACAAGGCAGTGAACCCCAGAAGACCATGGGGGCTTTACTTAATTTCAGCGCACTATTTGCAAAAGTATTGAATGCCGGCAGCAGTATCCACAACAGCAATAACGCCAATACAGTAGACAGTGTTACCAATATTAAAGACTCCCCAAAAAACTGAGAGATCAGTAAGCTACGGTTAGCACCAATCGCTTTCCGCACCCCTACTTCGCGAGCCCTACGCTCTGCCTGTGCGGTGCTCAGGTTCATAAAATTCACACAGGCAATCAGCAAAATACCCAGTGCGAGCAATAAAAACAGGCGTACTGTTTCAATGTTCCCACCAATGATTTTCCCATCTTTGATCGTATTATATAATTTCCAATCCTTTGCCGCATGCAGCATAAGGGTCGTATTAATATTATTGTTACCTGCATCTTGCAGCACATGTTTTACTTTGCCCTGAACAGTCGCGATCGATGCATTTGGTTGCAGCAATACAAAAGTCATAATACCAAAGTTGCCCCAGGTGTTATCTTTAATCCATTGCTCTTTTGCAGTATACAACGACCAGCTACACAAATAGTCAAACTGAATAGAAGAATTTGCAGGGGGATCATTCACTACTGCACTTACTACCAGAGGATCCTGCGCATCCAGCTTTACTAACTGACCAATGGGATTCGTGTTTCCGAATAACTTATGTGCGGTGCTCGCGGTCACTACAATTTCATTCTTCTCATTCAATGGTTTTGCATTTCCATTGATGACCGGAAAACTAAAAATATCCAGGTATTGAGGATCCACATAACCGCCAGTTAACTTAATGCTGTTTTCACCTGCCTGTAGCAGGTGAGCGTAGAAATAACTTGCACGGGAGGTTGTTTTGATCCCGGGTATTGTTTTCTCCAGCGTAGACGCCAGTGGAACTGGGGTAGTCCATACACCTGCATCCTCAGTCACTACCTGGTAAATATTATCTATATTCTTATGAAATTGATCAAAACTAAACTGGAAGAGCACATATAGCATCAGCATAAAACTAATCGCCATACCAATTGCCAACCCACCAATATTGATCGCAGAGAATAACTTATTACGCCATAGGTTGCGCAATGCGATCCTGATGTAACTCCTAATCATAACAAACGGTTTTATAAATTTGTAAAAGGAAGGGCTGGTCAATACCGGCCCAGGTTTCATTTTGAACTTGTCATTTTAAAACGTAACGACTTAAATATCTTTATTCAGTTCTCAATGATTTCACAGGGTTAGTCAATGCGGCTCTTACTGACTGAAAACTAATGGTGAATTAATGTTTAAGCATGTCAATTATGGTTTATTATACGTGAAACTGCTCCTTGATGTTTTCAGTCACTACCTTACCATCAAACAGGTTAACCACGCGATGTGCAAATCCGGCATCATAAGGGCTGTGCGTTACCATGATCATGGTAGTACCTCCATCATTCAATTCCTGCAATAGTTTCATTACCTCTTCACCATTCGTAGAATCGAGGTTACCGGTAGGCTCATCCGCCAGTATCATTTTGGGCTTTGCCACTACAGCACGCGCTATTGCCACACGCTGTTGCTGACCACCAGATAACTGTTGCGGGAAGTGGTTACGGCGGTGCATGATGTTCATACGTTCCAGTACTTCTTCCACTTTCTTTTTACGATCGCTGGCAGGTACTTTCAGGTACAGGAGCGGCAATTCCACATTTTCAAAAACAGTCAGCTCATCGATGAGGTTAAAGCTCTGGAATACGAATCCAATAGACCCTTTTCTCAACTGGGCACGTTGTCTTTCGCTCATTCTTGCCACTTCATGATCCCAGAAGTGATACTCTCCACCGGATGGATTATCCAGCAGCCCCAGGATATTCAATAAAGTAGACTTACCACAACCTGATGGCCCCATGATAGCAACAAACTCACCGTCTTTTACTTCCATGTTGATCCCATTGAGTGCAGAAGTCTCGATTTCTTCAGTGGTAAATATCTTTTGCAGATTAACGGTACGTATCATTGATGTTATTTTGATTATATTAAAATACTAATACTTCTTTGTCTCCAAAATTCTCATAGGATGAAGTGATCACCTGTTCGCCTTCCTCCAATCCTTCGAGGATCTCAAAGAACTGAGGATTTTTCTGGCCCAGGGAAATATTGCGCTTTACAGCACGTTTACCGCTTTTATCCACAACGTACACCCAGTTGCCACCAGTATCAGAGAAGAAACCACCTACAGGCAGCAACAGGGCTGCAGAAGATTTACCTAATTCGAGGCGGATAGGAGAGGATTGTCCCCTGCGGATGCCATCGGGAGTTTCTTTGTCAAACTTCATGTCTACATTGAATCGGCCGTTTTTTACCTCAGGATATACTTTGATGATAACAAGTTCATAGTTCTTGTTATTGAATTCAAAGCTGGCTTTCAGGCCAGGGAATACTCTTGAAATATAGTGTTCATCTACCTCGGCTCTCATTTTGAAACCATTCAGATCGTCAATCTGCCCGATGTTCTGGCCAGCTTGTATACTCCCCCCTATTTCAGCATCTACTGAGGATAACTGTCCGTCAATCGGCGCTTTCAATACCAGGTTGTTCATATTATCTTTCATCATCTGAAGATTACGCTGGGTGCGGGAGATTGTAGATTCCAATCTTTCAATCTGGATTTTGGCATTCTCTTCCTGAAATTTCTGGCTTTCAATTTCAATCTGCTTTTGTTTCACCAGCCTTTCGTAATCAAGTTTATACTTAATATAATCCTGGCGGGCCACGATTTTTTCATCGACCAGCTGCTTATTTCTGTCATACAGATCCTTGGCCTGATCTATCTGAAAGTCCAGTTCATTGAGGGTCTGCTGCATTGTAAACCGGTTCTGCTTCAGGGTCTGCCGGGTATTCTGCAGTTCATTGATCAGGCGATATATTTCAGTTTCATGGTTTACAAACTCCATTTCCATATTCTGGTTTTGAAGGCGGAGAATACTATCTCCCCTTTTCACCATACTACCACCTTCCAGGTATTTCTGACTGACGTACCCACCTACGATTGCATCGAGACGTATGGTCTTCAAAGGTAATACGACTGCTGTAACAGCAATATATGTATCGAAAGTACCCCGGGTGACTTTAGAAATAGTAATCTTGTCCTTCTCTACATTTAATTTCGAGCGGTGATCGGCAAAGATCAGGTTATAGATCAGCAACAGTGCTACGACTACGCCTCCACTTACCAGGGAGATCCTTTTCTTTGACCAGTATTTCTTTTCTATTTTTCTATCCATAGGTGAATGTGCTAAACTTGCATACCGGATAAGACAACCGGCATGCCAAAGCCGGGAATCCTTTACCAGTAAAGCATTTCAAAGCACAACACCCTTTCAAAACGTCCTGTACCGCACACTGTACGTCCAATTCCGGACACTTTCCCCCAATCCGGCGCCAGTACTGCCAAAAACCGAAATCTTTTTATAATATTGCCAGTGGCCACATCCGCAGTCGTTTGCCCAGGTCAATCATTGTCGGGAACATTGTTTGCGGAGCTCTATCAACAATATATTTATTTGAATTGGTTATGACTACGACTACACTGCCTGGTAAAATACTGATAGTAGATGATGATATGGACGTATTGCGCGCAGCACGCCTCCTGTTGAAACGCCATTTTGGACAGGTAGACTTTGAGCGCAATCCCCAAAAGATCCCTTACCTGGTATCTAATTTTGAATACGACGTGATCCTGCTGGACATGAACTTTACCCGTGACCTGAGCAGTGGTAAGGAAGGATTTGAATGGCTGGACAGGATACTGGACATCCAGCCCTCAGCAGCAGTAGTCATGTTCACTGCCTATGGCGACGTGGAAATGGCAGTAAGGGCCATCAAAGCAGGAGCAGCTGATTTTGTGCTGAAACCCTGGGAAAATGAAAAGCTCCTGGCCACTATGCAGGGAGCTTACAACAAAAAACATCAGCATAAGGATAAGGTAGCCCCACCCAGCCCAGCGACTAACAATAATAGTTCAATCATTGGCAACAGTCCATCCATGATGGCAGTATTGGATACAGCTGAAAGGGTAGCCGGCACCGATGCCAACGTACTCATTCTAGGTGAAAATGGCACTGGCAAGGATATGCTGGCCAGACATATTCACCAGCTCTCCCATCGTACCTCCCACCCTTTTGTGAGTGTAGACCTTGGGGCCATCAGCGAAAGCCTGTTTGAAAGTGAACTGTTTGGCCATGTGAAAGGCGCCTTTACAGATGCCCGCGAAGACAGGGTTGGTCGGTTTGAAGAAGCCAACAAAGGCACTATCTTCCTCGATGAACTGGGAAACATTTCCCTACCGTTACAGGCCAAACTGCTCACCGTATTGCAAAACAGGTCGGTGACCAAAGTAGGTAGTAACAAAGCCAATCCTGTAGATGTACGCCTGATCTGCGCCACTAACCGCAACATTCAGCAGATGGCGGCACAACACCTGTTCCGCCAGGATTTACTCTACCGGATCAATACAATTGAAATACACCTTCCTCCCCTCAGAGAAAGACAGGAAGACATCATTGCTCTGGCAGAACATTTCCTCCAATTGTATAGCAGTAAATACAAACGCCCGGTGAATAGTCTGCACGAATCACTCGTACAACAGTTGCTACAATATGACTGGCCAGGGAATATCCGAGAACTGCAACACGCCATGGAGAGAGCGGTCATTCTCTCCCAGGGCAAGGTATTGCAGGCCAAAGATGTATTTGTGAAAAACCCCGTACAGGAAACCCAGCTGAATACCGGCTATAACCTGGAAGAAATGGAGCGCAACATCATCACTCAGGCTATGAAGAAATGTAATGGAAACATCACTGAAGCCGCCAGGGAACTGGGCCTCAGCAGAGCAGCTCTCTATAGAAGACTGGAAAAATATAATATATAGATGAACCGGTTCAGCGTCAATATATTCCTGCGCATACTCCTGCTCACCGCCAGCACCATTGCCGCCGTAGAAGTATGGATGATACTGGGGCCGATTCCCGGGTTAGCTATCGCCGCCCTGATCTGCCTGCAGATCTATGGAATGTATTACTACATGAACAGGATTAACAGAAAGCTCACACTCTTTTTGGAGTCCATCCGTTACGAAGATTTTTCCATCCGGTTCAGCGCCGATAATAAAATGGGGAAAAGCTTTCAGGCACTCAATTACCAGTTCAACGAAGTACTGGAAGCCTTCCGGCAAACCAGGGCCGAAAAAGAAGCAAACCTGAAATACATCGATACGATCGTACAGCATATCAGCATCGGCGTACTGTCTTTTGACGCGGAGGGTAGAATAGAACTCATCAATCCTGCAGCTTTCAAGTTACTGGGCATCTATCGTCTACGCAACATAGCAGAGTTAAAATCAGCTCACCCCGATCTGCCTGAATTATTGCTACAGGTGCACTCCGGCAATAAGATCCTGTATCGTACACGTACTGAACAACAACTCTCGATTCAGGCAGCAACTGTACGTTTACAGGGACGCCTGGTCAAATTGATCTCCCTGCAAAACATCCATGCAGAGTTGCAACAAAAAGAGCTGGAAGCCTGGCAGAACCTGACCAAGATCCTTCGTCATGAAATCATGAACTCTGTCACGCCAATCGTATCCCTCATAAGCACCATGCAGGATATCATTGAGCAGGACATTGCACCGGATAGCCACCAGCCCGAGGCGATTACTGACCTGATAGAAGCGCTGGAAACGATCAAAAGCCGGAGTAAAGGCATCATGAACTTCGTCAACGCCTACAGGGATTATACTGCTCTTCCCAAGCCACAATTTACGGATGTCAATATCAAGGAACTGATCACAGTAGTGAGTAACCTGTTGCAATCGGATCTTAAACAGGCAGGCATTTATTACCAGTTCGAAGTAGATTCTGCCGGTGCAGAAATTCATGCAGACAGCGCCCAGTTGCAGATGGTGCTGATCAACCTGGTCAAAAATGCCATGGATGCACTGGAACACACCGCTCACCCGGAAATCAAACTCACCGCAACGATGATCACTCATAACCAGGTTTGCATCGCGATTGCAGATAATGGTCCGGGTATAGATGCAGATGCGATCAATAAGATCTTTATCCCTTTCTATACCACTAAACGCAAAGGCAGCGGTATCGGTCTCAGCCTCTCCCAGCAAATCATCCAGTTGCATGGCGGACAATTGAAAGTAGATAGTACAAGTAGTAATGGTACCACATTTAATGTGATCCTTGCTACGGTGTAAATCCTTATTTTAGTAACATGAAACCGGTTGTCTTTAACAGTCTTTATTGGGGCACCATGCCTATACTGCTTTGGGCCTGTTTTGTGAATGCTGCATGGCTAAAGGAGCTGTCAATGGTTCTTTTGATTGTTTATGCGGCCGTATTTTACATATCCGGCACCCGCTACACACCTACACTTCTCAGAGTGTTGTTAATCATAGGCTTAGCTATTACAAGTCCTCCTTTAGTCCACCTTCTCGCCGGTGCTTCTATACCACTGGTTCACATCGTTTATATTGCTTACTTTTTAAAGATCCGCTATACGAATTATCCACTACCCACCTGTAAATGGGCATTTATCTTTCTGACAGAAGCGCTGGGTCTGGCGATCTTCTTCTATTACCTGCCTACGCTGGAAAACGTCTGGCCTGTGGTCTTTTGTCTTTTCACCGCTTCTATAGCCCTCCAATCCGTTATGCATGCCTTTCGGCTCAGTGATCAGCCAGCTGGCTGGTATTGCCTGGCAGGCATCACCTTCCTCATTGCCGGTGGCGCATTTTCACCAACTATCAGTTTAATCTGCTACGCATTAGCCAATTACGGTCTCGTCTATGGTGCTACCCGTTATATCTGGCAAAAGCAGGGCATCCCCTACGCAATCCGGTAATATACCGTACATTTGATTCGCTAGATGAGTTATTATGCAACAGACAGATTTTTTAGTGATCGGTTCCGGCATCGCAGGATTAACCTATGCGCTCAAAGTAGCAGGTGCCTGTCCAGATAAAAAGATCACCATCATCACTAAGACCCAGGAAGACGAAACGAATACGAAGTATGCACAGGGTGGCGTAGCTGTAGTGAATGATCTTGAGAATGACAGCTTTGCCAAGCACATTGAAGACACCCTGATTGCCGGCGATGGCCTATGCAATGAAAAAATAGTAGAGATCGTGGTGAAGGAAGGCCCCGAGCGGGTAAATGAGATCATTGAATGGGGCGCCAACTTTGATAAGAATCCTGACGGAGACTTTGCCCTTGGAAGAGAAGGCGGACACTCGGAATTCAGGGTGATCCACTACAAAGACATCACGGGTTATGAAATAGAAAGAGCCTTGCTGACAGCCGTTCGTCAACATCCAAATATCGAGCTGGTCACTCACTGCTTTGTGGTAGACCTCATCACCCAGCACCACCTGGGTTACCTGGTGACCAAATCCACGCCTGACATTGATTGTTATGGTGTATACGTACTGAACCTTCTCACAAACAAGATAGAAAAGATACTGAGCCGCATCACGCTCATCGCCACTGGTGGCAATGGGCAGGTGTACCGTAGTACTACTAACCCTTCTATCGCCACTGGCGATGGTGTGGCTATGGTGTACCGCGCCAAAGGTAGAATTGAAAATATGGAGTTCATCCAGTTTCACCCTACCGCACTTTATCAGCCAGGTGTGAACAACGCCTTCCTGATTACGGAAGCAGTACGTGGCGATGGTGGTATCCTGCGCAATATACATGGCGAAGACTTCATGCATAAATACGATCCCCGTCTCTCTCTCGCCCCCCGCGATATCGTGGCCAGAGCAATAGACAGTGAGATGAAGATCACCGGTACAGAACATGTATACCTCGATTGCCGGCATATGGATATGGAGAAGTTCATTCACCACTTCCCCAACATCTATGAGAAATGCCTGACATCTGGTATCGATGTAAAGAAAGATATGATTCCGGTAGCTCCGGCTGCTCACTATAGTTGCGGAGGTATCAAGGTAAATGAACAGGGTTGTACCAGCATTCAGAACCTGTATGCCTGCGGCGAGTGTTCCAGCACAGGATTACACGGCGCCAACCGCCTTGCGTCCAATTCACTGCTGGAAGCCATGGTGTTTGCACACCGTTGTTACCAGACTGCTGTAAACAGGATCGATTCAATTCCATTCAAAGAAAACGTACCCGACTGGAATGCAGCAGGAACCACGGCTCCCAAGGAAATGATCCTCATTACACAGAGCCTGAAAGAACTGAAGCAGATCATGAGTGATTATCTTGGTATCGTGCGTACCAATGAACGTATCCAGAGAGCAATACGCAGACTGGACATTCTGCACGAAGAAACAGAAAACCTCTATGAGAAGACAGAAGTATCTCCACAATTGTGTGAGCTACGCAACCTGATCACCGTAGGTTATTTGATCGTAAAAAGTGCTTCCTTCCGCAAGGAAAGCAGAGGTCTTCATTTCAATACCGATTATCCAAACAAGAGCGAACTGGTACAAAACATTGTGTTATAGAATTTGTTGCTAAGTAGAGATGTACTATTTAATTCTGGCTTTTACATACGCCATTTCAATATTGCCATTGTGGCTGTTATACCTCATCAGCGATGGGTTATACCTCATTATTTACTACCTGGCAGGCTACCGGAAAAAGATTGTATTTGACAATCTCCGCAAGTCATTCCCGGAAAAATCTCCTGCTGAAATCACCAGGCTGGCAAGGAATTATTACCGCAATCTGACGGATATGATCGTGGAGACAGTCAAACTGCTGACCATGAGCAAAAAGTCGCTGGAAAAGCGGTTTAAATGTGATTTAACAGTATTACATGAACTTTATGCACAGGGCAAAAGTTGTCAGCTGCATTTAGGACATAATTTCAACTGGGAATGGGCCAATGTATTTTGCATGCAGAGAGTAGGCTTCCCATTCCTGGTAGTATACATGCCGCTCACCAACAAATCTGCAGATCGCTTCTTCCGTCACTTTCGTGAGAAATCAGGCACAATACTGATCCCTGCGAATGATATCAAGGAGGCGATGGCACCCTGGCAGCATAAACAACACCTCATTGCACTGGTGGCAGACCAGAATCCTGGTAATCCACGGCGTAGCTACTGGTTCCCTTTCCTGAACAGAATGACTGCTTTCTATAAAGGACCGGAAATGAGTGCCAGAAGGAATGATACACCTGTAGTATTTGTAGATATACGAAAAGTAAAGAGAGGCTACTATGATGCTACGTTAAAGCTGGCATTTGAACACCCCCAGCAGGAACCGGAAGGTAAGGTCACAGAAACTTTTGTACGATACCTTGAAAACAATATATTGGAGCAGCCGGATGTGTGGGTGTGGAGCCACAGAAGGTGGAAACATCGCTATAATCAGCAATAAAACCATTCATGAAAAGAGTGAATTTACCAACGGGAATGAAACCTGTTTTCAGAAAAAGAGGACCGTTGGTCCCCTTTTTTTATTGCTGATTGACAGTGTCTTCCGGCATTGGCGGTAGCGGTGGTATTACTGGTTCCACCATGATATTATTGTTGACAGCTTTCACCCCATTTATTTTCTTTACTGCATCTTCTGCTGCTACTTTTGCACTGTCATTGGGGACCTCTCCATTTAGGTCTACTATTCCATCTTTTACCTCGGCAGTGATGCCGGGGGAATTATTCAGTTTATCAATTACGGCCAACTTTACAGTATCATCTCCAGGCTGGCACGAATACAGGCTGGTAATCACCAGTGTACTGGCGGTCATCAATAAAGATTTGCAATCCATGGTTAAAATTTAAAAATCCTATAATACTCTATCCATTGTCGGCAAAGCCGGGATAAAGGGTCATTCCTCCATCAATAAACAAAGTAGTACCTGTCACATAATCACTCTCATCACTCGCCAGCCATACGGCAGCTTTCGCGATATCTTCCGGTACACCTACCCTGCCATATGGTATCAGTTCTAATAATTTCTGCTCATCCTCTGGCGTATCCCATGCATCTTTGTTAATGCGTGTTTTGATTGCACCAGGCCCCAGACTGTTTACTCTTATCTTATATGGAGCCAATTCCTGTGCCATAGATTGCATGAGTAATTTCACTCCACCCTTGCTGGCAGCATAATTCACATGGCCGGCCCAGGGTATTACTTCGTGCACACTACTCATACAAATTATTTTCCCGGCGGCTTTGGAGCGAGAGGGCTGTACACCTCTTCTTTTGAATTCCTTTGCGGCTTCACGGGCACATAGAAATTGTCCTGTTAGATTGGTACCAATTACCGCATTCCACTGGTCCAGGGTCATTTCAAGGAAGGGCGCATCCTGCTGAATGCCTGCATTGGTCACTGCTATATCAAGCGTACCATAACGGGATAAGATGGCTGAATACATGGTCAGCACCTCCGCTTCCTGACTGATGTCACATTGATGTACGAAACCATCCCCACCGGCAGATTTAATTTCGTCCAGGATTTTCTCAGCATCTGTCCTGCTCTTGTCACTGTGAAAGTTAATGATCACGGCAGCGCCTGCTTCGGCCATTGCCAGTGCTGTAGCGGCTCCGATACCCGTACTGCTACCGGTGATCAGCGCAACCTGTCCTTGTAGTTGTTTGCCCATAGAAATACTTTTTCCACATTGTCGGTCAAAAAGCATACCTCCCGCAAATTAAAAAGGACCGTGCACCTGGCACGATCCTTTTTTAATTATTTGGTAATAAGTGTATTAATTCAATACGTTATTTTCCTTCACCACTTCCAGCCCTTGCATGCCTTTCATGTTGTTGAAACCACCTTCCACATTACGCAGGTTGTGAATGCCTTCTCTCTTCAGAATGGAGCAGGCAATGATACTTCTGTAACCACCCTGGCAATGAACATACAGGTTATGTAATTCATCGAAATCACCCAGGGTGCCTGGATCTGTCATATCGCTCAGGGTCAGGTTAATGGCATCCTTGATGTGACCGTCTGCAAACTCAGCTGGTTTTCGTACATCCACAATCACCAGGTTAGGGTCATGTGGAATGTCCATTGCCAGTTCATCAGGCTCTACGTTAATGATCATATCAAGTTTCTGACCAGCAGCAACCCAAGCTTCATAGCCACCTTTCAGGTAACCTACTACGTGGTCGAAACCTACACGTGCCAGACGAACGATCGTTTCTGCTTCCTGACCGGGGGTAGTAACCAGAACGATTTCCTGCTCAAAGTTCAGGAGACTGCCTGCCCACTCTGCAAAACGGCCTTCCAGCCCGATGCTGAGGGAACCAGGTACAAAACCTTCTGCAAATACTGTAGCAGGACGTGTATCCAGGATCAGGATTCCTTCTTTCACTTTGGCTTTGAATTCCTCAACGCTCAGCGGCTGGTTACTCTTGTCCATTACCGCCTGCAGCGTATCGTAACCTTCTTTGTTAATTCTTGCATTGATCGGGAAATAGGATGGGGGGGTAGCCAGACCATCGGTTACTTCAGCAATGAAAGATGCTTTATCGTTAGCCAGCAGTGCATAGTTAGTCGCCTTTTCCTCACCCAGTGTACTGAAAGTATTCGGACCCAGATTCTTACCACAGGAAGAACCTGGACCGTGAGCGGGATAGACGGTTACGGTATCTGGCAAAGTTTTGATCTTATTATTCAGGGAGTCGAAAAGCAAACCCGCCAGTTCTTCTTTAGTCAGATTACCACTGAAGAGGTCTGGACGGCCTACGTCTCCTACAAAGAGGGTATCGCCTGTAAACAGGCTGGCAGGTTGGCCCTGTTCGTCCAGCAGCAGATAACAGGTAGATTCCAGCGTATGACCGGGAGTATGGATCACCTGCAGACGCAGTTTTCCTATATTGAATAATTCTTTGTCTTTGGCTTTGTAGATAGGAAAGCTGGTTACCGCTTCGGGACCATATACGATAGGCGCCTGCGTAGCGGCAGCCAGATCCAGGTGACCTGATACGAAATCAGCATGAAAATGGGTTTCGAAAATATACTTTATAGTGGCGTTGCGCTCTTTAGCGAGGTCAAGGTATGCATCGATATCCCGCAGGGGATCTATCACAACAGCTTCACCTTCCGACTCTATAAAGTAGGCAGCCTCCGATAAGCAATTAGTATACAGTTGCTTTACAAACATTGATCTTTGATTTCCTGCAAATTTACGGATAATTAAAGCAGGAAGCTACCATGGGTACGAGGATATAACATATTAAGAATGCAATACAGATATGTATAGCAAAAAAACATCAACCCGTTATGTTGTTCATAACCGGAATGATGTTAAAAGATTTTACAATGCTACTGAGCTATCACTACTAACAAATGCTTCCCCCGCAAAAATTTGAACCTAACTAAAAGTTCTCAGCTTATTGCACTCTTAGTTAGGCCCCAATATTTTTTTGTACTCAGCTGAGCAATAACCAAAACCATATTAGCCTACCAGCTCTTCTACGAATTTGGCAACTTCTGCTATACGTTGTTTGTTAATCGTATAGTGAATGAATTTACCATCTCTTTCGGTAATCACAATGCCGGCACGACGAAGAATAGCCAGGTGCTGTGAAGCTACTGACTGCTCAAGACGCAGCTTAACGTAGATTTCAGTCACTGTCATTTTTTTGTGATCTTCCAGCAGCTTAATCATTTGCTGGCGCAGCTTATGATTTATTGCACGCAATACCATAGCTGCCTTCTTAACGGCAATGTAATCCAATTTAATTTGGTCTTTTTCATTGGTACCTCTAGAAATAATAAGAGTATTAGAAGAGGTCGTTAATAATGTTTTTTCCATCGCATAATAGTTTTAAAAAATGATGAAATGAAAGGGATCAACGGACAGTAAACCCATAACTTGTTAGAAAACAATAACCGGGTATCGATTTATACAAAAATATAATATTAGTCGTAATAAAAAAAACTTCTATACCTTATTTTTTAATATATAGACGGGGTTTACTTGCCAATTAAACGTAATTTGACAGTTCCATGACAGTATTTTGCATAAATGTTAAAAATACACTTCATTTTGAGAGCAATTAAGTAGTATTTGGGGGCAAAAAGCGTATTTGTGACAATATGGGTACTATTTCTTCATAGTTGAGTGGAAAGGTTTAAGATAGAAAGGACTAAAATATGCCACATCTTCAAATGTGCCTTTTTCAAAGGCTTTTTCTGCTAATTGCACCATATGTGCAGCTTTCAATGTATATGGTAAAAATGTAGCATGGGCGTGCTGTCCCATTAATTGCTGCCACTTGTCACTACCATTTCCAAAGAAAAAAACTTTCTTGTCAGCCAGTTGAGCAGCATAAGCCTCAGGAGTTAAAATCAATGCCTGTGGAGCAAGGATTTCATCCAGCTGTGCAGTGTATACGGCGGTATATACCTCCATACGACGTGCATCCAGCATTGGCGCATACAAAGCATTTTCATCATTAGCAACACTTAGGATGCCTAGCGTCATCTGTTGTAGCGTAGAAATTGCTATCAACGGTTTTTCCCAGGCATAGCATAACCCTTTGGCAGTAGCCACTCCTACCCTCAATCCGGTATAGGAACCAGGTCCGGCACTCACAGCGATGGCATCCAGTTGTGCAGGCGTCACACGGTGTTCCTGCATTAACTGCTGAATAAACAAAGTCATAGTCGCAGCATGATCCTGTTGCTGATCATTGACCAGGGTTTGTAATACCTGTCCATCTTTAGAAAGACATACTGAACCTATATTCGTAGCCGTATCGATATTGAGTATTAATGCCATTATTTAATTATTTCTAGCTTCCTTTTCCAATAATTCACTGATAGCATATCGTTCATTGCCAGTAGCTGTGTGTACAGCAGCAAGTACTTCGTATACTTCTTTGATCCCGATTTTTTTACTCCATTCAAAAGGACCCATGGGATAATTGGTGCCCAGTTTCATAGCGACATCAATGTCTTCCCTGGATGCAGTGTTTGTTTCAGCCGCCATATATGCCTCATTGATGATCATACATATCACCCGGGGAGTGACCATGCCTACTGCATCCTGCACCAGTTCATACTCCCAACCCAGTTGCTGCATGATAGCTACTAACACAGGTTGTTGTGTTGCATCCAGCAGAGAGATTTCTGTCACCGGCATATCAATAAAGCCTGGTAACCAGTTGCACCCTATCAGGGTACAGCCATATGTCTTATTCACTGAGTGCAGAGAGGTTTTCACCACACCTGCCAGTACCGGAATAGCCGGATATTGCGCGTAAACAGCGGCATTTTCCGGGTGCGCATCAAACAGTAAGTCAATGACGAGATCCCTGTTTTGCAGTGCTTCCGCCCCTTCCAGGCTATCAGTCCGCTCCACTGTATGTGCAGCCAGACCACCTTTGCGCTCTAACGCTATAAAATTTTGCTGATCTCCGATAACAAGGATATTCATGGGCTAAATTTTCGCAAACCTATTAATTAATAACTAATTATTTTTACACTATGGAAAAACAGATCATCAATACTCCGAATGCGCCTGCTCCAATAGGCCCATATAACCAGGCAATCCTGACAGGTAATATGCTTTTTGCTTCCGGACAGATTGCTATCAATCCAGCCACCAATCAGCTGGTAACTGAAGATATCGTTGCAGAAACACACCAGGTAATGCAGAATGTAAAAGCGATTCTGAATGCTGCAGGTATGGATTTCAGCGATGTACTGAAGAGTACCATCTTCATCACCGACATGAACGATTTCGGCAAGATCAATGAAGCTTACGGTAGTTACTTCAGCGGTTATTTCCCTGCCCGCGAAACGGTGCAGGTAGCTGCTTTGCCAAAGAACGTACACGTGGAGATCTCTGTGATTGCCAGCAAATAATATGAAAGCCAAAGGCTGACTTTATAAGTCAGCCTTTGTTCCAAATAAGGTGGTAGCCAGTTTCGCATCATGGCCATATACATCATCTCTGAAA
This sequence comes from Chitinophaga sancti, assembly GCF_034087045.1. NCBI lineage: Bacteria > Pseudomonadati > Bacteroidota > Chitinophagia > Chitinophagales > Chitinophagaceae > Chitinophaga > Chitinophaga sancti. The sequence goes on along the minus strand of NZ_CP139247.1, from coordinate 1,422,377 downwards.
TTCAATCTGCCCTCACTATCCACAAACGCAGTGAAATATCCGATAAACACCGGCACCCGTTGTTTCAGCGTTACAAACTTCTCCTTACCCGCATTCATCGCATCTACAATCTTTGACTTCGTCCAGCTGGAATCTTTGCGCAGCAACCATTCTGCCAGGTGCTGAGGTTCGGAAACCCTGATACAGCCATGGCTGAAAGTACGTTTGTTCTCACCAAATAAACCTTTGGATGGCGTATCGTGCAGATAGATATTATACTCATTCGGGAAGAGAAATTTCACCTTACCCAAAGAATTGGATCCACCCGGTAACTGACGAATAATATATGGGAAATTAGAAGCAGAAGCTTTAGCCCAATTAATAGATCCTGCACTTACAGGTTTGCCATTTCCAGTCACTACTTCCATATGGTTTCTGGCCAGATAGCCACTGTTGCGACGCATGGCAGGTAGCACTTCTTTTTGCAGGATACCAGGCGGTACATTCCAATATGGGGCAAACACTACATACTTTACTTCATTGCTGAAGATAACGGTATTCGCACCTGGTTTTCCTACTACTACATTGCAACTCCAATCCAGTTTACTGCTATCGTATACATACAGTTTAAATGCAGGAATATTTACCAACAAATAAGTAGATGGTGGTGAAGCAGGCACCCAACGCAGACGCTCCATGTTGATCAGGATTTGTGTAATACGTTGTTTAGGTGTTACATTCAGTGCACGCAGCAGAGGCAACTGAATAGTACCATCCGTTTTCAGTCCGGTTCTATCCTGGAAGTTGCGGATAGCTGAATCCAATGCTGGTGTAAACAAAGCAGTAGTATCATCTGCCAACAGATCGCCTAACAGATGCAAACGATGTTTTACACTTGCAACCACTGGTGCAGAGGCTCCTTGTTTATATAATTTTTCTGCTGCACGCAGGGAATCCCATGGCTCTTTTTCCAGTGTAGCCAGTTGTTTGAGTTTATTGCGCAACAGTTTATATTGTATGTTTACAGGTTCTTCAAATGCATTTGCAGGACGGGTGATCATAGAGTCCAGCAAGCCTTCTATATTAATCTGTTTGCGAGGAATGAACCATTCTAAGTCTTTGGCAGTATCAGAAGTCAGACCACCCCATACTTTATTGCCATAAGCAAAAAACTGGGCAGTGAGCGACAGTTCAATCTGAGGAACAGATTTATCGTCAGGTTTCAGTTTACCTCCTTCCATCATGAGGGTATCGTACATCTCACGCAGCGGACGGCTGATAATACTAGTATCATTCAAACCAAAAGCAGCATCAGATTTCATCAGGTTGATAAAGTTTCCTGCCTGTTCGGTCAGTTGTCCATCATTACCTATCCAGGCAAAGTGATAGTTACGTTGTCTGTAGAAGCTACGGATATAAGAAGCATTGCTGGAATCATGTTGTAAAAAAGTATTTACAGCATTACTATCAAGCGTCAGGTCAATATAGTCCTTCTGGGTATAGTGACTGGTATCTCTTACGCGCTGTCGTTTACGTTTACCTTCGTGATTACAGGATGCGAAGACAGCTGCCAATGCAAGCAGAAATAGGGGAACATTGCGCATGATCATGATTTAATGTGGTATGGTATAAAAGTAAAGGAAAAAGTTGATAACCATTTAAAAGCAAAATGCTTAATGCGGTTACGGCATTAAGCATTTTGCAATATTGTGGATTCAGTTCTAGAGTTTTATTTCTTCATCATTGACATCAAAAAAGCGATACTCTGTCAGGTGGTAGTTAGAGTCAGCTTTAATTTTGATCCATTTTTTATACTGGAAATACCATTTCCATTGACGAGAGGTAAGGAATCCTTGTGTAAGGAAAGCTTTAAATATGGGGTGCACATGGATGGAGAGTCCCTTATGCTGATGGTTAATCAGGTATTGCAGGTTCTTTTCGATGTCATCTATGATCAGTACAGAGGCGCCGATTTTGCCGGTACCATGACAGGTAGGGCAATCTTCTGCTACAGAGATTGTGACTTCCGGTTTCACCCTTTGGCGGGTGATCTGCATGAGTCCGAACTTGGAGATAGGCAGAATGGTGTGTTTAGCTCTATCCTGGGCCATAAATTTCTCCATTGCTTCATACACTACCTTTTTGTTTTCAGGCAGCTTCATATCGATGAAGTCAATGATAATGATGCCTCCAAGGTCGCGCAGACGTAGTTGTCGGGCAATTTCGGCAGCAGCTTCCAGGTTGGATGCCAGGGCATTTTGTTCCTGGTTATTACTGGAGCTCTTGTAGCCGCTGTTCACATCGATGACATGGAGGGCTTCAGTTGCTTCAATAATAAGGTATACACCACTATCCAGGTTGACAGTTTTGCCAAAGGAAGCTTTTACCTGCCGGGTAATGCCGTAGTGATCAAAAATGGGTGCGCCATTATGATAATAAGTAACAATATCCTGCTTCTCGGGAGCTATCTTTTGGATATACGCCCGGGTGTCAGTGTACATGTTCTTATCGTTAATCACGATCCTGTTAAAACTTTCGTTCAGCAGGTCACGGAGTATACTGGTAGTCTTGGCCTGTTCGCTCAGTATTTTCTGTGGAGGCTGTGCGCCTTTCAGATTTGACTGAATATTTTTCCAGGTTTCGACCAGGGTGGTAAGGTCTTCGTGCAGTTCTGCAGTTTTCTTTCCTTCAGCGGCTGTGCGGACTATCACACCGAAATTGGGTGTTTTGATAGCTTCGACGATCTTTTGCAGGCGTTTTCTTTCTTCGGAAGAGTGTATCTTTTTAGATACAGCTACAATGTCATTAAAGGGTGTTAACACGATAAATCTTCCTGGTAAAGAAATTTCGCAGCTCAGACGGGGGCCTTTTGAAGAAATGGGCTCTTTCAGGATTTGCACAAGAATATTGGGTTTACCGCCCAGTACGTCTGTGATTTTACCGGTTTTTACAATTTCCGGCTCGTTCTTAAACTTTGTAAAATCAAACCCCTCGGGGGTTTTATCAGAAATAGCCTGCTGGGTAAATTTTAGTATTGAGCGTATGTAAGGGCTAAGATCAGTGTAATGCAAAAAGGCATCTTTCTCAAAGCCAACATCAACAAACGCTGCATTCAGGCCTGGAATTAGTTTTTTAACCCGCCCCAGGTATAAATCTCCTACAGCAAAATTGGGGTTGCCACTTTCATGATGCAATTCGACCAATTTTTTATCTTCCAGCAACGCTATTTCCACACCAGTAGGTGCCGCATTTATAATTAGTTCCTTGTTCAAGCGTCCAAAATTTTAACCATTATAACTTCACCTTTATGTTATGCACGACTATTTAATAACAGCTTACTGCATACCAGATTATAGCTAACAATGACGTTAGCATACATGATGATGGATTGCTTAAGGGTTTAGCGATCTAGCAGGTAATATCCGGGATGCTAAGCGGGAATTGTGGAAAAACCTGCATGACTTCAGCAATTTAAGAATAATCGCTAAAATCATGCAGGGTATATAAAAAAATTTATCCGATTAACACGCCTTAAATAAAACCTGGTTAGTATAAATGGCGGGAAACAGGAGAAAACTATTTCTTATTTTTCTTATGCCGGTTCTTTCTCAGTCTTTTTTTACGTTTGTGAGTGGCAATTTTATGTCTCTTTCTTTTCTTACCGCAAGGCATGCTAAAAAGTTTAAAATGTTTAAAAAATAGAATATTATTGAATACTCTTAATATAATTGTCAATTTCAGCCTTTAGGGCTGGGTCTTTGAGCAGTTTTTTGCATTGCTCGAACAGTTCCACTGCTTTTTTTACATCACCTTTAGAGCGGTAAGCTTCGGCCTGGACGAAAATGGCTTTCGCTTCGTCCGGGTGGCGTTGCAACAGTGTATCCATACGTTGGATGGCTTTGTCATACTGTCCTGATTGGATAGCAAGATTGGCCAGTGTCAACTGAGCTTCAAGATTGTCGGGATTGGCAGCCACCACTTCCCTGAGTTTCTGGACACCCACCATAGGTTCGCCGGTATTCATATACAACAGCGCCTGTTGAATCTTTAGGGAATCATTGTTCGGGCTAAGCTTAATAGCCTGATCCAGCAATGAGAGCGCCTGTTGGCTTTCCCATTTACTAATTGCCGGGTCCTGAGCATGTTCCAGGTGTTCCAAAAATAAATTGGCTGCAAAGGTGAGGCTTTTTTCGGAATTTTCCAACTTGGCGGCTTCGCCAAGATAATGCGCAGCTATGGGTAGTTGGTTAAGGCTATCCCAGGAGGCATAAAGCTGTTTATAAGCGGCTATTTGCTGAGTTTTAACATCACCCCGCACTACTTTATTTTCCAAAGAATTGATCAAAAGTAATTTATCAGCAGGGACTTTTTGCTTGGCTGTGGCCAGCAATTCGCTAAAGGCAATAGGTTGCTGCTCCTGACCGCCCATCATGGGGCCGGCAGTTGGCATCGCTTTTTTCTCCGAATGCGGTATGGTGCGGCCGAAGGCGACCAATACAACTAGTAATGCCACCGCGGCACCTACCAATAGAACTTGTGATTTTTGCACGCCTTAAATATTAGGCTGCAAAATTACGAAGAACTTTTAAGCTTCTTTACCTCAGCAACGAATTCTTTCGAAGGTTTGAATGCAGGAATAAAGTGCTCTGGAATTTCTACCGCCACATTCTTCTTAATGTTACGACCAATCTTGGCCGCTCTCTTCTTTGTAATAAAGCTACCAAAACCTCTAATATAGATATGCTCGCCATTAGCCAACGCTTCCTTGACCTCCTTAAACATGGCTTCTAGTGTTACTAACACATCTACTTTAGGTATGCCGGTTTTTTCAGCAATATTGTTAATTAAGTCAGCTTTTCTCATAATTGAAGCGAAGGATTACTTGTCCCAAAATTATTTAATTTTTTTTAATTGCTGAATTTTAAGCAAATAAATTTTATCTTTTTTTCTTATACCTTATATCTTTTTAATAATCACTCTACAAGTCTTTGTGTACTAAGCTTTAACGAATCTTATAGCATTGGGTACAACTTTAGCAAAGGTCATATTTTGTGATCACTACATGCTCACATTGATAGGTATGAAGCGGAATATTTCACTAAACCACTACTTAACGAATATACAAAAAATAATATTCATTTTGTCTTTTTTTTCTGCTCTTAATGAAAAAGTTATGTTCATTTTATTAAAATCAAATTCGGGATCCTACCTAAATATAACGCATTTTTCTACACATTAGTCTATTTATCAGCTAGTTCCGTTAAAAAAGCATTCAGATAACAGTTATTTTCATATGTAATAGATGATTATATATATTTTCATCGTACTTCCTTTTTCATCTACTCATTTTATCATTCCCGACTCACTTATCTTTGCATTTCATGAAACAATTTTTTACCAGCACCCTCCTCGAATGGAATCGTGATGACAATACACGCTCAATGCCATGGAAAGGCGAAAAAGACCCCTATCGGATATGGCTGTCTGAAATCATCCTTCAACAAACCCGCGTGGAACAAGGATGGGCTTATTACGAGAAATTTATTCAGGCTTACCCTACTGTACAGCAGTTAGCCGTTGCTCCGGAAGAAGAAGTATTCCGCCTCTGGCAGGGATTGGGTTACTATGCCCGTTGTAAAAATATGCTGGCAGCCGCCCGCCAGATCGTTTCCCAGTATCACGGACACTTCCCCAATACCTACGAGGCAATTCAGTCCCTCAAAGGCATTGGCCCTTATACCTCAGCTGCAATTGCCTCATTTGCGTTCAACCTTCCACATGCTGTGCTGGATGGCAACGTATTCCGTGTACTTTCCCGCTTCTTCGACATTGATACACCTATAGATAGCACTGCCGGCAAAAAACAGTTTGCTACCCTGGCTGCCGAACTTCTTCCCCACGGAGAATCAGCTACTTACAACCAGAGTATCATGGACTTTGGCGCAGTTGTGTGTAAACCACAGCAACCCACCTGCAAATTATGCCCCCTGGCTAAAAAGTGTAAAGCCCTTCACCTGGGCCTTATTGGCCTGCTACCAGTAAAGGCAAAAAAACTGGTGATCAAAAAGCGCTACTTCAACTACCTGATTGTAAGACATAAGGACGATTTCTATATCCGTAAACGTACGGAAAACGATATCTGGCAAAACCTACATGAGTTTGTACTTATTGAAACCAGCACCCCCGCCGATATCAGTGAAATAAAAAAACTCCCAGCATTCAAAGAAAAAGTAGGAGATATACGTTATAACATAGATGCAGTGTCCGCCTCGTCTAAACAGCAGTTGACACATCAAACCATCTATAGTCAGTTCATTATGCTGTCAGTAACTAAAAAGCCTGAGATGCCCGGCTATACAGCAGTTCCTCAGGATCAACTGGATAGGTATGCATTCCCCAAAACCATTACAGACTTCCTGAAACGTGGGGAATTGAGCTTGTTCTGATATAAAAACTCACTGAAGACAAAGTGCGCCCAACTTGCTGCGGCAAGGTATTTGAAGCTAAAACTAGTCAGCATTTTTTTCACAAGGATTTGAAAAAAATGTTAACTTTAAGAAGGTTGTTTATTTAAAGAAACAGTATATTTCCATCGTTAAAATCAATAGATTAAAACCTGCAACAATGAGAGGTGTTAATAAAGTAATCCTGATTGGCAACTTGGGTAGAGATCCGGATGTACAGTTTTTAGAAGGCAATATCGCAGTAGCTAAATTTTCTCTGGCTACTACGGAAACATTTAAAGACAGGGCCGGTAAACTGATCTCCCAAACAGAATGGCACACGGTAGTTTTATGGCGTGGACTGGCAGAATTAGCGCAGAAATACCTGCACAAAGGCAGCCTGGTTTACATTGAAGGACGTCTGCGCACACGTAGCTGGGAAGATAAGGAAGGAAATAAAAAATTTGCTACCGAAGTTGTAGGTGATAACCTCGTTATGCTGGATAAACGCATGGATCTTAATAATTCAGAGCATGCTATCCATCACAGTAATACAGGTAGCACTACCGGTGACAATTTCCCCAATATGGACATCCCCCCCCAAATTAGTGACGCAGCTGACGATCTGCCCTTTTAAACTATCCAATTAAAAAATATTAATTCTTTTTTGCTTGATAATCCCGTAATGGGGTATTACTTATATTTGCATATAGGGAAAGCGATTCAATTTAATACCTGAATTTCTTTCCCATTTTTTTGGAACCTGCTTTGCAGTGTAATGCTGGTTTTTAATTCCTTAACGAAAAGTTGAACAATTTGTACACCTATCCGGCAAGCATTATTTCTGGTAAGCTCACCCTGTTACAAGCCTCGGCGCCAATTGCCACGCCAAACGTGGTGATTTATCTGCTTGTAATCTTCATACTCTTACTCCTGGCTTTCATCGTCTCCGGCGCAGAAGTAGCCTTCTTCTCCCTGAATTACAAGGACCTGAACGCTCTGAAAACCAGACAAAATACCAGTGGAAAACTCATTACCAAACTCCTGGAAAAGCCCCGCTCCCTGCTGGCATCTCTCCAGATAGCAGGTATACTTCTTTCCCTGGCATTCATCATGGTGACCAGCTACCTCATCACCCAGATGGAAGACCTGCAGACCCTGCCTGTCGTTTCCTTCGTGGTGCGCATAGCCATCATTATCTTTGTACTCCTCTTCTTTGGCCAGGTACTCCCCAGGGTATGGGCCGCACAAAACAACATTCGCTTTGCTACCTACTTTGCCTGGTTTGTAAGCATTATTCATGCTACCCTCGAACCAGTGAGCGACTTCTATGTTAGCATGAGCGAAAGCATCGAAGCCCGCTTCTTTCACCGTGGTAGCGGCGCTGTAAACTACCAGGAAATAGACGAAGCCATCGAAATGAGTGTGGACCCGACTGCCTCACAGGAAGAAAAAAACATCCTGAAAGGTATCCTGAAGTTTGGCAATATCACCGTAAAACAAATCATGCATACCCGCCTGGATGTGCACGGTGTAGAATACGATGCCCCTTTTGATGTGGTTGTTAAGCATGTAGCTGACCTCCACTATTCCCGCCTGCCTGTTTACAAAGGCAATCTGGACAATATTGTTGGCGTTATTCACACCAAAGACCTGCTCCCACATCTCGACAAGGGCAATACTTTTGACTGGCACACCGTGATGCGCCAGCCATTCTTCGTTCACGGCCACAAGCTGATCGAAGACCTGCTATCTGAATTCCAGACCAGGAGAATGCACTTTGCTGTAGTGGTAGACGAATTTGGTGGTACCTCCGGTATCGTAACCCTGGAAGATATTGTGGAAGAAGTGATCGGAGATATCAAAGATGAATTTGACGAAGAAGAGTTCAACTATTCCAAAGTTGACAACTATACCTACGTGTTCGAGGGCAAAACCATGCTCAACGACGTTTGCCGTATCATGAACATCCCTCCGGATACCTTCGAAACAGTAAAGGGTGAAAGCGACTCCATCGGAGGCCTGATCCTTGAACTGGCTGGTAAATTCCCGGAAGAAAACAGCGTGATCACCTATGGAGACTATGACTTTACCGTACTGGAAAAGAGCAAGATGCGCATCCAGAAAGTACAGGTAAGCGTAAGGCAAAACGTGGAAGAAGAAGAATAATATCACAACATAGAAGCAATGAACTGTAAGAGAAAAAGAAGCCTTTCAACTGTTACCGCCCGGCTGAAGGGCTGTTTCATGCTGTTATTACTGCCGTTGCTGTATACTGCCTGTGACCAAACATATACCCCAAAACCAAGAGGGTACTTCCAGATCAATTTTCCTAAAAGAGAATATCGCGTTTTTGACCAACCCGGATATCCATATACATTCGAATATCCCGTTTACGCCAATATCGTCAAGGATAGCCTCTTCTTTGGACAAAAAACTGAAAATCCCTATTGGATAAATGTAGAGTTTCCTTCCCTCAATGGGAAAATATACATGAGCTACAAAGAAATCGGGAAAGGGGAAAACGACTTCCAGAAACTTGTCAATGATGCCTTTAAGATGACTTATAAGCATACTTATAAGGCAGAATACATTGAAGAAAAGAACATCGGTAACCCAGCCAACCACATTTATGGTCTCTTCTACGAAGTGGGAGGTAACGCAGCTTCTGCCAAACAGTTCTATATGACAGATTCCGTAAAACACTTTCTGCGTGGCGCCCTTTATTTCGACGCTGCACCAAATGCCGACTCCCTCGCTCCAGTGCACAAATTCCTACAGGAAGATATGCTTCACCTGGTGGAAACACTGAAATGGCGTTAGACTCCGAACCGAACCATGTAAAAGCAACCGGATTGTTGTAATTTTGCGGTCATTATCCTGCCAATGATCATCATAGACGATAAATATATCAGTGACGAAATAGTGGAAGAAAAGTTCGTATGCAACCTCGGGGCCTGCAAAGGAGCCTGCTGCGTAGCCGGGGACTGTGGAGCTCCACTGGACAAAGACGAAGTTAAGATCCTGAAGAAGGTCTATCCAAAAATCAAGTCTTACCTGCGCCCGGAAGGGATCGCCGAAATAGAAAAAACCGGGACCAATACTATTGATGATGAATATGGGTATGTAACCCCTATCGTGGATGGTGGTATCTGTGCCTACGCCAGCATCGATGAATATGGCGTAGTAGGTTGCGGTATAGAAAAAGCATACAAAGACGGCGTCGTAGATTATAAAAAGCCGATCTCCTGCCACCTCTACCCTATCCGGGTCACTAAATACGAATCTTTTGAAGCGGTCAACTACGATCGTTGGGACATATGTAAACCAGCATGCAAGAATGGCAAAAGCCTGAAAGTACCGGTGTACCGCTTCCTCCAGGAAGCTATCATCCGCAAATACGGAGAAGAATTTTACGCCGTGCTGGATAAAATAGCGACAAAAAAATACCGCGCAGATTAAGGCTGACGGCCTGTGGTATTATCCATCGGTAATTCCCTATCTTTACCAAACAGTTGTCTAAATACACCACCATACCGGAAAACGGTATGGCTTTTGTCATTCGCAATCAGCAATTCTAACAAAGTATGCATCAGAATGCCTCCACATTCCTGGACAAGAGCGAGAAGAAAGCGACAGACCTCGGTCATCGCCAGACAATCAATTATAATATAGGCAAGTATAATACAGCTGTAAAAGCCGGAAAAAATCAGTTCGCCGATCTGATGACTGCTCGCGAACGCGCCAAAAATATCAAGTGGCGAGCGATTGAACAACTGGACAAACACCTCGAAGAGTTTGAATCCAATCTGACCCGTCGTGGTGGAAAAGTGATCTGGGCGGAAAATGCGGAGCAGGTACTGGAAGAAATACTTAACATTTGCAAAGCCAGGAATTGCAAAAGCATCGTAAAGAGCAAATCAATGGCGACAGAAGAAGTTCATTTGAACAGCTTCCTGGCCGATCATAATATTGAGTGTGTAGAAACAGACCTGGGAGAATATATCCAACAGCTGGATGGTGAGCCGCCTTACCACATTGTAACGCCCGCTATGCACAAAAGTAAGGAAGATGTAGCCCGTCTGTTCGAAGAAAAACTGGGCACGCCTCCTAACCTCACTCCCCAGGAGCTGACCATGGTAGCCCGTGAAAAACTACGTCAGAAATACCTGGATGCAGAAATCGGCATCACGGGTGCAAACTTCATAATTGCAGATATCGGTGGTATCGCCGTAACTGAAAATGAAGGAAACGCACGTCTGAGCACCGCCTTTCCTAAAACACATATCGTACTGGTGGGCATCGAAAAGATGATCCCATCTATCAATGACCTGGCACTCTTCTGGCCATTGCTGGCTACCTATGGTACCGGTCAGCAGGTAACTGTATATAACTCCATCTTTACCGGTCCCCGTCAGGAAGGAGAAATAGATGGCCCTGAAGAAATGTATGTGATCCTGATGGATAATGGCCGTACTAATTTACTTGCGGATACCGATGCCAGAGAAGCACTGTATTGTATTCGCTGCGGTTCCTGCCTGAATGCCTGCCCTGTTTATAAAAACATTGGTGGTCATACCTATGGCACAACCTATAGTGGTCCAATCGGTTCTGTCATTACCCCTCACCTGAAGGGCGTTGAAAATTATATGCACCTGAGCTATGCTTCATCCCTTTGCGGAAACTGTACTGAAGTATGCCCGGTACGCATCAACCTCCATGAATTACTACTCCACAACCGACATAAAGCAGTAGAAGAAAACTATACTTCCGGTGCTGAAAAGATATCCTGGTTTGGCTGGAAACAAGTCAGTCTAAGCCGGCGCATGATGAACCTTGCCAGTGGAAATATGAAGAACTTCTTCATGAAAAGGTTCTTTACCCAAGCATGGGGAGAAGACAGGGAATTGCCTGTATTTACGCCTAAATCCTTCAACCAGATGTGGAAAGACCGCAAAAAGTAGTAAATTCCAATAAAAGACCACAACATGACGCTGATAGCAATATTGTTACCTTGGCTATCATTTTTGCTGAGAGGTAAGCTTCTTTCCGGCATATTATGCCTGATACTCCAATGCACAATACTGGGGTGGATTCCTGCTGCAATTTGGGCAGTCGTATCATTAAACGATAGTCGCGCAGATAGAAGAAACAGGAAACTGATTAAGGCGATAAAACAGAACAAAGCCAGCTATTGATGCGCTTCCGGGGTAAAATTCACATCAACTTTTACTTTTACAGCTTTTCCATTTGCTGCTGGTAGCCAGGCCGGTCCGGCTTTGATTAAGCGGATAGCTTCCTGATCACATTCAGTCTGAAGCTTTTTCAGCACCCTGAAATCAGTCAGCGAACCATCAGGTTGTACGTAGAATTGTACCCTGACTCTTCCTCTTACAGTAAGACCTGCAGGATATTGTACATTTTTAGTGAGATATATTTCGTACTTCTCAAATCCACCCATGGGAGAAGGATCATTATTGCCTGAATTACCGATTACGGTTGTAGTATCTGTAGTTCGTTTCAGTTGTATTCTTACAAACGGCTCTCTGCCTGAATAATTCAGGCTCTTACTTTCATATCCGGGAGCATAGGCAGTAAACAGTTGATTACCTCCCAATTTCTTACTCATTTTCGCGGCCGGGAGAGAGAAATATCCTTCCTGGTCTGTAGTTACACCATAAATTCCGGTAGTAACGGTTACACCGGCAATACCACTGTCTCCTTTCCAATTAAGGACCCTTCCTTTAATGAGGTTTTGATCATAAGTAGAAAACCTGGATATCTGGTTCATTGCCATCGCCGCAGTAGCTGATGATTTATACTCATCAGCTTCACGATAATTCTGACTGGCCAATTCATCAACAGTATCTTTAGCAACTGTAATAGAAGGAGTCAAAGCTGGTGCTGGTGCCAATGTGACCTCTGCCTGCGGCTGCGGTGCTGGCTTTGGTACATTTAGAGGAGTTGCCAATGGAGTAGTTACTGCCGGTGTCTGAAAACTTTTATTAGTCCCCTGTTCATTCTTAAACATCGTTGCACTTTCCGGCACCTGTACCATCGCTGGTACCTCAGCCGGAATAATGGTATCCGCCTTAATAGCCACCTTCGCTATTTCAGTTTTATTACCTGCAGGCCATAACCAGATAATGCTGGACCCAACTACAAAACACACCGACGCTGCAGCTACCCAACGCAGATACATTGGAATCACCCTCCTATTAGCAGGCGCCTGTACCCTTTGCTCCAGCCGTTTGCTCAGGTCAGCCAAATTCATACGCTGATCCGGAGCTTGCTGTTCAAAGCCCTCCAGTGCTTCTGCCAGGAATGGATCATCCAAAGCCTGCCGCTCCAGGGCATGCATAGCCTTGTGATCCAACTCTCCAGCCAGATAACGGCGTATCAACTCAGGATCTGCCACAGGTTTAATATGATTGTTTTGCTGCTGCATTATGTTGTTCCATACAATTTTTCAGATTGCGCTTCCCATTCTGAATATAGCTTTTCACCTTTTTCATTTCATATCCTGTCAGATCGGCTACTTCTTTGTAACTCTTTTCCTTCAGGTAAAAAAGATCGACACTACGCTTCTGTTCTTCCGGTAAGGTCTCCATACACCTTTCCATCTCCTGGAGATTTGTCTCCAGTACCGTACCGCCATCATGATGTGTAAACTGCTCGTTTTCCATAACAGGGAGCACATCAAGAGAGATCTCACGGCTTTCTTTATTCTTCATCGCCCGCAGTTTCATCAGACAATGATTGCGGGTCAGGACATGTAGCCAGCTTTTAAAGTTCTGTATCTCATACTGTTGCACTTTCACGATGAGTTCTTCAAAAATCTGCATCACAACATCCTTACTGGCCTCTTCATCAAAATAACGCAAACAGACCCCATATACCAGGTTCATGTAACGCTGGTATAGGGTAGCGAGATCTTCAAGCTTGCCGGATTTTTTGTATATCCGGATCAGCTGTGCATCGTCCGCCCCGTTGTCACTATTGTGATGTATAAATGCCATAGCCGATAACAAATATAAAAAATAAGCACCGGCATAACCGGTGCTTACAAAATATTATTCTTTCTGTTTAGAAAGGCTTAGTGTCTGAAATGACGCATACCGGTCATAACCATCACCATATCATTTTCTTTACAGTAAGTAATTGAGTCGTTGTCACGAACAGATCCCCCTGGCTGAATGATAGATACGATACCTTCAGCATGAGCGATACGTACGCAATCATCGAATGGGAAGAATGCATCAGACGCCATAGCTGACCCTCTCAGATCGAAATTGAATTGCTTTGCTTTTTCAATAGCATGGCGCAGCGCATCGATACGGGAAGTCTGACCACAACCTTTACCAATCAGCTGCTGATTTTTCACCAGTGCGATAGCGTTAGATTTCAGGTGTTTACATACGATGTTAGCAAAGGTAAGGTCTGCTTTCTCTTCCGGTGTTGCAGGTTTAGCACCTACATCATTCCAGTCCTGGAAGTTACCTTTATCATTTCCCTGCAGCAGTACGCCGTTCAGTACATTCTTATATACATTCGGAGCTACAACAGGTGCTTTCTGTTCTAATAAGATGCGGTTCTTCTTTGCCTGCAGCACTTCCAATGCATCAGGTGCAAAACCCGGAGCAATCAGGATTTCGAAAAAGATCTCACTGATAGACTCAGCAGTCGCTTTATCTACAATAGCATTACAAACCAGTACGCCACCAAATGCACTTTCCTTATCACCAGCCAGCGCAGCGTCCCAAGCTTCTTTCAGGGTAGAGCGACTAGCGATACCGCATACGTTGGTATGCTTAATGACAGCAAAAGTGATGTCTTTAAATTCCTGAATCAGCTGGCAGGCCGCATCTACGTCTACCAGGTTATTGTAAGACAGTTCTTTACCATGTAGCTTGTTGAAGATTTCAGACAAGTCACCATAGAATACACCCTTCTGGTGAGGATTTTCTCCATAACGCATGATCTGACCCAGAGGCGCAGATACCTGAAAATAAGCACCTGGCTCATTGTTCAGGAAGTACTGTGAAATTGCTACATCGTAGTTAGCACATACTTCAAATGCCTTCGCAGCAAAAGCACGACGATCTTCCAGTGAAGTAGCGCCATTGTTGTCAGTCAGTACTTTTTCCAGATCAGCATACTGGTCTTTGGAAGCAACGATCACTACATCTTTGTAGTTCTTACCGGCAGCTCTGATCAGAGATACACCACCGATATCGATCTTCTCGATGATAGTTTGTTCTTCCTTTGTACTTTTTACAGTCTCTTCGAACGGATACAGATCCACGATTACCAGATCCAGTTCAGGAATCTCGTATTGTGCAAGCTGTTCCAGATCCTGTGGATTATCCCGACGAGCAAGAATACCACCAAATACTTTAGGATGCAATGTTTTTACACGGCCTCCCAGGATGGAAGGATAAGCTGTCAGATTTTCTACAGCCACACAGGAAACACCTAAGTCTTCAATAAACTTTTGTGTACCACCGGTAGAATAGATGGTTACACCCTGTTCACCCAATTTTTTAACGATGTTCTCCAGGTTGTCTTTATAGAAAACGGAGATCAGTGCTGATTTTATTTGCTTTTGCATGTATGGAAACATTAGAAATTTACAACATAGGCTCCCTGGTCCGGAACCGAAAGGAAGCGCAAAGTTAGCGTGTAACATTCACTTTTCCATTTCTCTATCCTGCTGCGTGAACTGGATGCGTCAAAAATATAGCAGCCCACATCGTAAAACCCCTGCAAATCTTTGATTGCCACACGTGGATTATGTGACAGTAAAAGATAATCTGTCTTGAATTTTTTTGTAGGTCTTCCACCTGGCAGTGCGCTGTCTACTATTACCACGCGCTTATTTCCACAACAAATAAAATGCCCTAGCTGTTCAAACCCTGCTAACCTTCCTGTATCAGCTTCGTAAAAATCCCTTGCTGCCCGCAGCATATCAGCAGATATGCTATCATCTCCTGCGAACTGAACTACATGCCCCTGGATAAAGTCAACGCCCGTATGGCGTGGCTGATTGTACACAATCATGATCCGCTGTTGTTGCCGTTGTAACTTTCCTGGCAGTACAATCAGACTCCACAGACAAAGAGCGCCCATCATGTAAACAATCCCTTTCCTGCCTGCTAAGTATGCAACAATACAAACATACAATGCCACGACTCCATACACTGATAAATGCAACCCTGAAATTAATGCACCCGGCAAATGTCCTATCCATGCAACAATATTATTCATCGTTATCAACAACCATCGCAGACAGGCGCCCAGCCAATGAGTCTGCACACACAATAACATTATTTCACCATAAAGGATTAAAGTAGACAAGGGTACCGCCAGTAGATTCGCTGGCAGAAAATATAATGGAAACTGTCCAAAGAGATAAAGGCACAAAGGGAAAGTAATAGCTTGTGCAGCGATAGCGATTGTGATGGCTTCCCTTAGTTTTCGCCACCAATAAGATTTACTATCGAATGGCTTATTCAATAACAGGATGCCCAACACCGCCAGGTAAGACAATTGAAACCCTACATCTTTTATCAGCGAAGGATCATAACATAACAACAGGAATGCAGAAAGCGCAAGCTGATTATAAGTAGAAGATTCACGGTCTAAAAAGAACTTCCCGATAGTCACTACAGTCAGCATCACAGCAGCTCTCAATACCGAAGCAGAAGCACCTGTAAGCAAAGTAAAACCCCATACCACCACGATGATCAGCACTCCTTTCAGTGAAGGTATGGGCAACCATTGCAAGCTCCAGATCAGACAACCGTATATCAATGCCAGATGCATACCTGAAATAGCAATGATATGTACAATGCCCGTTTGCACATAATCATTCACCATTTCTCTATCTAAACCAAATCGGTACCCTATTAGCAAAGCCGCTGCCAGACCAGCTTCCCGGCCACCTATATAATGGTTGATGATTTGCAGGCAACTATTACGGCAACGCAACAAGATACTTTTAGGTTGCGAAATATGCCGCCAGTGGCCTGTTTGCAGGTGTACCTGCTGATAAATATATCGTGTCGCACAGTATTCACGATAATTGAAGGAACCAGGATTACCATTGAAAGAAATGAGTTGTACGGGCCCGTTGAACAATAACCGGTCTCCTTCCTGAATAGCCATAACAGCGCTATCCGGAGGAAAATAAATCAGTAACTGTTCTCTGGTCTGTAGTTCAACTACAGTTCTATATCCATATAGGCTATTTTGTACAGGGGCTGCTATCGTACCAACTAACACCTCATCAGGCGCGGCTTTGATCAGATGATGTTTATATTTTTCTTTTGCATCTACCAGCATACATCCCATGCATACAAGTAATAATTGTAGGATAATTCCTCTGTACACATCCAGTTTAAACTTTACCCATAGCGGCAAATAACCGATTCCCACATGAAGCATTAAAAGAAAAAGTATGGCTGGAAGAACATACAACAATGGTAATGGCCAGATGATTCCCAACATAAATGGAATCACAACCCGCAAAAAAGGAGCGGTTTTCAGGATGTAAACAAACATGACTTTGTATTGGTTAACAAAATGGAATACGGCAATTTACTTCACCAATCTCAGGAGTAAAAATTTGATACCTGGGAAGTCATCATGATAAGTTAATAAGATGAAAATATTCACGCCTTTAAAAGATGTTTTACACATATTAATAATTAAATATTTATTATATTATTAAAAATCAAATAAATAAGAATTATCACTATTTTCATCTGTTATTGATTAGTTAACATCTTTTTAATATTTAATATTTATAGTAAACTGCATTACCGGTCACGCTATTTATGTAAGTAAATAGTCGTGTCTTTAATGGTTATTTTGAGGGAAAAGAAAGAGCCTGATCTTCATCAGGCTCTGATTTTTTATATATCCCCTGCATTAAAACTTCACTTTATCCAATGCATTAAATATGCAGTAATAGCATAAAAAAGGGATGCATCTTATTGAGATACACCCCTTTTCAAAAATATGCTGTTACAAGTTATTTGCTCAGATACATGCTCTTCTCCTTGTACAAGGTTCTGAAATATGGATCACGCAGGTCTTTAATAAAGCGGATCGCTTCACCTGTTGATTTCATTTCAGGGCCTAATTCCTTGTTCACACCTGGGAACTTATTGAAAGAGAACACAGGCTCCTTAATTGCAAAACCGTCCAGTTTCTTCTCGATGGTGAAATCGGTCAGTTTATTCTTACCCAGCATCACTTTGGTTGCTATATTCAGGTAAGGTACCTGATAAGCTTTAGCGATGAATGGTGTAGTACGCGATGCACGTGGATTAGCTTCGATCACAAACACCTGACCATTCTTGATGGCAAACTGAATGTTGATCAATCCACGGATATCAAGTGCCCTTGCAATCTTCTCAGCGTAATACTCCATTGTTGTTACTTCCATTGGAGACAGGTTGAACGCTGGCAGTACCGCGTTACTGTCGCCACTGTGAATACCTGCAGGCTCGATGTGCTCCATTACACCCATTACATGGAAGTTTTCGCCATCAAAGATACCGTCGATCTCTGCCTCCTGACAACGATCCAGGAAGTGGTCAATCAGAATTTTGTTACCTGGTAAGTGTTTCAGCAGGCTCAGTACAGAGCTTTCCAGTTCTTCTTCGTTAATTACGATACGCATACGCTGACCGCCCAATACATATGAAGGACGAACCAGTACCGGATAACCAACTTCTTTCGCTACTTCAATCGCATCATCCGTATTGTAGGCAGTGCCATACTTAGGATAAGGAATGTTCAGTTCTTTCAGCAGGTCGGAGAAACGGCCACGGTCTTCGGCAATATCCATGTTGTCAAAGGATGTACCAATGATGCGAATTCCTTTTTCTTCCAGTTTTTTAGCCAGTTTCAGCGCAGTCTGTCCACCCAGCTGTACAATCACCCCTTCAGGTTTTTCCAGTTCGATAATCTCCCACAGATGCTCCCAGAATACTGGTTCGAAGTACAGCTTGTTCGCCATATCGAAGTCAGTAGATACTGTTTCAGGGTTACAGTTTACCATGATAGCATCGTAACCGCATTCCTGAATCGCCTGCAGACCATGCGTACAGCAGTAGTCAAATTCGATACCCTGACCGATACGGTTAGGACCCGAACCCAGTACGATTACTTTCTTCTTTTCAGAAGGCTGGCTTTCGTTTACAGAATCAAATGTGGAATAGAAATAAGGAGTTTTTGCTTCAAATTCCGCAGAACAGGTATCTACCATTTTGTAAGTACGGGTGATGCCCAGTTCCTTACGTTTTGCGTATACCTCTTCTTCTTCACAATTACCCAGCAGGTTTACCAGCTGTGCATCGGAGAAGCCCATACGTTTTGCTTCACGCAGCATATCAACCGGTATTGTATCCAGATCATGCTCCATCAGTTGTTTTTCCAGGGTCACGATATCATTGATCTGGTGCAGGAACCATTTGTCAATATAGGTAAGCTGGTGCAGGTGCTTTACAGATACACCTTCCATCAGGGCATCCTTGATACGGAAAATCCTGTCCCAGGTAGGTGTCTTCATTCTTTCCAGCAATTGCTCGCTCTTCATCTGGGATTTACCATAGTAACCCAGGCCCAGTGCATCGTTCTCCAGACTCTGACAAGCCTTCTGCAAAGCCTCAGGGAAAGTACGGCCAATTGCCATTACCTCACCTACTGACTTCATCTGCAGACCCAGTGTCTGATCAGCACCTTTAAATTTATCGAAGTTCCAGCGTGGCATCTTTACGATTACGTAGTCCAGTGCCGGTTCGAAGAAAGCCGAAGTGGTTCTGGTGATCTGGTTCTCCAGTTCATCCAGTGTATAACCGATTGCCAGTTTAGCAGCAATCTTTGCAATTGGATAACCAGTTGCTTTGGAAGCCAGTGCAGAAGAGCGGCTCACACGAGGATTGATCTCGATAGCGATGATCTCTTCAGTAGCAGGATTCAGAGAGAACTGTACGTTACAACCACCAGCAAAGTTGCCGAGGTCACGCATCATCTCCATCGCCTTGTTACGCATCAGCTGGTAAGCAGTGTCACTCAGCGTCATAGCAGGTGCCACAGTAATGGAATCACCTGTATGGATCCCCATTGGATCCAGGTTTTCCACTGTACAGATAATCACTACATTGTCTTTGGAATCACGCAGCAGTTCCAGTTCGAACTCCTTCCAACCCAGTACGGCTTTCTCTACCAGTACTTCGTGGATCGGAGATGCCTGAAGACCACGCTGCAAAGCTTCGTCCAGATCATCTTTGGTATGCACAAAACCACCACCGGTACCACCCAGGGTGAAGGAAGGACGGATTACAAGCGGGAAACCGATTTCCTGTGCGAATTCTTTACCTTCCAGGAAGGAGTTTGCTGTTTTTGCAGGCGCTACTGGTACCCCCAGCTGGATCATCCACTGGCGGAACTGTTCACGGTCTTCTGCTTTGTCGATAGCTTTGATATCCACCCCAATCAGGCGAACATTGTATTTTTCCCAGATACCCAGTTCATCTACCTCCTTACAAAGGTTCAGGGCGGTCTGACCACCCATGGTAGGTAACACAGCGTCTATCTGCTGCTCTTCCAGTATCTGTTCTATACTCTCTACAGTTAGGGGTAGTAAGTATACCCTATCGGCCATCATAGGGTCAGTCATGATAGTGGCCGGATTGGAATTTATCAGGATCACTTTGATACCTTCCTCACGCAGAGAACGTGCTGCCTGAGAACCGGAGTAGTCAAATTCACATGCCTGACCAATAATAATAGGACCAGAACCAATAATAAGAACAGATTTGATAGAAGAGTCTTTAGGCATTTGCGTATTTCATTGAAAAATTAAAACCTGGCTGATTTTCTTCTCATTCACCCGACAAAAAAATCGTGCAAAATTAAGGGTTATAAATTTTATTGCCACAATAAACTTTGAAACACGATTGAATCTATCACCTGAAACCCAATAACGGTCTGCAATTTCCTTAATGAATAATATTTAAACATATATAAATTTGCAGTGCCACAATACCAGATATCCAATGGATATATATATTGTTTTTAAATAATCTGTTAAATACCAGCAGATTACTGTTTGGATAGCCTACCAATTATCATCCACACACAAAATAACACCATTGTCCATTGTATGTTTGCACATGTAATTATTTCTTAACACCCAATTATTATTCTTACTGAGCATACAAAATCAGATCCAGATGCACCAATCATCTGCATGAAGGTGGCCTATGGCTTGGGCAGGAAATTCACAATCAGGCAAATAATAATAACTATAAAACAGGGAAGGCACCTGCTTTTACACAAGTGCCTTCCCCTAAATAATAATAATGTTTTTTCTTTTTGTAAGAGCTAACGCATATCCATTCCTGGATATGCTTCTTAATTTTTGACACGGTTACTCATCACTGCAATGGATAAACCCATCAGAGCAATAAGAAAGAAAGACGCCCTCAAACTAATGATCTGGGCAACTAACCCAATCAAAACCGGACCAAACAGAAATCCGAGATAACCAATCGTAGAAACCGCCGCCAGGGCCATTCCCGGAGTCATAGTATTACTCCGCCCTGCTGCACTATATACCAGTGGAACAACTGAAGATACCCCTGCGCCGACCATCAGAAACCCAATAATAGCAGTAGTAAAATAAGGGAATACAACTGCCAGCAACAGCCCGCCGGCAATAAGTCCGCCACTCAATTGTAATACCCGCTTTACCCCAAAACGCAACTTCAGATAATCTGCGAGGAAGCGGAAAGACGCCATCGTACTCATAAAGGCGTTAGTACCTACTACCGCAATATTAACATGAATCACTTTTCTGAAATATACCCCACTCCAGTCAAACATAGCTCCCTCGCAAATCATAGAGGCAAAAGCAATAATGCCAAGGATCATCAGGAACTTGTCAGGTAATACAAATAGCGGCTGCTTTTCTTCACGCTCACCGGCTTTGTCATCATGCCTTACCACATGATTGATATTCACCATAAGGATGATAAATACAATCACCATACTCACCAGAAAATGCTGATAGGGCAATATATGCCACTTCTGCATTCCCCACGCCAGCAGAGAACCTGCCAACCCACCAGAACTCCACAATCCATGAAAGGAAGCCATCACAGATCTGCCATACATTTTTTCTACAAATACCGCCTGTGTGTTCACTGCAATATTAGCAATGTTGCCACAAAACCCAAACACTACCAACAATGTAAAGAGTATCCAGGTCTCCCCTGCCAGACCAAGGGTCGGCAAAATCAAACCATACAAAGATCCAAACACCAGCAGAATCTGCCTGCTGCCATACTTACCAACCAGCGCACCAGCTGCCGGCATAGACAAAAGGGAACCTATCGGCAAAGCCAATAACAATCCACCTAACTGCCCTTCAGAAAGATGTAACTTTTGTTGAATGTCCGGAATACGGGTAGCCCAACTGAAAAAGCAAAATCCCGTCAGAAAAAATAGTGCGCTCACTGCTATGCGCGCCTGCCGCCGCTGCGGAAGGCCTGCTGTCAATTCCTGAAACATATAGATAATTAAAATCAGATCACGTTAATACCCAGCTCTCTGTAAGGTCCTGCCATGGCTAATCCTGCCTCGTCGGTTATAATCGTATCCATCTCTCTTATATCACATACTTTATATGGTTCCGCTGTTCCCATCTTATCGCTCGTGGCCAGAGCAATCACTTTGTTTGCAGACTGTACCATCACATTTTTTACGGTGGCTTCATCCAGATGAGGCCCCGTCACACCCACTTCTGTATGCAAACTGCATACGCCCATGAAACAGATATCAGCACGTAGCTTCTCTATCATACGAATCGTTTCAATCCCCGCCGTTACCTGCGAACTCTTGAAAATACGCCCCCCGGTAAGAATAACGTCTACCCCCGGATGTTCCATCAATTGCATGGCAATGGGAATACTGGGAGTAACAACTGTCAGCTGTAATGCAGGAGGGAATAATTTGACGAGTGCATAAGTGGTAGTACCACCATCCATTATAATAGTCTGGCCATTGTGCAAAAATGAGAGTGCTTTGTCAGCTATCGCTCTTTTGTCATCTTCGTGAATAGAGATTCTTTCTGTAAAATTAAACGGATTGGGAGAATGAGGAATGGCCCCTCCCCTTACTTTGATTAACAAACCATTTTGCGCCAGGGCTTCCAGATCACGACGCACGGTATCTTCTGACACATTTAAGTCATTACTCAACTCCGTATGCAACACTTTATGATCTGCCTGTAACTTTCTGAGGATGTACTCAAAACGTTCCTCTTTCAGCATGTTCTTGCAATTTTCTGCAATATTAAGTAAAAACATGCAATATTTTGCGGTGTATTTTGTGTTATTTGCATAAATTTGCAACAAATCGCAAAATATGGCAAGAATAGCTATAGACATGGATGGAGTTATGGCAGATACCTGCCAGCAATACATCGACTGGTACGCAGCACGCTACGGTGAAACAATTGACAGAAATTCCCTCTTGGGCTTACCGGAAACGGAAGGTTTTCCTGCAGGCAAAGACGTGATCAGAGGATTTCTGTATGAACCAGGGTTTTTCAGGAACAAGCCAGTCCTCAAGGACTGCCAGGAGGTAGTCAAAGCATTATTTGACAAACACGATGTATTCATCGTATCTGCAGCCATGGAGTTTCCACAATCACTCGTTGAAAAGTTGGATTGGTTACAGGAGCATTTTCCATTTATTGGGTGGGAACGTATCGTTTTCTGTGGATCCAAGACCATTGTACATGCTGATTACATGATCGATGATCACGTGAAAAATCTACAATATTTCAAAGGCGAACCGTTGATGTTTACAGCACCTCACAATGTCAATATTTCTGGCTACAAACGTGTAAACACCTGGGAAGAAATAGGTCAGTTACTATTATAGATCTATCCCTGCTTTATTATTTACACTGTTATAAGGATAGTAGTTCGGATCTGGAGCCAGCCCTTTGCGCACAGGTAAAAACAACATTTCATTTACCCTGTGCTCAAAGGCTTCCGGACCAGTGATCAACTCATGAGACAGAGGTTCCCACAGCATATCCACTGCCGGCGAGGTAGCACCTCCGGCTACCAGCTCAGATACATATAAGCCTTTCAGATCTTCCAGTAACTGATCTCTGAAAGCAGGCCACCATACATCGAGTTGCAAAGCCTCTTCCTGCACCATCAGGTATAAAGCGTCAGGCAATAGCAGGTAATCATCAACCCTGATCAGACTATTCTCCTGATCTCGGTTAAGTCTGCGGGCCAGCACATCGCAATATCTCTTTTGCGTAAGAATACCAGATGCCCCCTTTAAGTGCATGACGATATACCACATAGGCACATCGAATGCACCAGGCAAATAATTCATATCAGTGACATTTATTTTAAAATCCTGAAATCGGGATTAGCAAAATGTAATTTATCGCAAAATAATAGTACAATAAAATACGCTCGATGATGGAATTAAGAAAATGGCTCTCTATTTAATACAGAATAGGCTTTTTCAAAATAGGTCTTCTGATAGGTTGATAAACACTGGTTCATTTTAGCCCTTTTTGGATCGGGCTTGTTTACGTAATTGTAAATTTTCCTTCTTGAGCTGCTCGAGTGCTTCTTTGGTTGAAGAATGGGTTTTCAATAATAAATTGTGCTCTTCCAGCAACTTGTAATATTTTTCTCTTAAAGCGAGCATTTCATCATTATCAGCAACCCGCGTATCATCCAATGATCCGGGATGAAGGAAACCGGTTGAACTTATTTCAAGTGCCCTGGATACCTTGTCCAGTTCTTCACTTCCGAATAGTTCTTTATCAAAGAGATTATACATGGTTCGCCTCGACATTCCCAGCCGCTTGGCTAACCTTGTTTTATTCAATCCCCGTTCGCTGATAAGTTCCATCAATCTGTGACCATGATGTAATATTGAGGAAGCAGGTGGCTTTTCGCCGTTGATGACAGAAACGCTGTTCCATTCATAGAATTCTTCCGGCGAGATACTGATGATCTCACAGAACTTTTCTAATGTACTTCGCTTCATATCGCTTTTCCGTAAATGGTAATGGGCTATTTGGTTCGTGAAACCGGCCATATCAGCAAAGTCAACAATCTTAACCTTTTTCTGTTTTAAGATTTGCTTCAGGCGCTGGCCCATATGGATTAACCTGGACATGTATGCTTGATTTTACTAACTGTTTATCGCTTTTATGTGCAATTCATACAATATAATAATAATTTCCATTTCATTTTCCTAATTGGTCTTTCATATAGACAATATAGTTACATCATAATTAGGGGGAAAAAGTGACAAACTCCGTTCTAAATCAAGCAGTCTCCCATCAAATTCGGGGTAAAATGTTGACATTTATAAGCTATATAAATTTATAATAACAAGTCTTTTAATAATTTATAAAATTTGTGTGCATATTTTACGCCATTTATAATTTTATAAATACATTTGTTAACACGTGCACGTCTTTTACACTAATGACATCACTATCAACAAGTTGCAACCAATTGTCCCAAGGTATAAAACCAAAACAAAATGTCAAAATCAAAAGGCACTGAAGCAGTCAACCTTATGCAGGACTTGCACACCAAAATGATCAACTTGCCACTTACATTCCGCGAACGCGTTTGCATCGAATGTAGCTGGAGCGTTCCAACCTTCTATCGCAAAATGCGCCCGTCCACCAAAACGGTCAATGGAGAGAAAGAACAGGTCAATCCTTTACTCAGTAATGCAGAAAAGGAGAAGATCATTTCAGTATCAGACGAAGTGTACAAGGAATTCTGGGATTACTGCGACAAGTATCGCAAAAAGACTGGAAAGCACTAATTGCGCATTCCTTTTCCTGTAGTTTTGGCCTCCTGCCCGGAGGGTATTCACTACCTCTACCAAAAGGTCGTAGTGAAAGGCATATCAGTTATTCCCCTTTTTTACGTTAATATTTGCTTATAAACAATTAATCACTACCACCGTATTCCCCAATTTCATTAAATTTAAGCTGCACATATTACGCGCACGTTATTACTTATTGACCAACACAAAAACTGATTGCAGCCATGGCTTATCCTTACCAGATTAGAAGCTTAGAAGAGTATCAACAGCAGTATCAGCAGAGCGTCATGGACCCCGAGGGATTTTGGGCGAATGTAGCTGATCATTTTTATTGGCGCCGCAAATGGGATAAAGTCCTGGAATGGAACTTCAAAGAACCAGATGTAAAATGGTTCGTCGGTGGCAAGCTTAATATCACTGAAAATTGTATTGACCGCCACCTTGGCACATTAGGCAACACACCCGCCATCATTTGGGAACCAAATGATCCGGAAGAACGTCACCGCGTTATTACTTACAGAGACCTGTATAACAAAGTTTGCCAGTTCGCAAACGTTCTGAAAAATAATGGTGTTAAGAAAGGTGATCGTGTATGCATCTACATGGGTATGATTCCGGAACTGGCTATTGCCGTATTGGCATGCGCCCGTATCGGGGCCATTCACTCCGTGGTATTTGGTGGATTCAGCGCACAATCTATCGCCGATAGAATTCAGGACGCCCAGGCCAGCCTCGTTATTACATGCGATGGCGCCTTCCGTGGTAATAAAGATATTCCCCTGAAATCTGTAATCGACGATGCTCTCATAGCCTGCCCTTCCGTCAGGAAAGTTATCGTATGTACCCGTACCCGTACACCTGTAAGTATGATCAAAGGCCGCGACCTCTGGTGGGAAGATGAAATCAAACAGGTAGAAACCATGGGTAACCCTCCCTGCCCTGCCGAAGAAATGGATGCGGAAGACATGCTCTTCATTCTCTATACTTCCGGCTCTACCGGCAAGCCAAAAGGTGTCGTACATACCACCGCCGGCTATATGGTTTACGCTAACTACACATTCGTTAATACCTTCCAGTACCAGCCAGGTGAAGTATACTTCTGTACTGCAGACGTAGGCTGGATCACCGGGCATAGCTATATAATCTATGGTCCGCTCAGCGCAGGTGCTACCACCGTGATGTTCGAAGGAGTGCCTACATGGCCTGATGCCGGTCGCCTATGGTCTATCACCGACAAATTCCGTGTCAATACTCTTTACACCGCGCCTACTGCCATCCGCAGCCTCATGGGCTATGGCCTGGGACCAGTAAACCACAAAGACCTGAGCTCCCTGAAAAAACTGGGCAGCGTAGGTGAACCGATCAATGAAGAAGCATGGCATTGGTTCAAGGACAATATCGGTAAAGGACGTTGTCCAATAGTAGATACCTGGTGGCAGACTGAAACCGGTGGTATTATGATCACGCCAATCGCTGGCATCACAGCAGAAAAACCCGGTTACGCCACTCTCCCACTGCCAGGTGTTCAACCTATCCTCGTTGATGAACGAGGCCAGGAAATTACCGGCAACAATGTGAATGGTAACCTCTGTATAAAATTCCCATGGCCAGGCATGCTCCGTACTACTTACGGCGATCATGAACGCTGCCGTACCACTTACTTCGCTACCTACGACAATCTCTACTTCACCGGCGATGGTTGTCTCCGCGATGAAGATGGATATTATCGCATCACCGGCCGGGTGGACGATGTATTGAATGTTAGCGGACACCGTATCGGTACCGCAGAAGTCGAAAACGCTATCAACATGCACGCAGGCGTAGTAGAAAGCGCAGTGGTAGGATATCCGCACGATATCAAAGGACAAGGTATCTATGCCTTCGTCATTGCAGAAAAAATGGTGCATGATCCTGAACTCACAAAGAAAGACATTCTGCAAACTGTATCCCGCATCATTGGCCCTATTGCCAAACCAGATAAAATCCAGTTTGTAAGTGGATTACCTAAAACCAGATCAGGAAAAATCATGCGCCGTATTCTCCGCAAGATCGCTGAAGGTGAAATGGAGAACCTGGGCGATACCTCCACCCTACTGGATCCGAACGTAGTCGATGAAATCAAAAGAGGAAAGCAATAATACACCCAGCAATGCTTCTGCCAGTGGCAGAAGCATTGTTTTAAAGAAAAAATTCCTATACCTTGTTCCCCATGAAGCTGCTTAAACGTACCCTGATTATTCTCTTCATCACGCTCAATATTGTCGCTGCCTTTCATGCTTATAAATTCACTCATTTCTATGCACCTGGTACATCAGACAACCGTAAGCCAGAGCAGATGAATGCTATCGGAAAACTAAAAATCATCTTCTTTGGTGTACGCATATCTAAAACCGTTGCTAAAACTCATCCTGATACTGCTTACATTCCCGTCAGCCTGCCTACATCCAATGGCCTGCACCTCTCCTGCTGGTATATCCCTGTACCCAACTCCAAAGGCACGGTATTATTATTTCATGGTTACGGTGGCAACAAAGGTCCTTGCCTTTCAGAAGCTGCCTGGTTTCGCCATTTAGGATATAGTACTTTCCTCACAGACTTCAGAGGTCATGGTAATAGCGAAGGCAATACCTGCACGGTAGGATACAAAGAAGCAGATGATGTAAAAGCTGCTTATGAATATATCAGCAATCAGAATAACAAACCGATCATCCTATGGGGAGCGAGTATGGGAGCCGCAGCCATTATGAGAGCTGTACCCACTTATCACCTGCAGCCCCAAAAGCTGATTCTGGAATGTCCCTTCGCAACCCTTACCGATGCTGTGAAAAGTCGTATGCGCGCAGTCAATTTACCAGAAACACCACTCTCCCAATTGCTGGCAATTTGGGGCGGTTTAGAACAGGGATTTTGGGGACCGGGATACCAACCTGCAAAAGCGGGAGAAAAGCTGAAAATGCCCGTATTACTTTGCTGGGGTGAGCATGATATTAGAGTGACCAGGCAGGAAACGAATTCCGTTTTCAAACACCTGGGCAGTTCACAAAAACAACTGGTCGTATTTACCGGATCTGGTCATCAATCTTTTTGCAGACATGAAGGCCCTAAATGGAAAAATGCAGTCACTACTTTCCTGACCAAAAAATAAAAAAGCATGCTTCACCCGAATGAAGCATGCCTTCACAAGACCAATACCCGTCTTTATGTTAATTCATGACACCAGCCACAGAACGTTGCTAATGTCACTACGATGCTTAACCTAAAGCTTGTAAGATCTTCTAATGTTTATATTGTATAACAATACAAATTTAATATCTCTTACTGCAATCTAACATGCAGCTCTCATTTTCTGATCACCACCGGTGTACCCACTTTGATCACTTCGTACAACTCACTCACATCACTATTCTTCATACTAATACAACCCAGCGTCCAGTTAATACGTTGCTCTACATAGTTGTCGCGAATGCCGGAATTCCACTCTACGCCATGAATGCCAATGCCACCACCCGGTGTCGCCACCGAAGGCAGATATCCTTCAGTTTGCAAACGATGAAAACGCTCCATAGACGCTTCATTCGGATAGTCCAGCAGCATGAACCGGTTCCATAACTTATCGAGTCTTTTGCTCTGAATATGAAATGTCCCTTCCGGCGTCAACCGGTCACCTTCTTTGCACTTATCAGACTGATCATTATTACCAAATACTACCTTGTAGATTTTGCGAAGTGTCACATCCTCATATAAGTAAAGCCTATAGTCACTTTTGTCTATCAGCAGAAAGATCTTGTCAGGGTCTATATTCCCCGGATTCACTTTCACTGAATAAAGATAACTGTCATTGTCAATGTTAGTATTAATTGTGGTTTTAAATCCCGATACTGGCACATACAGTAATACCAATAATAGTAACAGGCAATAGCGATTCATTTTCACAGGGTATTTAGCTGGTTACTTAACGTTGAGCGTCAACTCTTTATTGCAACGGGTTAAAAAAATTGACGTCGCAAAGGTAAATAAAAAACCCTCCGGCACCACACAAGGCACCAGAGGGTTGATATTTTTGAGTGGAATTAGTAACCGAATACTTCTTCCAGCGTCAATACTTTCACATCACCAAACTTCTTCAGATCGTCCAGGTTCACACGTTTGTCTGATGCTACCACGCAATAAGTATATGGCTTATTTGCCAGCTCATCGTCATGGAATTTCTTAACATCATCAAAGGTGATCTTATCGATCTTTTCATATACCTTCTTACGGTTGTCTTCCTGCAGACCCAGTTTCTGGTCAGCCAGGTAAGTAAAGATGATACCATCCTGTGTGATTCTCTCTGTTTCAATATCCTGTTTCAGGCTCTGTCTTGCTGTTTCAAACAACTTGTCAGAACGAGGAATATCATTCAGCAATTCATTCATGCCGTTGATCGCATCATTCATCTTATCTGCCTGGCTACCTACGTAAGCAACTGTAGAATAGCGTGCGCCTTTCTTATCAGGTGTTGAATAGAAAGCATAAGTAGAATAAGCCAGTGCTTTGGATTCACGGATAGTCTGGAATACGATAGATCCCATACCACCACCAAAGTATCCATTGAACATGCTTACCAGCGCTGTTTTGTCAGGATTATATACCTCATCATTCCTTACCCAGTTTACTTCTGTCTGTACCATATCATAGTTTACAAACAGCACCTTGTTTTTAGTCTGATCTATTTTATCAAATTTCTGCTGAGGAGGTGTTTCCTTCCACGAAGCAGGAATCACGTGCTCTTTCTGTACAGCAGCAATCATTTCATTCATGGACTGAGGACCATAATAGATAACTGTGTGCTTGAAGTTACCCATGGAGTGCAACATGTCTGTCAACTGGCTGGCGGTTACACCATCCAGGTCAGCCTGGCTCAGCGCATTGTTAAAAGGATTCCTGGCACCATACATTGCATAATTAGCCAGGCCTTTCATAATATTGCCTTTATTCAGTTTGCTATCCGTACGTGATTTACCAATACGACCCTTCAGTGCTGCCAGTGCTTCTTCATTTACCTGGCAATGTGTCAACAGATGCTCGAACAGGGCAACAGCCTTATCAAAATTCTCCTGCAAACCAGAGATAGCAATCACAGAGTTTTCATTGCCTGAAGTTACGGTGAAGCTACATGCGATGTTGTAGAACTCCCTGCTGATCTGCTCCGAAGTATATTTATCAGTACTCAGGAATTGCAGGTACTGTGCAGCCAGTGGGAACAGTTTATTGTTCCAGCTACCCATGTCAAAACGATAGTACAGACGGAACAGACCATTGTCTTTGTTCTGCACATACAGTACGTCTGCCTGACCAGCCTTACCTTTCTGAATATCCTTGTCAAAATCCAGCCACTGTGGTTGTACTGGTGTAGCCGGAATAGCATCTACTTTTTTCAGGAAAGCAGATTGATCATTGCGGTTAATTGCTACAGGCGTGATCGTTGGCTTTTCTACCTTTTCAATATTCTTGTCTTCACCTTTACGCTTGTACAACAGTACGTAGTTATCATTAAAATATTTATTGGCGAAATCTACGATCTGCTGCTTGGTTACCTTACCCATGTTATCCACATAGGTTACATCAGCCAGCCAGTTCTGGCCCCTGTGCTTGATAAAACCATCCATCAGGGAACTAGCACGGTTGTTATTGTTTTCCAGACCCTGTAATTCAGAAAGTTTGGCATTGTTCACAATCGCCTTTACCAGAGTTTCGTCGAACTGACCTTTCTTCAGAATTTCCAGCTGACCCAATAACAGATCTTTTACCTGATCCAGGGTTTGACCCTGCTTAGGTTTACCACTCAGTTGGAACACTGCATAGTCCTTCCAGCCCATTACACCAGCGCTGGCGCTCAGTACTTTCTGTGCCTTATTCACATTCAGATCCAGCAGACCCGCTTTACCATTGTTCATGATTTCAGAAATTACACCCAGCAGTACAGAGGATTTGGTATCCAATGCACCCGGCATACGATATGCAATCATTACATTTTCAGCATCAGGACCTACTACTTCTTTCACAATCGGCGCTTTGATAGGCGCTTCTACAGGAGCTTTGTATTCTGGAACTGGTTTAGACTTCATGTAAGCGAAGTCTTCATCAATTTTCCTGATAACATAATCAGGATTGAAATCACCCGCCATTACGATGGCCATATTGTTAGGCACATAGTAAGAGTTGTAGAACTGACGGATCGCTTTCAGAGAAGGATTTTTCAGGTGCTCCACCGTACCGATGGTGCTCTGCTGACCATAGTTATGGGTAGGGAACAGAGAAGACAGCATCAGCTCATAAGACTTACGGCTATCATTATCCAGACCTCTGTTCTTTTCTTCATATACAGCTTCCAGTTCTGTGTGGAAGAGACGGAATACAGGATCTTTAAAACGTTCTGACTGTACAGCAAGATATTTGTCAATGGCATTGGAAGGAATGTCTTCCTCATAAATGGTCTCTTCAACCCAGGTATGCGCGTTGGTTCCCTGTGCACCCATACCGGTCATCATTTTATCATACTCGTTGGCAATGGCATATTTAGCAGCCAGACCTGATACGCTGTCTATCTGATGATAGATAGTTTTACGGGCTATAGCATCGGTTGTATGATTGTAGGTATCATAAAGACCTTCTATCTTGTCCAGGTAAGGTTTTTCCTTAGCCCAGTCCAGAGAACCAAATTGCTCCGTGCCTTTAAAAAGAAGGTGTTCCAGGTAGTGAGCAAGACCAGTATGATCATGTGGGTCATTGTTACTACCTGCTCTTGTGCCTATAAGGGTCTGAATACGAGGATCTTTTTTGTTGACGCTCAAAATTACAGTCAGACCATTTTTCAAGGTATAGAATCGGGCCTGCATGGGGTCATTAGCGATATACTTATAGGTATACCCGCCAGATTTGGCCTCCTTCCATTCATACTTCTGCTGGGCAATAACCAGTTGGATAATGCAACTGGCTAACAGCATTAAAAAAATTGTTTTTTTAACGAGGTTCATTTGTTGGTTTTTGAATAAAAACCAAATATAACGGTAATGTTCAACTTCCTACAAGGGGGAAATTGTTAAAAGGAGTATAAAGGTGAGCAACGGACGGGGGGCTCCCTGCCCTATCTCAATATGTAGAGATTTTTTTTGCAACAGAATAGAGTCAGCATAATGCCTGTTAGCGGCATTTGCAATAAAGATTGGTAAAGGTGAATGTGATTCTTTCTGAGCAAAACCATCCTGACCTGGATTCGAATCTGGCCCATGACCATAGATTTTCACTCCTACTATTCTCTTATCACATGAGTGGGCCCAGATTATAAACCCGGTACAAAACATAAACGTAATGAATGAGCGCATACTAACACATATTTGATCCTCAGTACTTAAAAACCATTGAAGCGTAACCCTACTGAAAATGGGTATTGCTCAAGACCGTAATCATGTAATGGCGTCAATGCAAAGTTGCCATACAGCTTAACAGGACCATATCCCACATCTCCGGTAATACTGAGTCTCCATTTATTAAGGTTAAAATCGTCAACTTTCTTTACTTTTCCCCGTTCCTTGCTGATCTGCTTTGTACGGGCTTTTACAAGGTAGCCTCCCATAACCCCCATGCTCATTTTAAAAGCACGTGAAGGGCGGGTTGGATTGCTGTTATAATTCAACATGACAGGCACACTCAAATATTCTACAAACAGCTTATTCTTTGAAAAGCTCACAGTATCCCTCATAATAGTAGTAGGGTAACCAGGAACATAAGTAATATTACGGGCAAAACGGTAGTTGTTCATTTCTACCCCCAGCGAATAAATCAGGTTCAGCTTATGTCTGTATATGTTCAGCCGCTGCTGGAACAACCAGATATTGACATTTACCGACTTACCGGCAATCAGCTTAAACTCTGATGGTGTGAGTGGTGAACTCCCCGTTCTGGGTGCCAGGGTATTCAACCCGGCTGCGGAATAGGTGTATGACTTATTCAGCTCATCAAAATATATATCGCTGGGTGAACCATACAATGCGTACGCAGCCGCCCCGTTATAATCACTCCGGTCTATATAGTTGTTATATCCCAGATCCAAAACGAACCAACGTGTCTGTAAATTGCGTTTTAGTTGAGTACGTGCATATGCAGTATCATTATACACTTTAAAGATGCGCTTGCCTTTGGCATCTTTTCCCTGTACAATAATCAATCCTTTCACCTGGATGGTATCGGCTGTCTGGGCATGAACACCCGCGCAGATGAAAAGCAATAAAATTAAACAGCGTAATACTTTACACTTCATATTAATAATTCTTACATCAAGATATTTGCCGTCCTGACAACAGCATTGCCTGCTTATTTTTTCTTTTTGGCAAAGAATCGCGCTACGTTTGCAACTCCATTTAATACTTTACTATCTCCTCTCATTGTCACTGACACAACAAGTTCTCCTTGAACGGGCCTGGAAGCTTCAGTTACCCGGGTATTCATAGCATCTTCTTTATTATTGTTTTCCGTTTTTGCAATGACTGGCGCTTTATCAGTTTCATTGGTTATTCCGGCATTCGCAATTTGTTGCTGTTCCTTCTGTTCTTTCAGCTGCTGCACAATCTCACTGGTCGTGCTTTCAGGCTGAGGCAGCTTGTTCAAAGCTACAGAAGCCGGATGACTGTCTTCCTGATTGGTAGTAACAGGTGTGGCATGAGCTTGTTGAACAGCTGATGGCATAGGCGTTGTATGCTGAGCTGCCACAGGCTGGGTACCTGCGATCTTCGGCGTATTATTATTGACTGGCTGCTTCTCTTTCACTGATAGCTGAGGAATAGGTGTTGAAACAGTTGGCTGCTGTTGCTGCTTTTCCTGTTGGTGCACAGCCAGCTCTGTTCCATGTTTATCCGTGTAAGGCGGAGGAATGGTTACAACCGCTACTCCTGCCACTATCGCAGCTGCGGCAGCCCACCACCAGATAGCACGTACATGTGTCGTATTCCTGTAAAGCCTTGACTTATCCGGGAATCTGACGGTCATATCCGGTTTCAGCCTGGATGCCTCCAGCAGGTGTAACTCCCGGCTGATGTGTGGATGTTGCTGAGCAAGTGCTTCAACCCTTTGTTGATCATCCTTATTGAGTTCATTATCTATATACTCCAGCAATAAGCCTTCGTAGTTTCCGGCAGAAAGTGTGTTGGCGTCCGACTGCCTGTACAACATTTCTTTCCCATCAAAGTACACTTTGTTATCCGGTACTAAACGCGCCGATTGCAGCAGGAGTAATTCCTGCCTGTATTTTGGGTGCTGCTGAAGGAAAACCTCCAGCGCGGCCTGCTCGTCCTCATTTAGTTCACCGTCCACGGCACTCAGCAGGTACTCCTCATAGTTAGATATGTCAATATTTATCGCCAAAATCTGATAAATAATAAATAATCAAATCAAATTACATTTTCAATTTTCCCAAGATACTGCTTCAGATGTAACCTCGCCCTATGCAGGTATACTTTTACCTGGGAGGGGTTTAGCTGCATAATCTCTCCGATCTCTTCGTAGCTGTATCCCTCATAGTCCTTTAATAGGATCAGGGACCGCTGTACATCCGTCAGCTTATCCAGTGCTTTCTCCAATACTTTCCTGGCGTCATTCACTTTCTGCCCGCTGATCCTCGTCTCTTCCTTGAACTCATCTACCAGGGTTATCCGCTTTATCTTACGGACATGGTCGATCATATTGTGGTAAGCTACTGTAAAGAGATATGACTTAGCCTTTTCAAAAGGCACATCTATACAATGTTTCCACAATATTTCAAACGCATTCTGTACCACGTCCTTCGCATCCTCTGTATGGTCTAGATTCTTTACTATAAACCGGAAGAGATTATCCGCGTACAGATCCACGCATTTGTTGTACTCCTTTTCCGTCATCCAGGTGTTGCAGGATTTTAGTGCTAATGTCCGACAATTACTTTTAACGCAATCTCTTCCTCTTGTCGTGCCCAACTACGTACCATAATTTTCTGCTATATTTCCCCGCTTTCTCCGGATGGCAGCAATTCCCACGGGCGCTTAAGCCATCTTTCACTACATACAGCGCGGAAATATACAGTCCGGATCATTACTCCTGGGTTAACAGGATCAGGGTGCAGACATTATTATGACGCAGAGCATCAACCAAATGTTACAGCCCCGTCAAACTTTTTATAGAACTTCCAGAATTCGCGCCCCAGGTCCTCGAATCGTAATACATTTATTGCCATAACTTTGAACCCGGTTACAAAATCTGCTACTATGAACGAAAAATTCATTGCCCGCCTGCAGGAGGAACTAAATGAGATCCAAACTGCTGGCCTTTTTAAAAACGAAAGGATCATCACCTCTGAACAAGGTGCAGAAATCCAGGTAGGTGGCAATATTGTCCTCAACTTTTGCGCCAATAACTACCTCGGCCTTTCCAGTAACCCCCGGGTGGTACAGGCTGCAAAAGATGCGATCGATACACATGGATATGGAATGAGCAGCGTGCGCTTTATATGTGGCACCCAGGATATTCATCGGGAATTAGAGCAAAAACTCGCACAATTCCTTGGTACAGAAGAAACTATCTTATACGTTGCAGCTTTTGATGCTAACGGTGGTGTATTCGAACCCCTGTTCAACGAGCAGGATGCTATCATCTCCGACGCCCTCAACCACGCTTCTATTATAGATGGCGTTCGTCTGTGTAAAGCACAGCGTTACCGCTATGAACATAATAATATGGCTGACCTCGAGGCTAAACTACAGGAAACTGCCGGCCTTCGCAGCCGTATCATTGTCACAGATGGCTCTTTCAGCATGGACGGCACCATTGCCCAGCTCGATAAGATCTGTGACCTGGCAGATAAATATGATGCCATCGTGATGATCGACGAAAGCCACTCTTCCGGCTTCCTGGGCAAAACCGGCCGCGGTACCCACGAATACAGAAATGTAATGGGCCGTATCGATATCATCACTGGTACCCTTGGTAAAGCATTGGGTGGTGCCTCCGGTGGTTTCACTAGCGGTAAAAAAGAGATCATCGACATGCTCCGTCAGCGTAGCCGTCCATACCTCTTCTCCAACTCCGTTGCTCCCAGCATCGTAGGCGCTTCCATCGCCGTACTGGATATGCTGAGTTCTACAACCGAACTCCGTGATAAACTGGAATACAACACCAAATACTTCCGCACCAAAATGACAGAGGCCGGTTTCGACATCCGCCCAGGCGATCACCCAATCGTACCTGTAATGTTGTATGATGCCGTACTCAGCCAGCAGTTTGCCGAAAAACTGCTAAAAGAAGGCATCTATGTCATCGGCTTCTTCTTCCCGGTAGTGGCAAAAGGGCAGGCACGTATCCGCGTCCAGCTCAGTGCCGCACACGAACAAGCCCACCTGGACAAGGCAATTGCCGCCTTCACCAAGGTAGGAAAGGAATTAGGTGTGATTAAATAATTCAGAAGCCCGCCCCTCAGGTGGGCTTCTACCTTTTATATATTACTTTTGCAGGATCAAAATGTTGCTATGATGAAACAAACCGCTTGGCTGCTACTGCTGATGGCGATCCTGGTGAATGCCTGCGCACCGAACAACGTACATATTCAGAAAGAATGGGAAAAGTACTTTACCGATAATAAGGTAGAAGGCACCTTTATGTTGTTTGACAACGGACAAGGCTCTTTTAAAGTATACAATATCGACCGCGCTAAAGAACGCTTCCTGCCGGCTTCCACCTTCAAGATCTTCAATACCCTCGTAGGCCTGGAAACCGGTGCTATCAAGGATACTGCTACTGTCATTCCCTGGAATGGCGTACGCCACGAAGGCGCTGATTCTGTATGGGACCGTGACCTGAGCCTGCAACAGGCTTTCCACCTATCAGCTGTTCCTTACTTTCAGGAAGTGGCCCGCCGTATTACCCAACCTGTGATGCAACACTGGCTGGATACCGTAAAATATGGCAATATGAAAATAAGCCGTATTGACACCTTCTGGCTGGACAATAGCCTCCGCATTTCCCCCGATGAGGAACTGGGCTTTGTAAAGAAACTGTACTTCGACGAGCTGCCTTTTCATAAGCTGACCATGCAATGGACACGTGCTGTGATGCTGATGGAAAAAACACCTAAGTACGAACTGAGCTACAAAACCGGCTGGGGCCAGGAAGGCAAAAAACAAATTGGCTGGATGGTAGGCTGGATCGAAGAAAACGGACATCCTGCCTTCTTTACACTCAATCTCGAAACAGATAATTCGAACATTGACATGGAAAAAGTGAGAATGAATATCACAAAAAGTATTCTCCAGGATGCCGGTTATATGGAAGGACACAAATAAATAATTATGAAAAGGGCCGCTAAAAACGGCCTTTTTTATACCTAAAAAAATCATTTGACTCTGTCAATCAACTATTTGCCTTCGTCAACTATCTTCCCTTATTCCCTGTCTACGTTAAAAATCTCCTAAATCCTTACCTCCTAATAGTGTAAAACGTACTAAAAAAATTATATTTGATCCCTATGATGTTACGTTTTCAGCATAGCGAATATTTATGGGCCTTAGCACTGCTGCTGGTTTTGCAACTGGCATTCATCAGCATCTCCTGGTGGAAGCGCAGCTCAATCCGCAAACTGGGTGACCCTGTTCTGGTAGAGAAGTTATTTACCGGCTACTCCCGCCGGCGTTTTGCATTCCGCTTCTTGCTCATTTTCCTGGCCTTCTTCTTCGGCGTTTTGGGATTGGCCAACATCCAGAAAGGAAGTCGAATGGAAAAAATTACCCGCAAAGGGGTGGATGTAGTCATTGCGCTGGACGTAAGTAAGAGTATGCTGGCCGGTGATGTAAAACC
This sequence comes from Chitinophaga sancti, assembly GCF_034087045.1. Classification (NCBI taxonomy): domain Bacteria; kingdom Pseudomonadati; phylum Bacteroidota; class Chitinophagia; order Chitinophagales; family Chitinophagaceae; genus Chitinophaga; species Chitinophaga sancti. The sequence goes on along the minus strand of NZ_CP139247.1, from coordinate 1,384,197 downwards.
CGACCGCCTTACCCGCGCCAAACAATTAATTTCCAAACTGGTTGATAAACTGGATAACGACCGCGTCGGCCTGGTTGTATTTGCTGGTAATGCTTACCTCCAAATGCCCCTGACCATCGATTACTCAGCCGCCAAAATGTACCTGAGCACCGTAAGTCCGGATATGATCCCTACCCAGGGTACCGCTATCGGTCAGGCTATTCAGGTAAGTGATGACGCCTTTAATAAAAAGGAACGTAAACACAAATCACTCATCATTATCTCCGATGGGGAAGATCATGACGAAGCCGCTGTTTCTAAAGCAAATGCAGCTTTCGATGCAGGTGTGGTAATCAATACTATTGGCATTGGTTCTACTACCGGATCTCCATTACCCGATCCTGAAACCGGCACGTACAAAAAAGATAAAGATGGCAATACCGTTATCTCCAAACTGAATGAAGAGGAGCTGAAACGCATCGCTGCCGCAGGTAAAGGCATATACGAACACCTGGATAATAATACTGAAGAGGTAGTGAATTCACTGATCCATAGAATAGATAGCATGGAACAGAAAGAGTTCGGAGAGAATATTTTTACAGACTACAACAGCTATTTCCAATATTTTCTCGTTATTAGCTTAATACTGCTGGTAGCTGAGTTTTTTATTCCGGAAATTAAGCGCAGCACCCGCGCTAATGTTGTCACTGCTACAGAAAAACCATGAGAAAAAATAACCTGACATATCACCTGTTGCTGACTGGCATGTTCCTCTGCATTTGTAGCTATTCCTTCGCTCAGAATGGTAATAAGTACATCCGTAAAGGCAATGAACTGTATGAAAAAAAGCAATATACCGATGCTGAAGCCAACTATAAGAAAGCCCTGGATGTAAACCAGGCATCTGTTGAAGGCAGGTATAACCTGGGTAACTCCATGTACGAGCAAAAACGCTACGACGATGCCCGCGCTCAATACCTGAACAGCTTCAAGATGGCGCCAAACAAAGCACAGAAAGCGGATGCCAGCTACAACATCGGGAACACCTTTATGGAAGGAAAGAAATGGGAAGAAAGCATTAAGGCTTATAAAGAAGCCCTGAAGATGAACCCGTCCGATGAACAGGCGCGTTACAACCTTGCCTATGCCCAGGCCATGCTGAAAAAACAAAACCAGGGCGGCGGCGATAACAAGAATAACAAAGACCAGCAAAACAAGGACAAGAAACAAGACAAGAAAGATCAGAACAAAGACAATAAGGATAGCCAGGATAAAAAGGAGCAGAACAAAGATCAACAGAACAAGGATAATAAAGACCAGCAGAATAAAGACAAAAAAGATCAGAACAAAGACCAGAATAAAGATCAGCAGGATGAAAAACCGCAACCGCAACCCAGCAAACTGGACAAGCAGGAAGCAGAACGATACCTGCAGGCTTTAGGTCAGGAGGAGAAGAAACTGCAGGACAAAATGAAAAAAGCCAAAGGACAGATTGTGCCAGTTGATAAGGATTGGTGATTTAACATCCCACGTGATGCTTTTTGTTACCTTTGTCCTGGATATTTTTTCGAACTATGCAGTTATATTGTAATTCACTGACGGAGTATAAAAGGTTGGCTACGCTTGAAGTTAAGGTAGGAGATTTGTTGATAGGGAATTTTAACCCTGTGCGTATCCAGACCATGACGACTACAGATACAATGAATACCCTGGCTACTGTAGAACAGGCCATTCGTTGTATCGAAGCGGGCTCCGAACTGGTGCGTATCACTGCGCCCAGCAAAAAAGAAGCAGAAAACCTGCTGCCCATTAAAAACGAACTGCGTAAAAGAGGCTATCATACCCCCCTTGTGGCCGATATCCACTTCACTCCCAATGCTGCTGAAGTAGCAGCCCGCATTGTGGAAAAAGTGCGTATCAACCCCGGCAACTTTGTAGATAAAAAGAAATTTGAGACCATCAACTATACAGACAGTGAATACATGGCTGAAACAGACCGTATTCGCAAACAATTCACCCCTCTGGTGAACATCTGTAAAGAATATGGTACCGCTATGCGTATCGGTACAAACCATGGTTCCCTCAGCGATCGTATCATGAGTCGCTATGGTGATACTCCCATGGGGATGGTGGAAAGCGCGATGGAATTTCTCCGTATCGCAGAAGACCTGAGCTACCGCAACATCATCCTAAGTATGAAGGCCAGCAATCCGCAGGTAATGGTACAGGCTTACCGCCTGCTCATTCAAACCATGCAGGATGAACTTGGTCATTGCTATCCACTGCACCTCGGTGTAACGGAAGCTGGTGATGGTGAAGATGGCCGTATCAAATCGGCCGTTGGTATCGGCACCCTGCTGGAAGATGGTATCGGCGATACAATTCGTGTCTCTCTCACAGAAGATCCGGAATTCGAACTGCCTGTATGCCGCGACCTGATAAAGCGCTATGCTAACCGTCAGCAACATGCCCCCATTCCTCCGGTTGAGCAGGTGCCTTACTCTCCTTTCAATTACAAACGCCGTGAATCTGTCGCCTTCAATAATGTAGGTGGCAAGCAGGTACCGGTAGTAGTAGCTGACCTGAGCGCAGTCAATAATATCACACCTGAAAACCTGAAGGGCATCGGATATAATTACGATGCAGATACTGACAAATGGAATATTGCCGATGCAGCAGCAGACTACCTGTTCTGCCATGAGGTACTTTCCTTTGCATTGCCTGGCACACTGAAAGTGATCGTTCCCAACACCCTTTGGGAAACTGCTGAAGACAAGGAAAAATACATGCCGCTCTTCTCTGCCGAAGAGTTTTTACAGGCAAAAAATACTTCTGCTATTTTAAACTTTGTAGACATCAATACCGGTGTTGAAATGACAGAAGAACTGCTCCTGCAATTGAACAATGGCAAACCTGTAGTGCTTTGCCTGCATTCATCAAATCAGCATGCAATGCCTGAAATACGCAGGGCATTCATGACCCTGATACAGCAAAATGTACAGCTGCCGGTAATACTTCGCTGCCTGGCTGCGGAACAGACAAACGATGAACACCTGATTCACTACGCTACAGAAACCGGCGCCTTACTGCTGGATGGCTTTGGCGATGGCTTATGGCTGGAGAAAACAGATACAGCCGATGACACAGTAGATCGTACATTGCTGAATAACGTAGCCTTTGGTATCCTGCAGGCTACCCGTACCCGAATTTCTAAAACTGAATATATCTCCTGCCCTTCCTGCGGTCGTACCCTATTCGATCTGCAGGAAACAACTGCACGTATCAGAGCTGTAACCAATCATCTCAAAGGAGTGAAGATCGCCATTATGGGTTGTATCGTAAATGGCCCCGGCGAAATGGCTGATGCTGACTTTGGCTATGTAGGTAGCGGCGTTGGTAAAATCACCCTGTATAAAGGTAAAGAAGTGGTAAAACGCGGATTGAACAGTGACGTAGCTGTTGATGAACTCATCAACCTGATCAGGGAAAACGGCATGTGGGTAGATACAAATAACTAAAAATAAATAAGGGCTGTTGGTTCACAACAGCCCTCGCATCTTTATGCGTGTTCTTGAGGTTAACGGACGAACTAAAATCAATAGTTGGGGTTATAATATATAGTCAGACAATCGATACATCGTTTTCTCTAACATTCAAATAAGTTTTTGGGGTTAATTATCTTATTGTCAGGTGATACAAAGGTACGCCTGACAGAGGCCCTGAGTCAAGCGTATATATACGTATTTTATATGTGAGAACTACGGTTTAAAATTCTAAGTACCAGTCGCTTAAACCAGCATTGAAGTAATATTTTCTATACTTTTTAATTTAAAATGAACAACACTATGAAAAAGTTTCTGACTGGCGTATTCGCCCTGCTCTTGGGTGCTTCTATCGCGTTTGCACAGACTCCTGCCGCACAGCAAAAACAAGACAAGCCAAAAACTGAAGCTAAACAGGATGCTCAAAAGATGAAGAAAGACGGTACGCCTGATAAACGTTATAAGGAGAACAAAGAAACTAAGACTGCCAGTGGACCTAAAAAGAAAGATGGTACGCCTGACAAACGTTTCAAGGAGAACAAAGACGTTAAAGCAACTAACACTAAAAAGAAAGCTTAATTATTGTAAAAGGCTGGCTATTACAGGCCAGCTTTTTTATTTTCGTACATTTATCGCATGTTGGACTTCAGGTTAAAAGTGTTTTATACAGTTGCCCGGCGCCTCAGCTTTACCAAAGCAGCCGAAGAGTTATTTATTTCCCAGCCCGCCGTGACCAAACACATTCACGAACTGGAACAACAGCTGGGCATGGCCCTCTTTGAAAGAATAGGCAACCGTATCAAGATTACCCGAGCAGGACAGGTGATGCTCAAACACGCAGACGATATCTTTACCAGCTACCGCAATCTCGAATACGAGATCAACCAGCTCAAACATGAACAGGGCGGCCTGCTGGCTTTAGGTGCAAGTACCACTATCGCACAATACTTCATTCCACCCTTACTGGCACAGTTTAACCAACGCTATCCTGAAATCACAGCTTCCCTGATCAGTGGCAATACCGAACAGATAGAACAGGCCCTCTTTGACAAAAATATCCAACTGGGTCTCATTGAAGGCCGTTCAAAAAATCCGGTTCTCAAGTATGTGGAAATTGCCAAAGACGAAATAGCCCTGATTGGAAATGTCAACTACAACTACGGTGACAATACTACATTGAATGCAGCCGATCTTAAAAATATTCCCCTGCTCATGCGTGAACACGGCTCAGGTACACTGGAAGTAATTACGGATGAACTGAAAAGATTAAAACTAAAGCTGACCGACCTGCAGATAGCTATGTACATGGGTAGTACAGAGAGTATCAAATCTTACCTGCACCATGCGCCATGCGCTGCATTCCTCTCCCTCAAAGCAGTACAGCGGGAACTGGAAGCAGGAGAATTCAAGATTCTGCCAGTCAAAAACTTTAAACTGGTGAGAAAGTTCCATTTTATATACCTGCAGGGACAACAGGATAAATTAGCGCAACTGTTTATGCGCTTTGCCAGACAACATGCCGAACCACAACAACTATAAAATAAAAAACCGGCCCTTTCAGCCGGTTTCTGTTTTATACCTTAGCTACGCTGTAGCGTGTAAATGATATATCCTGTTTTGTCCTCGTAATTCACCGCAGCTCTCCATACCATGGTAGTTTTATCCAGGGAGCTGATCTCGAGACGGTACCCTTCTGCTACATTCTTCGCTTTTACACCACCGCCAATCTTTTTGAACTGTAACATTTCTACACCACCTGCTTTGTAGATAGACCATACAATAGGCTGTGAAGCTGTGTTACAACCATCATCGGTATTGGTCAGTGTAAAAGAACCGTTTGTCTCATTATTGGGGAATATCCACTGGCTACCTTTAAAGCAACTATAAGAAGCCTGATCAAAAACAGTAACTTTTGAATGCTGAGGAATCCCTTCAAAGCTGATATCAGTAATAACCCAGTTTCCCTTTATATTACCCTTGCTTGCGCTCACATTGGTATTAGTGGGTGCCCCTGACTGGGTTTTGCAGGATATGGTGAAGAGAGATGCCAGCAAGCACAATGCTGCTAATGTTAGATGCTTCATGTAAGAAATATTTAAATGTTAAAAAGGCAGTAACGCAATTAGTTACCGGCTAGAGATAAGAAAAGACAAGAAGTGTACCAAACCTACCTATGGGTTTGCTGCTGCTGTTCTATGTGGGACAGCGTGCGGAGAAATCGGTCTTCCATCTGATGAAAACGATTATAAAAATAAATGGTGGTAGCTGTTAACGCTATAATAATCATACCCATCGCAATAACTGCACAACGCCACCAGATGCTTACAGTCATTGTATAGTTGCGGGGCTGTAAAATATAGGTCGGATTTTCAGGCGAAGGCCTTTTACCCCTGGGAAGTCGTTCCCAGCTGATTCGAGCTGTAATCTTATTCCAGACTTTTGCGGGAGGAGTTACACCTCCCTCTTCGGTGACTCTTTGCAACCGGTACTCCGCCATGGCGATTTCTGTTTCCAGCTCAGGGTAGATGTAACGCATGCGTTCCAGCAATGCTTCCTCCTCTACTGAGGCAAGCCCCAGCAAATAGCTTTCAATAATGCCACTATCTATGTAATCTTGTAAATCCAGAGGGTGATAAATAAGAAGGTGAAACCATGTGTTCCCTCCAAAGGTCAACTTCACATGCCTTCGCAAATGTCAAATTAAAATCTGAATTATATTACTTTTTTGTGCTTTTGATAGGAAAATCACCTGGAATTGGCAGGGAATTCTGCACGGGGAGATACTTGTTCCAGCTTTTTTTCCTGCATCTGATACTTCAGGTAGAAGTAAATTGCAGAAGCCAGACAAACCTTTGAGAGAATAAATACAGCAATGAAAAACACTTTCCACCACTTGTGTACTGTGATATATTGATTATCCTTTGGCTGGATATTGATATAGGTGGTATTGTAATTAGCCTGTTGGTTTTGATTAGATCTGCCATAATCAGTGGTGTCATGATAATCTTCTTCCCGCCAGTTGATCCGCTGAAAGATCCGATCTTTCAAACGCTCTGGAGGCAATACAGCCTCTGCAAACGCCTGTCTTTCCATACGCTTCTCTACAGCAGCTATTTCACTGTTGAGTTCCGGGTAAAGCCTACGCATATATTGAAGCTCTTCTACCTCTACGTTGGTAGCAAGCCCAAGTACATAGCTCTCTATGATACCGCTTTGTATGTAGTGATCCAGTTCCAATTAATTTCTTAAAAAATTTCTGAAAGCCACCATAATTTCCCTCATCTGTCCGGCTACCATTTCTGCTTCCACCCCCATCATCCTGGCAACTGCTTCTTTAGGCAAGCCTTTAAAGTAGCACAGGTAAAAAATTTTTTGTTTTTCCTGTGGCAAGGTGTTGGTAAATCGATGTAGCGAATGATACCCCTGAATAGCGACTCCCCCCATTATTTCCCCATCTGCATAACTTCCCTCCGAAAAAGCTATTTCCCTTGTCAGGCGCATCATCCATCCGAAGAGCGTGGTGTTGCCGGACTGCTTGTAACTATATACCTCACTATATATACGTACAAACACAGTAATAAGGATGTCCTCAGCCTTTTTATTATCAGGAACCACTTGTAAAATTAAACTGAAAAGAGCTGGACCATAGTAGTCATACAATAACTCCCTGGCCCCGGGGTCATCAGCAATCAAGCGTTCAATCAGTAAATGCTCATCAATATGAACAGCAGCCTGTCCCAAATGTTGTAGGTTTAACTATAACTAAGATAGCTATTCTACCAATAACCATCAACTTTCTTGTTATAACATATAAATGTTACACAAAGAACTCCTGGATCTTCTTTCGCCTGTAGGTAAAAATACCTTCCAGCTGACGCCGTACAAAAAGAGCATGTGCAACCCTACCCAAAATACCTAATGGCAGTGAGTAGTGTACAATGTCAGTCATCTTTACACCCTCTTCCACTTCCTCAAAATGATGCTGGTGATGCCATAAACCATAAGGGCCCTTCCGCTGCTCATCCACAAAGTACACTCCATCCTTCACGTGTGTAATTTCCGTCATCCAGCTCAGTGGTATTCCCAATACAGGATGAATTGTGTAAGTAATAATTTCCCCTGCGTAAATAGGTTGATCTGTCACAGGCGAAGTAATGTCAAATCGCATATAAGAGGGCGTGATTTTCTCCAGGTTATCTGCCCGGGAAAAAAACGTCCATGCCTCCGATATTGATGTATTTAATACCTGCTCATACCGCAACCGATAGATTTTTGCCATAACTTCATATATATTTTAGTGTTGCCAGATGCTAATCCATTTTCAAATATAGTCATGTCCAGAGATCAATATCAACAACGTTTCGAGGAAGTATATAATCGGTTGAATGAACGACAGCGGGAAGCCGTTGACAATACCGAAGGCCCTGTGATGGTGATAGCCGGACCTGGTACCGGCAAAACGCAGATCCTGGCATCGCGGATCGGCAAAATTCTGCGCGATACAGACTTTTTACCACAAAATATTCTTTGCCTTACTTACACCGATGCCGGTACAGTCGCCATGCGTAAACGCCTCACCGATTTCATCGGCCCCGATGCCTACCGTGTCAATATTCATACCTTCCACTCCTTCTGTAACGAAGTGATCCAGGATAATCTCGGCTTTTTTGAAAAGAACAGCCTTGATCCGATATCTGAGCTGGAAAAAATACAACTGCTCAAAAAACTTATCGACGGATTTGATAAACAAAATCCTCTAAAACGATACCGTGGCGATGTATACTTTGATATGAACAATCTTTCCAACCTCTTCTCCACCATGAAGCGGGAAGGCTGGACTGTTGATTACATCAAAGGCGCCATTAAAGCTTATATAGACGACCTGCCAAACCGTGATGAATTTATCTGCAAAAGAGCGACCAAAAATTTTAAAAAAGGCGATATCCGCACTGATAAAATTGAAGTCGAAACGGAGAAGATGGCCCGCCTGGAAGCTGCTGTAGAGCAGTTCCTCGTGTTCACCTCCCTTATGCATGCCGCCAACCGCTACGACTTTGACGATATGATCAACTGGGTGATCAGGGCTTTTGAACAAAACCCCAACCTACTCGCTGACTACAAAGAACGCTTTCAATATATACTCGTCGATGAGTACCAGGATACCAGTGGTACCCAGAATAAACTCATACAACAACTCATCTATGGCGAGGAATTGCCAAACGTATTCGTTGTGGGAGATGACGATCAATCCATCTACCGGTTCCAGGGTGCAAATATTGAAAATATGGAACAGTTTGCCGGGGGCTTTGCAGAAACCCTGCTCACCATCGTGCTTACACAGAACTACCGTTCTGCCCAGAATATCCTGGATGTCTCCATGACCCTAATTGACAATAACGGCGATTCCCGTCTGGTAAATCAGCTGCCTGGCCTTAGCAAACAACTAACGTCCAGCAACGAAAAATTGATGAACCTCAATATTACACCTGTCATCCAGCGCTATAACACGCCCCGCGATGAAATGGCCGGATTGACAAACACCATGGTGTCCCTGCTTGAAAAAGGCGTTCCCGCCGGCAAGATAGCAGTGATCTACCGTGAGAACCGTTTTGGCGAAGAGCTGGCGCAATACTTTCGGCTCAAAGGCATTCCATTCTATTCCAAAAGGCATGTGAACATTTTTGAAAACCCGTTTGCACGCAAAGTACTCACCATACTTCGTTACCTGGCAGCAGAACTGGATACGCCTTACAGCGGAGACGATCTGCTCTTCAAAATCATGCACTTTGATTTTTACGATATACCACCTGTCGAAATAGCGAAAGTAAGTATACGGGTAGCCGAAAAAGGCTATGCGGAGAAATCTTCCATGCGTCAATACCTGCAGGAGTGGCAAGCCACCCGCAACCTCACCCTCTTTACTGAAGCCCCTGAACAGGCCATGATGGAGATGAGCAAAATGCTGGAAGGATGGATTAAAGAAGCACATAATCTCACCCTGCAACAACTCTTTGCCAGCATCATCAGCGAAGGAGGTATCCTCTCCCATATCATGGATTCACCTGAGAAGATGTGGCTGATGAAAGTATTGCAGGCACTCTTCGATTTTATCAAAGAAGAAACCCGCCGTAATCCTGACCTGAGCCTCGTACAATTTGTAGAGATGGTAGACCTCATGGAAGCCAATAAAATTCCGATTCCACTGGTACAGGTGTCCGGCAATGAAAAGGGTATTAACCTGATCACCGCACATGGTTCAAAAGGTCTGGAATTCGAATATATTTTCCTGGCAGGTACCAACTCCCACCTCTGGGAAAAGAAGAAGAAAAACAACAGCGGTTTCTCATTCCCCGATACGGTATTTGCTACACAATCCATCAGTTCAGACGAACAGGAACTGCGCCGTCTCTTTTATGTGGCAATCACCCGTGCAGAAAAATACCTGTACATCAGTTACCCGGAATTCAGACTGGATGGAAAGCCGCTGGAACCCAGCATGTTCATCACCGAAATACTGGAACAACACCAGTTGCCAAACGAAAAAGTGGAACTCTCCGACGAAGCGCTTTTCGCCTTCGAATCTCTCCACTACAGCAAAAACCTGGCACCGGAAATTGCCCGTGCAGATCAGTTGTTCATCGACAACCTGCTCTCCAGCTTTACCATGAACGTGACAGCGCTGAACAACTACCTCGACTGCCCACTGGGCTTCTTCTATAAAAACCTCGTACGCATCCCCACAGGACGCTCAGAGAATACAGAATTTGGTTCTGCCGTACACTATGCACTGGAAAAACTCTTCCAGAAAATGCAGGAAGCCGGCAACAACACTTTCCCTACCCGCGAAGAATTCATCAAAGACTTCATATGGAGCATGCGCCGTAACCGCGAATGCTTTACCCGCGAATCTTTTGAAAGAAGAATGGAGTATGGAAAGGAAATTCTGACCAACTACTACGATACCTACATCGGCACATGGAACAAGATCGTAAGTGTGGAAAGGAATGTGCGCAATATCGTAGTGAGTGGCGTACCGCTAAAAGGAAAGGTGGATAAACTGGAATTTGAAGGCAATCAGGTGAATGTAGTGGACTATAAAACCGGTGATTACGAGAAAGCCATCAAAGACTATAAAAAGTTTGACCGTCCAAACGAGAAAAATCCAAACGGCGGCGACTACTGGCGTCAGGCGGTATTTTATAAGATCATGCTGGACAACTACCGCTCCAAGAGCTGGCAGGTATCCAGCACAGAATTTGACTTCATCGAGCCAAATAAGCAAAAGGTTTATCACAAGGAAAAAGTGTTTATCACAGCAGATGATATCGCAGCTGTAACACAGCAGATCGTGGACACCTGGACCAAAATCCAGAACAAAGACTTCTATACCGGGTGTGGTAAAGAGGACTGCGTATGGTGCAACTTTGTGAAGGATCATAAGCTGCACATCGCACTGCATGACCTCGAGGAAGAGAGTGAATTACAATTTTAACATTTCCTGCGCTCCGGCAATATTTGGATATTACTGATTCAAATTTGATCTTTGGACCCGTTTTTTGGCATAATACGATAAAAATGAATCAGAACTTCCGTGGCTGGGTTTCCCTGCTTATTGTAATCATAGCAAGTGTACTTTTATTCCCCCGCTGTGCGAACATCGTTCCGCCCGGTGGAGGACCTAAGGATACTTTACCTCCTGTATTGCTCAATGCCAGTCCTGCGGATTCCAGTCTGCATTTCAACTCCCACAAGGTTGTCCTGTCTTTCAATGAATACATAGAGCTGGACAACATCTTCGAAAAGCTGATCGTATCCCCGACCCTGAAGCGTACCCCGACCGTGACAGCCAAATTGAGAACTATCACCATGGTCATCAAGGATACGTTGGATAAGAACACCACTTATACATTCAACTTTGCAGACGCCATCCGCGATATCAACGAGCATAACCCTATTCTGGACTATGCCTACGTAATATCTACCGGCGACTACCTCGACTCTCTGCAGGTAAAAGGCTTCATCATCAATGCCGAAACTGGTAAACCGGATAGTAACGTATCTGTTATGATGTACCGCCACCTGGAAGACTCCGTGGTTTCCAAGGAAAAGCCGGTATACTATGCCCGTTCCAAAGGCAATGGTGCATTCTGGTTCAAAAACCTGGCTCCCGGGGATTATAAATTATTCGCCATCAAAGAAGAGAACAAGGATTTACAATACAACGATCCTAAAGAACTGATTGCCTTCCACGATAGCCTGATACACCTGCGGGAAACCAACCTGTACGATGTACCATTGCTCACTTTCCTGGAAAAAGATTCTACCCTCAAGGGTGGTCCGGACGAGATGGGCGGCCCTGGTGGCGAACCCGGTGGTCTTCCTCCAGGTGGTAACAATGCCCCTCCTCCTGAAGAAGAAGACCACAAAAGCAAAGAAGAAAAAGAGAAAGAGAAGAAAAGAAAGATCTTCGTGGCAGCTACCCTGGGCGAGAAAAACTCCCAGGATCTGGGGCAACCACTGATCGTGAACTTCAGTGCTCCTGTAAAAACACTGGATACCACCCACATACTCCTGGCAGAAGATACTACTTTCAAACCAGTAGCCTTCACCACTTTCTTCGACTCTACCCGCAAAGTGCTACACCTGGTTTACAACTGGAAAGAAGGTACCCCATACCGCCTTACCATTCCTAAAGAGGCGGTACTTGATACCCTTGGTCAGGAACAGTCAAAAGCAGATACGATCCTCTTCACTGCCAAAAAAGAATCAGATTACGGCAGTGCGATGCTCTCGCTCACACTCAGCGATAGTCTGAAAGCTGCAGGTGGTGATACCATGCACTTTGTGGCACAGCTGGTGAAAGAAAAAGACATAAAATACTCTGGCAAAATTGTAAATGGCGTCTGGATCCAGAAGCGCATTATGCCTGCCGAATATGAAGTAAGGATTCTGATTGATGATAACAATAACGGCAAATGGGATCGTGGGGTATACTATGGTACACCCAAAAAACAACCCGAAAGAGTAGTAAACTTCCCTAAAAAGGAGAACATCAAAGCCAACTGGGGAGTCCCGATCAAATTGCAGTTATAACCGGCCGGGGGCGCATTGCCCCCACGAAAAATCATTATTTTTGTACCATGATCTTTTCTTCCGCTCTGATAGAAAATGCTGTTAATGAATTTGCGCGGCTGCCGGGTATAGGCAAGAAAACAGCGCTTCGCCTGGTATTACACCTTCTCAAACAGGACCCTGCCCAGGTGAAGCTATTCGGCGAAGTGGTTACCCGCATGCGTGACCAGATCAAGTTCTGCAAAAACTGTCACAACGTCTCGGACGACGAAATCTGCTCTATCTGTAGCAGCCCTTCCCGCAATAAAGCACTGGTATGTGTCGTGGAAACCATCCGCGATGTCATGGCAATTGAAAATACCCAGCAGTTCAACGGAGTATACCATGTACTTGGTGGCATCATCTCCCCTATCGATGGTATTGGTCCGGACCAACTGAATATTTATTCTCTGGTAGAAAGGGTACAGCAACAAGGTGTGGAAGAGATCATCATGGCACTGAGCCCGACGATAGAAGGGGACACAACCATTTATTACCTCTCTAAAAAGCTGAAGGATTTTTCTGTAAAGATCACCACCATCGCCCGTGGTATCGCCTTCGGCGGCGAACTGGAATATGCTGATGAAATGACGCTGGCCAGATCCATCTCTAACCGTTTACCACTCGAAAGTTATGTACAGAAATAAAAAACGCTGAAGGTGTCAGCGTTCTGCAGCTGCCTTTCAGCGTTTTTGAAAAAAGATACGAGTGCTCAACAACACCCGTGTGTGTTTAACCTGTAATTCCACGTTATGAAAAAGCTATGATTGGTCTTTGTCTTTAAGTTTTCCTCCACCGTCTTCCTCATTGCGCAGCTCACGCCAGCGCTCAATCTCATACTTGTTCAGAAAGCAGATTCTAAATACAGTGGAAGCCTCATTTTCAGCATCCTCAGGAACCGGGTATAAACCAAATTGCGCTAAATGCTTTTGTAAGCTGTGTACATGCTTCGCAATGCTCATTGTCTTAAATTTTTTGTTTAAGCTGGTTGTTAACTATGCGGGCAAAGTGGTGGATTCCCTGGTAGTAATCAGATGGTGGTATATTGATCCATTGTTGGATTACCCTACAAATATAGTAGACTTTTGGTTTCAAACAAAATTTTCTCTCATTTCCCCGAATAAAGTAAAAAATTCTGCAAATACATCTTCCGCTGGTGATATTTCATATAATGAGGCAATTAATAAGTATCTTTGTATGTCTTTCCAGAAAAAACAGTAAACACATTATCGATATGAAATCATTATCCCAGTGTGCGGCAGAACGTATTCTGATCATAGATGGTGCTATGGGTACCATGATCCAGCGCTACAAGCTGGAAGAAGCAGATTATAGAGGCGAGCGATTCAAGGATTACCATATGGATGTAAAAGGCAACAATGACCTGCTCAACCTGACTCAGCCCCAGATCATAGAAGCCATTCACAGGGAATACCTCGAAGCTGGCGCCGACATCATCGAAACCAATACATTTAGTAGCACGACCATCGCTATGGCCGACTATGATATGCAGGCTCTCGCTTTTGAACTGAACATAGCTGCTGCAAAAATTGCAAAAAGAGCTGCAAACGATTATACAGCGAAGAACCCCGAAAAGCCCCGCTTTGTAGCTGGTGCGATCGGTCCGCTGAATAAAACACTCTCCCTCTCCCCCGATGTGAACAATCCGGGGTTCCGCTCCGTTACTTTTGACGAAGTGGTGACTGCTTATTACGAACAAATTCGTGGTCTGCACGAAGGAGGCGTAGATATATTGCTGATCGAAACCATCTTTGATACCCTCAATAGTAAGGCCGCTATCTACGCTGCCAAGAAATACTTCCGGGATATCAAACAACCGGAACTACCTATCATGATCTCCGGTACCATTACCGATGCCTCCGGACGTACACTGAGCGGTCAGACCCTGGAAGCATTTTATATTTCCGTAATGCACGCCAAACCATTCTCTGTCGGCTTAAACTGTGCATTGGGTGGTGAGCAGATGCGTCCACACGTGGCGGAACTGGCACAGATAGCTGGCTGTTATGTAAGTTGCTACCCAAATGCCGGCCTGCCAAATGCATTCGGAGAATACGACGAAACACCGCACGATACAGCCTGCATCATCGAAGATTTTGCTAAAGAAGGTTTTGTAAACATCGTTGGCGGTTGCTGTGGCACCACTCCGGATCATATCCGGCACATTGCTCAGCACGTGAAAACAATCGCGCCAAGACCATTACCAGTAAAGGAAACAACACTGGCCTAATTTTAATTTATCCGCTAATTACTATAGCTACCAATGAGCGATACACTCAATCCCGCGCAAACTGCCACTGGACAGGAACAAACTGTCATCAAACCATTTTTGCGCCTGAGCGGCCTGGAGCCACTGATAGTACGACCTGAAACCAACTTCATCAATATTGGTGAACGTACTAACGTAACCGGTTCTAAAAAATTTGCCCGTCTGATCAGGGAAGGACAGTACGAAGAAGCACTGTCTGTAGCCCGCCAGCAGGTAGAAAACGGTGCGCAGGTACTGGACGTAAACATGGATGATGCCCTCCTCGACGGAGAACTGGCAATGACCACCTTTCTGAACCTGCTTGCTGCAGAACCGGATATTTCAAAGATCCCGGTAATGATCGACTCCAGTAAGTTCAGCATCATTGAAGCCGGTCTGAAATGCCTGCAGGGTAAATGTATTGTGAACTCCATCTCCCTCAAGGAAGGTGAAGCGAAATTCATTGAACAGGCCACTATCTGCAAAAGCTTCGGTGCTGCTGTAGTCGTAATGGCTTTCGATGAGTATGGACAGGCAGATACAGAAGAGAAAAAAGTAGCGTTCTGTCATCGCTCTTACAAGATCCTGACAGAAGTTGTAGGGTTTGATCCACAGGATATCATATTCGACCCGAACATCTTTGCGATTGCCACAGGTATCGAAGAACACAATAACTACGCAGTAGACTTCATCAACGCCACCCGCCGTATCAAGGAACTAATGCCGCTGACCAGCGTAAGTGGTGGTGTGAGTAACATCTCCTTCTCCTTCAGAGGAAATGACCTGGTGCGCGAAGCGATGCACTCTGTATTCCTGTTCTACGCGATCAAAGCGGGCATGAACATGGGTATCGTGAATGCCGGTATGTTGCAGATCTATGATGAAATTGAACCAAAGCTGCGCGAACTCTGTGACGATGCTATCCTGAATCGCCGTGAAGATGCTACAGAACGCCTCATCGCCTATGCCGAAACTGTAAAGGCAAAAGGAAAGGTGATCGAAAAAGACGAAACCTGGCGCCACGGCTCTGTAGAAGAAAGACTAAGCCACGCACTCGTAAATGGTATCACTGACTATATCGAAGCTGATACCGAAGAAGCCAGACAAAAATATCCCCGTCCGCTGGATGTGATCGAAGGTCCGCTCATGGACGGTATGAACATCGTCGGCGACCTCTTCGGCAGTGGTAAAATGTTCCTGCCACAGGTAGTAAAAAGTGCCCGCGTGATGAAGAAATCCGTGGCCGTACTGACACCTTTTATTGAAGCAGAAAAAGCCAGGATGGTCGCAGAAAATGGTGGCGTGATCAAATCAGCCGGAAAGATCCTGCTGGCTACTGTAAAAGGCGACGTACACGACATCGGTAAAAATATCGTAGGTGTAGTATTGGGCTGTAATGGCTACGACATCATCGATATGGGAGTAATGGTCCCAGCGGAAAAAATTCTGCAGACCGCCCGCCAGGAAGATGTGGATATCATTGGCCTCAGTGGCCTGATCACCCCTAGTCTGGACGAAATGGTGCACGTGGCCAGAGAAATGAAACGCCAGCACTTTGAAGTACCATTATTAATAGGCGGTGCCACTACCTCCCGTACCCATACCGCCGTAAAAATTGCCCCCGAGTATGAACACGGCGTGGTGCATGTACTTGATGCGTCCCGTAGCGTAACCGTAACCGGTAACCTGCTGAACAAAGCCCTGAGAAAAAATTTCCTGCAGGAAGTAACAACTGAGTACACCAAACTCAATGATAACTTCCGCAATAAGAAACCAGTAAAACAATACCTTCCTATCGCAGAAGCCCGCCAGAACAAGGCGATCAGCGACTGGACAGGATTCACTCCGGTAGTTCCAAAACAACTGGGAGTACAGGTTTTTAAGAACTATGAACTGGCTGATATAGCTGAATATATAGACTGGCAGCCCTTCTTCATCTCATGGGAACTGCACGGTAAATTCCCGCAGATCCTGACGGACGAAGTAGTCGGTGTGGAAGCAAGTCGCCTGTATGAAGATGCCAAAGTAATGCTAAAACGCATCGTTGAAGAGAAATGGGTAACTGCCAACGCTGTAATTGGCCTCTTTCCTGCCAGCAGAACAGCAGATGATACCATCACCGTATTGTCACCAAAACCAGGTCAGGGTACCGTAAATCTGGAATGTCTGCGTCAGCAGATCAAGAAGGCGCCTGGTCAGCCAAACATATCACTGGCAGACTTTATCGCCCCCTCCGATACAGGTATCCAGGACTACATGGGTGCCTTTGCCGTGACCACAGGTGGTGGCATTGAAGAATGGTTGGAAAAGTTCAAGGCAGACCATGACGATTACAGCAGCATTATGCTGAAAGCCCTTGCGGACAGGCTGGTAGAAGCCTTTGCAGAGCTGATGCATGAGCGTGTAAGAAAGGAATTCTGGGGCTATGCTTCAGAAGAACACCTGAGTAAAGATGACCTGATCAAAGAAGAATACGCAGGCATACGTCCTGCACCAGGTTATCCTGCCTGTCCTGAACATACAGAGAAATACAAGATGTTCGATATGCTCGATGCTACGGAGAACACTGGTATCACACTCACAGAATCACTGGCCATGTATCCTGCTTCAAGTGTAAGTGGCTGGTATTTTGCCAACCCTGCTGCCAAATACTTTGGTATAGGAAAGATCGAGAAAGACCAGGTAATAGATTATGCTGAACGCAAAGGCTGGACTGTAGAAGAAGCAGAGAAATGGCTTAGACCGGTACTCGAATACGACATGTAAAAACTTCGTTATAATATTTTTAACTGAATGCCGGTGGTTGCGCTGCAATCACCGGCATTCGTATATTTACAGTATGAGAATCATATCGTACAATGTAAACGGGCTTCGTTCCGCCATGACAAAAGGCTTCACAGAATGGCTCAAAACTGATCCCGCCGATATCATCTGCTTACAGGAAATCAAAGCGCACAAAGACAATGTAGACTTCCAACAGTTTGACGAGCTTGGCTATGAACACTACTGGTATCCTGCCCAGAAAAAAGGCTACAGCGGTGTAGCTGTACTCACTAAGATAAAACCAGACCATGTACAATATGGAAATGGCTACATGCAGAGCGATGCCGAAGGCAGGGTAATGCGCCTCGATTTTGGGGATATCACACTCGTTAACACATATATCCCTTCAGGCACCAGTGGAGACGAAAGACAAACCTATAAATACCAATGGTTGGATGAGTTCTTTGGCTACCTCCATACACTCAAAGCCACAAGACCTAATATAATAGTGTGTGGCGACTACAATATCGTGCACAAACCAATCGATATTCATGATCCCGTAGGCAACAAGAACAGCAGTGGTTTTCTGCCCGAAGAACGTGCATGGCTGGACAAATTATATGAAAACGGCTTCGTAGATACTTTCCGTCATTTCTGTAGTGATCCGCACCAATATAGCTGGTGGAGTTTCCGCGCCAATGCACGCAATAATAATAAGGGATGGCGTATCGATTATATCAGTGTCACTACACCATTGCAGGAAAAGCTGAAAGAGGCAAAGATTTACGCCGATATAAAGCACTCTGATCACTGCCCCATATATCTGCAATTAAGCCACTAACAAGGATTTCCAACTATGATCATATTTAACGTTACCACAATGGTGTCGCATCCTATCAACGACAGATGGATGCAATGGATGAAGGAAGACCAGATCCCAGCTATCATGAATACCGGTTTATTCCATGATTACCGCATGTGCAGACTGCTGGAACAGGATGAGGAAGATGGTCTCACCTACTCTGTACAATTCTTTGCAGATACACTCGAGAACTACCAAACTTACATAGACGAATATGCGCCAGTACTCCAAAAGAGGGCTTATGACCTGTTTGGAAGCCAGTTTGTAGCCTTCAGAACAGTGATGCAGGTAGTTTAACATTTAAACTTATCCACAGGAAATCCACTGTTTATCAGGGATTGTGAGTTTGGTACAATACTTGGAACACTCTGACGTTAATTATAAAACCAGTAGCAAATTGCCACTAGCAGCGGGTTTCAGACGTTAACTCCTGTTTTGCTCATACATCCATATCATGAGCGAATCAGCTGTAACCGTTACCTGTAGCCCTTTTCAGCCGATAAAATTTTGCTTAAAAAAGATGCAAAAAATTTGGTAATCTGATAAAACGCGCTATATTTGCTCACATCAAACATTTTAATTCACTAGTTAAATCTTACTAGCTATGAACAAAGCCGAATTAATCGACAAACTGGCAAAAGATGCCGGTATCACTAAAACCCAAGCTAACGAAGCACTGGATTCTTTCACTAAAGCTGTTGCTGATACCCTGAAAAAAGGTGGTAAAGTAACCTTAGTAGGTTTCGGTACTTTCTCTGTTTCTAAACGTGCTGCTCGTAACGGTAGAAACCCACAGACTGGCCAGATCATCAAGATCAAAGCTAAGAAAGTTGCTAAATTCAAAGCTGGTAAGGCTCTGTCCGACAAGCTTTAATCTGTTAGCTTACCTTATTCAAGCAAGGAACATTACTGTTTCTTGCTTTTTTTATTTTATATAGGTCCACCTCTTCTTCGACGCTTCTTCGACGCTTCTTCGACAACAGGCTTATAAAATGGCCACGAACCCTTCAGTTTGTGGTATCTTCCTTTTTTACGTAATTTGCACCAATTAATAATAAACAATCAAACTGTCTAACAATGGGTAGAGGTGATATCAAAACCAAAAAAGGTAAGATTTTCAGTGGTTCTTTCGGAAAATCAAGACCTGCTAAGCCAGCTAAAGCTGCTGCTGTTAAAGCTGCAAAGGCTGCTGCAAAACAAGCCTAAAATTATTAAAGAGGCTGACCACTTAATTATGATCAGCCTCTTATAATTTCTTTATTCATCATGGCGCCAGGCGCTCTATTTTCCAGCTACTCCCTTCCTGACTGTACTGGATACGGTCATGAAGTCGGCTACTGCGTCCCTGCCAGAACTCAATTGCAACCGGTTTCACAATATACCCCCCCCAGTTTTCCGGTCTCTCTGGAGCATTTTTCTCATATTTTTCAGTCACTGTCTTTACCTTCTCTTCCAGGAAACTCCTGTTAGGTATCACCTTGCTCTGTGGAGAAGCTATAGCACCAATACGACTACCCAGCGGACGGCTGTTGTAATATTCATTACTCATACCCGCATCCACTTTGGATACAATTCCGTCTATACGCACCTGTCTTTGCAGCTCTTTCCAGAAAAACAACAGAGATACGTGCGGATTAGCCGCCATTTCATGACCTTTACGGCTATCATAATTGGTAAAAAACACAAAACCATCTGCATCAAAGCTCTTTAGCAATACGATGCGGGTAGTAGGAATACCTGCGGAGCTACTAGTGGCCAGCGTCATCGCATTGGCTTCCTCTATCTCTCCGGTGATGGCTTCATTCCACCACTTTTCAAATTGTTGAAAGGGATCCTGGGCTACTTCCTTTTCATCCAGCTCAGCAAGGGTATAATCCTTACGCAGGTCAGCAACTTTTTTATTTAGCATTGGCCAATATTTTACGGGTACAAAGATACAGGATGGCCCCTGCATGAAAACGCTAAAATGATTGATTGTCATCAGCACCCAACCCGATAAAAAGAATATGAATAATTATTAATTTTAACGCATGAGAACCATACTCCTTATTACTATCTCAGCTATTTTACTGATATCCTGTGGCGACAGGCATCCCAAACAGGCTGCTGCAAGTCTCCCTGATTTCAAGACCACACCCTATTTTTATGTACAATTGAAAGGTACGCTGGCAGGGAAGAACATTACGATGGAACTGACCAAAGCCAATCCGGCCATGTACCGTGGATATTATAGTTACGAAGAGACCGGGGAGCCGATCGCCATCTGGGGAAACCTGGACCAGAACAAAATGCTGGTATTATATGAGAGTACGGATGAAAAGGAAGAACGCTTCTTCACAGGTTTACTGGACAGTGCCGGTGTATATAAGGGAAAATGGAGAGGAAAAGGGACTACCTATGAGTACACCCTCGTACCTGATATGAAAGAAACTACTCCCCTGAGTGTATATTATGGAGAAGATTCTGCGAAGCTGCTGCCAGGTAATCCTGCCTCCCCGGTAGCAGTAGCTACTAACGCCATTATCTGGCCGGCGCCCACCCTGGATGAGGAGACAAAGGCTTTCATTCGCAGCACTGTAACCGGCAACCCTTCCCTGGACAATCCGGTTCGTTACCTCAGAAGAGATATTGACTCCTTTCTGGTCACTTACAAAATGACTGAAAAAGATATCGATACCACACAGGAAATTCCTGCCACCGCCAGCTGGTCAGCCGATGCCGATATGAGAGTAGTGTATAACCATTATCCTTATCTGAGCATTGAATCATTCACCTATGAGTATACAGGTGGTGCACACGGCAATTACGGCTCAATTTACAAGGTTTTAGATTTGAAGAACAAGAAAGTATTAACTACAGAAGACCTGTTTAAACCGGGCTATAAAGAGGCATTACCGGCATTGCTGGAAAAAGCGTACAGAAGAATTTTCTGGGTGAGTGAGGAAAACACATTGAAAGACCAGTTGCTGGTCGATCAGATCCCCGTGAATGAGAACTTCTTCATCACGGAAAAGGGCATTGGGTTCTGCTATACCCCGTATGAGATCGGGCCTTATGCAATGGGGCAGATTACTTTGTTCTTACCCTTTACAGAGCTCAAAGCATACCTGAAATAAAAGCAATCGGGGAATTGCTAAGCAATTCCCCGATTCCAAATAAGTTTATGCTTTTACAAGTGTCCCCACATTCTTCCCCATAATCACCTGTAGCAGATTGCCCGGACGATTCATGTCAAACACGATAATCGGGAGTTTATTCTCCTGGCACAGTGTGAAAGCGGTCATATCCATCACATTCAGTGATTTCTGATACACCTCAGAGAAGGTAATGGTTTCAAATTTTGTAGCGGTTGGATCTTTTTCCGGATCAGCGGTATAGATACCATCTACACGGGTTCCTTTCAGGATCACATCTGCCTGGATTTCGATCGCACGCAGGGAAGCAGCGGTATCTGTAGTGAAGTACGGGTTACCGGTACCAGCACCAAAGATCACAACACGGCCTTTTTCCAGGTGGCGAATGGCACGGCGGCGGATATAAGGCTCAGCGATCTGCTCCATTTTGATAGCAGATTGCAGGCGGGTATATAAACCAACCTTTTCCAGGCCACTCTGCATGGCCATACCATTGATAACTGTTGCCAGCATCCCCATATAGTCGCCCTGAGCACGCTCAATACCTGTCTCTTTTTCGTTCATACCACGATAGATGTTACCACCACCGATCACGACCGCAACCTGCACGCCCAGATCAGTAGCAGCTTTAATATCGTATGCATACTGTGAGATCACCTTGTGATCGATCCCGTAATTACCTTCGCCCATCAGGGACTCACCGCTTAGTTTAAGTAAAATACGCTTGTACTTTGGCAACATGACTATTGAAAATGATATATTAAGATGAAGATAGTTATCGGTTATTGCGCCCCGAAGATACAAAAAATGCGGAACGCGGAATTTTCGGGGCAGGATTACCCTTCGTTGACACTATATGATTTCCGTTAGGCACAAAAAAAAGGAGAGAAAAACTTCTCTCCTTTTCTGACCGGGATTATATTACCCCAATGCGATTCTGCTGAATCCTGTTACCTTCAGACCTGCACTTACAGACTTCAGATAATCAGCAACAGTCTTATTATTATCTTTCACAAACGCCTGCTGTAACAGGGTATTGTCTTTGAAGAACTTGTTCACCTTACCCATAGCGATTTTTTCAGCCATGTCTCCTGTTTTACCTTCAGCAGCGATCTGCTCAAGAGCGATTGCTTTTTCACGTGCAATCAGATCTTCAGAAACACCAGCCGCATCAACAGCGATTGGGTTCATAGCAGCGATCTGCATTGCCACATCCTTACCTACTTCTTCAGCTACAGCTTCGTTGAAACCTACCAGTACACCCATGCGGTAGTTACCGTGGATATAAGCAGTTACAGAAGCAGCGCTGATTTTTTCGAAACGTGCCAGGGTGATTTTCTCACCAATCTTAGCAACCTGGTCGTTTACTTTATCACTTACAGTTGCACCGTCCAGGCTAGCTGCACCCAGTTCTTCTACGGTGTTAACACCGGAAGTCAGTGCCAGGTCTACCAGAGACTGCGCAAACTTGATGAAATCTTCATTCTTAGCTACGAAGTCAGTTTCGCAACCCAGGGCTACTATCACACCAGTCTGGCCATCAGCAGCAGTCTTAGCAATGATAACACCTTCTTTAGTTTCACGGTCAGAACGTAAAGCGGCTACTTTCTGGCCTTTTTTACGCAGATAATCAACTGCTTTTTCAAAATCACCATCGCTTTCTACCAGCGCCTTTCTGCAATCCATCATCCCTGCACCTGTCTGCTGACGCAGTTTGTTTACATCAGCTGCTGTAATTGTTGCTGCCATAACTTATAATGAGTTTAAGAGTATTAAGTTTATATGAATTTTGCTACTTGTCCGGTTTATATGACCAATTGCGAACCACAGATCAGATAAGCTGTCCACGGTTCGCAATTGATCTATTTAGTCATGAACAGAATTATCTTCCGCCACCACCTGGTCTGCTACCACCAGAACCTGCAGGACGACGCTGTCCGCCGCCACCGCCGCCTGGACGGTTACCACCGCCACCTGGACGGTTACCACCACCACCTGGACGATTGTTGTTGCCACCTGGACGGTTGCCACCACCACCGCCTGGACGGTTGTTGTTGCCACCTGGACCACCTGGACCACGACCACCTGGCTTACGACCTCTCTCACCACCACGATCATCACCACCTTCGAGTTCGAACTTCAGTGCCTTGTTGTCTTCTTCTTCCTCTTCTACTACGTCGTCAGTTTTCTCATTCGCTCTTTCAGACAGACCTTCTGCAATTGCTGCAGCGATATAGTTAGTGATGATTGCGATAGATTTAGTAGCATCATCGTTCGCTGGTACTGCGAAGTCTACCTTGGTAGGATCAGAGTTAGTATCTACCATACCGAAGGTGGAGATACCCAGACGACGAGCTTCTGCCAGTGCAATGTGCTCATGGCTGATGTCAACCAGGAACAGCGCTGCAGGAACACGAGCCAGCTGAGCGATACCACCCAGAACTTTCTCCATTTTCTCCTTATCACGTGTTAAGGTCAAACGCTCTTTCTTAGTGATGCTATCGAAAGTACCATCAGTCAGCATTTTCTCGATGCTCTGCATTTTCTTCACGCTTTTACGGATAGTGGTGAAGTTGGTAAGCATACCACCTAACCATCTTTCAGTCACGTAAGGCATGTTTACACGCTTAGCCGCTTCTGCTACGATTTCTTTAGCTTGCTTTTTTGTTGCAACGAACATGATCTTTTTACCGCTCTTAGCTATAGATTTCAGCGCTGCTGCTGCATCCTGTAAACCTTCAACGGTTTTATTCAGATCTATGATGTGAATACCTTTCTTTTCTGCGAAAATGTAAGGCAGCATCTTTGGATTCCATTTCTTCTTCAGGTGACCGAAGTGTACACCAGCCTCCAGTAACTGCTGCTGCAATGAGGTATTATTTTCCATGTTATTATACTCTGTTATAAAAGGTCAATGTTAATAATCTGCGATGGGTATATACTACCACCACGCATTCATCACGATTAGCGTTTAGAGAACTGGAAGCTTCTTCTAGCTTTAGCTTTACCTGGTTTCTTACGTTCAACGCCTCTAGGATCACGTTTCAGCAATCCAGCCGCTTTCAGTGCAGGGCGGAACTCGATGTTCACCTCACACAGACCACGTGCAATACCAAGTTTCACTGCCTCAGCCTGACCCTTGATACCACCACCAGCAGCATTTACCTTTATATCAAATTTATCCAGAGCGTCGATAGTTTTCAACGGCAGTTCTACCTGATTCTGCAGGTAAACCAGCGCGAAATATTCTTTATAGTCTTTGTCGTTGATTGTAATTGCACCAGTGCCCTTGCTGATATACACGCGAGCTACGGCTTCCTTACGACGACCAATAGTATTTTTTTGCTTTTCCATGTATCAGAGAAAAATTAGAAAGTTAAGGATTTAGGTTTCTGCGCAGCATGTGGATGCTCAGCGCCGGCATATACAAACAGTTTTTTGTACATAGCACGACCCAGACGATTCTTAGGAAGCATGCCCTTAACAGCTCTTTCGATCACTACTTCTGGACGACGACGAATCAGTTCCTTAGCAGTCTCTGATTTCTGACCACCTGGATAACCTGAATAAGTCAGATATTCCTTGTCATTCCATTTATTACCAGTCAACTGGATCTTTTCTGCATTGATGATGATTACGAAATCTCCACAATCAGTGTGAGGAGTATAGTAAGGCTTGTTCTTACCTCTTAAAATGGACGCAATCTTCGCGCTCATCCTACCCAGTGTCAGGTTGGTAGCGTCTACAATATGCCAGTCACGCACTACGGTTGCGTCGTTGGCAGATTTAGTCTTGAAGCTTAAAGTATTCATTATAGTAAATAAAATTTACGCTTGAAATATGATCCCACACAAATTGGGAACGCAAAGTTAAATCACAGACTTTGAATAACCATACTTTTCGAGACATTTTTTACGAGCACCTTCAGAAGTCATTGATTTTCAATAAAAATTTTGACTTATAATTATTAACATAGCAAGTGGAATAATTCCATGAGCCGTTTTTATATTGTTTTTCAACCCAAAACATATAGGCTATAAACTATATAAACAGAAAGGCCGGAAGCAGTCTCTTACTTCCGGCCCCTGATAATTATGACAAAGTGTTTGTTTATTAATCCCTGTCCCTTGCGCCCAGGAATAAAAAGATATATTGTACCAGCATCACTACCGAAGCTACCGCCGACACTACATAGGTCATAGCCGCCCACCAGAGGGCATCCTTTGCCTTGTAATGCTCTTGCGGCCTCATCACATTAGTATTGTCCAGCCAGATCAAAGCCCTCCGCGAAGCATCAAACTCGACCGGCAGCGTCACCAACGAAAACAAAGTGGTCAGTGCAAATAATATTATGCCTATCAGCAACGGCGCAGACGTCCAGTAAAGGGTAATAACCCCAATCATCAGCACAAACTGTAACCACTGAGAGCTAAACTGTACCATAGGTACCAACCTGGACCGCAAACCAAGCCAGGCATAAGCATCTTTGTGCTGGATCGCATGCCCGCACTCATGCGCAGCCACCGCCGCGGCCGCTACGTTCGCCCCGGAATATACCTCCGGACTTAAATTCACTGTTTTGTTGGTGGGGTCGTAATGGTCAGTCAGAAACCCATCCACAGATATCACCTGCACATCATATATTCCATTCTCATTCAACATCTTCTGTGCTATCTGCTTCCCTGTTAGCCCGGATGAGGTAGGTATTCCGCTATATTGCCTGAATTTCCCCTGTAACCGGTAACTCACCAGCATGCTGATCCCAACAAAAATCAGCGATACTATCAACATTCCAGGTGTCATAAATAGAACAATTATTTACTTTCTAAGATCAAATTCCCCTCCAAAACAACCCTTTTTAAAGGATTTATGATTTCCTTAAGAAACTACCCGACAAACTCCTCCCCGACCTGACAACCATAAATTTAACACTGTCATTATGTCCTGAATCGTAATTTTTAAGTCATAAATTCGGACTATATGACATATGAGAATAACCCTCTTATGACACGTTTTTCATATATATTTTTGGGCGTTATCAATCCTATTTATCAACCTTTTACGCCCGTTCAATGAAAGTATAATTAAATACCTGGAAGCCCTGAAATAGGCTATGGGAGCCGTTCTGTCACATTACAAAAACTACTCAAAAGTTATTCACATCGATTAAATAAACTTTTTTATTCTGAAGCCATTTAGTAATTTAGACCTGAATTTAATGGGTTAGTAAGTAGAAAGAGTCAGCAGAATCTTCTGTTGGCTCTTTTCTTTTTGAGCCATTTTTTTCTCACCCCAATTTTTCCCTTTTTTAACTTTTTTATCGATAGCACTGCTCATTTTTTTAGTGCTTTTATCACCTTTGCTACATGAAAATAAAATCAGCATTCTTCTGTCAGAATTGTGGATATGAATCAGCTAAGTGGACAGGTAAATGTCCTTCCTGTAATCAATGGAATACATTTGTCGAAGAAAAAATTCAGAAAGATGTTCCGCTACGTAATCAAAGCTGGCAAACAGAAAAAGAGAATGGCCGTAACAACATTGTGAACCTCAGCGAAGTAAGCGCAGTTGAAGAAGAAAGACTACTCACTCCTGATGTAGAACTGAACCGTGTACTCGGTGGCGGTATTGTTCCCGGATCACTCGTTCTCGTAGGTGGTGAACCAGGAATCGGTAAGAGCACACTCTTCCTGCAAAATGCATTGCAACTCAAAAATATTACTACATTATACGTAAGCGGTGAAGAAAGTGCCTCGCAGATAAAGATGCGCGCAGACCGCCTGCAGGCCACCAACGATCAGTTCTACCTGCTCACGGAAACCAATACCCAGACTATCTTTCAGGAAATAAAAAAACTCCGCCCACAACTGGTGGTCATCGATTCTATACAAACGTTGCAATCTCCTTTTATCGAATCTGCTCCCGGCAGCGTATCCCAGATCAGAGAAACCGCCGCCGAAATGCAACGCTTCGCCAAAGAAAGTCATGTGCCCGTATTTCTGATCGGTCATATCACCAAAGATGGCGCTATCGCAGGTCCAAAAATTCTGGAACATATGGTGGATACCGTATTACAATTTGAAGGCGATCAACACTATGCTTACCGCATATTGCGTACCATCAAAAATCGTTTTGGTTCCACCGCAGAACTGGGCATTTACGAAATGACCGGCACCGGATTACGACAAGTTACCAACCCTTCAGAAATTCTCATCTCTCAGCGCGAAGATCTGTTGAGTGGCGTAGCCATCGCTTCTACCATGGAAGGTATGCGCCCTATGCTCATCGAAGTACAGGCACTCGTTACTCAATCAGTATATGGTACCCCACAACGTACTGTGACCGGCTTCGATCTGCGTCGCCTGCAATTACTTCTCGCCGTACTGGAAAAAAGAGGCGGCTTCCACTTCGGTGTCAAAGATGTGTTCCTCAATATCGCCGGTGGTATCCGTGCAGAAGATCCTGCCATCGATCTGGCAGTGCTATGTGCACTGCTTTCTTCTTACGAAGACATTGCCATCGCCGGCAAGATCTGCTTTGCAGGTGAAGTAGGCCTGAGTGGTGAAATCCGCGCAGTGAACCGTATCGAACAGCGAATAGCAGAAGCAGAAAAACTGGGTTTCGAAAAGATCTTCGTCAGCAGGTATAATAAAAAAGGATCCGACTTCAGTAAATTCAATATTGAAGTAATTCCCGTAGGCCGCGTCGATGAAGTATACAGCAGATTATTCTGATCATATATGTTTACAGCATTACTCCATCTTTGTTTTCCCCATGTATGCGAGAGTTGTGGCAACACACTCACACATACTGAAGCATTCCTGTGTCATCAATGTACAGTACAGTTACCACGAACCGGCTTTCAGCACTTTACAGAGACCCCTGTAGAAAAATTATTCTATGGCCGATTGCAGGTACAGCACGCACTGGCTGCTTACTATTTTTCACAGGCATCCATGTTGCGTAAGCTGGTGCATAAAATAAAGTACCGGCACAAAAAGAAACTAACCTTCTACATGGGAAAGCAGATGGGAAAGATACTCGCACAGACCAACTGGATCAACCAGATTACCTGTATTGTGCCAGTACCTATCACTAAAAAGAGGGAGAAATTTCGAGGCTATAATCAGTCTGCTTTATTATCTGCGGGTATTGCAGCAGTGATCAACAAACCCGTATTATCACATGCACTGAAAAGAGTAGTATTTACCGCTTCGCAAACGAGGAAAAGCAGGATCCTCCGGTGGCAAAATGTACAACACGCTTTTCAACTGGAAAATCCTGAATTATTGAAAGATGAACATGTATTATTAATCGATGATGTGATCACCACAGGCGCTACCACTGAAGCTTGTGGAAAGCTCTTTCAACAGGCAAATATTCCGTTCAGCATTTGTTCCCTGGCATATGCACGTCATTAACTTTTTATGTGTGAGTTATTCATTAATTTCATTTCAAACTTTGTAGGTATGTTAAAAACATTGCTCATCTCGTTGTTGATATTTATGAAAAGCAGCGCCATTTATGATTTTAAAGTGGATGCTGTAGATGGTGGTAAAATCAATTTTGCCGATTACAAAGGCAAGAAGATCCTGATCGTGAATACTGCTTCTCTTTGCGGAAACACTCCACAATATGCAGAACTGGAAAAACTGTATGAGAAGTACAAAAAGAACCTGGTGATCATTGGTTTCCCTGCTAACAATTTCGGTTCTCAGGAACCAGGCAGCAACCAGCAGATCCAGGAATTCTGTACTAAAAAATATGCAGTAACATTCCCGATGGCTGCCAAGATTTCTGTGAAAGGTGCGGACATACATCCCATCTATAAATGGCTGTTAGACCAAAGCAAGGAAAAACATTTTGAACCTGCTGAAGTACAATGGAATTTCCAGAAGTACCTGCTTGATGAAAAAGGAAATCTGGTAGCTGTGTTTTCACCAAAAACACAACCTAATGCTGCAGAAGTGATAGCTGCAATAGAGAAAAAATACTAATCGGCCGCAAGCCACTCTCCCCATGAAAAAATCGCTTATGCCAAAGGTGTAAGCGATTTTTCTTTTACTTTGCACCCATGCTTTTCTCAAATATCATAGGTCAGGACGACATCAGGCAACAACTGCTCAATGCTGTCACTCAACAACGCATCAGCCATGCTATGATCCTCCTGGCCCCGGAAGGGGCCGGTGGTCTGCCCCTTGGCCTTGCCTTCGCCCAGCACCTTGTTTGCGAAGACAAACAGCCTGAAGGCCCCTGCGGTAAATGTTCTGCCTGTATCAAAGCACAAAAGTACATCCACCCCGACATTCACTTCTCATACCCTGTCATCCCTAAAAAAACAGGCGATAAACCAGTGAGTGCCGACTACGCCAGCGAATGGCGGGAATTCATTACCGAACATCCATACGGTAATGCATACGACTGGCTGCAATTCATAGGAGCTGAAAACAAACAGGGTAACATCACCGCTACCGAATGTCAGGACATCATCCGCAAACTGAGCCTGAAAAGCTTCGAGAGTAAATACAAGATCCTACTCATGTGGATGCCCGAATACCTGGGTAACGAAGGGAACCGCCTGCTCAAACTGATCGAAGAGCCACCAGATGATACCATCTTCATCCTGATCGCCGAAAACCAGGAGCAAATACTGGCGACCATCCTTTCGCGGACTCACCTCATCAAGGTAAACCCTCTCCCCAAAGACGTTCTGGTCAATGCACTCGTAACCAGGGCCAATGCTCCTGCTGCAAGAGCCCGTCAGGTGGCAACAATTGCTTCCGGCAACTACCGGGAAGCCCTTGCCCTGCTGCAAAATTCAGAAGATGATTACCATGAGCTACTACGTAACTGGCTCAATTATATCTTTACCAACAACCGCCTGGCCCTCCAGGAATGGATAGAAAATGTATCCAACGCCAAGATGGGTCGCGAAAACCAAAAACAGTTCCTCCGCTACTTCATCAACCTGCTGGAACATACCCTCAGACTGAAATACATAGACAAAAGCCAGCTGGCATTCTCCGAAGAAGAAACCGATTTTGCCTTTAAATTGCAAAAACTGGCCAATCTCCAGCAAATGGAGCTGATCACACAGGAACTGGACAACGCCAGCTACTACATTGAACGAAATGCCAACGCTAAACTGCTGTTTCACGCCCTCAGTATCAAATTGCAGTACATTTTTAAACATAAGCCCATCCCGACCTGTTAAACCTATATTGACAGGACGGGGCATTACTTTTTCCGTTACCTTTGTTACTTCCGCCCTTTTGTATATATAAAGGGAAATATGTATTTTAAAGCGTTCGGGACAATACCGGATGCATATCAATTAACTCTTTTAAATATATAAATATGGCTTGTGCCGGATGTGGTACAGGTGCAGAGGGAAAGCCGTCAGGATGCAAAAGTAATGGAGGTTGTAGTAGTGGTGGATGTAACCGACTAAATGTTTTTGACTGGCTGGCCAATATTCCCTTAAGTGATAGCTTAGCACCATTTGATATTATAGAGGTAAGTTTCAACAACGGAAGCAGGAAAGATTTCTTCCGAAACGTTACCAAACAATTCCTGGATAAGGGAGAAATGGTAACCGTAGAAGGAGTGAGTGGTTTTGATGTAGGCCAGGTAAGCCTCACCGGCGAACTGGTAAAGCTCCAGATGAAGAAAAGAAGGATAGAAGATACCCCTGAAGTAAAAAAAGTATTGCGTCGCGCCAGCAATGAAGATCTGCACAGAATGGGTGAAAACAAAACCCGCGAAAAAGAGGCCCTCATCAAAGCAAGAGCAATAGCCCGCAGTATAGGCCTCGAAATGAAACTCGCCGAGGTAGAAATTCAGGCCGATGGACGTAAAGCAACCTTCTTCTACACTGCCGATGACCGTGTTGACTTCCGTGAATTAATTAAGCTCTACGCCGGAGAATTCCGTGTCAAGGTGGAAATGCGCCAGATCGGCGCTCGCCAGGAAGCCGGTAAAGTAGGCGGTATTGGTAGCTGCGGCCGCGAATTGTGCTGCTCTACCTGGCTCTCTGACTTTAAGAGTGTGAATACCACTGCTGCCCGCTACCAGAACCTTTCCATCAATCAGGCAAAACTGTCCGGCCAGTGCGGACGTTTGAAATGCTGCCTGAACTACGAGCTCGATACTTACCTCGATGCACTTAAAGATTTCCCTGAAGATGCAGATAGCATTGAAACCATCAATGGCGTTGCAACCCTGCAGAAGAGGGATATTTTCAAAAACCTGATGTGGTATGCTTATGGCGACAGCAACAAGCAATACCCGCTTACCATCAGCCGCGTAAAAGAAATACGTCAGCTAAACAAGCAAAACATCAGACCTGATGACCTGAAACCAGTAGAAGTGGTAGCAGGTAAACCTAAAGAAACTGACCTCGGATTTGCAGACGTGGTAGGCCAGATCAGCCTCCGCTCACTGGAAAAAACAGCCCAGAAACGCAAACACAAGGACAAGGAAAAACAAAAACACAAACAACAGCAACAAGGGGCTAAACCGGCTGAACAACCTGCTCAACAGCAAAAGCCTAAACAACAGGCACAGCCACAGCAGCAACAGCAGCCAAAACCTAAACAGCCGCAACAACAAGGACCAGGTAAGCCACAAGGCCCTAAACCACAGCAGCAGCAGCCGAAACAACAGCAACAACAGCAGCAGCAAGGTAAACCACAGGGACCTAAACCACAGCCAAAGCCTCAACAACAAGGCGGCGGAGGTGGCCAGCAGCAGCCTCAAAACAGGCCGCCGAAACCTAAGCAAAAACAACAGAAATAATAAGAAACGCTTCTGCTCAAAACAGAAGCGTTTTTTTATTTAAACAATATGCTGTTTTACCCGTTAATAATAAAAGGCCGCCCAAAAGAGCAGCCTTTATTAATAATTGGTTTTTGCTTATGAAAAATTTATAACCGATCGGTTTAATCTTAGACGACTGATGCCGCAGTTTGTTACGGCATTTTAACTTTCATTCTCAAACGAAAGTTTATAGTAATACATATTCGTAGATTCATCAAAGCCCCGTTCAATCAATTCCCTGTTACCGTGTATGTATATATGAAAGTTTTTATCCAGTTTCAGAATACTCTTAAATACTTTTTGCTGCTTCTTGAATGCTGGTGCTGATATATCAAATTCATCAGGTATCTCCTGTTTGTAATCCTGCTGATATTGCTCCCGGTATTCTCTGAATGATTCGATGGCGTCCTGATGCCCTAGCACCTCCTGGGCGAAATCATCCATCTGGAACTGCTCTTTTTCCTTAAAATAAGCTGCTGATTTGTTGAGCAGATCTACCTGATCTATCCTGCTCATTTCATACTCACTGGGTAGTTTTTCACTGATGAATTGCTTACACATATTCACTGCCAACTCTGTCTGATGATAATTGTCTTCCCTCCTTTGTACCTGCAGGAAAGAGTCTTTCCAGTATACAGCTTCATTCTGCTTGCTGATACTATCTATTATGCTGACTTTATATCCCTCTTCTTCTTCTGTATTGAATACAAGGCATCCTTTATCGAGCTTGTTGATATTTATACCATCGTCGTAATTTACCTGGTAGCTTTCGTTGGACAAGTATACTTTCAAATAGGTATCTCTGGTCTCAGATTTGAAAATACCAATGGCTTCCACATCCTCACCATCCACCTGACACTTGCTAAAATAAGCGATATACAACTCTCCACCCTTGATTTTAGGATGCGTGGAATGCTTATATAGATGCTTGGCTATATTTACAGATTGCTCATGAAAATTGTCCCGATTCTCAAATATACGACGGCAATATTGAAAAATCTCATTTAATTGAAGGTCAGCCTCGTGGTAAAAGCGGAAGTATTCTGCCGCATTCGTAAATGGCTGGATAAAGTAACTCAACAATAGCTGACTGATGGTCTCATCCTGTAATTGCAAAGGCTCCTGGGAGCAGATCAGGGACTCTTCCTGAGAGGCGTTGCCCACCTTGTGGATCGATAGCAGCTCCAGGTCTTTAAATTCAGAAACATGTATCATGCCGGCGAAAATAGTGAAAAT
Organism: Chitinophaga sancti; assembly: GCF_034087045.1. NCBI lineage: Bacteria > Pseudomonadati > Bacteroidota > Chitinophagia > Chitinophagales > Chitinophagaceae > Chitinophaga > Chitinophaga sancti. The sequence continues at coordinate 1,350,483 of NZ_CP139247.1, read as the reverse complement.
TAACCCATTGACGGTTGAGGGTAATCCCCTATTTCACAAACCTGCCATCCGCATCTATATGCAGATCCTTTGTGTAATGCCCCCTTTCTCTCTCACGCATCCATTATCAGTATCCTGGTCCTTAATGGCGGCTTCCCGGTAACTCACATTCTTCAACGTATTATACAAAGGGTACCTGTACAGCACCAGCCCATCCGCTTTGCTGGTAAACAGTTCCATCAGGCACTCATTTTCCTTCTGGAAAAAATGCATACCACTTTTAAAGGTACAATACTGCCGGAAGCCTGAATGGCATACTGCATATTCACATTCTCTGTAAACGCTGCACCATCATCCAGGAATAAGAAATGCGGGATCAGTCTTGCCCACCGGTACAAATTTCACTATCTTAATCTCTCAACGTCAATCTTTCTATCATGAAACAACTTATCTGTCTATTACTCGGTCTCTCCGCCACGGCACAGCTAAAAAGCCAGGATTTATACCAAACCAAAGATCTCACCAAAGAACAAATGTTCTCTGTAAACATCGAAGGCCCTCATTACGATAAATCTGGCTATCTCTATGTAGTCAACTTTCAGAAAGATGGAACCATTGGAAGGATCAATACCAAAGATGGTAGCGGCGAAGTCTTCGTCAACCTGCCAGATAGCAGTGTAGGCAATAGCATTCATTACAACAGCAAGGGACTGATGTTCCTGCCTGACTTCATTAATCACAACGTACTCCAGGTAGATCCCAAAACAAGGAAAGTCAGCGTATACGTGCACAATGACAAGTTCAATCAGCCCAATGATCTCTGCATAAACAAGAAAGATCAGATCTATGCTTCTGACCCGAACTGGAAACAATCCACCGGTCAGATCTGGCGCATCGACAAAGGCGGCAAAGCTGTACTGCTGGATGCAAACATGGGCACCACCAATGGTATAGAACTCAGCCCCGATGAAAAGACACTCTATGTCAACGAAAGCGTTCAACGCAAGATCTGGAAATTCGATGTAGACAAAGCCGGCAATATCAGTAACAAACAACTCTTTGCTGAAGTACCCGACTTTGGGTTTGACGGTATGAAATGCGACAAAGCTGGTAACCTGTACGTAGCCCGCTGGGGTAAAGGAGTGATCTGGGTATTATCTCCTGCCGGCAAAACCATCAGGGAAATCCCCCTGAAAGGCAAGCAATGCAGCAACCTCACCTTCGGTGGTCCGGATGGTAAAACAGTCTTCGTAACACTGCAGGATCGCAAGTGTGTAGAGACTTTCCGCGTAGCCACTCCCGGTAAAAAATACTAAAAACAAAAAGCGGTTGTGCCCAAAGACACAACCGCTTTTTTAATTATATAGATCCGGATTAGATATTCAAACCACCACAGGTGCTGATTGTCTGACCTGTTACATAAGCACTCAGGTTAGAAGCCAGGAACAGCGTCACGTTTGCAATATCCTCAGGACTACCAAAGCGACCTAACGGAATCTTCTCAATATAAGCCTGCGCACCGGTACCTTCTTTCAGGTAGTGCGTCATATCAGTTTCTACGAAACCTGGCGCCACCGCATTCACACGAATATTACGGCTACCCAGCTCCTGTGCTATAGACTTGGTAAAACCAATTATACCAGCCTTGGAAGCAGCATAGCTACTCTGACCAGCATTACCCTTGATACCGATAATAGAACTCATGTTAATAATGGAACCTGACTTAGCCTTCATCATCGGGCGGATCACATGTTTAGTCATGTTATACACGCTCTTCAGGTTGATGTCCATTACATCATCCCACTGATCAGGACTCATACGCAGCAGCAGATTATCTTTAGAAATACCTGCATTGTTCACACAAATATCGATAGCGCCGAACTCTTTCAGTACATCGGCAATTAACGTTTCGCATTCCTCGTAAACACCGGCATTGGACTTATAGGCTTTCGCCTTTACACCCATACCTTGCAGCTTCTGTTCAAGCGCTTTGGCTTTTTCATCAGAACTCAGGTAAGTGAAAGCTACATTTGCACCCTCTTCTGCAAATTTGATTGCAATAGCTTCTCCAATACCACGGCTGGCCCCGGTAACGATAGCTACTTTGTTCTCCAGTAATTTCATATAGACGTATTAGTTAATGGTTACCCAATTATATCACACCAGTGATACCAGTGAATTTTAAAATTTCTTCGACATGCTGCCGGTCGTTATTCAACCGGGGCACTTTGTGCTGACCACCCAGTTTGCCTTTGCTCTTCAGCCATTCGGTGAAAGTGCCTTTTGGCAATACATGCAGCACTGGTCTGCGCAGCGCCATATCTTTGTGACGCTTGGCTTCGTAGTCAGAATTGATAGATTTCAGTGTCTGATCCAATACATCAATAAAGTGATCTACACTATCTGGAATCAATTCAAAATCAAGTAACCATTCATGGGCCCCCGCTTCTCCTTCGCTAAAATAAATAGGAGCCGCTGTGTAATCATTTACAATGGCGCCCGTTGCTTCACAAGCTTTGGCTATCGCCTTATCTGAATTCTCGACAATCAATTCTTCACCAAATGCATTGATAAATGATTTGGTACGACCACTCACCTTCACACGGAATGGAGACAGAGAGGTAAACTGCACGGTATCGCCCACCATATAGCGCCATAAGCCACCATTGGTACTAATCACCAGTGCATAGTTTTTCCCCATTTCCACTTCATTCAGTTGCAGTGTCTGTGGTTGATCTTTTCCTACTTCTTCCATCGGCATGAACTCATAGAAGATACCATGGTTCAGGAACAACAGCAACCCCTCCTGCCCGATCACATCCTGTGCGGCAAAGAAACCTTCAGATGCATTGTAGGTTTCCTGGTAGAACATATCCGGCTTGCGGATCAGCTTTTTGAACTGCTCACGATACGGTGTGAAACTCACCCCCCCGTGAACGTAAAGTTCCAGGTTAGGCCAAATGTCTGCCAGGTTATCCTTACCGGTGATTTCAAAGATCCTTTTTATCAATACCATGGTCCAGGTAGGTACCCCTGCTATAGAGGTGACATTCTCATGGATCACGGCATTGGCCATGCGCTCGATCTTCTCTTCCCATTCATCCATCAGGGCAATAGACAGATCCGGAGTACGGATCATATTGCCATAGAAGGGCATGTTCTGGAGCATCACGGCGCTCAGGTCACCAAAGTAAGAATCGCTCTCCTGATCCAGTTTATTCACCTGGTGACTACCACCGATTACCAGTGACTTGCCGGTTAGTAACCTGGACTCAGGATAATTATTATAATAAAGGGATAATACATCTCTCCCTGCACGATAGTGACATTCATCCAGGCTTTCTACAGAAATAGGAATGAACTTGCTCTTATCGGCAGTTGTACCGCTGGATTTGGCAAACCATTTTATAGGGGTATTCCACAAAATGTTTTGCTGGCCTTCCATGGAACGCTGAATATATGGCTTCAGGGTATCGTAGTTATGGATAGGTACCCTTTGCTTAAACTCTTCAATCTTATAGATCTGCGAGAATCCATATTGCTTACCAAACTCAGTATACTGAGCGGCACTGAGTAGGTTTTGAAATACCTGCTGCTGCACCTGCAGGGGATACTGCATAAAATACTCTATGCGCCCCATGCGCAAACGCGCCAGTTGTGATATTGCAGGACTTAATATTCTCATAATAGGATGGTAGGAACGGAGTAGTTGTAGTTATTTTTGCTTAGCTGCTTCGTCCAGGTAATTTTTACGACGTAAAATAAAATTCTGTCCAAGATACACTTTCCTTACCTGTTCATCTGCAGCTAATTCTTCGGCTGATCCGGCTTTTAATATTTTACCCTCAAATAGCAGATAGGCACGGTCAGTGATGGACAGTGTCTCCTGTACATTGTGGTCGGTGATCAGAATGCCGATATTTTTATATTTAAGGCGGGCTACGATAGATTGAATATCTTCTACTGCAATTGGGTCAATACCTGCAAAAGGCTCATCCAGCAGGATAAACTTAGGGTCCACCGCCAGTGCGCGTGCAATTTCTGTACGCCTGCGCTCACCACCGCTCAATACGTCGCCGGGGCTTTTACGCACGTGTGTGAGACGAAACTCTTCCAGCAGACTCTCGAGTTTTTCCTTCTGTTCTGCCTTCTTGAGGTTAGTCATTTCCAATACCGCAGAGATATTGTCTTCCACACTCAATTTACGGAATACAGATGCCTCCTGGGGAAGATAACCTATCCCCATCTTGGCCCTTTTGTACATGGGCAGCTTGGTGATGTTGACTTCGTCCAGGAATACCTGGCCCTCGTCCGGCTTGATCAGGCCCACGACCATATAAAACGTAGTTGTCTTACCGGCACCATTCGGGCCCAGCAATCCAACGATCTCTCCCTGAGTAACCTCAACAGATACGTTGTTGACCACAGTTCTCTGACCGTAGCGCTTTACCAACTGATCTGTATGTATTTTTAATGCCATATGTTGAAACTTAGCAAAAATAAGCATTTACTTCTGCTTTCCATGCCGGGCATTTATTGCCTGTGCTTTTATCTACGAATCAAGCACAAAGGTTCATAAATATTCGGACTATTCGAGAATTATTAGATGATAATTCTAAGAGATGCATTATTTTTGTCCGGCTATACATTTTTAATAAGCCCACTTGCTATGAAAGTAACTGAACATATTGCACAGGCAAAGGATACATTGATCTCTTTCGAGATCCTTCCCCCACTCAAAGGGAAGAGCATAGAGTCTATTTACGATCATCTGGACCCCCTGATGGCATTCAAACCTGCATTTATCAATGTTACCTATCATAGAAGTGAGCACATGTTCAAAAAGCGGTCGGATGGTTCCTTTGAAAAAGTAGAAATCCGCAAAAGACCCGGCACAGTAGCTATTTGTGCTGCCGTGATGAACCATTATAATGTAGATGCCGTTCCTCACCTGATCTGTGGTGGCTTTAGCCGTGAAGAAACAGAAAATGCCCTGATTGACCTCAATTTCCTCGGTGTAGACAATGTGCTCGTACTCCGTGGTGATGCCCCAAAAAACGAGCCGGCCTTCGAACCAGAACCGCATGGACACCGCTATGCAGAAGAACTACTGCACCAGGTAGTGAACATGAACAATGGTATGTACCTGGAAGAAGACCTGCAGGGTGGGGTGAAAACTAAATTCTGTATCGGCGTAGCCGGCTATCCGGAAAAACACTTCGAAGCACCCAACCTGGCTACAGATATGAACTACCTGAAGCGGAAAGTAGAAAATGGTGCCGATTATATCATTACCCAGATGTTTTTTGACAACCAGAAATATTTCGACTTTGTCAAAAAATGCAGAGAAATGGGCATCACTGTTCCCATTATTCCAGGATTGAAACCAATGACCACTCGCAAACAGTTAACAGTACTGCCAAGGGCGTTCCATGTAGATATCCCGAATGATCTGGCCAACGAAATCCTGAAATGTAAGACTGACAAGGATGTAGAACTGGTTGGTACCGAGTGGCTGATCCAGCAGTCTAAAGAACTGAAAGAATTTGGTGCACCGGTGTTACACTATTACACCCTGGGTAAACCAGAAGTGATCAGAAAAGTAGTAGATGCCGTAGTATAACCCGGCTTTCGCTTATACCATCAATCCGCTTTTGCCTGAGGTAAAAGCGGGTTTTTATTTTAAAATAAAAATGCCATTACGTGGAAACGTACTGGCATGTCCGAATAACTGTCACACTTTTTGTTTTATCCTATGTCAAAATAGTTTACAAGTAAGACGCGGGTCACTGCCCATACCCCTACTTCCCATAAAAAAAAGGTGCACCCTGTCCGGATACACCTTTTGCATTTATTCGCATGTATAATTATGGCCGTTAATAATCTTCTCTGCTCAACAAAATTCCAAGGCTCACCCCTACACTATTATTGCGGATCGTACTGTTGCCGGACAGGTCCAGGTTACGGATTCCCCTACTATAGTGCACCCCAACTATCAGCAGGTTATTAAACTCAACACCTGCCGAGACCTGCGCCCCCACATCCCAGCGATTCAGCCGCGTGCCGGGATAAATACCTTTATTCCCGCTGCCGCTGAAGGCAACACTATAATCGGTGGTGCTTACTACATTTCCTGCATTATATACCTGGATCCGGTTATTCCCATTTAAACCATAAGCAGTGTATGGCCCTGCCCCAATCGTAAGCCGGCCAAATGATGCAGGTATTTTATATGTAAAATTGACGGGTATTTCCAGGTAATGCACTTCCAGCCTGCGGGTGTATTCTCCATCTCCACCGGCAGTCAGGTTGGCGCCTTTTGTAATATACCGGATAGCTGGCTCTACATACAACCCGTTTATCAGCGGTACTGTTACCAACAGATCAGCATTAAATCTTGTGAGCGGTTTATTCTCTTCGGCAGAATGACCGGCGGGATCCCTGAACTGCATCCAGGATTGATTGACACCCACATTCAGACCAAAACTAACCTGTGCCTTCAATTGGAAAGGTGATAAAAAAATGCACAATAGAAGTAATATAAAAGTACGCGTAATGGATTGCTCAAACATATAGGGGTTTATGATAAAACTAAGGTAGGAAATAAGTGGGAATTTAGGGTATTAATAGCTCGTTAACAAAGGAACAGGGCTGATCCCCTGAAAAGGAGATCAGCCCTGCATATAATATTGCTTGCCATTAAAATTTATACCCTACTGAAACACCGAAGGAGGTATTATGCCAGCTTCGGCCATTGTCTGTATTGTCATATGTATTTATGAGACCTAAGTCTGCATTCAGACCCAGGTACAAGCCTACTGGCAGTTCATAACCTGCTACGATACCCAGACCTGCATCAAACCTTTTCAACCTGGTTACTCCTGCTTCATCATCAAATGCTTTTACAGATATATCTGCATTACCAACCGTAGTTTTATGGTTGCCTGCTACTCCGTATGCAAGGTAAGGGCCTACACCTAGGTTCAGCTTTCCTGTACCTACTTCAGGTTTAAAGAGGAAATTTACCGGCACTTGTAAATAAGATAAGTTGGTTTTAACACCGTCATCCTTTCCACCCTTGCCGGAGTAAAGCAGACCGGTTCCGATATAAAATTCCTCTGCCAGTGGTATGTCTACAGTAATACCAGCCCTGACATTTGTAAACAGGTCACTGGTTTTTTTGCTATCATTATCAGCCTTGGTCGTATAACTGGAGAACTGAGGTCCTGCAACGATCCCCCATTTTGTCTGCCCAAAAGATACACATGCAATCAGAAGCCCGGCGGCCGCTAAAAGTACTTTTTTCATATAGGTAAATTTATCAGTATAGCATCCTACAGGCGTGGTCGGATGCTATACATGTTCATAGCTGTTGTTTTAATTACAGACGTTGCCTGTTTACGCCCCTTTGTTCAAGATTGTTGATTAGAACAAGTAACCCACACTAAGGCTAAACACACGGTTTTTGTTCTTGTCGTTGTTACTGTCATTTCCACCGGAATTGATCTTGGCGAAACCTACTCCGTACTGTGCTGAAATCAGGAAATTGCTGATCTCTGCACCTACCTGTACGTTACCACCCCAGTCAAAGCGTTTCAACTTATTATAACCCTGGTTTGGATCATCATTGTTGAATGGGGTATCATCATCCCACTTGATATTGGATTCAGTAGTCGTTGTTGTACCTCCTACAGTTGTGTAAGTTTTGTTCTTACCAGCTACGCCAAATGCAAAGTATGGACCTACCCCCGCAAAGAGACTTGCGCTCGGACCTACTGGTAATTTACCAATGAAGTTCAGCGGAACTTCGATGTAGGATGGATTGGTTGTAAACTTGTAATGCACGGCATCATTTTCATCTCCGGATTTCAGTTTAGAACCCTTGGTAGTGTAGAACACACCCGGCTGGAAGGATAAGATTCTTGGTACTAATGGCATATCTGCAATTACACCGATATTAAAGCCAGACAGTGATTTGTCTTTATCTACACTACCACTGTTGTCAACTGTAATGGTTGAAAGGTTCCAGCCACCTTTTACACCCACACGTACCTGCGCCATCGCGCTCATTGAAAAAATTGCAAGGGCTGCAAACGAAAGGATCATCTTCTTTGTCATAACCTAGAAAGTTTTATTACGACTATGAATTGCCAAAGACTATGCCAAATCATAATACAGCAAACGCATGCAACTGATAATAAAAGGATTACAACATTAATTATATAGTCATTTAATATTTACTCACATTTTTGTGTACTCAAAAAAAATCCCGTGTATCTGTGATACACGGGATGAATTATCTATAATTACTACACATGTGATTGATGTGTGTACAACCTGTACGCTCCATTACACAGTCGTGGATTATTTCTTCGCTGTTTTGCCTTTATTATCTGATCGCTCGATAAATTCATTCAACTGCTCCACACCCAGTCTCTTCGCTACAATCTTCTTCTTCTCATCCAGTAGATATACTACCGGTGTACTATATACGTCGTATAGGCGTCTATAGTTAGACTGTGCATCAGGATCCCATGCATGGATCCATCCTTTCAGATGATTGTCATGAATGAATTGTTCCCACTGCTCTTTGGTACCTTCTGTCTTGAATCCAATCATGGTTACACCTTTATTTTTCCAGCTCGCGTTATAGGCAGAATCCAGCCTGGGTACTTCTATCTTACAGTGTCCACAGGTAGGATCCCAGAATACAAGCACTGTAAATTTACCTTTGGTGGTATACAGCGAAATAGGTTTCATGGCACTATCCTTTACTTCCAGTGGCGGTGCCTGTTGACCAATCAGATTAGGTGCTATGGAGTATGCACGGGAAATGATCTTATTCAGTTGTTCATCATTCAGCCAGTAAGCATCACCTGCTACATAATACTTTTCTACCAGGTGCACGAATACGGCATCCATTCCCATGTAAGGAGATGACTCGTAAGTAGATGTCAGCCACCACACTACAAACTTGAAGTTCTCTTTATCCTTACGTGTCTTTTCAATAAGTTCATCTGCCGCAACATTGATAGAATCAGGATCCATTGGAACCAATTGGGTAAAATACCTGTTCAGTTTATCTTCCAGTACAGGTGTACGGGCCAGACGCCCGTCACTGAGGTTGGTATTGTCCCAGTAGTGGCTTCTATAGTAGCGGTAGCCAAAGGTAGAATCGGCATCCGCTGGCTTTGGTGGCACTTCCGGATCTTTCATCATTTTGAAAATGCTGGTCAACAGGCTTTGGGGATGATTGGTCATCACATTGTTCCTGTAGGCCTGCAGCTTTTTGCCCAACTCTGTCTGTAACTGTCTGGCACTGGCAGTGTCTGCTGCTGTATGTTTTGCCAGCAGGGTCTGTGCTTCCTTGTTCAGGGATGCCACATCTTTGGACAGGAATTTATTGTAATCCACGAAAAGTTCATTCTCCGGTGAGTTCTTATAAATTGTCTTATTGATCAGGTCTGAAGTATCTGCTGAAACGGAGAAGTTTTCCTGTTTGCTGTCCAGCAACATTTCAAAATACCGTGTTTTACCGGGGAACACTACAAGATAAATACCACCGGGTAAGGCCTCTTTTCCCTGTAGCACTGCTACACCCTGGTCATTCAGCATGGCGGAATCTGCCATATATGTCTTTTTACCCATATACTGGGCCAGGTACATCATACCTCCTTTGTACTGTTTCAGCTGTACTGTGATCTTGTAGCCATTCTGGGCCTGTAGCTGAATTGCAGAGCATACAAACACCAGTATTATCATAAGTTTATGCATAGGACATCGGTTGATGTAAATGTAACCAAGAATTAGGAATTTGAAAAATACGACTCCCCTGCACGCCTACATTACTCTTTGAAAATCCTACCTTTGCACCCGTGAGGAAAAAAAACGTAATTCTGGAAAAAGTTCCCGTGACCGCATATGCAGCAGAAGGGAAAGCACTGGCCCGCATTGACGGCAAAGTGATCTTCATTGAAGGTGGCGTAGTCCCTGGCGATGTTGTAGACGTTCGCCTGGGCAAAAGCAAGAAAGACTGGGCCGAAGGCCGCGCCATCCGCTTTCATAGCTACGCAGCTGACCGCGTAACTCCTTTTTGTGAGCACTTCGGCACCTGTGGCGGCTGTAAGTGGCAAATGCTCCCGTATGATAAGCAGCTCTCCTACAAGCAACAACAGGTAACCGACAACCTGACCCGCATCGGAAAACTGGAACTTCCTGAAATGCAGCCCATCCTTGGCTCCAAACACGTTACACATTACCGCAACAAACTGGAATTCACATTCAGCAACAAAGCCTGGATGCCATCCGAAGCAATTTCCGAAGACGGTACCATTCCCCGGATGAATGCCCTCGGATTCCACGTACCCAAGCTCTTCGACAAGGTGCTTGACATCAATACCTGCTACCTCGAAGCAGAACCTGTCAACGCAATCCGCAATACCGTCAGGGCTTATGCACTCGAACACGATCTGTCTTTCTACGATATCCGCGCCCAGGTAGGCTGGCTGCGCAACCTGGTGGTGCGCATCTTAACCACAGGCGAAGTCATGGTCAACCTTGTTATCCAACACGAAAACAAGAAAGACCGCGAAGCCCTGCTGGACCATCTGCTGGCGACCGTACCCGGTATTACCACCCTGCTGTATACGATCAACCCCAAGTTGAACGACAGCATCTTTGACCTGGAGCCTAAAGTGTACTTCGGAAAAGGATATGCAGAAGAAAAACTGGAAGACTTTACGTTCAAAATTGGCCCTAAGTCCTTTTTCCAGACGAATACTTACCAGGGAGAAGTCCTTTACCAGGTAACAAGAGAATTTGCCGGATTAACAGGAACAGAAATTGTTTATGACTTATATTGTGGAACAGGCAGTATTGGTATTTTTGTATCCAGACAGGCAGGAAAAGTAGTGGGGATTGAACTGATTAAAGAAGCGATAGACGATGCAAAAGAAAATGCAGCCCGCAATGGCGTAAACAATGCAACATTCTTCGCTGGCGACGTAGTAGACATTTGTAACGATGCATTCTTTGCCCAACATGGGCAACCAGATGTGATCATCACCGACCCTCCTCGGGCTGGTATGCACGAAAAACTAGTGAACAAACTACTCGAAATTGCAGCACCCCGTATCGTGTATGTAAGCTGTAACCCGGCTACCCAGGCCAGAGACCTGGCGCTGCTGGATCAGTTATATGCTGTGAAGAAAATCCAGCCTGTAGACATGTTCCCACATACACACCATATTGAGAACGTGGTATTGTTAGAAAAAAGGTATTAGTAATAATCAGAATCGGAAATCATAATGAGTGAGTTCAGGCCCCGCAGTTTCGACATTTTACCGCTGGTGATTAAAAACCTATTGATCATCAATGGCTTGGTATTTCTTGGACAATATACAATGGGAGAGATTCAGAATCCATCATCGAATCATTTCCTGACGGACCTCTTTGCCCTCCACTATTGGGGCTCGCCCCTGTTCAAGCCGCACCAGGTACTGACTCACCTTTTTATGCATGGTTCTATCGAGCACCTGTTCTCCAATATGTTCACCCTGTGGATGTTTGGCGCTACACTCGAAAACCTCTGGGGGCCTAAGCGCTTCCTGATGTTCTATCTCATCTGTGGATTGGGTGCAGCCCTCTGCCATATGGGCGTGATCACTTACGAAAATATGCGGCTCACTCATGAGATCAATACTTACCTTGCTGATCCGAATTTTACGAACTTCCATAACCTTACCACACATTACGACCTGGTCAATTCCATTAATCAGGAATTAAGCTTCCCTGATACACCTGCCAAGGTAGAAATGTCTAAATTATTCCTGCGTGAATTCCAGATCGGCTACCGCGATGCAGCAACCCTGGGCGCTTCCGGCGCTGTGTTCGGATTGCTCTTCGCCTTCGGGTACCTGTTCCCCAACAGCCTGGTGTACCTCTACTTCCTGTTTCCGATCAAGGCAAAGTACATCGTTACCTTCATGATCCTGCTGGAACTCGTATCCGGTGTCCGGAACACCGCCGGAGATAATGTGGCGCATTTTGCCCACCTGGGTGGTGTACTGTTCAGCTACCTGCTGCTCCGAAACTGGAACAGGAAGAACCGGCGCCATTTTTACTAAATGGAATCGTACCTTTAGCCCCTAAAGTTTTAGGTCAATGGACGTAGCCGAAAAAGGAGAACCGATGCCAATCCTCTCCCTGGGAGAAGGAAAGAATATGGTCACCCAGTTATTACTGGTGAACCTGACAGTATTTATCCTGCTATTTTTTACACAAGTAGTTTATAATATTGAAGGCAATTCAACCATCCGGTTCAACCTGGATGTAATGAATAATGTGATATTGCCTGCCAGTTTCAGCAGACTGGCTCGTTTACCATGGACATTTATTACTTCCCTCTTTGTTAATGAGAGCGTTTGGCTGATATTTGGCAATATGGTATGGCTCTGGGCTTTTGGTTCTGTATTGCAGCGCAAAGCAGGGCCTGGTGTTATCCTTCCGTTATATCTTTTTGGCGGCATGGCGGGAAATCTCCTCTATATGCTGGGCATGCAGTTCATACCAGCCTGGCATCCTACACAATTCTTTGCCTCTTATTATGGCTCTTCAGCCTCCGTGATGTCTCTGGCAGTGGCAACACTTTTACTGGCGCCTGACGTTCGGTTCTTCCAAAAGTTGAACGGCGGCGGCGGTATCCCAATGTGGATAGTAACTGTATTGTACATCCTCATGGCAATATCAGAACACCTGTTTTCACATCATGACCTTACTACCCTGCCCACACTCATCGGCGGAGCAATCACAGGCTTCTTATTTATGAGTGCGTGGAAAAAAGGCAATGACTGGGGTGCCGGCTTTAATAAGCTGGTGTACAAAGCCACACACCTCTTCCATCCGAAAGAAAATTAATCAGGAAATAAATACATGAAAAGAGCCTGTATCAAAAAAATACAGGCTCTTTCTATTTTGGAACCTGATGGAGATAGGTAATCGTATCAACGATTGTTAAAAGGTTCGATATTTTTGATATGACCTCTTTTCACTTTATAGAGTATTTTGTTATTTTTATAGAAACCCCTGTACATTGTCAAAAGCTTTCATCGCCACGGGTATCGTCGCATTATCCCTGATCCTTTCCAGCTGGCTCCCTTACCTCAACCCCGGTAAATGGTGGCTGAGCGGCTTTGCCGGACTATTCTTTCCTATCGTATTCCTCATTAACCTGGTGTACCTGGTCTATTGGCTGATACGAAAGAAACCCTACTGGGGACTTTCGCTGGCCGGCATCCTCCTCTCCTGCAGAGCATTGCTGGTTACCTTTGGTCATCATCCCGCAGGTCATGCAGCAACTCCACAACGTGGCAGCTTCACTCTCATGACCTTCAACAGCAGCAGCATGGGATTGAAAAAATATGTTGAAGACTCCGCTATCAAACAATCTATTTATACCACCCTTGCATCAGCAACACCAGACATTCTCTGCATGCAGGAATTCTATACAAACAGTGGCCCTGATCATACAGATCACCTGAACGCCATCAAAGAAAAACTGCACTACCCTTATCACTACTTCACCTGCGACAAAACACGCTGGAATACCTGGCAATACGGTATCGTATTATTTTCTAAATACCCTATTGTTTCAGCCTGTCACATTCCCTGCGGCCACAGTGATGTAGGCAGCGGTAGCAGCATTCTGCAAGCTGATATAAAGATAAATGAACATACTATCCGCATCTTTACTGCACAACTGCAATCCTATATGTTCCGGCATAAAGATTACGCTGCATTACAAGGTGAAACATCTCAAGCCAAAGGCCTTGCTGCCAGGATGAAAAACACCTTCGGCAAGCGTTCCGCACAGGCAGAACAACTGGCGGCACTCATTAAAGAAAGCCCTTATCCAGGCATCGTTTGCGGCGACTTCAACGATGTACCCGTCTCTTATACATACAACACGATTTCACCAAACCTGCAGGACGCATTCCTGGAACAGGGCTGGGGCATTGGCAGAACACTTTCTTTTCTCGCACCTACCCTGCGCATTGACTATATACTTACACAATCACCTTTTCATGTGAATGGCTTTAGTTCCTTTCCCCACAAGGGTTTTGAACATTTTCCAATAATGGCAAGCTTATCACTATAACAAAGTTTGATCGTTTCAATTATCTTTATTCGCAAAAAGCGATTAGGAGTTGAGATTTCTTCGGTTATTTACAAAAGGTTTTTTTCTAACGGTCAATATCATTGTCATGCTATTCTTTCTGGTAGCATGCCTGGCCCCTTTTGTATCTCCCGTTCAGTGGTGGCCTATCAGCTTTTTTACACTGCTGTTTCCAATACTGTTACTGATATTAATCCTCTTCTTCATCTGCTGGTTAATCTTCGATTATAAATACTGCCTGCTTTCTCTGCTGGCCATTGTAATCGGCTGGAAGTCTATCTCTGCTTTCATTGCCTTCAACTTCCCTTCTGCAGAAAAAAAATTGTCTGCCCCTCCTGACGGTCTCAGTGTGATGAGCTACAACGTAGCCCAGTTTGGATTATACAGGGAAAAAGACAGTAAATATACCAGGCAGGCCATGTTTGCTCTGATCAAAAAACAGGAGCTGGATGTGGTATGCTTCCAGGACTTCTATACTTCAGAAAAGAAAAATGATTTCAATAACCGGGAAGATATCTCACACGAAATGCACCTGCCCTACCGCTACTTTTCCAGCGACTTTAATCGTGCAGGCATGCAGCACTGGGGCTCCATTATCTACTCCCGGTTCCCGATCATCAAGTCGGACAAGATCAAGATGTCTACTGGGCCACGCAGCGAAAGCCTGATCTACGCAGATATTGTGAGAGGTGGCGATACCATCCGCATTATTAATATGCACCTGGCCTCCTATCGTTTCGATCAGCGGGATTACCACAATATCCAGAAGATCAAAAACCAGCAGGACAGTGGGCTGGTAGCTACCCGCAACATTATTGAGAAAATGAAGGACGCCTATGTAGGACGTGCCCGCCAGACCCGGGTCGTTGCAGATTTTATCAAAACCAGTCCCTACCGCACCATTGTATGCGGAGACTTCAACGATACACCTGCCTCTTATACCTATTTCACCATCCGTGGTTCCCTACAGGACGCCTTCCTTCAAAAGGGCAGCGGCATAGGCCGCACCTTTGCCGGACTGGCCCCTACCCTGCGGATTGACTATATTTTCTGCGATAAGTCATTCACAATCAACTCTTATCGTAAAATAAATTCTGACCTCTCCGATCATTATCCCGTTATTGCCAACTTGTCCCTGACCCATGCAAAATAATTTGGATGACTGGTACCCGGGACTGTCATTTCCCTGACGAAACAATAACTATCTTTGCAATCCGAATTAAACGATATGTCTGAGCTTAAAGTTTACAACTCGCTGAAGCGACAAAAGGAAGTATTTACCCCATTGTATCCTGGTCATGTTGGTATGTATGTGTGTGGTCCGACCGTATCAGGAGAGTCCCACCTGGGACACGCCCGCCCTTACATCACCTTCGACGTGGTATACAGGTACCTGCAACATCTTGGCTACAAAGTCCGTTATGTGAGGAATATTACCGATGCCGGTCACTTTGAGGAAGAAGGCCGTGAAGCCGAAGATAAGATCAGCAAAAAAGCGCAGCTGGAAAAGCTGGAGCCTATGGAGCTGGTCCAGAAATATACAAACCTGTTCCACTGGGCATTCCGTGAGTTCAACACACTGGAGCCAAGTATCGAACCTACGGCTACCGGTCATATCATCGAACAGATCGAAATGATCAAAACCATCATCGAAAAAGGCTATGCCTACGAGGTAAATGGCTCCGTATATTTTGATGTAAAAAAATATGCTGCTTCCCACGACTACGGTATCCTCAGTGGACGTGTACTGGAAGACATGCTGGAAACCACCCGCGAGCTGGAAAACCAGGATGAAAAGCGTAACAAAGTAGACTTTGCCCTGTGGAAGAATGCACCTCCTGAGCACCTGATGCGCTGGCCCAGCCCATGGGGAGAAGGTTTCCCTGGCTGGCATATTGAATGCTCTGCTATGAGCAGCAAGTACCTGGGCACACAGTTCGACATCCACGGCGGTGGTATGGACCTGCAGTTCCCTCACCACGAGTGTGAAATTGCACAGAGCGAAATTGCACACGGTGAAATGATGGCCCGCTACTGGATGCACAACAACATGATCACCATAGATGGTCGTAAAATGGGTAAGGCGTATAACAATACTATCCGCCTCACTGAACTGTTTACTGGCGATAACTATCAGCTGGAAAAACCGTACAGCCCAATGACTGTTCGCTTCTTCATATTACAAACACACTACCGTAGCACGCTCGACTTCTCCAACGAAGCACTGCAGGCTGCCGAAAAAGGCTTACAACGCCTTTGGAGTGCCTATGAAGTACTGCAGAAACTCGGGTACGCCAACACAGGTGGTGAACTGAACGAAGAGCTGGATAAGCAGGTACGTACCTGGTGCGAAGAATGCCAGGACTTCATGAACGATGATATCAACACCGCCAAAGTATTGGCCAACCTGTTCGAAATAACGCCTGTGATCAACTCCCTGAAAGGAGGACAGATCAAAATGCATGAAATCAGTGAAGATACTTTCCAGCTAATCAAAAAGACCTGGAAAATCTGGCTGATCGACATCCTCGCACTGGAGCCGGAAAACCTGGCTTCTGACAACAATACACTGGATGGAGTGATGCAACTGATTATTGAGATGCGTAAAGAAGCAAAGACCCGTAAAGACTATGCTACTTCAGACAGGATTCGTAACCAGCTGCTGGCAGCCGGTATTCAGTTAAAAGATGAAAAGGATGGTAGCGTAAGCTATACTATCCAGTAAGACGATCATAAAATGTTCTTGTTTCATATGCGTAAATTGATTGGCATTTTAACAGGAGTAGCTATTTGTGCTGCTGCCTGTCATTCGGGTACTAAACCAGCCGATACTACTGAGACGACCACTACAAAGCAGTCCAATGTGAATGTTCCTGTATTCAATGCAGATAGTGCATACGCATATACTGCCAAACAGGTCACCTTTGGTCCGCGTATTCCCGCTACTCCGGCACAGACTGCCTGTGCGGACTGGATCATCTCTCAGTTCAAACCACTGGCCGATACACTTTACATTCAGCGTACCAACGTAACCATCCCCGGTGGTAAATCTGTTCCCTGTATCAATGTGATTGCGACCTTCAATCCTGGTGCTGCACAGCGTATCCTGTTGCTCACACACTGGGATACCAGACCCCATGCGGACCAGGATGCGTTTGATAAAACCAAACAGTTTGATGGTGCAGACGATGGTGCAAGTGGTGTAGGTGTGCTACTGGAAGTAGCGCGTCAATTGCATGCACAACATCCAGCTGCGGGTATCGATATTCTGCTGGAAGATGTAGAAGACAGTGGTGTAAGTGAAGATGAAAACAGCTATTGCCTGGGTACACAATATTGGGCCAGAAACCCGCATGTTAAAGGTTATAAAGCAAACTATGGTATCCTGCTGGATATGGTGGGTGGCCGCGGTTCTCAGTTCTATATGGAAGGTGGGTCACAACAATATGCTTATGGCCCGATGAAGGCATTCTGGGATGTGGCGAACGGACTTGGATATTCTGATTACTTCCGCTATGAGAACACTGGCGCTACTATCACAGATGACCATGTGTACATCAATACCATCGCCATGATCCCTACATTTGATGTCATCGCGATGCAGGCAAATGGTAACTTCGCTCCACACTGGCATACAACCAATGATGACATGCAGGTGATTGACAAAAGAACCTTGCAGGTAGTAGGACAAACACTCCTGGAAGTGATCTACAAACGACCATTTGAATTCTAATCTGATTCAGCTCTTTTATATAAACGCTTCTACCCCACGGTGGAAGCGTTTTTTATTTACGCTATGACACAAATATTTAAGCTATGACACAAAAAAATCCCCGCCTTGAAAAAGGCAGGGACATTACGTTAATACTAACTAACCCAATGCTTATTTCTAAGCTTTAATATATCTAAAACTAAAACAACTCTTAATTAAGCCTGTGCAGCCTGCTCAGCTAATTTCGCCTTGATCTTTCCCTCAATTTCAACAGCTACTTCAGGATTATCTGCCAGCAATTGCTTCACGGCATCGCGGCCCTGGCCCAGCTTGTTGGATTCATAACTGAACCAGCTGCCGCTTTTCTGGATAATGCCATATTCAACACCCATATCGATAAGCTCTCCTACTTTGGAAATACCCATTCCGAAGATAATATCGAACTCAGCCTGGCGGAAGGGAGGTGCAACTTTGTTTTTAACCACTTTTACTTTCACGCGGTTACCTACAGCCTCATCTCCATCTTTAATCTGGGTCATACGGCGAATATCCAGACGTACGGAGGCATAGAACTTGAGCGCATTACCACCCGTTGTGGTTTCCGGGTTTCCAAACATCACCCCGATCTTTTCACGCAGCTGGTTAATAAATATGCAGCAGCAATTAGTTTTTGAAATGGTAGCAGTCAGTTTACGCAGCGCCTGAGACATCAAACGTGCCTGTAAACCCATCTTACTTTCACCCATCTCACCTTCCAGTTCACCCTTTGGTACCAGGGCAGCTACGGAGTCAATCACCACCACGTCTACCGCTCCGGAGAGGATCAGCCGGTCAGCAATTTCCAATGCCTGCTCACCATGGTCTGGCTGAGAGATCAGCAGTGCATCCACATCCACACCCAGGCGCTGGGCATAAGAACTGTCAAATGCATGTTCCGCATCGATAATTGCACAGATACCACCCTTTTTCTGGGCTTCTGCAATAGTATGTATAGCTACTGTCGTTTTACCAGATGATTCAGGACCGTAAATTTCTATGATCCTTCCTTTGGGGAGCCCCCCAATACCTAACGCAATGTCAAGTCCCAGCGAACCAGTAGAGATAACCTCCATAGGAACAACTCCCTTCTCTCCCATCATCATCACGGATCCCTTTCCAAAATCCTTCTCGATCTTGTCCATTGTAAGGCGCAGGGCCTTCAGTTTATCTGTATTTGCTGTAGACATATTAGTAAGATTTTTTACAAATTAATGGTGTGCTAAATTATTATATAATTTTCTATTTTCCTAAAATTTTTAGCATTTTACAAGCTTTGCTAAATTAGCTAGCAAAATAAAATGAGGGGTTAACTCACAACAGACGCAGATGTCAATTATCAAATAACACTACAAAGATGAGATGCGCTCGCGCACTGAATTTGCGCAGCCAGAAAATAACTGAAAAAAAAGGGTAAAATTTCTCTTATCCTACTATGACATATGCGATCAGTTGTGCCAGTATACCCACCAGGAAACCAGCGTAAATCTCCACTGGTTCATGGGCATTCAATATAAGGCGTGCAGTTGCAACAATAGCCGAAAGGAACAAGGCCAGTATCAATACGCCGCTTACATTCAACTGCAAACTGAACATCACGATCAGGACAAACCCGATCACGCCGCCCCAGCCTACCGTATGCATGCTCACTTTTATTCTCGTATTGAGCACCATGGCCAGGCTCACCGCAAGAAACACCCCTAAAAAGAAGACATTGAAGAACGGTGGTGCTACCCCCTGCTTTTTAAAAGCATAAAATGCCCAGAAGTAGTAAATCGTGCAGGCAATATATGGTATGATACGATCCTTTTGGGTACGCAGGTGCAAACTATCTATAAAGTTCAGCGCCTTGGAAAGCCCTACAGTCAGTGCAGGAAAAAAGATACTGATCGCGATGACCCTGAAGTACAGGGTATCGTAAGCAAACCGGAAACTGATCTGCTTGAAGGTCACAAAGTACTCCGGCAGTGCATGCACCACCAGCCAGGTCACCAGCAGCGGTATAAAAAGAGGATGCAGCAGATAAGAAATAAACATTGAGATCCCGCGAAGCACGGGACTAAAATCAGATGCTCGTTCAGGCCGGTTATCTGTTGCGTGTATAGTTGCTTGTTCCATTTAAATCATGTGTACATTTCGGGCTGTACAGCGACCCTATTATAATTCCTTCCTCAGCCTTGCTACCGGAATATTCAGCTGCTCACGGTACTTTGCTACCGTACGGCGGGCAATATTATATCCCTTGTCCTGCAGCATCTTCGTCAGGTTTTCGTCGCTCAGCGGTTTCCGCTTGTTCTCTCCCTCTATAAGGTCAGACAGTATCTTCTTTACCTCACGGGTAGATACCTCTTCCCCACTATCTGTCGATAATGATTCGCTAAAGAAAAATTTCAGTTTGAAGGTACCAAACTCCGTCTGCACATACTTACTGTTGGCCACACGACTCACAGTAGAAATATCCAGCTGGGTGATGTCCGCAATATCTTTCAGGATCATCGGGCGCATGGTAGTTTCATCTCCTGTCAGGAAAAACTCTCTCTGGTATCCCATGATGGATTCCATGGTAGACAACAGCGTATGCTGCCTTTGCTTAATAGCGTCTATGAACCACTTGGCGGCATCAATCTTCTGCTTGATAAAAAGTACAGCCTCTTTCTGACGCTTGTCTTTTTTATCACCACGGTCATACTCTTTCAGCATGTCGCGGTAGCCTTCTGAAATACGCAGATCAGGTGCATTCTTTGAGTTCAGCGTCAGCTCCAGTTTACCATTGTTGTTCAGGATAAAGAAGTCTGGTACCACATAGCTTTCCGCCTTGTTCAGCGTAGCATAGTTACCACCCGGCTTTGGTGTAAGACGGATGATCTGGCCAATGGCTTCCTTCAGACCTTCATCACTCATATTCAGCCCCTTCTGGATCTTCTCGTAATGTTTCTTGGTAAACTCGTCAAAGTAGTTTTCCAGGATCATGTAGGCGCCTGCCACTCCCTCATCATCCTGTGGCTTGCGTTTCAACTGCAGCAATAGGCACTCTTTCAAATCGGTGGCACAGATACCAGGCGGATCGAAATCCTGTATCTTTTTGATCAGATCCCTGATCTCTTCCTCATCTGTACTTACGTTCTGTGAAAAGGAAAGGTCGTCCACAATGGCACTCACTTCCCTGCGCAGGTATCCGTCGTCGTCAATACTACCAATGATCTGCTCAGCAATGGCGTTTTTCCTCTCATCCAGCTCCAGCATGCCCAATTGTTCAAGCAGGTGCTCGTGGAAAGACGTCTCTACCCGCACCGGGATGGTTTTGTTCTCATCCTGATCGGGGTAGTTATCATCGCGCAGTTTATAGTCTGCTATATCATCATCACCTTCGCTTACATACTCGGAAATGTCAATATTATCATACTCGTTCTCACTTCCATCTGGTTCAAACTCGTCGTCACCCTCTCCTTCTTCGTTACCTGAAAACTCATCCTGCGGATCCTTAAATTCCTCTTCATGTGCCTCTTCTCCATATTCAAGAGCAGGGTTCTCCTCCAGCTCCTCCTTGATTCTTTCTTCAAGTACGGCAGTAGGGACCTGCAACAGTTTCATAAGCTGAATCTGCTGAGGCGACAATTTCTGTAATAGCTTCTGCTGTTGTGTCTGCTTTAACATAGTCTGATCCTATCCAAGGGCAAAAATAATAACAATAGTGTTTACTAATCTGGTCTATAGTCTCTCACCCTCCAAAGTCCAGCGAAAGCTGTTCATCCGGTAGTAACCGGAAAGACTTTCTGTGAAAGGGAGTATCTCCATGTTCTCTGATGGCATTCCGGTGCTGAATTGTAGGATAACCTTTGTTTTCAAGCCAGCCGAAATGTGGAAACTGTTCGTGCAGCTTCATCATATATTCATCCCTGTAAGTCTTGGCCAATATAGATGCTGCTGCTATTGAAGCATAAATACCATCTCCTTTGATAATGCAGGCATGGGGGACATTTCCATAGGGTTTGAAACGGTTGCCATCTACCAGGATGTATCCGGGTTGTTGCTGCAACTTTTCCAATGCTAAGTGCATGGCCCTGAATGAAGCCTGTAATATGTTGATTTTGTCAATCTCCTCATTATCTACGCTTGCTACCGAATAGAAGAGTGCCTTTTCCTCGATTACCCCGCGCAGGTATTCTCTGTCAGCAACTTTCAGCTGTTTGGAATCGTTGAGCAGTTTGTGGCGGAATTTTACTGGCAGAATGACTGCCGCCGCAAAAACCGGCCCTGCCAGACACCCTCTGCCAGCTTCGTCACAGCCGGCTTCAAATGCTATTTCTTTCTGATGGTATGAACGTAACAAGGCGTTTCTTTTGATTGTTGCCCGGTAAAGTTAGGGATTTTAGCCATGTTCCGGTACCCGGCAAACATCTAAATTCTTACTGGAATAAATCTTTGAAATCCTGTTTGAAGTTCGTCCATTCCCTGTCGGAGCGCTTTAAGGCAGTATCGATATCGGTACGGGTACTATCCCAACCGGCAGCAGTACCGTTTTTCAGTTCATCCAGTTTCCCATTAATCTGGTCTCTCAGTAAACCCAGTTTACGGCGGGCTTCTTTACTTCTGGCGGATCCGTCACTCTTTAGCTGGTCCATTTTTTTATCAATATCATTTTTTCGCTCTTCCAGGTCTCCTCTCAGCTTCTGCCGCTCTTCATCCAGGTAATCCCCAGCAGCGCCGGCAGCGGACTTAACATCTTGTCCAATTTTTTCCACACCTTCCTTCAGCGAGTCCTTCTTTTCCTCCTGCTTTGGCGTCTCGTTACAGGCGAAGAATGCAACAGCAGCCAATAGATACAATAGCTTCTTCATAAGTAGGTTTTTAATATAGTTTGTGTGCGTAATTGCTATAATCATCTCCCCTTTAACAAATGCCATTCCATAATTATGCCTGGCCGACAATCAGCCCCCTTCCATCATAATATCAGCGGCCAATACCTAAAAATTAGCTAGGTTTGGCCCTGTTTTCAAAAAAATACGATATCAATGAAGAAAAAAGTTCTGCTGCTTTTGCTGTTATTGGCAGTTAAATTTGCCAAAGCAGACGAAGGTATGTGGCTTCCTTACTTATTAGGACAGCAAGTGTACAATGATATGGTCCAGAAAGGACTGAAACTTACCAAAGAACAGTTATACAGCATCAATAAGGCATCTGTAAAAGATGCAATTATCATCTTCGGCGGCGGCTGTACCGGCGAAATCGTGAGCAATCAGGGCCTCATTTTCACCAACCACCACTGCGGATACGATGCAATTGCTACCGCCAGCACCGTGGAACACAACTACCTGAAAAACGGATTCTACGCCCAGACCAAAATACAGGAAATCCCTGCTAATGGCCTGACCGTACAATTCCTGGTACGTGTTGATGATGTGACTAAGAAAATGGAAGACGCTCTCCAGGGACTCACTGGCCAGGACAGAATGAAGAAACAGCAAACCGCCATCGGCGAAATCGTGACCGAAGCTACCAATGGTACCGGCTACGAAGCTAAAGTACTCCCCCTATTCAAAGGCAATCAATTCCTCCTCTTCGTATACGAACGCTATAAAGATATCCGCCTCGTAGGCGCTCCTCCTGAAAGCATCGGGAAATTTGGTGGCGACACTGACAACTGGGAATGGCCACGCCACACCGGCGACTTCTCCGTATTCCGTGTATATGCCAACAAAGATGGTAAACCAGCCGATTACGCTGCTGACAACGTACCATTGAAACCAAAATACTTCCTCCCTGTATCCATCAAGGGTATCAAGGAAAACGATTATGCCATGATCTTTGGCTACCCTGGTGGTACCAATAGGTATGAAAGCTCCGAAGGCGTGAAACTGAAAATCGACGTAGAAAATCCTTCAATCGTAAACCTTCGCGCAGTACGCCTGAAATACATGTTTGACCAGATGAAAAAAGATCCGGCTATCAAACTGAAACTGGCATCTTATTATGCCGGCGTGGCTAACTACTGGAAGTTTTACGACGGTGAAACCAAACAACTCCTCAAATACAAAGTAGAGGAACAAAAACAAAAACAGGAAAGCGCTTTTGTAAAATGGGCACAGGGCAAACCTGAGTTTGAGCAGATCTTTGCCGGTTATGCCCAGACTTACAAAGAATGGACTCCATATGCAAAACACCGCATTTACATCAATGAAGGTATCATGGGTTCTCCTTTGGCAGGTTTTGCCGCCAGCCTCCAGGCCCTGGAAAAAGCAATGGTACAGTCAGGCACCAGCGCCGATATACTTGCCAAAAGTATTCAGGCTGCTGACAAAGCACACACTGCTTTCCTGGAAGAAGAAGATAAAACCAGCGATCAGAAAATACTGGCAGCCACCTGCCGCATGTTCTATACCGACATTCCTGCTGCGCAGCATCCTATCGGGTTCTTCGATGCTATAAAAGCGAAATTTGGTAGCCTCGACGAAGACAATACCTACCGTCTCTGGGCGGCAGCATTGATGTCTAGCAGCATGATCATGAACGACACCCGCTGGAAAGCTTTCATCGAGCACCCTGATGCAGTGACCCTCCAACAGGATCCGGCATTTGCATATTCCAGCGCGTTCATTAAGAATTGGAGCAGCAAGTACCTGCCTCTATACAACCAGTTCGTTACCAAGATTAATGACCTGGGCAGAGCTTACCTGAAAGGCCTGATGCAGATGGAACCAAACAAGAAATGGTATCCTGATGCAAACTTCTCTATGCGTCTTACTTACGGACAGGTAAAACCATATACACCACGCGATGCTGTATCTTACGATTATGTATGTACCATGAAGGGGGTGCTGGAAAAATACAAACCAGGAGATTATGAGTTTGACCTGCCGGCTAATTATGTAGACCTGTATAACAAGAAAGATTTTGGTCAATATAAAGATGCACGCAAAAATGATATCGTGACCTGTTTCATTACCACCAATGACATCACCGGCGGTAACTCCGGTTCTCCTGTGCTGAATGGCAATGGTGAACTGATCGGGTTAGCATTTGATGGTAACTATGAAGCACTGAGCCACAAGATTCAGTTTGATCCTGTGTATAACCGTACGATCTGTGTAGATATACGCTACGTGCTCTGGTGTATAGACAAACTGGGCGGCGCACCGAATATAGTAAGTGAGCTGAAGCTCGTGAAACAATAAAATATCTTACGATATAAAAAAGCATCTGTCAGACCAGGCAGATGCTTTTTTGTTGATTCAATTGCCTGCGGCAGGCATGAATTCAATAAATTAGCCCTGTGTATGCACAATATTCTCCTCCCGCTCTTTTAGCGCCTTATGTAGACGCATACTGGATCGTCACTACTTACGGTCCGGCCGTATCCCGCATACTCCCCGATCTCTGTGCTGATTTCATTTTTAACCTGGATGATGGTAGTGTCAAGGCCGTCGGGACCATGACCACTTATCACGATACCCATATATTATCAGCGGCGCGACTGTTAGGTATTCGCTTCAAACCAGCCGGCATGGCTGCTTTTGCAGGCCTCCCCATGCAGTTACTAACGGATCAGCATATTCAGGGCGATAACCTCTCGCTTCCTTTAGTCCGTCAATTGCAGGAAGCTGTAATGCAGGACCACAATCGGTTACAGGCTATTTCCCATTGTCTGTTAAAAGCATTGCCTGATCAACCCACACGTATGCAGGCAGCCATCAGTGCTATACAATCCAGTCATGGCAATATCTCTCCTGTTACACTAGCAGCGCAGATCAATATGAGCCCCCGCAATTTTGAACGTACTTTCCTGCAACAGGTTGGTACATCCGCCAAAACCTTTTCACGCATCGTGCGTTGTTTAAGTGCAAAAGATGCGTTGAAAAAACAACCTGCATCTAATTTACTGTCACTTGCACTCAATTACGGGTATCATGATCACGCCCACTTAACAAGGGAATTCAGGCATATTACCGGTGAAGCTCCCAGCGAATATTTGTCGTTTTTATACAAATAGCGGGAGGCCTTCAGCTATTACCTTTGTATTCTAATATTCACATACATGCGTCAAAAACTAACACTGGTAACCCTGGGTGTAAGAGACCTGCAAAAATCTATTTCCTTTTTTGAAGACGGACTTGGCTGGAAGCGATCCTCCGCCAGCCAGGATGGTGTTGCCTTTTTCCAGTTAAATGGAATGGTCTTATCACTCTTTGGCCGAAAAGAACTGGCTGCAGATGCCAATGTACCCGAAGAAGGCAATGGATTTCCTGCATTTTCACTGGCACTCAATGCAAAAGACAGGGCAGAGGTTGATAGCGTACTGGAACAGGCAGCCAAAGCCGGAGCAGAGATCGTAAAGCCTGCTGAAGAAGTATTCTGGGGTGGATATAGCGGCTATTTCAGAGACCAGGACGGGTTCCTTTTTGAAGTAGCACATAATCCTTTCTGGGAGCTGGATGAAAAAGACAATATCATCCTGCCCTAAAAGCCTCTAAACGTCAGAATGACCTTGCCACTGTCTTTCAGTTGCAGGGTCGCTCCGTTTATATCATATGCATATGTGTGGTTGTTCAGTAATCGAAGCAACTGACTTTCCCTTTCGTTCGCTTTGGTATCCACACAAGCCATACGGGTACTGATGACTTCCTCAAATGTCAATGCCTTGCCCGTAACAGAATAATTACCCGACATCTTATTACAACCTGCATTA
This sequence comes from Chitinophaga sancti, assembly GCF_034087045.1. NCBI lineage: Bacteria > Pseudomonadati > Bacteroidota > Chitinophagia > Chitinophagales > Chitinophagaceae > Chitinophaga > Chitinophaga sancti. The sequence goes on along the minus strand of NZ_CP139247.1, from coordinate 1,323,900 downwards.
CCACTAAAACGGTGTGTAAAGGTATCAAACTGTATATAGACCGGCGATGAATCCGGTTTTTCATTTTGCATTTGTACAAGGCCCCAACGGTGGCCTCCCAGATCCGGTATCTTTTTGAGTGAGGTACAAGCCATGAGAACGACCAGCCCCAGGGTTATTTTGCTTATCATAACTTTGATTTTTCTAATAGAAAATCAAAAATCAAACCATCGGCTTTTTCACCCTGAATGTAAAATTCCCTCCTGTTTTTAACTGCATAAAAAAAGCCGTCCCACCTAATGGCGGGACGGCACTTATATACTTGGAACTAATATTAAAATTAAGCTACACCATCAGCTTTCATGGTCTTCTGGAAACGCTTTCTTTCTTCCTCATCCAGGATGGTTTTACGCATACGGATGTGGTTAGGAGTTACCTCGATACACTCATCCTGCTGAATGTATTCCATACATTCTTCCAGAGTCATCAGCGTCTTAGGAGCAATGTTGGTTGCACCATCAGTACCACTTGCACGCATGTTGGTCAGTTTCTTTCCTTCATTAGGATTCACAACCAGGTCACCAGGCTTGTTGTTTTCACCGATGATCATACCTCTGTACACATCTTCTCCTGGATCTACGAAGAAGAAACCTCTGTCCTGCAGTTTATCAAGAGAATACCCAGTGGTAGAACCCGCTTCTTTAGCAATCAGAACACCGTTGCTACGTCCAGGGATTGGACCTTTCCATGGTTTATAATCAATGAAACGGTGTGCCATTACAGCTTCACCAGCAGTAGCAGTCAGCATCTGCGTACGCAGACCGATCAGACCACGGGAAGGAATTTCGAATTCCAGGTGCTGCATGTCACCTTTAGTTTCCATGATCAGCATTTCACCCTTACGACGGGTAACCAGGTCAATCACCTTACTGGCGAAGTCCTGAGGTACGTCTACAACCAGGTTTTCATATGGCTCACATTTCTTACCATCCACTTGCTTCAGGATTACCTGAGGCTGACCTACAGTCAACTCAAATCCTTCACGACGCATGGTTTCGATCAGTACGCCTAAGTGCAGGATACCACGGCCATAAACCAGGAAGCTATCAGCACTGTCAGTATCTACTACGCGTAATGCGAGGTTCTTTTCAGTTTCTTTCACCAGACGGTCACGGAGGTGACGGGAAGTTACGAACTTACCATCTTTACCGAAGAATGGAGAGTTGTTGATGCTGAACAACATGTTCATAGTCGGCTCATCCACGCTGATAACCGGCAATGCTTCCGGATTTTCGAAATCAGCGATAGTATCACCAATACCGAATTCTTCCAGACCTACTACCGCACAGATATCACCTGCCGCTACTTCGGTTACTTTCTTTTTACCCAGCGCTTCGAAGATATACAGTTCGCGAACACGGGACTTCTTGATAGTACCATCAGTCTGAACCAGGGAAATTGGCTGGTTTTCTTTGATGGAACCACGCGCTACCCTTCCTACAGCGATACGGCCCAGGAATGTAGAGTAATCCAGAGAGGTGATCTGCAGCTGCAAAGTTCCCTCAGCGATGTTAGGTTCTGGCACATGTGTCAGGATACCATCCATCAGTGGCGTGATATCTTCGCTAGGAGTGATTGAATCGTTGAACCAGCCATTCTTACCTGAACCATAATAGGTTGGGAAGTTCAGCTGCTCTTCCGTTGCATCCAGGTTGAAGAACAACTCAAATACAGAGTCATGTACTTCATCAGGACGGCAGTTTGCCTTGTCTACCTTGTTAATAACAACGATAGGTTTCAGGTTAAGCTGCAGCGCTTTTTGCAGCACGAAGCGTGTCTGTGGCATTGGGCCTTCAAAGGCATCCACCAGCAGGATCACACCATCAGCCATTCTCAATACTCTCTCAACCTCACCACCAAAGTCGGCGTGGCCTGGAGTATCGATCACGTTGATCTTCACCCCTTTGTACTCAACGGAAACGTTTTTACTTAAGATGGTGATACCACGCTCCCTTTCCAGGTCGTTGTTATCCATGATCAATTCACCTGTTTCCTGGTTAGCCCTGAAAACGTTGGTTGAATGGAGGATCTTATCAACCAGGGTCGTTTTACCGTGGTCTACGTGCGCAATAATTGCTATGTTACGGATATTCATAAATCAAATTAGTTGACTTCGGCTAGCTGGTTTCCAGCCAAAAGAAGGCGCAAAGTTATAACAAATTGTGGAAAATGTGGGGAAATCCTTTTAAATAATTGTGATCTTTAACGGCAACCGCACCGGCATTACTTTTGCGCCGAACCTATTATTATTATTCATATTAATAGACGAAACCATGCTCATCAGATCAATTTTAACGGCTTTTTTATTAAACGCCTTGCCAGCGCTCGCCCAGGCACAGGACATACCCGCCATGGACGCGGAACTCACCACTTTTCAGTACCCCTATCCGGTACATACTATTCAACTACAAATTCAGGGCCAGCGGTTACACATGGCCTATATGGATCTACAACCCGCCAAACCCAATGGCAAAACTATAATACTCCTGCACGGCAAAAACTTCCCGGCAGCATACTGGGACAGTACTGCTGCCAAACTGGGCGAAAATGGCTATAGAGTCATTATGCCTGACCAGGTTGGGTTTGGTAAATCGTCAAAACCAGAACATCTGCAATACAGCTTCCAGCTGCTGGCACAGAACACCAAAGCCCTGCTGGATAGCCTGCACATCTCCAATGTTGCCGTACTTGGCCACTCTATGGGGGGTATGCTGGCGACCCGCTTTACTTTAATGTACCCGGATGTGGTGGAAAGACTGATCCTGGAAGACCCCATCGGGCTGGAAGACTGGAAAATAAAGGTGCCCTACCAGTCCATAGATAAATGGTATCAGGGAGAACTGGCCCAGGACTATGGGAAAATAAAAAAATATCAGCTGGATGGCTACTACGGCGGTCAATGGAAACCTGCCTATGATAAATGGGCGATTGTACTGGCTGGCTGGGCCAAAGGTCCCGATGCTAAACTAGTAGCGTGGAACAATGCCCTCACCTACGACATGATATTTACCCAACCGGTATATTATGAATTTGAAAATATCAAGCCCCCTACCCTGCTCATCATTGGACTGAAAGATCGTACGGCGCTTGGTAAAGCCAACGCATCTGAAGAAGTGAGAAAGACATTGGGCAACTACCCGGTATTAGGTCCCCAGATCAGTAAAAGAATTCCGAACTGTAAAATGGTCACGATCCCTGATGTAGGCCACCTGCCTCACATCCAGGCTTTCCCGCAGTTTATTCAACCGGTGCTGGCTTTTTTATCAGGTTCATGATACTATCAAATGAAGCCTGATTGGTAGGATTATCCAATGCCCCGGCAATATCAATTTTTTCACGGGAGGTAAGGTGGAAGCTCAGGGCTGCCGCCTTATCTTCTTTTTGGGGTACATATTGCAGGATAATCCTGTGAAATCCTACAGGGAAATAACCTTCCAGGTAACTCAGTTTATCATCCTGCCCAAAGTCCTGCATCGAGCTCCAATGCTGCTGCATGGTGAATAATGGATCAAACATCAGGTCTGTCAATACCTTCGTTTTCCGGATCGGACGAATATCGTTCTTACGCGTATCTCTGATCTGTACAAATATAACCCCACTGGTATTCTCATTGATCCATTCCCTGAATGTATACAGGTAACGCATCGATACATCCTGCCCGAAATTATCCCTGATACCTGCATCCATCACATCTACAATTGGGTCGCTGGGTAGAAATACATTGGGTAATACATAAGGGAATGTAGCACACATCCTGATAGCGCTCGTCACTCTTAACTGCATGGGATTCTGCTTTACAAAATACTGTGCAAAGTCTACTCCATCCACATCCTGCCAGGCTTGTTTCCCTTTTGGATATGCGGGTGCACAGAGGTAACTCACCGGCTGTGGAGAGATGATCAATCTTCTGCCGTCTGCATTGATGGTAGAGTTCCAGATCAGCATGGGAATTTTCCCTTCCAGTTCCGGCTGTTTATATTCCCCGATTGTTTTGGAAAGCACATAATCAGTATTCACATTCAGCTGCATTTCAAATGCATATCCCCTATCCTTTGCATAGCGGTTATCGCCAATCTTAAAACTGCGCCACGGAGTAATAAAATCATTCACAGACATGGCCGTGAATATAGAGTTGAGCAGATCGCGGCTGGTGCGTTCTGTAAAGCTACTGTCGTATAGATTCAGACTTCTGCCATTCTCTCTTTCCAGGTACAATTCCCTGAAGTAAGTCGCACCGATCATACCGCCCGAAGCGCCTGTCATCAATACCGTCTGGTTCATGAGCTGCCCACCCATGATGGAATCCAGTCGTTGCAATACATTCATACTCCAGGTAGCAGCACGCAATCCACCTCCGCTGAAGTTTAGTACGATCAGCTTGGGGCGCTGGTTCGCGGGGAACTGTGCTCGCCACGCTTTTAGTATTTGTAAGGTTTGTTTTTTGTCATCTGCCATGCGCTGATCAGAAAAGAATTTCTGCAACGCAACGGTACTATATTCAGGTCGCTGATCATGCTGCTTGTAGTTCAATCCGTATGCTTTATTACGGTTATCCAGCAGGTCATGTTCTACCATCCAGTTCATGCCAACCATCAGTACCAGTGCCAATGGAATTGCCCAACTCTGTAACAGGTACGCATATGCCCCTGCGATGCCGATGAGGAAAGCAAAGAAGATCATTACACTCGCACCAGCGGGTATCCGGAAGAATGGATATTCCATCATGTAAGCCAGCATTACCAGAAAGAAGAGGGCGCAGACCACAGTGATCATCGCGGCATAGTGATGCTGTTTGAGAATGCTGTCAAGGTAATGCTTGTTATAGTGATCTACATTCCTGGCACGACGAATTCGCCAGGGGGAATTAAAGTAGTTGGTAACGGGGAGCGCGTTTTCGTCTTTTTCCTGGGTAGGTTTCAGTACCAGTTTAAGGAAGTTGCGGGGTGTTCCGAATTTCTTTTCCAGCCTGCGGCCAATGTTTTTGTCAGCGTTGAAAAAGTAGAAGAAAGAGAAAAAGATAACGAAGAGATATCCACAGATGAAGCCTTCTGTCAACAGCATGATATCCGCTACGCTGCTGAGTTGTTGATAACGCTGGTACTCCCACGAGCGTATCAGCAGATTGATGATAAATGCAACAGGAACGATGAAGTTGTTGAGACAATATTTAAAGAATGGCTGAGCAGTAGTAGCCAGAAATTTAAAACGGCCGGTGTGCAGAATGAAAGTAGTGATGTTCCAGCTCATTGTAAACAAGCCGGTGGCCAGCCCCAGTATCGTGGTGCTATAGAAGTTCACCTGTCCCATATATTCAGGTGCGAGATAAAGTGCATCACCGCCAAAAACCTTTGCGAAGCCACCATTGATGGTACTGAACAAGATTGCCCAGAATATGAGCAGTACCTGGTACTTCCGGAAGTGGAGCAATAATAGTTGGATCGGGAAAGAATAGAAAAATTTGACCGGCAGATATTTCACTTTCATCCTAACGCAATTACAACTAAACTTACGAAAAATTGTAATATGCTTACAAATTAGGTGCCGATAGAATATAAAACACTTGCTTTTGCCTTCTGCAAAAACGAGCGTCATGTGGGAAACAGGCCTGTGGCCGGCTAATCTTAAAAATTATTTTTTTCCGTAGCTCAGAAAATACGTCCACACCAATACCAATAGCAACAACATACCTACACACTGATGTAATATAGCCTGCAAAATAGGAATGTGGATCTGGCTACCCAGCAATGTGAGCACTCCCAGTAAAACCTGTACCAATACAAGCAGCAGTGGCAGATAACGTACTCTGTGCAGCAGACTATGCTCTGGTGTTTCAGATGCAGCCTTCCACCACCAGATCACTACCAGGATCGTAATCAGGTAAGCCAGGTTTCTATGTACAAAATGAATAGTCTGTGTATTATGCGTCAGATCTTCTAAAAAATTCCCCTGTGTAAACATAGTGCCCGGTACCCACCCCCCATTGATATCCGGCCAGGTGCTCGCTGCCAGGGCCGCATGCAATCCCGCCATCAATGCACCAAAGAACAGCTGTACAGTCAATAAACCCAGCAACCATGCATTCAGTTTTTTCAATCCGGGTGCTACCAGTATTTCCTTCACCGGCGTACTCAACCTGAGTGCAAACCACAACACATATACCAGTAAAGACAACGCTGCCAGAAAGTGAATGGCCAATCGTATATGGTTTACATACAGGTTCTCTTCGTTCAGTCCACTCTTCACCATGATCCAGCCAATAGCCCCCTGCAATCCTCCTAATAAAAACAGGATCACCATAGGGCGTATCATAGAACGATCTATCTTTTTCTTTATTAAAAAGTAGACAAACCCTACTGCGAACACTAATCCCATCAGGCGGGCCCAGTCACGATGCAACCACTCCCAGAAATAAATTCCTTTAAAATCTGATAATGTAAAATGATTATTGACATACTTCGCCTGCCCGATTTCTTTATAATGATCAAAGGCTTTTTGCCAGGCCGCTTCATTCATAGGAGGAAACGCGCCCAATATGGGTTGCCATTCGGTAATAGACAGGCCGGAACCTGTGAGACGGGTCAAGCCGCCCAGTAATACCTGAATAATAAGCATCCCCACCCCTATATATAACCAGATCGCTACCGGCCTTTGCTGTTGTGTTGTCAGTCTTTCCATAAATCAAAAATCGAAGGCAAAGTTAGTACTTTGAGATTTGACATTAGTAATGCTTTCTTAACATCTCCATAATATTCTCTTAACAGAACCTCCTGATCTTTGCGGCGACAAAAGGGACCCTGAAAAACATCAAAACACAAAAAAAACTTTTGTATGAAACACATACAATTTTTAGCAGTTATTGCTACTATCCTTTTAAGCCAATCCATTGCTGCAGCCCAGGACTTTGCGTTAAACAAAGTAAAAACAAATGCTGCCAACACCGAACAGCCGACCGCTCCCAGTGATTTCAAACTGGATGTAGCACAGGTAACAGGAAGTGAACTGGTATTTCGCGTAACAGTAGAAAATCCAGGCAGCGACAAAATAATCCTGAGCATCAAGGATGCCAACAACACTACTTTGCATCAGGAATCTCTGCCGGTAACGCTGGTTTACAAAGCCCGTTTTAACCTGGCAGACCTGCAGGATGGTTCTTATACCTTCGAAATCAGAAGAGGTAAAACCCGCCTGGCAGAAAAAGTAATCGGTATCAGAACCGAAACCAGCATCAACAGAACTGTTTCTGTCCAATAAAAAAATAGAGACAACCGAGTGGCGCATTTGTGCATACCTCTGTTGTCTCTATTGCCTAACCTATGATAGATCCCTATCTTATGTATATATGTGTGCACGTAGAGCTCTCCTATTCAGAGAGCTCTACGCCAGGCACTACTTCTCATTCATTGCTTCGTACAGCACTTCCATTATATTTTCCCTTACATGCATGGTGATCAGCTTTTTGTTGTCACCACCAGCAGGACACACCCTGTTGCTCAGGAAGATAAATACCAGCTTAGATTCCGGATCTACCCATATACAGGTACCTGTAAAACCGGTGTGTCCAAAGGTAAGTCCAGAAGCACTTTTGGCAGGATATGCTTCCCCATGTTTGCCGTTGTTTTTCTCAGGCTTATCAAAGCCTAAACCACGACGGCTGATATTGCTGTTGTAAGCAGTAAATAATTTGATTGTTTCTTCTTTGATGAAACGCTTGCCACCATAGCTTCCGCCATTCAGTAACATCTGCATCAGTACTGCCAGATCTTCCGCATTGGAAAATAAACCGGCATGGCCTGCTACACCACCAAACATTGCTGCACCAGGATCATGTACATCTCCCCTGATCCATTGCATTCGGAACGTACGCTCATTCTCTGTAGGGGCTATTTGTGAAAGCAGGAAACGCTCTCTCGGCTTAAATCCTGTTGTTGTCATACCCAGTGGTTCGTAGAAAGTTTCTCTCACATAATGGTTCAGTTTCTGACCAGTAATGGCTTCTACTACCTTGCCCAGGAAGATAAAATCATTGTCACTATATACATATCCCTGCTGAGGTTTCAGCGGGCTATCCAGAATTTTCCGGAACATGGAATCTATATAAGTTTCTTTCATGTACAGGTGTTCCGCCACCCGCTTTGAATACACTGAATCTGCATAGCTATGGAACAATGCAGTATCAGGTGCCCCACTCTTCATGAGCACACTCTGGTAGAATGGTATGAATGATACTAAACCTGCCTGGTGCAACAACACATCCCTGATTTTCAAACCCGCTTTATTACTACCTTTCACCATTGGCAAATAATCACCCAATGTTGCATCCAGACTCAGTTTTCCCTCATCATACAATTTCATAACAGAGACAGTAGTTGCACATACCTTGGTTACAGATGCCAGATCATAGATGCTGGAATGTGTAACTGGTTCATTGCTGCTATAGTCGTAGTTACCAAATGCTTTGTTATATACAATTTTGCCATCTTTCATCGCCAGTACTTCACAACCCGGTGCAGCACCTTTGGAGATCATATCTGCAATCAGTTTATCAATCTTTGACAATGTTGCGGCATTCATACCTACTTTGCCCGGCGCCACTTCTTCCAGTGGTTCCAGCGCAATGGCCGGTGGCGTGGTAGCCGGTACGATACCTGTACCATACGTAAAGTTCGGACATACCGTCACTGGCAGACGACCTGTTGGAACCAGTTGTCCAAACAGCAGTTGTGCTGCAGCTTTCTGTGTAGAATCATCATCTTCGTAAGCGGCTACGATCGTAGGCGCATCGCAGAAATACTGGATTGCATAGGGATTACCAAATACAACGGTAGCAGAAGGCATTTCCTGTTGCAGACGTTGTACCAGCAAGCGCTCTGCTGAACTGATGCCGAAATTGTAAGCAGGCCTGCGGCTGTAGTTGTGTACACCAATGATCACAGCCTGGAATTCTTTTTTCAACCTTTCTACGATCGTTGCAACCTGTGCTTCTGACTGACGGGAGGTGAAGATGAATGAATTTACATCCGGACGGGTGGCCTTGATAGTTTGCAGGAAGGTGTTGTTCACATCTGCGCCTACTGCTATCACGGCAACTTTGCCAGGTGTATGTGATTTGAAGGGGATCAACTGATTATCATTTTTCAGCAACGTCAGCGACTGGCGGCCAATATCCCTGATCAGGGTATCGGTTACTGCATTCAGGTCTGCTGCAATGTTGGCCGTTTCTACCACCTGTGGCTTATTCAGACCCAGGTTGTATTTGGCCAGCAGCACTTTTTTCACTCTTTCATTTACATCATCCCAGGTAACTTCACCACGACGAATCGCTCGTTTTATTGCATTTACACTTCCTTCCGCTGTAGAAGGCAACATGAGCATATCGTTGCCAGCTACTAACGACCTCGCAGCTTCTTCCCCACCGGAGTAAAACTTGGCAATACCTTTCATTTCCAACGCATCGGTAATGACGATGCCCTTATATCCATATTCGCCTTTGAGCAGGTCAGTTACCGCTTTGTGCGAAATGGAGGTCGGCGTATTAGGAGTACTGTCAATGGCAGGAATGTACAGGTGCGCCATCATGATGCTGGCTACACCCGCGTCTATAGCTTGTCTGAATGGATATAATTCCAGTGAATCAAGTTCTGCCCTGGATTTTCGGATCACCGGCATATCCAGGTGAGAGTCTGTATCAGTATCACCATGACCGGGAAAGTGTTTGGCCACCGCCATTACACCCTGATCCTGGATGCCTTTGATCATCTGCACACCCATGCGGGCTACCTGGTATTTATCTTGCCCGAAAGAACGGTCGTTGATAACAGGATTGTTAGGATTATTATTGATATCCATATCCGGGGCATAATCTACATGTATGCCCAGTCTGCGGCATTGCTGACCAAGTACTTTACCTGCCCTGTAAGCGAGGGTACTGTCTTGTGCCGCACCGATCATGAGGTTGCGGGGCAGGCTGATCACGCTGTCGAGCCGCATACCAAGGCCCCATTCGCCATCAATGGCGATCATGAGCGGAGTTTGGGAAATAGATTGGTAGTAATTGGTGAGGAGGGCCTGTCGTACCGGGCCTCCCTGAAAGAAAATCAGACCACCAACTTTGTTGTCTTTGATGTCTTTGGCGATTTTCCTGACATGATCAGCACCAAGGTTAGAATGTGCCCTTATCATGATAAGCTGAGCAATACGCTCATCGTTGTTGAGCGATTTGAATACACTGTCCACCCAATGCGTAGCGGCAGCGTCTGCCTGTAATAGTTTCGGTACCGGACCACTTTGTGCCAGGGCTGGTTTATGAGCCGAACCTGCTAATAATAATCCGGAGAGTCCTAAGATCAGTAACTGCTTCATAGTCTTTCTGCTTGTCAATAAAAAAGTTATCATACGGGAAATTCTCTCCCCTCCCAGGGAGGTGCACCCTAATTAAATTCCGAGTCCCAATTATTATGCTACCCTACAGATTCACGGCTGTAAAGCGGCAGTATAAATACTTATATTTACATGAAGAGGTAGGAACAAATGACCTGTAATCCTTAAACATAATAAAATATCTTTCGACTATGACCCTCGAACAACCATTTTTTTCTTCGTTATGGAACAATCTGCTTAAAAATAATCCATTATTTCCAGCAAATCATTAAAACATATCTACAGATTTTCTTAAATATTTCATGTTATTCAAGCAAGGGTAATTTTTGTTACCTATACATTCAATTGTTTGCTATATTTGCAATCTTGCTAAAGTTTTTTTAAACACATGGTCAATATTATTCTATTTGGCCCTCCCGGTAGCGGTAAGGGTACACAAAGTGCGAACCTGATTGAAAAATACGGGCTGATTCACCTGTCTACTGGTGATCTGCTGCGTGGAGAGATTGCCGCTCAGACTCCCCTGGGCATGGAAGCAAAGCGCCTGATGGACCAGGGACTACTGGTTCCGGATGCTGTTGTGATTGGTATGATCAGTTCGAAACTCGAAGCCAATCCGGAAGCAAGAGGTTTTATTTTTGACGGCTTTCCACGTACTACTGCCCAGGCAGAAGCACTGGATAAACTGCTGGACCTGAAAAAGACCGCTATCTCCAACGTACTCTCTCTGGAAGTACATGAAGATAACCTGGTACAGCGTCTGCTGGCCAGAAAGCGTCCGGATGATAATGAAAAAACCATCCGTGAGCGTTTCGTAGAATATCACAACAAGACCGCCCCTGTAGCTGACCACTATGCCCGTTTCGGCAAGTTTAAGAAAGTGAATGGTGAAGGTACTGTTGATGAAATTTTCGCCCGCTTAAGCAAAGAAATCGACCCGCTGGTAGAAGAAAAAGTTTAATCAGCAGGCTGATCTTATCATATTAGACGCAAAGATCGTAAGTAACCATCCATGTAAAGTGGATGAACTTCACGATCTTTGCGTTTTTAAATTTATAAATAAATCGCTCCACATTGGAAAGAGGCAATTTCGTTGACTATATCAGGATATCCGTCAAATCGGGTAAAGGCGGCGCCGGTAGCGCCCACTTTATGCGTACCAAATACAACCCTGAAGCCGGCCCTGATGGCGGTGACGGTGGTCGTGGCGGCCATATCATACTCAGAGGCAATTCCCAGCTTTGGACCTTGCTACACCTGCGCTGGTACAAGAACGTGGTCGCAGAAGATGGAGGTAACGGGCGGGACAATAACAGCACCGGCCGTAATGGCGAAGATGTGATCATCGAAGTCCCATTAGGTACCCAGGCCTTTGATGAGGAAACCGGGGCACTGGAAGTAGAAATACTCCACGACGGGGAAGAAGTGATCTGGATACCAGGTGGTCAGGGTGGTCGTGGTAACGCCTACTTTAAATCAGCTACTAACCAGGCACCAGATTACTCACAGCCCGGTATGCCAGGCATAGAAGGCTGGAAAGCGCTGGAATTGAAAATGCTGGCAGATGTAGGTCTGGTAGGGTTTCCGAATGCCGGAAAGTCTACCTTGCTCTCTACTATCACAGCAGCTACACCTAAGATCGCAGATTATGCATTTACAACCCTGACACCACAACTGGGTATGGTAGCATATAGAAATGATCGTTCATTCTGTATTGCAGATTTACCAGGGATCATTGAAGGCGCACACGAAGGGAAGGGATTAGGACACCGCTTCTTAAGACATATCGAAAGAAACCCCGTGTTGTTGTTCCTCATTCCGGCAGATAGCTCCGATCACAGAAAGGATTTTGATATCCTGATGAATGAGCTGGAGATGTACAATCCTGAATTGCTGGATAAACAGTTCCTGCTGGCTATCAGTAAGAGCGATATGCTGGACGATGAGCTGAAAGAGGCTATTGCAGCAGAACTGCCCAAAGAAGTACCGCATGTGTTCATTTCGTCGGTTACACAGCAGGGATTGCCACAGCTGAAAGATATGTTGTGGAATGCATTAAATACAAAAACTGTAGAATAACAAAAAGCGCTTCTGTCACTGGCAGAAGCGCTTTTTCCTTTTAATCTTTTAACCCCAGCCAGGCTTTTACAGCCTTATAGTCACTCATATCCACAGTCTTTGCCTTCCTCGCTTCCGTACCACCAGGGATCAGCACATATCTGTATTGCCACCTGACATTTCCGCTTGCATCTGTCCAGGTGCCCGCATCACCATTCGAATACAATTCAATGCCTCCCTTAAAGAAAGTAGCCGTAATATTCCAACTGGAATAGATGTCCAGATAGGGCAATGGTGTCACGATAGGGGTAGCCGCTGACCCAAAATTCAGGTACACTTTCATTTCGCCGGTACTGATCAGTGCATCGTCCAGCTTAGGTACATCCAGGTCAACATAAAAACCCAGGGTATCAATCGTACCATCGGAATTATGAATGGTATCTGGTAAAAAAGCAACTGTGAGCCAGTCAGAATAAATAACATTTGCAGTACCGGCATCACCCTTTGGACCTGTGGCACCTGTAGCGCCGGTAGCACCTGTTTCTCCCTGTGGACCAGTCTTTCCTTCTTTACTACAACTGGATACGATTAAGGCGATAGCCATTAAAAAAGGGATTGCATTAACAGAACAGAAGATTCGTTTCATGTACAGAAATTTTGGTTGTTATAAATTAAAAATGGGGATGTAGGGGTTTGGATTATCACGTCAACTAAATATACGAATTGCCTCTTCTTTCATCACTAATTTTTTTTGCCTTACTTTACAAAAAATTGCCCTGTGAAGTACTTAATCCAAGTTTGTCTTATCGCCGCATTATTCTGCGCCTGTAAGTCGTCGACTTCCTCGCCCCCCGTCTCGGATAGCACTGCTGTAGCCGTTTCAAACCAGGCTGACAGTTTAATCGGACTATATAAAGGTGATTTCGACGGTAAAAAGATTTATATCACTATCAACTATGCAAAAAATAACCACCTCGCCGGTTATAATGTGCTCAATGGCCTCCGTCGTAATGTAAGCGGCAGTTATAAAATTGTAGATAACGGTTTCGATGTAACCCTTAGTGAACCAGGCGATCATCCATACGATGGTAAGTTTACGATCCACTTCTCTGTCAATGATCGCAAAGGAAATGGTAAATGGACGCCGCTGAATAATTCCAGCCTGACACCTAAAACATTTGACCTGGCAAAAGTTTCATTGACAGGTGGTAATGGCACTAGTTTAGAATATGATTATCCATTAGCCGGAGATCACCGGGATATTCTCTTTGCAAAAGATGGTAGCTGTACGCTGAACTACTATGAAATGCATAGTGACTCAACTTTTGCCCAGCAAATGATCACTGTAAGAGGTAGCTGGGAACAAAAGGGCGATTCTGTACTCGTTACATGGGAAAAGAGAAATGACATCACGCTGCCAGCCACTATTTATTCTATTCAATTCGAAGGGGAAGGCGACGAGCGCTTCTTAACCGGAGTAGAAAGTACTGACAGCATTCGCTATTGGACCGGACCTTGATAAACGCACGACACATATTGAAGAAAGGGGGTATCACCTTATTAGCCGCCGGCGTCCTGTTTGCGACCTGGCTGCTCATCAGGTTGAGTATCCCCTATCTTGCTATGAACAGGTACACCGATTTCCTGATGACCAAGCAACGGGTATATCATATCCGTCCATGGCGGATCAGCTTCTATGTACATGTATTCATCAGCTTTATAGTTATGCTCACCGGGCTGCTGCAATTCAGCTGGTATATGATAAAAAAATATCCCGGCCTGCACCGCAGGTCCGGGACAATATATGCAGGGGTGATACTATTTTTAAGTGGCCCCAGTGGTTTAGTCATGGCGTTTTATGCGAATGGCGGCATGCCGGCACGTATCAGTTTCGTCATCCTCGCGGTCCTATGGATGTATACCACAGCAATGGGCTGGTATTATGCCCGCCAGCATAAATGGATGCATCATGGCGCCATGATGCTCCGGAGTTACGCCCTCACACTTTCGGCAGTCAGCTTACGCCTGTATGCTTACCTGATAGATGTATTCAATATTCACATCCACCCACGCGATTCCTATATTCTCATTGCCTGGTTAAGCTGGACACTGAACCTGCTCATTGCAGAAATAATTATCAGAATGCTGGCTAAAATCTACCCGATCAAAAAGGAATTAACGCATGCCTAACACCATATCCTTCCTCACAAAATGACCGTCTTCTTTGATGGCATAAGTATCTTTTCCCAATGGCTTTTGTTCCTTGATCTTATTATCGTCGTAACCTTCTTTATCCGGATCCTTTTCATACGTTAGCTGAAAGCTGGCAACTTCTATATCATAGTTTGCATTGATCGTTGCTACTTTGAAAGGATCTTTCAGGATCTTCTGACCTCCGATCTGTAACTTATCGATCAATACGCCTTTGTTGTTAAAGCTCGCAATGTAGTACACAGGTAGTGTATTACCTCCCATTTCATCAACTACGCCATAGATCAGCGTGCGATTACTATCATTGGCTTTGACCAGCCCTACCCTGTAATATTCAGCACCTACTTCCCTTGAAAATGCATAGTCACGCATTTCTGGAACATAACGTTCGTTGTCATAAGAAATGATTCTATCTTCCGTCATGTTGGAAGCATATTTCATATCCAGCAACAAGGGGAATTTTACCTGCGTAAATTCATGGCTGAATACCGCCCATTGCAGTTTATCCGGATCAGTCGCCCCGGACATAGCCGTCAGGATCATATCGTTGAATGCATATCCATTTTCCTTTCTGAGATTGTTCAGGTCAGTATCCTTCTGCAGGTTTTTAATATTGCCATAACCAAATTCGATGGCTGATATGAGATAGGTTTTCGCCTTTTCCTGGTCCCCCAGTCTGGAATAATAACAGGCTTTGTTATACAGCAGTTTATTCAGCGGTTTATAATCCAGTATATCCGCAATATCATATGACTGTAATCCCTCCTCCAGTTTACCGATATCGCCCAGGGCATTACCCATTTCATAGTAAGCTTTGGCCTGTGGCTGTGTCTGGATGGATTTTTTGAAGATAGCTACCGCCTGAGCAGGCTTCTTTTTGTTGCGATAAACATCGATGGCTTGCAGGAACAGTTTGTCTGCTTCCTTGTTCTTACCTGAATTGGCATTGGCCACCATCAATACCGTATCGGCTGAATATAGGTTACGATCTGTCAATGTAACATCAGATGACAATCCCTTTTTGCTTTCCGAGGGCCCGTTACAGGCAAATAGAGTGGCTGTTGTTACAAACAATAACAATTGACGCATACGAGAATTCTTTATAAGCTAAAGATAATGTAAGATTTTTATAATACGAGGAGGGTAAATATAGGGGTAAACCACAATCAAAACATATCACGTCTTCGGTATCAACATAGTACTAATAGATCACCAAAAGGGCACTTCAATATCCCAGGGATATTGAAGTGCCCTTTTGGTGATCTATTAGTGAGCTTTTGGCACTATAGCCTCACTATTACCCTAATAGCCCTCCGAGCGGGCCCAACATACCGCCTGCCACACTCTTCATCTCAGACTCCCAGGTATTCTCTGCTGCTTTCAGCGCACGGTTCAGCGCCGTGATCACCAGGTCTTCCAGTTCTTCTTTATGATCTTTTTCCAGCAATCTCTCAGCTATTTCCAGACTTTTTACCTCCCGATTGCCTGTCACAGTTACTTTTACCGCACCGTCACCAGCTTCCCCATCTACAGTGATCAGGGCCAGACGTTCTTTACTTTCTTTCATTTTTTGCTGCGCTTCCTGCAGCTTACCAAACATATCAAACATGGTAGGATGATTTTTAGCCCGCGAAGATATTTCACTTTTCTTTATCTTAACACCCTAAATCAACAGCATGTTGGAAACCAAAGTATGTATTATCGGTGCCGGTCCTGGCGGTGCCGCAGCAGCACTGCAACTTGCACAACTCGGCGTTGAATGTGTAGTAGTAGATAAGGCTGTTTTTCCCCGTGATAAGGTTTGTGGAGATGGATTGAGTGGAAAAGTGATCACGGCGCTTAACCGTATCGACCCTGCCATTGCAACCCGCCTCAAAGAGGCTGAATTCAAAGTAAACAGCTGGGGTGTTACCTTCGTATCGCCCGGCCGTCATAGCCTGGATGTGGGCTATCGCCCCGACTACAACAGCCAGAATGAGGGTCATAAGGAAACGCCCATCGGCTATGTGTGCAAACGTATGGACTTTGACAACTTCCTTGTAGACGAAATCAAACGTCGCAAAGAAATCAGTTTATACGAAAATGTAAACGTTGATAAATACGAACTGCTGGAAGATGGCTACCTCGTAAGCGGCAACAAAGGCGGGTTCCAGGTAAAAGCTAAACTGCTTATCATTGCCAATGGCGCCCACTCTTCTTTTACTAAAGAAGTAGCTGGTATCACCATGGAGCCGAATCACTACGTAGCCGGGATCCGTGCCTATTACAAAAACGTAAGCGGCAATAATCCTGACAACTTCATAGAACTGCACTTCCTGAAAAGCCTGCTCCCAGGCTACTTCTGGGTCTTTCCGCTGCCAAATGGCGAAGCCAATGTGGGCGTTGGTATTCTCAGCGAAGCAGTACGCAAAAAGAAGATCAACCTGAAAAAGGAAATGTTGGATATTATCGCAAATGATCCGGTATTCAAAGAACGCTTTAAAAACGCAGAACTGATCAGCAATATTGAAGGTTATGGTCTGCCGCTGGGTAGTAAAGTGCGTGTACTGCATGGTGAACGCTATATGCTGGTTGGCGATGCTGCCTACCTGATTGATCCCTTTACCGGCGAAGGTATCGGCAATGCCCTCTACTCCGGTCGCTTAGCTGCAATACAGGCAAACGAAGCCCTGCAAGCCAATAATTTCTCTGCTGCCCAACTGGCCAAATATGATTCAGAAGTATACCGTGTGATGGGACCTGAACTGAAACTGAGTCACCGCCTGCAAAAGCTGATCCGCTTCCCATGGTTGTTCAACACGCTCATGAAAGTGAGCAGCCGCAACAAACAACTGCAGGAACTCCTCTCCTGTATGTTCTATGAGGTAGACCTGCGCAAGCGACTCACCAAACCATCCTTTTATTTCAAACTACTGCTTAACAGATAACACGTGAAGAAGACCATCATATTGGGTGCACTCTTAATCAGTACTTTTATGTCTACTGCCTTTGCACAACAGCCGCTCTATACGCACAACAGCGCGGGTCACCTGGAACTCACCATCGATGGTGCTGCCCATCTATCCAAACTGCCATTGAAATGTATGCAGCTGGAGTTTCCGTACAAAACTGGTGTGGTATTTACCGATACCTCACTGGTGACCAACCCGCGGAATTACCATCCTGCCTTTTATGGTTGCTACGACTGGCACAGCAGCGTGCATGGCCACTGGATGCTGGTAAGATTACTCAAATCCTTCCCTACCCTGCCACAGCACGAACTGATTCTGACCAAACTGCAACAAAACCTCACTGCTGAACACATTCAGCAGGAACAAAAACTGTTTACCAACAAAGAGAACAAAGGTTTTGAACGCATCTATGGCTGGAGCTGGCTGCTACAACTGCAAAGAGAATTGCTTACCTGGAACTCCCCTGAAGGCAGGGAACTGGCCGCCAACGTACAACCACTGGCTACCCAGTTTTCCAAAGCCTACATCGACTTCCTCGGAAAACTTATGTATCCCATCCGCGTAGGTGAACATACTAACCTGGCCTTCGGCCTTTGCCTGGCATGGGATTATGCAGTAACGGCGAAAGATCAGCCATTGCAGGATGCGATTAAAGCAGCTGCCACCCGTTTCTATCTGGCGGACAAAAACGGACCTGTCAGTTATGAACCAGGCGGCTACGACTTTCTCTCTCCATGCCTGGAAGAAGCAGACCTGATGTGGAGAATACTGCCAGCTGCACAATACCAGGCCTGGATACAGGAATTCCTGCCAGGACTGTTTGCTAAAAATATCACGCTGTTTCCTATAGCACAGGTAAAGGACCGTACCGATGGTAAACTGGTACACCTGGATGGTCTGAACCTGAGCCGTGCATGGTGCCTCTACGGTATTGCCCGTCATGCAGGAAAGAATAGTGCCGCCATTCAGGCACTGGCCAACCAGCACCTGGAAGCTGCTATTCCACATGTAGCCAGCGGCGATTACGCCGGTGAACACTGGCTGGCATCCTTTGCGGTGTATGCCCTCACTGTCGAGAATAACTAATTCCTATATGCGATTCATTCTGCTGATAATATCCCTGTTCGCAGTGCCAGCTGGCCTTCTGGCCCAAAAAAACTTCGCTGTATCACCCACGCCCGACTGGCTGGCTCCTTACAAGCCAGACCTCGGCAAGGCACCAGATGCAAGAGAAGTGAGCAACGGCTACTTTCTACTCCTGCTGGAAGAACAACACCAGGCAGAGAAAAACGCAGTGTACAGGCATATTATCAGACAGATTGTATCGGAAGCAGGTATTCAGAATGGTGCAGAGATCTCTGTGGAATACGATCCTACTTATGAAAAATTACACTTTCACCAGCTGGTCATCCACCGCAATGGTCAGGTGATCACCAAACTGGATCCATCCCGCTTTCGCTTCCTCCAAAAGGAAGAGGACCTCTCCAGGTTTATTTACAGCGGCACCTTCACAGCTTACTACATTCTCGAAGATGTACGCAAAGGCGATCAGATCGAATACGCTTACACACTCGAAGGTGCGAATCCTATCTTCGAACACAAATACGCCAACACATTTTACTTCACGTCTTACGATCCCATCGTCAACTATTACAAAGCGCTCATCGCAGCACCGAAAAGGGACATCCACTTCAAAGCTTTTAATGGTGCACGCCTGCCGGCAAAAAGTAGCTGGAACGACATGCAATTGTATGAATGGAAGATTGCAGATGTGATGCCTGCTGATGAAGATGACAACGCACCGGAATGGTATACCACCATACCTTTTGTACAAGCCAGTGAGTACAAATCATGGTCAGAAATCATCAACTGGGGTGCAAAGATCAACACACCTCCCGCTCCCGGCGCACGCCTGCAGGCAAGGATTGCTGAACTGAAAAAGCAATCCGGCAACGACAAAACATTGTATCTCCAAAACGCCATGCGCTTTGTGCAGGACGACATTCGATACATGGGTATTGAAATGGGTGAATATTCCCATCGACCCAACAGCCCCGACAAGATTTTAGACCAACGCTTCGGTGATTGTAAAGACAAATCCCTACTACTTACCACCCTTTTGCAGGCGAATGGTATCAACGCCAGCATGGCTTATACCAATACCTATCTGAAGGCCCATGTATCAGACTATCTGCCCTCTCCTTTTATGTTCAATCACGTAATTGTGTATGCACAATTGGAAGACAGCAGTTTCTGGATAGATCCTACTATTAGTTATCAGCGCGGACCATTGAGTGAGCATTCAATACCTGATTATCAACAGGCATTGATTATCAAAACTGATGGCAGTGATAAACTCACCAATATACCACAGTATAACATAGGCACGCAGACAATTAAAGAGCACTTTACACTACCTGATTCCAAAAGCAAAAAAGGAACCCTCACTGTTCACAGTGTATACACCCTGCGATTTGCCGATCAGCAACGCGATGTATTTGCCAACAACAGTATGAAAGATCAGGAAAAATCCTATCTCGATTACTACAAGAATATTTATGGAGAATTACACACTGATTCTGCACTGAAAACGATCGATAACCCTATCAGGAATCAATTCAGTGTAATAGAACAGTATCAACTGGAAGAACCCTGGAAGAATGATACAGAAGAACCGGGACAACTCGAAATTCCTGTGACAGCGGGTATTCTACAGGAAGCATTACCGAAGCTAAGCAAAAAGAAAAATAGTAAATCGCATTCACCATTGTCTATGCGTTATCCTTATTCACTGGATTATACTATTGATATGGATATGCCGATAGAATGGTATTTAAGCAATGAACAAGTCAGGATCAGTAATGCTTATTATGCCTTTTCATTTACACCTACAGTAGAAGGCAGGCATGTGACATTGCATTATACATTCAAAACTTTTCAGGACAATATTCCAGTCGATTACTTAGCGCAGTATGAAAGCGACAGGAATAAAATGGATGATGTTATTTCTTTCAGTCTTTTCTGGTCTCCGGATGATCCAATATCGACAACGACACCCACTGATAATACGCTGAACTGGGTGACACTGACACTCGCTATTTTCTTCCTCGCCTTCTTTGCACGGCTGGCATGGAAGTATAACCAATATACGATCTATCCGGTGCAGGATGTGCTGATACCAGCTGAACTAAGAGGGTTCCTGTTTATCATTGCCTTCTTTGTATTCTTCACACCACTGGCCATGTTGCAGGCCATTTTCAACAATGACTTTTTTAGTTTTAAAGCATGGGTGCAGCTTAGCAAGGCTACCAATATCATCAGCAACACCTCCTTCCTGGAGTTTTGGTTTATACTCCGGATGGTAGCAGCATTATTCTTCTTTGTATATAGCGTACTGCTGATTGCATTATTCCTCAATCGAAGGGATACATTTCCGAATGCAATGGTGTATTTTATGGTGAGTACCCTCCTTTTCAATGTGATAGATACAGGGTTATCACATTATCTATACAAAACAAGCTGGGAAACGGCGGAACTGGGAGGCATTATATACATTTTTGTAAGAGGCTTATTGTTCACCCCTTACCTGCTACAATCACAGCAGGTGAAAGAAACTTTTATTATGCCACACCGTTCGGTGATCAGCAAAGAAAAAGGGTACTGATACAAAGATCAATACCCTTTTAAATGATGTAGCTGGCGCTGTTTTTAGAAAGATACTGAATCGAAGATCACTACCTTTTCCCACAGGTGTTTGCAGTTTTCTACGAATGCCAGGTGTACAGGATGTACCTGATAGGTGTCGTGCCCTGCCTCGTCATTGAACACGGTGAGCAGACAATAACTGTAATCCTTAACGATCACTGGTCTGTCAGTATCTGCAGGTTTTCCTACATTGTACGTCACGAGGGTTTCCACAGCACTGAGGGATTTTACACCTTCTTCAAATGTTTTGATATCAGCTGCCGAAAGATCTGCTTTCAGATAAAAATTTACAACGTGTACAAACATGTTCAACTTGCATTTTATGTGTTAGAAGAATAAATTGAATTAACTGATCTCGTTGATATATCGCTTCACACTCCACAGGTTCACAATGTAAACAAGTATGATCACAAGTACAGCTGCACCAGCGGTGCC
The DNA here is from genome assembly GCF_034087045.1 of Chitinophaga sancti. Lineage (NCBI taxonomy): Bacteria > Pseudomonadati > Bacteroidota > Chitinophagia > Chitinophagales > Chitinophagaceae > Chitinophaga > Chitinophaga sancti. Next base: position 1,302,124 of record NZ_CP139247.1, on the reverse strand, counting down.
TGGGCTGATCCATGAAGATACAAATAGCTTCATACCCGCAAGTATACCAGCTGCTTTCCATTGCAATACCGTAATCAATACGAGCGCAATGATCGCTGTAAATATATACAAAGGCACGAATTGTCGCATCAGGTATCGCTGCAGTTGTCGTGGTGCAGTACCTAAGGTTACCAGCAGTTGTATCTCTCTCTTGCAGCTCGCAATCACTACCTGTATAAACATACTGAACACTAACAGTGCAAAGAGCAGTAATATCAAACCAAAAAACCCAATTACAGATACAATGGTTTGCAGGATCACTTTGGTTTTGCTGTATTTGAGTTTATCCTGGTTGGTGCTATATCCTTTATCTTCCAGGTATTTGACCAGTACTGGATTGGAAGGATCTTTTGTTTTAATGATCACACGGCTGGGAGAAGCCGTCTGTCCATTGCCAAACTTTCCATTCGCCCAATCCATGAAACTACCGGGAACGAGGAAGGAAGAAATTCTATCTGAAAAGCCAACGATCCTACCTGTAAATTCCTGCGTAAGCAGCCCTTTTGAAATCGTGATTTTCATCGGGAGTGCTTTGATGGTTTCAGGGGAAATTTGTGGTAATCCCTGGCTCAGAGCAAAGCCGAAGTTGTATAAATTGAGGAAGTCGTTTGGCAGGATGATGGGAATGGTATTATCACCTGGCTGCCATTTCCAGTCTTCACTCTTTACATCGATGAAGGTATCTGGTACGGCCTCGAAAAACATTTCGGTATAGAAGTGCAGATCCCCGGGAGCAGCGGCGGAAACCTTGTACTGATTAGAAGTAATAAAGCCAAAGGCAGCAGTGAATGGCTGCTTTTTGATATCGGCTATTTCCTGTGGGGTGAACTCACTTTTTTCCGACTGCCCCATCATATCGTTCGTGATCTTTTTGTTGATGACGAGGAAGTCTACGCTTTCATTCTGATTTTGCTGGTTGTAGAGCAACTGATCAAAGTCTGTATGCATCTGTATGGCCAGCAACAACAGTAACATGGCGATACCCAGACCGGTAGTAGCCATAATCAGGCGGCCCTTGCCTATGCCCGTCTGAATGATCTTTTTGAGTAAGCCAAAAAACGATTGCTTCATAGATTGAAATGTATGTCGTAGGCAAACCTGTTGTCATTGTCCAGGTCTGTTAAAATAAATCCGGCATTGCGGGCGCGGCATTCTTCTGCGATCAGATCAGCAGCCTTTTGTGCATTCGCATCGTCCAGGTGGCTGAAGGGTTCATCCATAATGAGCCATTCAAATGGTTGTACCAGTGCACGGATGATGGCGATACGCTGACGTTCTCCGTAAGAAAGTGTTTTGCCGCTTTGGTTCAGGATATGGGATACGCTCAGGCGGGCTGCCATTTCTGCCACCTTTTCGGCGGTACAGTATGGATTGGGTAGCATCACTCTTTTGAGCTCTATATTTTCCTGTGCGGTGAGTTGTTCAAAGATGCGGAGATCCTGGAAGACGACGCTGATCTGCTGCTGCCGCATACGGGCTATCTGGTCTTTCTTGTAGGCATCCCAGGATTGACCATCTACCAGCACCCTGCCGCTATAGTCGTTCCGGATGTTGTACAGGTAGTGGACCAGCGTGGTTTTGCCTGTGCCCGATGGTGCCTTGATTTTGGCAAAACTACCAGGAGTGAATGTAACGGCCTGATTCCAAATGTCCGAATTGCGCTGCAGGATTTTATCCCTGAGAGGAATGGGAACCAGATTTTCTAATTGTAACTGCATGTTGCGATTAAATATTTATTAAACCAAAAGATCATCCTGCTTCTTCGGAACAGGATGATCTTTTGGTTTAAAATTTCTGTGCCGTTTAGTATACTACAGATGTATCTGCCTTCTTTTCTTCATGTACAATCCGGGCTACATTAGTACCAAGATTCACCAGTTGAACCAGGCTATTCTCATCCTTCTTGAAATTCAGTACTACTTCAGAACGCTGTGACTTACCATCGAAAGGATGGGTAACAGCAGTCGCATCTTTCAGCAGATCTTTTACCTGACCGGCGATTGCCTGACCATTTGCAGGAATATCGTTTACAGGAATCGCAGCTGCAATCTTTTCGAAGTTGATATAAGCACCCATTGGGTTGCCTTTGATCTTGCTTACGAAGCTATTGTCCAGACCACCGACCTTGCCTTTACCACCCAGGTAAGCATCAAGTGTAGGCTGGTCGTTAGCCACAGCAATCAGTTTATCGTCGATAGACAGGGCAGGCATACCTGGTTGCTGCATCATGTCTGCCAGTACATATTTATCACCTTTTTTGGTCACGAATGTCTGCAGGGCTGGTGTGCTGATTACTTTGTCAAAAGCAGCCTTATCTCCAACTTTCATCGCAAACACCCATTTCAGATCAGTTCTGGTTACAGAATCACCTGTTACTATGGTGCTTGGTGCTTTTCTGACATTCAGGTCAGAAGCTGCAAAGAACATCTGGCCGTTGAAAGCATTCAGGATATCATCCAGTGTCAGGTTCTGATTGCCGGAGTACATACGGAGACTGATATTCGCCATACCATCCAGACCTGTTGCCTTTACGATATCGCCCAGCATACGGAAGTCGAAACCATATACCATAAAGCCAAGGATATTGTCAGAAGGATATTGTTCCAACAGCTTCACGTCTGCTTCTGTTTTACCATATTTCTTGTAGATATCAGACAGGTCTTTGCCTGCATATGATACACCTTCCATCACTACTTTACCTTTCTCGAAGTTTACACCACCGGTATAGTAGCTACCTTCCAGCAGCTTTTTCAGGTTTGCAGGAATCGCTGCACCCTGTGAAGCATACATGGGTTCTGGATTTACATATACGCTTAGGTCAGCATTGTTCTTGAGCAGGTCATGGAATGCAGTGATGTCTGCTGCCGATTCATCTTTCTTCAGGTGGAAGAGGTGATCAGCTTCTGCTACCCAGGTTGCTTCGGCATCAGGTGTCTGGAAACGAACCTGAGTCGCTACAGCGCTGTCTACAGCACTGCTGTCGTCCTCATCCTCATCGAAACCACCGCCTGGAATGCCACCTGGCATACCACCCGGAAGACCGCCATTCTTCAGCTTATTGGCATCTACACCACGGATGTAGATCACAGTTTCTTTGGTCCAGCCGATCACAGCATCCTGATCAGCTTCCCAAACGTACTGGAAGTCATCTTTCTTTTTCATGGTGAAGTTTGGCAGGTTCTTTTTCAGGTAAGCTTCGAACTTGCCAGCGTCTTTCAGCCCCCCGGTGAGGGTTACGTAAGACTGTTGGCTATTGTTGAATACAACCGATACGAAGAAATTATTCTGCAGGTCTACACCCGAGTTTTCTGCATCTTTCCATGCTTTCATAGCAGGATTGCTGGTATCCTGGTCCTGCAATGCGGAAAACATTTTCTCCATAGTAAGACCATTGGTCACTAGTTTATTAGTGATCTGCTTGCTATTGATGCTCAACACCACGCCTGCGGTTTTGGGGATATATTTGCTTTGATCAGGAACCTTCGAACATGCAGACAACATAACTGCCGCTGTTACAGCAGTTAACAAAACTTTGGAAAACATCTTTGTCATAAAAAGGGGATCTGAAATTAATAATGATATACTGGACGCTAAAATACTTTGTTTTTCGTTAGTAAAGCTATGAGGGGATAATATTAAGTTACAGCTTTTCGAGATATGTGGCTGTTTTCAGGGATATCACAATCCATTCATTTATATTGAGTATTATAAAATTAAATGCTGCAATAGTTTTATACCTTTGCACAAAGGTTTCCAATCATGATCACTAAATCCTATTATTGACACGCTATCATGTACCTCATCCTGTTACAATATATCAGACCTGTCGCTGCCATAGAACACTATATGGAGCAGCATAGAGCATTTCTAGACAAATACTACAAGAGTGGTAAATTCATTTTGGCAGGTCGCAGGAAACCTAAATCCGGTGGCCTGATCATATGTAAAGCCGGGAGCCGCAAAGAAGTGGAAGAAATCATGAGCGAAGATCCATTGGATAAATTCCAGCTGGCGCTGTATGAAATCATCGAGTTCGAACCTACATCTTATGTCAACGAGTTGCAGCCTTATCTGTCGTAGTTGAATTATGCCAACAAAAAAGACTGACCAAAGGTTCTTCAGTCAGTCCTTTCCCTGTATGTAAATATTTACTGCTTGTCGTCTTCGAAGTCGAGGATGACAGAATTAATGCAATAGCGTAAGCCTGTTGGTGGAGGACCATCGTCAAATACGTGTCCAAGGTGAGCTTTGCAGCGGCCACACATGACTTCTGTCCGGTGCATACCGTGAGAGTTGTCCGGGGCATAGATTACGCTGCCTTTAGTTACCGGTTCAAAAAAGCTGGGCCAGCCGCAGCTGCTCTCAAACTTAGCATCGGATATGAACAAAGGGTTGCCGCAGGCGGCACAATAGTAAGCGCCATTATCTTTTGAATTCCAGTATTTTCCTGTAAAAGCCCATTCTGTGCCTTTCTCTCTTGCGATGTGGTACACTTCGGGAGTTAAGCGCTTTTGCCATTCTTCGTTAGTCAGACTCACCTTGTTGGTAGCCGTCCGGGAATATACATCACTCTTTTTTTCGTCTTCCATATGCAGGTTTTTTCCCTTATTCAATACTTTTTATACTGCGAGGATCAAAATTATCAGATTCCCTCAGTAGATGGCTGAAAATCACGGCGATTAACGTCTTGTTAACAAGGTAGAAATGTTAATAACATATCCACACTATCCACAAAGCGCTGAAACACCCGTCAATACAGCACCTTGGGGGAATGGCAAAACGCTAGTTCACATTTTGCCAGCATCTTATCCCCGCCTCCGGAATCAACAGTAAACTTTCCTAACTTTACAGCATAAAGGCACATTATACGTGGCGAACATTATCAATCTATTACCAGACAACATAGCCAATCAAATCGCAGCAGGTGAGGTGATCCAACGGCCAGCTTCAGCAGTTAAAGAACTGCTGGAAAATGCGGTGGACGCTGGTGCAACGGAAATTCAACTAATCATCCGGGATGCCGGAAAGGAACTGGTACAGGTAATTGATAATGGTAAAGGAATGAGTGAAGCAGATGCCCGCATGTGTTTCGAGAGGCATGCCACCTCTAAAATCCAGACCATTGAAGACTTGTTCCAGATCAGGACGATGGGTTTCCGGGGTGAAGCACTGGCTTCAATTGCTGCCGTATCGCAGGTCGAATTAAAGACCCGTATGCGCGGTACAGACATAGGTACTTATATCGAGATCGACAATAGTGCCGTCAGGAAACAGGAACCCTGCCAAACGGCGGAAGGGACCTCTATTGCAATGAAGAACCTGTTCTTCAACGTACCAGCCCGACGTAACTTCCTGAAAAGCAATGCCGCCGAGATGAGACACATCGTAGATGAGTTCATCCGTGTAGCCATGGCTTTCCCACAAATCCAGTTTACACTCCTGAACAATACACAACAGCTCTTCTACCTTGAAAAAGGATCCCTGAAGCAGCGTGTCATTGCCATCCTCGGCCAGCACTACAATTCAAAGCTGGTGAGTGTAAAGGAAAGTACCGATTACATGGACGTTCACGGGTTTGTAGGTAAACCGGATGCAGCCAAGAAGACCAGGGGCGACCAGTTCTTCTTTGTCAACAACCGCTTTATCAAGAGCCCTTACCTAAACCATGCGATCATGACGGCCTTTGCCGATATGATCCCGGCAGATAGCTTTCCATTGTACGTTGTGTTTATAGACCTCGATCCGGGGCATGTGGATATCAACGTACATCCAACCAAACAGGAAATCAAGTTCGATGACGAGAAGGTGATGTATGCATTTGTACAGTCAGCTGTCAAGCACGCACTGGCACAATTCAATGTGATGCCTACCCTCAACTTCGAACTGGATCCCGAAATACAGCACCTGGATGCCGTGAGCCAGCCGTTTACTGCTGAGCGCCAGGAACAGTCCGCAACCTCCTCACTCTACAAAACGTTTACCCAGGCCAATCAGGCACATGTGATCGATAAGAGCAGCAGTAACCTGAAGCACTGGAAAGACCTCTACGATATTGGCAAATCCTCCGATTCCTATAGCAGAGAAGAGCGTGATGAAGACACCCTGACACAGCCTTTACCAGCTGTGGGCTTCGAAAGCAGGTCTTCTACCGCCTCTGTAATTGACGAACGCTGGCAGGACAATACCATCGATCAAAAGGTACCCGTACAGGTACATCAGCAGTTCATCCTCTCGCAGATCAAGTCAGGTTTTATCCTGATCGATCAGCAGGCTGCACATGAGCGCATTCTCTATGAACGCTACCTCCGTGCATTGCAGGAAACGCCGATGCCAGCCCAGCAAAGCCTGTTCCCACAGACCTTGCAACTGCCCCCTGCCGATGCTGCCCTGATCAGCGAAATGCTCCCTGACCTGCAGGTACTGGGATACGACCTGGAACCATTTGGCAACAATACCTTTGTAGTAAGAGGTACCCCTGCCGATATCCAGAGCGGTAACGAACAGGCTAGTATCGAAGGGCTGCTGGAACAATTCAAACACTATAGCAGTGAGCTGAAGGTCAACAAACGGGAACAACTCGTGAGATCGATGGCGAGAAACAATGCGATACCTTCCGGCAAATCATTGACCACAAAAGAAATGCAGAATATTATAGATGAGCTTTTTGCCTGCGCTATGCCAAATGCAGCACCCGGCGGGAAGTACACTTATATATCATTTAAACTAACGGACCTCGCTAAGATGTTCGGCGGTTGAGAAGAAAACTAAAAACGTCATGCCTTCCGGCATGACGTTTTACATTATAGGGAATACCGGCTTTAATGCCTCGTATAATTTTATATAGACGTCATAAGCTTTTTGATATAGCTCCGCTTTGTTCGTATCCGGCTCAAAGACGATTTCCTCCTGAGCTGTAAGGGTAATCTTTAATTTTATTGCCCCCGCTGCCAGAATCACAGCTCCCATCGCAGATGCATCACTCTCCTTCGTCATATACATAGGTTGCTGAAATATATCTGCCAGCAGTTGCACCCATTCCTTTGAGGCGGTAAACCCTCCGCTCACAGAGATCTTCTTTACCTCCCCGGTCGTTTCTTCCAAAGCTTTGGTAATACTTAGTAAACCATAAGCCATCCCTTCCAGTATCGCTCTCATAAAATGCCATTGGGTATGCTGCGGTTGTATCCCAATAAAAGCCCCCTTTGCATGTCCATCCCATACAGGCGCCCGTTCACCATGCAGATATGGCAGACAGATCACACCTGCTGCACCCGCAGGAGTTGCGAAAGCCTGTTGTAAACCGGCGTCTATTTGCATACCTGTCTGCAGAAATTTATCCAGGTACCATTGAAGCAATACACCTCCATTATTAATAGCACCTCCTATTACAAAATGCCCCGGGGTCAGAATGTAAGTAAACAACCGGTTATACTGATCCGTCATGGCATTGGGTATAGCCATTCTCACGGCGCCACTGGTGCCGATTGTCAGTGAGGCATGGCCCGCATCGAGGGCATTACTGCCCAGCTGTGCCAGACAGCCATCACTGGCGCCGGCTATGAACTGTGTATCCACTGGGATATTCAGCTCTGCTGCAATGACAGGGTCTAAGCCAGTGATGATGGTATCGCTGCTCACCGCTTCCGGCAGTTGCTGTGCTGTGATGCCGGCCAGTGTCAGCGAATCCGTATTCCAGCACAATTCGTGAATATTAAAAAGCCCCGTAGCAGAGGCAATGGAATGATCGGTGATGTACCTGCCAAAGAAATGATAGAAGATGTACTCTTTGATGCCGACAAAACAGGCTGCCTGTTTGTATAATTCCGGTTCATTTTCCTTCCACCATATGATCTTGCAGAGTGGACTCATAGCATGGATAGGCGTACCCGTCTGTTCATAAATTTTCTTCCCCTGCACGGTGCCTCTCAGCTTGTCTGCCACCTGCTCACTCCTGTTGTCGGCCCAGATGATTAGTGGGGTCAGGGCTTCACCCTGTTCCGACATGATCATCACGCTGTGCATGGCACTACTGAAAGATATAGCAGCCGGCGCTGCCTTCATTATAGTCGCTACGCTTCTGATCCCACTTTTCACAGCAGCCAGAATAAAAGCCGGGTCCTGTTCACTATATCCAGGCCTGGATTGCCGGATAGTGTATTCCTGCTGGCAGTGCGCCTTTACGCTCCCGTCTTCCTTTACTGCAATCACTTTGGCACTGCTGGTTCCTATATCTACTCCGATGATGTATGCCATTGCTATATTTTACCTTCTTTCTTTAAAAATAAATTTATAATTTAAATCCGTATAAGACGCAAATAGCGATCCACGATATGGTAATAAAATCAGTCTCAACTAACTAAACATTGTTAATATGGTCCACGAAAAAAACACCCCGGGAAGTCAGGTCTCCCGCCGATCGTTTCTGAAAGATGGCGCACTTGCCGCTGCTGGATTTATGATCGTGCCTCGTCATGTATTAGGTGGAAAAGGCTTCATTGCACCTAGTGACCGCCTGCGTGTTGCCGGTATTGGTGTTGGCGGAAAAGGAGAAAGCGATCTGGAGGAAATAGCAAAAGGCCCTTCTGACATTGCCTATCTCTGCGATGTAGACACCCGTCGTGCAGCAAATAGTGTAAAGCGCTTTCCAAAGGCTAAGTTTTACAAAGACTTCAGAGAGATGCTCGATAAGGAGCATAAGAACATAGATGCTGTGACGGTATCCACACCAGATCACCAGCATGCTGTTGCTGCTATGGCTGCCATGCAGCTGGGCAAACACGTTTACGTGCAAAAGCCCCTCACCCACGACATCTACGAAGCACGCATGCTTGCCGAAGCTGCTAAAAAGTACAAGGTGGTTACCCAGATGGGAAATCAGGGTTCCAGCGGCGATGGCGTACGCCAACTGCGTGAATGGTACGATGCCGGCACTATTGGCGATGTACACACCGTATATTGCTATACCGACAGACCTGTATGGCCACAAGGCATTCCCTGGTCAGATATGAAAGCACCCGTTCCGGCAGAACTGGATTGGGACCTATGGCTAGGTACTGCTCCTTACAAAGATTACATTGATAAACTCGTTCCGTTCAACTGGCGTGGCTGGTGGGATTATGGTACCGGAGCCCTCGGCGATATGGGTTGCCACATCATCGAACCTCCATTCCGTATACTGGGCCTGGGGTCTCCCAAGTCAGTAGAATGTAGTGTAGGTAGCGTATATGTTGATGAATTCAAGAGAGGCTATTTCCCTGAGAGCTGCCCTCCATCATCTCACGTGATCCTGAAATTTGAAAATCACAAAGGCAAGGAAGTAACCCTCCACTGGATGGACGGTGGTATCCAGCCTGAAAGACCGGAAGAACTGGGACCTAATGAAATTATGGGCGACGGTGGTAATGGCGCTATCTTCATCGGTACGAAAGGTAAAATGATGTGTGGTACTTATGGCCGCGATCCCAAATTGCTGCCTACCAGCCGCACAGAACAGGTAAAGGTACCACAGAAATATGCACGCGTACCGGAAGGTCACTATGTACAGTGGGTAAATGCTGCTATCGCTGGTTATAACAGTGATAAGGACAAGGCGATCTCCTCTCCTTTCTCCATTGCAGGGCCGCTCACGGAAGCATTGCTGATGGCCAACCTGGCAATCAGAAGCTTTGACATCCGCAAGGAAGCAAATGGGAAAACCACCTATCCCGGCCGCTATGTAAAACTGCTCTGGGATAATAAAAATATGAAGGTGACCAACTTTGACGAGGCAAATCAGTTCGTAAAAAGAACTTATCGTCAGGGATGGAGCCTGGGAGTATAAAGGGATTTTTGTTTATCTACTTCACGAAAAAACCACTTCTGCCTACGGCAGAAGTGGTTTTTTGCTTAATATGGTCTTAGTCAACCTCATGTATTGTTAATCAATTATTTACTATAACTTTATAAGAAGAGCTAATCCCGCTTTTCCCACTGATAATATGTACTGGTTACGATTGTCCCCCTTTTTGTTACTGTTGGTCGCAGCTGCATGTAAAAAGACCATTCATTCCGAAGCAGTCAATCCACAAGAAGTGCCGCCTACTGCCCCTTCCTCATTTCAGGGTCTGATAGTAGATGATGCACAGCAACCCATTCCCAATGCAATGGTATACTGTGGTGATCTAAGCACAACATCTGATTCCAGTGGCCACTTTTCGCTGTCCAATGTTATGGTCGATACGAATGCTGCTATTATCTCCGTCAAAAAACATGGCTATATCAACGGATTTCGTACCCTGATGGCGCATGCCTACGGCCAGCAATACCTGGAGTTGACAATGATGCCAAAGGATCTCAAAACTTCCTTTTCCGGTAGTGCGGTAGGGAATATTGGTTTTACAGGTGTGAACCTCGTGTTCTCTCCCAACCAGATTCAAAATTCCAATAACCAGGTCTATACGGGGACCGTATCTGTAGCCGTAGATTATATCACTCCATTGGACCCGGACCAGCCTACCCGCATGGCTGGCGATCTGAGAGGAATTGATAACAACGGCAATGAAGTTGGTTTGATTTCTTATGGTCAGGCGGCAGTCGATCTGCTTGATACCAACAATGTGGCGTTGCATCCGGATGGTGAGCACCTTGTGAATATTACCATGGCCATTCCAGGTCCTTACCGGGCAAGCGCTCCTGCACAAATTGGTCTCTTCTACCTTGACACCATCAGCGGATACTGGAAACAGGAAACACTGGGGTATAAACAAGGAAATGACTATACCGGCAATATCCGGAAAGGCACCCGATGGCTATTTGCCACGACCTATTCTCTGGTGACGCTGGATGCTAATATCCTGAAACAGGTGGGTGCACCAGCCGGTAAACTGCTCACGACCATTTCAACCAAAATTGACTTCTATCCTACTTATAGTTATACCAACTCCGATGGCCGCTACCTGGGCAGAGTAGCCGCCAATCAACCATTAATTCTCATCCTCACCGACCCTTGTGGTAACCTCGTTTTTCAGAAAGAAATTGGTCCCTATAGTGGGTATACCAGTGCCGATATAATATCAGGGAATCTGGATATTTGTACTCCTTAAAAAATCTACCTGCTATTTATTTACGTTAGTTAGGATAACTATCCTCTGCGACCGATTGCCAACTATAAAAAGATTGATAATCTATGCCATCTCTTATTAGGGTTTTTATACCCGTTATCATCGTGCTGTGCCTTACTGTAGCGTGTAAAAAAGAGTATAGCCTGGAGGGAATGCCTGAAGTACCTGTAGATTCTGTAAGCGAGCCGGAAGTGATCAATTATGCTCCCTATACAAAAGGGGCTGTTTACAATTACATGTACAATACAGCGACAGATACATTTTATTATTCCCTGACCGTCATTGGCGATACCCTTATCCAGGGTAATACCTATCTCATTCAGAGTGATGGTTATAACAAACAATATATGCGTTATAGCCAGGGTATTTTCTATTATTATGAACCAGCTTACACTTCCGCCACCTCCTATCACCCGGCAGCTGTTCGCCCGGTATTGTATGACTATCTGCCGCTAAACGGTCAATGGTCCGATACAGTGAAAGCCACAACCTTTTCCGGGAACCCGGAAACCGGACTACTGGATTATCACATCATCCAAAAAGCCACCCCTAAAACCGTTCTGGGTAATACCTACTCAAAAGTTATAGGCATCCAGCAGGACAGCTACCTGATTATTGAAGGGAAAGCATATAGCCTCGGTACCGTGGGCAATTACTTCTATGCAGATAGTGTAGGATTCATTGAAAAAGATGCCGCCACGGATACCATTCGCCTGATCAGCTATTCATTAAAAAATCAATAGCTCTCATATACCTGCGTCAGGAAATGTTCTACTTCCCGTCGTACGGCAGTGGCGCTGTTGTTGTGATTGTTGACAAGCACACTGAATACCAGTGTCTTATTTTTCTTAGTTACGAGGTATCCACTCAGTGCTACAACGCCTGTCAGCGTACCTGTTTTTGCATGTACAAACTGCTCTTTATAATAGTTCTTCAACGTACCTTTTCCTCCTGTTGCAAACAGGCTGTAAAGACGTGCGGTAGGATATGTTTTGTACATGTTGGAAAGTACATACACGAAGTCTCTCGGAGAGAACAGGTTGTAGCGTGATAAGCCACTGCCATCCGCCCAGTTAGGGGTATCAGGCAATTCTTTTAAATAGTGATCAAGCATAAAGCTGATCATGCGCTTTGTGCTGATGGTGTCAAAGAGTTTATTTGCACACATCATCAGTGTTTGCTCTGCAAAGAAGTTATCACTTCTATGCATCATAGGCAGGAAGAGCGAGTCAGCCGGAATTCCGCGCAGGAGTTGCAAACCCGCAGGAGCCTGAGCTGCGATGTATACAGGTTTGTGCAGGGTATCCTCCAGGCGGGCTGCAAGGTCTTCCACCCCACCGGTGATGAAAGGAACTTCTTCTTCTTCCGCTTTATATATAGTACTGTTGTAGCCCATGGAAAAACGGTTGCTAAGCTCATCTCTTTTTACATCCAGCTTGGTGAGGTTATTATCCTTCAGGGTGCTGAGCTCATACATTTTGGGAACAATGTATAAGCTATCTCCATGATGACGTAGTCTGGCTACGTTGCCATACATCGGCCATTCATTTAGTTCTGACTGATAGTAATCTGCATAATCATTCCATGACCAGCCATAACCATAGCGGGCATTTTCGTTGATGGCCGGAACAATTTTTATTTTCTTATTGGTTTGCTGCAGCAAATGGAAGACCGGTTGCCACGTGTAGTCAGGATGCAAAAAGGCAGGATCCCCGGTGCCCTGTACATACAACACAGAATCAGTATCCAGGTATTTGATAGCAGGCAGAGAATCTCCCAGCAGTAACATACCAGTATACAGGGAAAATATTTTCATGTTGGAAGCCGGCGTGAAGAAGTGATCTTCCTGGTAGTTGTACCAGTATTTATTAGTAGCCGGTTCATAGATGCTGATGCCTACATTCGCCTGTCTCAACGCCTTGCTGGCTAGCAATTCTTTTTTCGACCAGGTTTGAATTTTAGTGTACTGCGAAAATACGGGGTGTTGCAAATAGAACAGCAACATGACAACAAATAAGATTCTGCAATTCCTCATGCTTCAATATAATAAATAGTCCGGGCTTTTAAAGGCCCGGACTATGCGAAAAAGTTAAACGTACCTGGTAGCTCCAGGTTTCGCTACAGGATAATTTCCGTCTGTATCCGGCAGTAATTGCGGTTTTGCATCAAATGCATAGGTGGCTGGTTGTAAGTTCAGGTCCAGCTTCAATGCCTGGTCAAAAGGAATGATCTGCCCGGAGTAAGTAGCCAGTCTGCCAATGATAGCCGTGAGCGTTGTCTTTGCAGACCGCTCTGCATCCTGGTACTTGTATACACCGCGTGCCACTGCATCAAAGAGTTCATCATGCTCTGTCTGGTATGGCTGGTTCTCCTGTTTCTTATCGAACTGGTACAGCACCTTTCCTTTGTGATCCTGTATCACCGCCCTGTCGCAGATGATGCGGCCTTTGGTACCTGTGATCTCTTCATCTACACGACTGGCGCTATCTTTCCAGTGACGGCACTGGCTATTCATCGCTACGCCATTTGCAAAGCGATACTCTACTGCATGGTGATCGTATATTTCACCATACTCTTTGCCTGTGCGTACCTGGCGCCCACCCATACCTACGGCGGTAACCGGGTAATCATTCATAAACCAGTTGCCCACATCTATATTGTGAATATGTTGCTCTACGATATGATCGCCACAGAGCCAATTGAAATAATACCAGTTGCGCATCTGGTACTCCATTTCTGTATATTCCGGTTTGCGGGGTTTTACCCACAGTGCTCCCTGGTTCCACCACACATTCATCGAAGTAATATCCCCGATGATACCGTCCTGCGCACGTTTATACAACTCTCTGTAAGAGTTCTGATAGCGGCGTTGTAACCCGACTACCACATTCAGTTTCTTTGCCTTCGCTATTTCTGCAGCGGCCAATACTCTCCTGATACCTGCAGGATCAGTAGCTACAGGCTTTTCCATGAAGATATGCTTGCCCTGCTTTACCGCTTCTTCAAAGTGAATAGGTCTGAAACCCGGAGGGGTGGCGAGTATCACCACATCAGCCAGTGGAATCGCTTTCAGGTAAGCATCGAAGCCGACGAACTTATGTTCCTCTTTTACATTCAATCGGCCAGGTTTATCACCCACCTCCCCTTTTATATTTTCATAGCTTTCGTTCAACCTGTCAGCAAAAGCGTCGGCCATTGCCACCAGTTGTACATTCTGTTTTGTGCTCAGTGCCTGTACCGCAGCACCTGTGCCACGGCCTCCGCAGCCAATCATAGCGATCTTAATGACGTCATTGGCGCCTGAGAAAAAATTGGCCTGACTGATTAAAGGCAGGGTTAATAGTCCTCCTGCCAAAAGCGAGGATTGTTTGACAAAGTCACGACGACCTGAGTGGAATTCTTTTTTTTGCATGATAGTGAGTGTTTTAGCATGTTATCTGGAACCAATATATTTATCCAGCACGTCAGCAAAGAACTGCTCGGCTTCTTCTTTCGTAGGTTGCTTTACAGGGCGGATAATGCGAAATCCGATAAAAGGCGCATCGGCATTCCACCACTTGCTTTTGGGTATCTGAGGGTCACGTCTGTTCCAATCCGGATCAGATTTCAGGCGGGCCGCACTACGCAGTTGTGTCGCATTATCCTGGTAATTGCCCCCTTTGATGCTACGGGGTGTTCTGGAAGTAGGTTGCTTCCATGGATCTTTGTCAGGCGCCTGTTCCAGGTAATGTACATCATACTGGTCCAGGGTCCATTCTGCTACATTGCCCAGCATGTCGTACAACCCCCAGGCATTGGGTTGCAACTCTCCTACCTTGTGGTACTTGCCACCACTGTTGTCAGCATACCAGGCGTACTGTTTTAAACTGCTGCTATCCTTACCAAAAGGATAAGCTGTAGCAGCTCCTGCACGACAGGCATATTCCCATTCTGCTTCTGTAGGCAGGCGGTAGAAGATCCCGGTTTTAACATACAACCAGCGACAGTAGCTCAATGCACCGTATTGGCTCATGCTGTTTGCCGGAAAGCCACCCTGCTTGCCCATACCCAGGGTCAGGTCAATATATGGCGGACTGGGCCGGGTCATACCATCAGGAATGGGGGTTTTGTCCTTTTCTGCATCCGAGTACACATCGTATTCATCGAAGGTCACTTCATGTGCGCCCATCCAGAATGCTCCGATTTGTACCTGCTGGCGGGGACCTTCATCATCCTTCCTGCCTTTTTCCGAGACAGGGCTCCCCCAGCTGAACGAGCCAGCAGGAATGGCCACCATCCTGAAAGAAACAGTCGTACCAGGAAGGGTGGCCGTATAGGACTGGTTGGGAGGACTATTGTCCTGGCCGGACACACTTTGGGTGATCATACAGCCTAGAGACAGTACAAGCAATTTGTTTTTCATAACACCGGTTTAAAGAATCGATAGTGAATTTATTAAATCGATTGCGGTAAAGCAATGTTTTTTATACATTTAGTAATCTCATGCAATAAATATTACGTTATGGAAAGAAGAAAATTCTTGCAGCAGGGCACCCTGGCAGGTTTGTCAACCCTTGCTTTCAATGCTGCTACCGCCGCCGCAATTGCCCCGGCCCCCCTGGCTCCGGAGGCAGGCAAACCCTTTAACCTGAACTATGCGCCCCATGATGGCATGTTTAAAAACAGCGCGGGCAACAACGTATTGGACCAGATTCAATTTATGTACGACCAGGGCTTCCGTTCCTTTGAAGACAATGGTCTCATGAACCGCGATGTTGCAGAACAGGAAAAGATCGGAAATCTGCTGGCGAAACTGGGTATGCAAATGGGCGTTTTTGTGATAGACGGCGGAGACAACTGGAAAACCTCCCTCACCACCGGCAAACAGGAATTCAAGGACACCTTTGTAAAAATATGTCGCAAGGCACTTGAAACTGCCAAACGTGTAAATGCCAAATGGGCCACCTTCGTACCAGGCTACTTTGAACGCAACCTACCTATGGGCGTACAAACCGGCAATGTCATCGAAGCACTTCGCCTCGGTACCGCCATTCTTGAACCACAGGGCCTCGTGATGGTGCTGGAGCCCCTGAGCGACAATGCAGACCTCTTTCTCCGTACAGCAGAACAAAGCTATATGGTATGCAAAGCAGTAAATAGCCCCAGTTGCAAAATACTTTACGATATCTACCACATGCAGCGCAATACCGGCAACCTGATACCTACCATGGACCTGTGCTGGGACGAAATCGCCTATATTCAGATCGGAGACAACCCTGGTAGAAAAGAACCCACTACCGGCGAGATCAATTACAAGAACATCTTCAAACATTTACACACAAAGGGATATAAGGGCGTACTCGGTATGGAGCACGGCAATGCCAACCCCGGAAAAGAAGGTGAGGTAGCACTGATAAAGGCTTACAGGGAAAGCGATGCATTTCTGTAATTTCGTTACCTTTCATTCAAATTTATCTGTATGAATTTCCTGATCCGCCTGTTAATTAGCGCCATCGCAGCCATGGTTACAGCTTATGTATTGCCCGGTGTGTATATTAACAGCTTCATTACCGCCCTGGTACTGGCTATTGTATTGGCAATACTGAACCTGCTGGTAAAACCTATTTTAGTACTGTTGACATTACCTGTTACCATCATTACATTAGGGCTATTCCTATTGGTTATCAATGCGATCATTATTATGATGGCCAGTTCGCTGGTGTCCGGATTCAAGGTGGATGGATTTATATGGGCATTGCTGTTCAGCCTTGTGCTGACAGTGGTTTCTGGCATTATGAATAGCCTGGCTGGTACCAGGCGCGATGACTGATGTACTTCGACCGCACACATATCAGTGACGACCAGTTGCTGCGCTTTTACAAAGCCTTACTTTACCCCCGGTTGGTAGAGGAGAAAATGTTATTGCTACTGAGGCAGGGAAAAGTAAGTAAATGGTTTTCAGGTATAGGGCAGGAAGCGATTGCCGTAGGCGCTACTTTAGCCCTGGATGAACATGAATGGATATTGCCGCTGCATCGTAACCTTGGTGTATTTACAACAAGGCAGATGCCTTTGCAACAGTTGTTTCACCAGTGGCAGGGAAGTCCGCAGGGATATAGTAAAGGCAGGGAACGATCTTTTCATTTTGGCAGCACAGCCCATCACATCTTTGGGATGATCTCTCATCTTGGCCCACAGTTGTCTGTAGCGGATGGTATCGCACTGGCGCAGCAGCTGGAATCCTCAGGCAAAGTAACGCTTACCTTTACAGGCGAAGGCGGTACCAGCGAAGGGGAATTCCATGAAGCCCTGAATGTAGCTGCTGTATGGGGTTTACCAGTGATCTTCCTGATAGAGAATAATGGCTATGGGTTGAGTACCCCGGTAGCAGAACAATATCGCTGTGAACAGCTGGCAGATCGGGCAGCCGGCTATGGCATGCGAGGTATGCACATCAATGGCAATAATATCTTAGAGGTATACCATGCAGTGAAGGAGGCAAAACGCCATGCCATGCAGGAACGACAACCGGTATTGATAGAGGCCATGACCTTCAGAATGCGGGGGCATGAAGAAGCCAGTGGCACAAAATACGTACCCCCTGCCCTGCTGGAAGAATGGGCAAAGCAGGACCCGATACTACATTTCGAAAAATTCTTACAGTTTTTGAATCTGGCAGATGATTCCATCCGGGAATCGCTGAAACAGGAAATTGATCACGATATACAAGCGGCATTGCACGAAACGGTGCATGCTTTCAATTTAGAGGAGGAGCTGCGCGATATCTATGCGCCAGCACCGGTACCTGTAGCTCCCACAGGCGCTGTTTCAGAAAAACGGTTTATTAATGCAATAGCCGATGCCCTGCATCAGGCGATGGATCTGCACCCTGACCTTATCCTGATGGGTCAGGATATAGCCGAATATGGTGGTGCATTTAAGATCACAGAAGGATTGGTAGGCCGGTATGGCAAGGAGCGGGTACGCAATACGCCATTGTGTGAGAGTGCCGTACTTGGTGCAGGACTGGGCTTATCAGTGATGGGCTACAAAAGTATGGTAGAGATGCAGTTTGCCGACTTTGTTTCCTGTGGGTTTAACCAGATTGTAAACAATCTCGCCAAGATTCATTACCGTTGGGGGCAAAATGCCAATGTGGTCATTCGGCTCCCGGCAGGAGCAGGCGTAGGGGCAGGTCCCTTTCATTCACAAAGTAATGAGGCCTGGTTTACACATACACCGGGCTTGAAAGTGGTGTACCCGGCTACCCCGGAAGATGCGAAAGGATTATTACTGGCAGCACTGGCAGATCCAAACCCTGTATTGTACTTTGAGCACAAAGCTCTGTACAGGAGTATCAGTGGCCCTGTGCCGGATGCACCTTATACTATTGAAATAGGAAAAGCAAAGGTGGTACAGGATGGAGATGATGTTAGTATCATTACTTATGGAGCAGGCGTACATTGGGCGCTGGAATATGCGCGGCTGCATGCTGAATTATCTATCCATATTCTGGATCTGAGGTCACTGCAACCACTAGATTATACAGCCATTCAACAAGCCGTTTTTACCACCGGAAAAGTGTTGATATTGCACGAAGCGACCTTAACGGGAGGGTTTGGGGGCGAGATTGCCGCCTGGATTGGCGAGCACTGCTTCCGGCAATTGGATGCCCCCGTTATGCGCTGTGCATCCCTGGATACCCCTGTCCCTTTTGCAGCAGAGCTGGAAGCAAATTTCCTTGCGAAGGCACGCCTGCATGAATGCGTACAAACATTATTGCAATATTAAGCTTCGGAAATTTTCCTCCTTTTTCTAAAATGAATGTGCTAACTTGCACCCCGGATCATTAAACACTTTTTTTATGTTGCTTGCCGTAGTTAATAACGTAGAAACCACAGATTTTTTCAGAGCTGGAGATGCATTTGCACATTATGCTACATTCGTAGTAATCGGTTTATTCACTGCAATGTTCCTGGTTGCTGCGTTTAAGTACGTAAAACGCTAATAATCAACTTCTTCATGATATTAAAGAGCTGTCTTAAATAATTAAGACGGCTTTTTTATTGCCCTTTACTAACTTTGCATCATGGATCAGTCGCACGGGAGTATCTATACCTTCCACTTTATCATGCTATGCCTTAGCAATGCACTGTTTTCCGCCAGCTACAACATGATGCTACCAGACTTGCCTGCTTACCTCAGCAGCATGGGCGGCGAACAATACAAAGGCTACATTCTTGCTTTGTTTACACTCATGGCAGGGCTATCACGGCCCTTTAGCGGTAAACTCACTGACACTGTTGGCCGCGTTCCGGTAATGATTTTCGGCTCTGTGATCTGTGTGATCTGTAGCCTGCTTTATCCCCTGGTCAGCACAGTAGCCGCCTTCTTATTACTCCGCTTCTTTCACGGCTTCTCTACAGGCTTCAAGCCTACCGGTACCGCTGCTTATGTGGCCGATATCGTACCCAATACCCGCAGAGCAGAAGCGATGGGTATGGTCGGACTCTTCAGCACCATTGGTATGGCACTGGGCCCAGCCATAGGAGGATATGTTACTTCTATCTGGGATATACATGTAATGTTCCAGTTATCGGCAGTGTTCGCCTTATTATCAGTAGTGATACTGGTAGGTAGTATGAAAGAAACGCTGCCGAATAAACAAGGCTTCCGCCTCTCCACACTCAGGATCTCTAAATCAGAGATCTTTGAGCCATTGGTACTGGCGCCGGTGATCGTTACTTTCATCACTTATTACAGCTATGGGGTACTGTTCACTATTATTCCTGATTTCAGTGCTTACGTAGGTCTGCCGCCAGCTAGCAAAGGCCTGTTTTATACATTTTTTACCGCCAGCTCTATCAGCATCCGGTTGTTAGCTGGTAAGGTCTCTGACCGGTATGGCAGATTGCCGGTGTTGAAGATCGCGACGGTGATTATGGCAGTTGGGGTATTTACTCTAGGCGTGGCCCACTCCCCCGCTATGATGCTCACGGCCGCTGTGATCTATGGTGTATCTGTAGGATTGAATTCTCCTGCCGTGACAGCCTGGACCATTGATCTGGGCAGACCAGAACACAAAGGACGGGCACTGGCTTCCATGTACATTGCTCAGGAAGCGGGTATTGGTATTGGCGCTTACCTGTCAGCCTTTGTATATCACAACGATTCCAGGTTCTTTCCCCTCACCTTCTACTCTACCGCAATAGTGACCCTTGCTGCTACGGTCTATTTGATCTTTATTTATCAAAATCGCCGTATGCAAACTGTAAAACAATTTGTATTTTCACCAGGCAAGTGGTTTCAACGATAATTCATGCTTAGTAAAATAAAAAATCCCGGCACTGCAAGGCGACCGGGATTTATCTTTTAATATCGGGTCTGATTACAGCCGTTCGTACAGCGCTCTCAGTCTTTCTCTAGTCATTTGCTCTTTCCAATCTTTACCCAATGCATTTTCCCACAGCGGAGCCATACCCAGGGATACATCGATCATGATGTTGAATTGCTCATCTGTCAGTCCTTTGGTGATGCCCTGTGGAATGTCGATGATGTGTTTCTTCACCATTTCTTTGAACTCAGCTACGCCTTCAGGATAGAACTCTTCCAGTTTGTCGAATACAATACAGTTACCAATACCGTGCTTGGTACCCAGCAGGTAAGCCAGACCGTAGCTCACAGCGTGTGCCACACCCACCTGAGAATAAGCGATACTCATACCACCGGCATAAGATGCCATCATTAGTTTCTCATCAGCATCGTCATCCCATTCAGGCTTATGCAGGAAGATTTCCTGGCACAGGCGCAATGATTCTTCACCGTAAGAACGGCTGAAAGCATTCAGGTAAGTACCCGTCAGTGACTCTATACAGTGGATATAACAATCCATCGCAGTATAGAACATCTGGTTCTTAGGTACGCCCCTGATCAATTCAGGATCCAGTACGATCTGGTCGAACGGTGTAAAGTCAGAGTTCATACCCAGCTTACGGGTAGGACCTGTCAGTACACAGGTACGGCTTACTTCAGCCCCGGTACCGGAGATGGTTGGAATACCTGCCTTGTATACACCAGGATACTTTACCAGGTCCCAGCCCTGGTAGTCAGCAGAAGACCCCGGGTTGGTCATCATCAGCGATACCGCTTTGGCCATGTCCATTACAGACCCGCCACCGATACCGATGATACCGCTCACCTCACCAAATTCAGCTTTCAGGTCATCTCTGACTTTGTCTACGTATTTGGTTTTAGGTTCGTCAGTTACATCAATAAATATAATCTTGTCCTTGCCTCTCACTGGAATACGCTTAGCAAAAGCCTCGTTTCCCTGGAAGAAATGATCCACGAAAAATATCATGGGTGCATCTCCTTTACGGTGGGGAGCCAATATTTCATCCAGTTGGTCAAAGCATCCGCGGCCATATACCACGTAGTCAACCATCTTAAAGTTCCTGAATTTCATCTCGGTCTATTAATATTGTTATAATAATTTTTCTGCTTTCACCAGGTCTTCCGGTGTATCGATTTCCACACCCATGTACTCAGTCACCACCATTTTCATGGAAATGCCATTTTCCAGGTAGCGCAGGCATTCTATTTTCTCCGCGGCTTCCAGTGGGCTTACCGGCATTTGGGTAAAGTCCAGCAGGGTTTTGCGGCGGAATGCATAGATACCAATGTGCTCATAATAAACGGATTTCACCTGTTTATCGCGGGGATAAGGAATGACGGAACGGGAGAAGAAAAGTGCGTTGAACTGTTTATCCACGGCCACCTTTACATAATTAGGATCTTCGATGGATGACCACTCTTTCAGCTCCTGCATCAGGGAGGCTACCTGTACTTTCTGACCAGCTTCGCCTTCGAACACCTGAAGCAGTTTTTCCAGCGGCTCTTTCTGGGTGAAAGGTTCGTCTCCCTGAACATTTACGATGATCTCTACATCTTCCCTGTCAGCGATCGCTTCGGCAATACGGTCGGTACCACACTCATGCTCCTTTTGGCTCATGACTGCTTTACCACCATTGCTAATGATCTCCTGGTAGATTACATCGGAGTCAGTTACGACCATTACTTCGTCGAACACACCTGTTTTCACAGTGCTTTCATACGTGCGCAGGATCACTGACTTACCGCCTAGTTTAGCCATCAGCTTGCCCGGGAAACGGGTAGCGCCATAGCGGGCAGGTATTAAGGCTACTTTTTTCATTACAGGGCGCTTTTTACTGCATTTACCAGTTTCTCAGCACGCTCAGCCACCTCAGCATCGCTCCAGCCTAAATTGATAGGAGTGCAGATGCAACGGCTCATGATCGCATCAGAAGCTGGGAATTGTTTCACTTTGTACAGCTCCATTGCCTGTTGCAGGCCGGGTGCAAAACGGCTCAGCACCGTGCTTTGTTTAAAGTGTTCCCAGTTACGGATATAATGCCAGTTGTTATCGAACCAATAAAAAGCAGGCAGACCGGCAGCTTTCATAGCTGCGGCAGCCGCTCTGGCCTGAGATTCTTCCGGCAGGAAGAAGGCGAGGAAAGTGGCACTATCTCCTTCTGCATCCGGCAGGCGGCGAAAGCTCACCTCAGGAATGGCAGACAATGCATCTTTAAATATCTTTTTGGTTTTGCGCTGGATGCTCAGGAAAGTATCCAGTTTTCTAACCTGCGCGAGACCTACAGCTGCATGTAGTTCAGAAATGCGGAAGTTGTACCCGATGAATGGGTGCAGATCTGCACCACGGTCTACGCCCAGGTGGTCGTGGCCATGATCAGAGTAACCGTCCGCTTTTACATAAATATCCTTGTCGTTAGTAACGATAGCACCACCTTCAGCACAGGTGATGGTCTTTACAAAGTCAAAGGAGAAGGCGCCAGCGTGGCCGATAGAACCGACAGCTTTACCTTTATAAGTTGCGCCAAATGATTGACAGGCGTCTTCAAGTAAGATCAGATTGTGTTTGTCGCAGATGGCCTTCAGCGCATCAAGGTCTGCCATAGAACCACACATGTGTACAGGCATAACCGCCTTGGTACGTGGGGTGATTGCTGCCTCAACCGCTTTAGGGTCCAGGGTCAGGGTATCATCTACGTCTACCAGCACCGGAGTGGCGCCTACCGAGAAGATACACTCAAAACTCGCCACAAATGTGAAGGTCGGCATGATCACTTCGTCTCCTGCACCTATGCCCAACGCCTGCATTGCTACGGTGAGGGCTGCCGTACCGCTGGATACGATCTGTGTGTACCCAACATTCAGTTTTTCGGAGATGGCTTGTTCCAGCTCCTTTGCTTTCCAGATGCCTTTGCGTGGGCCATCAAACCCATAGCGCATAAAGATGCCGGTTTCCAGCACGTCATTTACTTCCTTGCGTTCTTCCGGTCCAAAAAATTCATATCCGGGCATAAGTTGTTGATTTTTTGCAAAGGTAGTATAATCAAGTACTCAGCGCTCGGAAAAACTGTTTATCTTTTACTAAAAATTACCATGCGTTTTATCCTGTATCTTATCCTGTTGACAACCCCGTCTATAGCAGCACTGGCGCAACATCCGGACAGTGAGATCCGGCAGCTGCTGGCGGTACAAACCAGTACCTGGAACCAGGGGAATATAGAAGGTTTTATGCAAACGTACTGGCAATCAGATTCATTATTGTTCGTCGGCAGCCATGGCCCCACTTATGGCTGGCAGGCAACCCTGGACAGATACAAGAAATCTTACCCGGATACCGCCGCTATGGGCAAACTGGATTTTAAGATCCTGGAAATCAGACCATTGGCAAAGGAGCTATACTTTGTAGTAGGAAAATGGCATTTACAGAGAAGCGCAGGAGATATGCAAGGGGCTTATACGCTATTGATAAAGAAAATCAAGGGGCAATGGAAGATTATTGCTGATCATAGTAGTTAGCAATGGCTATAAAAAGAAAACCATCCCATGAATGGGACGGCCTGCTATACACCACAACATTAAAGAAGAATGTTACTAATCGTTTGATGTCCATAATAGGTTAATCAATAAACTATGGCAAACGAATTAGCTTTTATTATTTGAACGATCCTGATCCCTCGCCGCCAGGTTTTCGTCTTCCGGTTCCTCGGAAAGCTCACCATGAAGCGGATTGGTCTTCGTATCGGCTTTATCGGTTTTTAAAATTTCAACCTTGTGTTGTAAAGGTTGTTTATGCTCTTCACTGGGAAGCTGTTTATCATCATGTAGCATGAATTTCCGTTTTACTTGTGAACAGTTCCTGTTATCATTCAATACAATTATACCTTTGCAAAGTATGTACCATCCCGAAATACTTGTCAATAGGGCATTTCGTAGTGCCTGGATGAGTAAATGCCTCCACACATTGCGTAATGCGACAACACAGGTGCCTCCCAAGTCTCCACATATCATACCAGGAAGCATCTAGTGCAATAGATTGCATTTCAAATGCTAAAATGATAATTTCAGGATTTTAGCATAATTTTAATTCCTATATTCAGTAATAGGTACCTCGCAAACTATTTGTTATAAAGGGATAGAATTGATCAATGCGGCATACTTTTTCACCCCGGAATGCTACCAAATGGCACAAAAGTTGAATATTCTAGTATTACGTTCTTAAGATAACTATTTGATTTAGACCTCAATGGAGGGACCCCTGTTACCCTGGAACGATGGATAAACACGTCACATATTTATAACTATAAAAATTAAGCTTACTATGAACATCCGTAGTTACCAGTGGTCGGTACTGAAGAAATTGCTTAAACAACGTTTCACAGAGTTGTCAGATGAGGATCTGGTATTTGAAACTGGCAAAGAGAAAGAGCTGTTTGTACGGTTGGAACGTAAAATAGGCAAACCTCAGGAAGACGTAGCACGCATTATCAAAGGGATGCAGCAGGCATATCTGCAACAAGCCCTCCTCTAATTCACTTAATCTTACCATCAATAAATGGCGAATGACGGAAAACGTTGTTCGCCATTTTTCTTTTAATAATTGTCTGTAGTGTGGTTTTGTTTGCTCCACGTTTTCCACACAATGAAGAGGTATGCCACAAGTGTAATGAAAGCGAAGCTATAAAAGAAGATCATGCGGCCGGGTGTAGATTCTTCCGGCACGGCAAATCCAAGATATAATCCCAGAAAAACATTGATAATGCCCCAAAATAAAAACAAAAAGACTGTGCGGATGATGCGTACAAAATAATATACGATCCTCATATCCATTGGCGCCTTCTCTTCTTCCCGTTGGGGAGTTTCCTGATTTTCCATTAGTGCTTTTTTGCGCGAATTAATAACTTACTGAATGCCAGGCTATCTCCTCTGAATACATTGAAGTCTACCGTAGTTGATATACCGTTCACCCTACCCCCATCATTGTGTTGCCAGAAGAGCCAGTTCCTGGCTGATGCCGGTTTCTTTTTCTGGTAATAATGAGCTACCCACAGTGGATAGTCATCAAATTCATCGCCCAGATAGGTTTCGTAAAAATGTACGTTGGTATAAATGATGGGTTTTACGCCATATGCTTTCTTCATTTCTTCCAGCCATACCCGGGCAGTACTCCTGATCACCGCTGGTGGCTGGCCGTTGCTCACTTCAATATCCAATACGGGTGGCAGATCCCCCGACTCAAGCTGTACTACATTCTGAAAATTGATGGCCTGCTTGAGCGGATCACGGGTAGCATAAAAAAAGTGATAGGCCCCCCGCACCACCCCTGCCCGCTTGGCCCGGGACCAGTTCTGCCTGAAATTGCCATCCTGGCGGGTAATACCCTCCGTAGCTTTGATAAAGGCAAATGAAATGTGGATATTTTCCACCTGCATCTGCTGAACCGCTTCCCAGTTTATATTCTTTTGAAACTTGGAAACATCAATCCCATGTATTTCATAGTCTACAGGCATATCAATACCAAACTCCTCATATCTTACAAAATTGAGTCTCCCTGTTTTTAGTTGGTAATATACCAGACCGGCGGTGATAATCACTATTAATTGAAAGATGAAGACAACCAGGCGCCACCTTTTTTTTTCTCTGGACTTTGTCACGATAGTAATAATTCTGCTTTTAGCATAGCCTTTGCTTTTGGAGTATCCGATACGTTTTGACTATGTCAAATTTATAGCAAGTATAATATTATTATCCATAACCGATATAGTTATCTTATTTTTACAATATCCAAAGTGTTTGTGTTATGCCGGATTTTAATTGGAATGATTCGTTGAACCTGCTTTCTAAGTTTACCCTGCGTCGTGGTTGGAATGCTGGAAAAGTACTGAGCAGTTATTTTGTGAGTAAATGGTCTCGGAAACCAGTACAATGGGGCTTACCAATCTCCGTTTCCTTCGAACCAACTACTTCCTGTAACCTTCGTTGCCCGGAATGTCCCAGTGGCTTACGTGCTTTTACCCGTCCTACAGGGATGCTGAATCAGGATTTTTTCAAAAAAACGATTGATGAGATCTCCAAAGATCTCTTCTACCTTATATTTTATTTTCAGGGAGAACCATACCTGAATACAGGATTTCTGGACATGGTAAAATATGCCACCAGCAAAGGTTTGTATACAGCTACCTCCACGAACGCTCACTACCTCACGGACGAAAACGCCCGCAAAACGGTAGAAAGTGGTCTGGACCGCCTGATCATATCTATAGATGGTACCACACAGGATGTATATACCCAATACCGCGTAGGCGGTAACCTGGAAAAGGTAATTCAGGGGGCTAAAAATATCGTGAAGTGGAAAAAAGAACTAAATTCTAAAAAGCCGTTTGTATTCTTCCAGTTCCTCGTTGTAAAACCTAACGAGCACCAGATTGAGGATATCAAATTGCTGGCAAAGGAAATAGGTGTGGACCAGGTTCGCTTCAAGACAGCGCAAGTGTATGATTATGAGGAAGGAAACCGATTGATTCCTACTATTGATAAATTTAGCCGTTACAAGCGCAACGAAGATGGTACCTATAAGATCAAGAATAAAATGGGGAATCATTGCTGGCGCCTGTGGCATGCACCTGTTATCACCTGGGATGGTCTGGTAGTACCTTGTTGTTTTGACAAGGACGCCCAGCATAAACTGGGCGATTTGAAGCAACAGACCATGAAGGAACTGTGGCACAATGAAAAGTATGTTGGTTTCCGCACTCAATTGATGAAGGGCCGGGCCAATATCGATATTTGTGCAAACTGTAGCGAAGGTACCAAAGTATGGGGCTAATCTTCTTCGGAAGGTGTAGCCGCCATCTTGGCTTTCTTCTTTTTACTTCTGCTCTTACGGAATTTATCAAAGAGATTGATACCCAATCTGACACCAATAAATTCTAATGCAGTCATCAGGGCATTGGTAGCGAATGATTTGGCATTGCTACTTTGCCAGGCTAATTTCGCTACCTTGCCTGCAATACCCATCCAACCCGAATGCTTCGCACTACCGGGAATGACTGAATTGAGGGCCATCTTGCCATAATTGCCTTTGAAATATTCTACGCGGTCTCCCAGCTCATTTTCCAGCGCACGGGATTTTCTTCTTAATCTCAGGATCTCACTTTGTAGTGTGGTTGAGTTGGTGATCTTCACCTTGGGCATGTGTAATTATTTTTTCATGATGGTTAAATTATAACTGCTCATGATATTCATCTTCCTCCTCCATTTTGTCCAATTCCTTTTCCAGTTCTGCCTCTTCTTTGCCATCCATCTCCATTTCACTCACTAATTCTTTGATCAGCATATTAGAAAGCGGACGCTGAATAAGCGGTACGCGAAACCATAAGAGGATCAGGAGTAAAAAGATGAAAAGCCCTGCGGAACAAGAAAATCCAATTGTATAACTATTGGTCAATTCTCCTATCCAGAAGCCCAGTACCATTCCAAGAAATACGACAACAAAAAAGAACAGCAGGAAAGCCAGTATCAAAGAGAAAAAAAGCCCGAGGGCCTTTGATAGCTTTCCTGCTGCCTGGAGCTTAATGAGGTCCAGACGGGTTTCCAGATATTCTTTGGCAACCTTGCCTGTCTGGTTAAAATAGTTGCTGAAATTATCTTCCATGCAAATGATTTTAGTGCAATAAGGGATTAAGCCAGCTCATTTTCAAGGGCATCCTCATATTGCTCCTTTTTCTTCTTCAGTTTATCTTTCAGTTTGTCTGCCTGATATTTCAGCTTGTCTACTATTTCATCTTTCTTGTCAGAATTCAGAAAATAACCAACCGCAACACCTACTGCTGCGCCAACAATGAATGATACAACTGCTTTTGATCCGTTGCTTGCCATAATTTTTGGTTTTTAAGGTGAGTAATTAGATTAACATATTTGGAATATGACAGGTACAAACACTATTCCAAGAATTAAAAATTAAGGAAAAATACATGTTAAAAAAATAATGCTGCGGGGATGGTTGATCGGCTATTGCTAAAACCACATGTTTCTAAATGAACAAAATGGTTGCGAACGGTATTCTTTTTGTATCACCTTCTATTACATTTAACTTATCAACCTTATGAGCGTCATTGACAACGAACGCCTGAAACAGATCTGTTTCCTGCTTATCATCGTTTTGCTGGCTTCCCTCCTTTTTATGGAGCTGTATTCATTTTTCCCCGGCTTCCTTGGCGCCATCACACTCTATGTGATCTCCCGCAATTACATGTTCAGACTGGTTGAAAAGCGCCACTGGAAAAAACCGCTGGCCGCTGCCATGTTAATGATCCTTTCCTTTATCATCTTCTTACTGCCAGTAGGGCTGATGATCAACATGCTCACTGACAAAGTAACCTATGCCATTGAACACACATCAGAACTCATCGCTGGCCTCAAATCGCTCAATGAACGAATAAATGGTGCTACCAAAATAGATGTGCTTTCGCAGGTAAAACTGGAACAACTGCAGGGCTATTTGACCGCTGTTCTCCCCCGCCTGCTGGGCGCCACCTTCAATACGCTTACAACGATCGCTATCCTGTATTTTATTTTATATTTCATGCTGGTATCCGGCAGGGAAATGGAAGCGTACCTCTACGAATATATTCCGCTAAAAGATGAAAACGTACTCCGACTGGGCTCAGAATTCCGCAAACTGGTGATTGCCAATGCGGTGGGAATTCCCCTCATTGCTATCATACAGGGTATCGTCTCCCTGATCGGCTACTTTATTTTCCAGGTACCCGAACCAATATTTTGGTTTGCTGTCACCTGTTGTACTTCTATGCTGCCTGTAGTAGGCGCCGCTGCCGTATATGTTCCCATGGGCATATACCTCCTGGGCATAGGCAGTACCTGGCAGGGAATTGCCGTACTCGCCTACGGATTTGCCGTAGTAGGTACGTCAGATAATATCTTCAGATTTGTACTGGCTAAAAAGATTGGTGATGTACACCCTATGATTACCATATTCGGTGTGCTGGTTGGCGTGAACCTCTTCGGGTTTATAGGACTGATCTTCGGACCACTGTTGATATCTATGTTCATCCTGCTGCTGGAGATCTATTCAAATGAATTCCTCGTAAAGAAGCGGGAAGTAAGGATAGAAAAGTAATTACTTGTAGTAGTTATTGGCTGCAATATATGCCGCTACGTTGTCTGGTACCATGTAGCGGATTGATTTTCCTTCTTTTATCCAATTCCTGATATCAGTGGCTGATATATCCAGCATAGGCGCTTCCAGTATTTTTACTGTGGCGCCATGTGTCTCTGTCACCTCATGCCCGGGCCGTTTGTACACATAGATTGGATAGTTCCTCACTATGTGCTGATAGTTGCGCCAGCGGGAAATGTTCTGAAAACTGTCACTTCCCATAATGATCGCAAACTCCTGTGTCGGAAACTTCTCAGTCAGGTATGCTAATGTATCAACAGTAAATGATGGTCTTGGCAATGAGAATTCTATGTTACTGGCCCTGAGCTTTGGCTCATCCTGTATGGCCAGTTCTACCAGATGAAAACGGTTATGTTCATTGAGTAATGATGCCGATGGTTTTAATGGATTTTGTGGAGAAACGACTAGCCACACTTTGTCCAGATCCGTATGATATGCCACGAAATTCGCGATGATCATATGACCGGTATGTATAGGATTAAAGGATCCAAAATACAAGCCTATCTTCATGCCCCTTGCTTTTTGAAGCGTGAAAGTAAATAAATATGAGGAAAAATCAGGTAAGGGGCTTAAACTGTTCAAACATCATCCCACATTGACGGCAGAAATGCATGGCCCTGCACAGGGTCGCTCCGAAGGGAGAACGCATGAATGTATTCTCACTTCCACAGTGAGGACAGGTTACATGCAGCAGCATATCGGATTCTATTTCACCCTTATGTACAGGCGGTGCCGCTATGCCAAATCCACGTAGTTTTTCCTTCGCCGTCTCGGTCAGTCTGTTGCTATTCCATTGTATAGCAGGATCTACGGTGACTTCTACCGGCAGTTGCAAATCCTTACTCACTGTATCGCTGATCGTTTGCTTGATCACAGATATAGCCGGACAGGCAGAAAAAGTAGGGATCATTTTTATATGAATTCCTGTTTCGTCCTGTTGTACATCTGTGATCATTCCCATTTCCAATACATTCAATACAGGGATTTCCGGGTCCATGACCTTCTCCAAAGATTTATAAATGATCTTGATCATATCCATATACATCAGGTTAAAAAGGTCACCAGGCAGCTGCGGGATCCTGTCTGAATACTTCGCCCATCTCTTCCAGTAAGGAGTGAAGATGTGTTGTATGCTCACCATATCTGCCTCCATAAGCTGGTGTTACTTTTTCTGGTAGATTCAGGGCTGCTTTTGTAAGGATTGGGTAAATATTATCTAACCAACGGTCATAAAGAGCCTGCTCGCCAGGATATATGTCACTCAATTGTGCATCATCCGGTCCTGGTTCAAAAATGCCACAGGCCAGCGGAAAACAATTATCCAGCGCCGCCTGCATTTTCCCATGACTTTCCTGACCTCCTCTGCCAAGCTGTAGCATCCAGGCATCTGCGTGCAGGGTATGGTATTTCAGTTCTCCTCTTACCTTTTTAGCCAGCTGTTGCAAGGGTACAAATTTGCTTTCCAGCAAACTATTGTATCGCACTGTTTCTGCATGGTCGAAAAGAAAATGCCGCACCAGACTGAATTCATATGTGCCGATTGGCATTTCTGTGAGATGGCAGCATTTGTACTCATTCTCCCGCCGGAGAAATGCAAACTGGTCCGGATCCTGACCTCCCGGCATGTCCTGCAGGATGCGATAAAGCGCCCAGGCATGTCCGATCTTATCCTGTGCCATAGAAGAGAAGGCAATATCTTCTTCCATTACAGGACCCAGCCCCGTCCATTCTGAGTTACGGTGGCCCAGTATCAGGGCGTCGTCAGCCATTTTGGTGACGAATTCTTTTATTAAGTGTTCCATTATTGTCAGGGCTTACCTTTGAACTTATTGATCTTTTCCATCACCTTGAATCCGCTGGCGTCGCGGTAGGTCTTTTCCATATTGTTGGCAAACATGTCTTCGTCTTCCAGGTCGAAAGCCAGGATGTCGGCACTGCGTACCACCCATAGGTTCACGCATTTCTTCCTTCTGCCAAACTGTTCTTTGGCGAAGATGAGAGCCATCTGCGGATCTGGCGCATGTACACACCCAACATGTTCGTGGTGCGCACCACGTTTTTCCTGATGAAATACTTCATAGGCCAGCCAGTTTTCTCCTTCTTCTATGGTAAAGGGGGCGTCAATATTATTCAACCGGAGCCGGTTGACACGTGGATCTAGTGAGTCAGTCATAATCGTGAAAAAAAATACTTGTTAAGCTACGGGGGCTGTTTGTCGTTTCATTTCTTCTGGTCGCATCAGGGCTTTTCTTATCCAGCGGCCATTTTCTTCCGCCCATTTTCTTACGTCCAGTCTTTCTTTATTGCAAGGGCCATTCCCTTTGATCACTTCGAAAAACAGGTCCCAGTCCGGGTCAGAATACTCCCATTTGCCGGTATCCGGGTTCTTCTTCAATAATGGATCAGGCAGGGTCATCCCCAACTCTAATATCTTCGGAACATAAGCATCCAGGAATTGATTACGCATATCATCATTGCTGGCCATCTTTACCTTCCATTGCATCAGCTTTTCACTGTGGTTAGAAGCTTTGTCCGGAGGGCCAAAAAAGTGCATGATCGGTTGCCACCAGCGGTTCAGCGCATCCTGCAGCATGGCTTTCTGCGCAGGGGTACCCGTCGCCAGTTCTATGAAAGCATCATGTCCCTGCTTGAGGTGAAAACTC
Organism: Chitinophaga sancti; assembly: GCF_034087045.1. Classification (NCBI taxonomy): domain Bacteria; kingdom Pseudomonadati; phylum Bacteroidota; class Chitinophagia; order Chitinophagales; family Chitinophagaceae; genus Chitinophaga; species Chitinophaga sancti. The sequence goes on along the minus strand of NZ_CP139247.1, from coordinate 1,269,758 downwards.
TCTTCATAACAAATGCGTTCCAGTGCCCGGCAGTAAGGGCCGTAAGATCCTTTGGCATTCGCCACCTGGTTCACAATAGCCGCAGCATCGATCAGGAAACCGATCACAGTCACATCTGCCCAGGTCTTAGCAGGATAATTAAATACATTGGAGTATTTAGACTTGCCACTGAGCAGGTCGTTGATCATCGCTTCCCTCGATTTGCCCAGGGTCTCTGCTGCATTGTAGAGCAATTGGCCATGGCCAATTTCATCCTGTACCTTGGCGATGAGCGCGAGTTTGCGCTTGAAACCGGGAGCACGGGTGATCCAGGTGCCTTCTGGCAGAGCGCCGATGATTTCGGAATGAGCGTGCTGTTCTATGAGCCGGATCAGTTGCTTGCGATATTCGGCCGGCATCCAGTCGCCGGGTTCAATTTTTTCCCCGTTAGCAATGCGCTTTTCAAAAGCGGCCAGTTTTTCGGGGTCGTCCTGGTCTTGGGTAGACTGGGGTTGCCGTTTCGGCTCTTCAAAGATGTATCCACCACCGTACATAGTGTGATTGTTTTGGTAACCTGTAAGTTACGAAAAATGTACCTTTATTGTGTGCTCAGTAAAATCATATGTACCTGTTGCCTTTGGGGATCGCTGATGAGTGCCAACCCCATCATAAAAGTTGTCTTTGTACCCGACAGCAGGCCAGAGAATTCTCAATCTGATACACTCTTTTATCAATCTGATAGAAAGTTGCAATGGGCCGATTTTCAGGCTACTCCCCCCGCCCATCCAAAAAACGGCGCCGTATCCTACAGCAGCTTTGCCTACGAAGGAGGCAGTATCCGAAAAAAAGATACCCTCTACATCAACCTCACGCTACAGACATTTCATATCAAAAGTGCTTCCTGGGTAACTCCTGGTGTGAGAGATGATTACAGCCTGGCACACGAACAACTGCACTTCGACATTACCTGGCTGGTGGCCATGCGGTTCAGGAAAAAGGTCACACATATGGCACTCACTGCCGATGACTACGACAGCATGATCCAATACGAATACATCGAATTCTTCAGGGAAATGAACCGGTTACAGAAAGCTTATGACAATGAAACCCGCCATGGACAAAACTATACCGCACAGTATCGGTGGCGACAGGCCATCACCGATTCGCTCAAAGACTTATAGCCCCTTGTCTGCAGCCAACACCACATTCAGGATGTGATTTGTAGCCTGATAATAAAAGGATGGTTGAATATGCTCAAATTCATCACCAGGCTGGTGATAGTCAGGATGATCTTCTACCCCGAAATATAAAAATGGGATCTTCTGTTTATGGAATTCATATTGATCACTCTGGCTGATCCAGTTTTGACCGCCATCTTCTTTATGATCGTGCCCTGCTATTAGTTTTACAACACTGGATTTTGCTGCAGCTGCATCCACAAACGTCTTCAAAAAAGGATACGGCGTCACACCACATACATACAGTTCGTTTTTATCATTCCGGCTTACCATATCCAGATTTATATTCAGGATAAAGCGGTTAGCTGCTACAGGAGGTTGTTTCAGAAAAGCTGCTGCACCTTTCAGCCCTTCTTCCTCACCATCAAAAGCGGCAAAGATAAGCGTATGCTGCGGCGTATGTTTTTTAAAATATCCCAGCACCGCCAGCAAACTACCTACTCCGGAAGCATTATCATCTGCACCGTTGTAGATGCTGTCTTTTCCTGCCTGCTCTTTCTTTATACCTAAGTGATCGTAGTGCGCGGTGATGACGATGATTGAATCTGACTTGCCTTTGATATAGCCGTACAGATTGGTACCCATTACCTGCTTGTCTGCCTCTCTGAAATAAAAAGGATACTCGTAGGTCTTATTAAAAGGTTGTAAACCAGATTGTTTGAAACGATCTAAGAGATAGAACTGGGCCATCCGGCTGCCTCTGGTGCCAGTGCGGCGGCCTTCAAATTTATCGGACGATAAAGTACGGATGTCTTTAATGAGTTGAACAGAATCGATATTGGTCTGCGCTTTTGCAAATACACCTGTCAGTAACAGGGCACACAGTATGGTTGTTTTCATAATCAGCTGGATGATAGTTCGCAATATAAACTATTTCACTGCGTGCTATCACCCTGCCGGAAAAAAGTATTAACTCAACAGCTGGAATGCCAGCAAACTACTCAGGTAAGCCAACGCTGTCATATATACAAACTGAATGGCGGGCAACTTCCACGACTTGGTTTCTCTCTTCACAATCGCCAGTGTACTCATACACTGCATGGCAAAGGCATAGAACAGCATCAGCGATACACCACTCGCCAGTGTGTACACTGGTCGCCCATCTATCCAGGTAGCACCGCTCATCTTTTGTCTTAAAGTTGCATCATTGTCTTCTTCTGATTCACCCACACTATACAACGTGGCCATAGTACCAACAAAGACCTCACGGGCGGCAAAGGAAGTGATCAATGCAATACCGATCTTCCAGTCAAAACCCAGTGGACGGATAGCAGGTTCTATCGCATGGCCCAATCCTCCTGCATAGGAATTCGCCAGTTTTTCCATGGCCTCTTCCCTATCCAGGTCTTCAATTTTATCAGGTTGTGCTGCTTTTAGTTGTTCGTATTTGGTAGCGACCGCCTCCATCTTTTTCGAAGGTCCATACGATGCCAGGAACCAGAGGATAATGGAGATAACCATGATCACCTTACCGGCATCCATAATAAAGATCTTTGCCTTCTGAAGCATAGTCGTTCCTACATTCATCCAGCGGGGAGCACGGTATACCGGCAGTTCCATGATGAAGTAGCTCTTTTCCTTTATCCTGACAAACAGTTTCAGGATCGCTGCAATGATCAATGCCATTACAAAGCCCAACAGGTATAACCCCATCATCACCACACCCTGCAAATTGAGGATGCCTAGTACAGGTTTGTTAGGAATTACAAGGGCAATCATCACAGTATAGATAGGCAGACGGGCAGAGCAACTCATGAGTGGTGTGATCAGAATTGTAATCAGCCTTTCTTTCCTGTTTTCAATATTACGGGTTGCCATGATAGCAGGTACGGCACAAGCCACCCCACTGATCAGCGGCATTACAGACTTTCCATTCAAACCTACCTGACGCATCAGGCGATCGGTGAGGAAGCTGATTCTGGCCATATAACCGGTATCTTCCAGAATGGTGATGAACCCAAAGAGGATCATGATCTGTGGTACGAATACCGCAATCCCACCCAAACCGGCGATGATACCATTAATAAAGATGTCGGAAATTTGATTCTGTGGCAGTACGTCAGAAAGCCAACCACTCAGTGCGCCAAATCCAGCTTCAATCCAGTCCATTGGAAAAGATGCCAGCCAGAAAATGCTCTGGAACATGATGGCCATGATCCCAAGCAGGATCACATACCCCCAGAAACGGTGCAGGAGCAGATCGTCGATCTTCTCTGTTTGTAACTGTTTTTGCAAAGGATCGGCCTCTACTACCGAGTTGCGCATGATATGCTTGATACGCGCATAGCGTTGCATGATCTCATCCGCCTGTACCTTGGTCTTATTAAACTGATGGGTCTGAATAGCCTGGGTAATGGTTTCTTTTTGTGCCTTGTTCAGGAAGTGCAGTTCGTTGTGATTCACGGCAATATGCATAGCAGCATAATCACTCTTCACCGGTACTACCTTTTTGATATCGGTAATCAGCTCAGGAGCCAGGGCACGGCTATCTATAAAATCCCGGGGAGGAACAGTCTGTTTTTCCCGGGTTACGAGTTCTATAATCTTTTTAAGTTCCGGGATCCCCTTGTTCTTGCGGGGGTTGATAGATACCACTGGAACCCCCAATTCTCTTTCCAGGCCAGCTTCATCGATTTCCACACCCTTCTTACGGGCAATGTCCATCATGGTAAGGCCAATAATAACGGGGATCTTCAGGTCTATAATCTGTGAACAAAAGAGGAGGTTACGTTTCAGATTGGAAGCATCGGCAATAATGAGGATAATGTCCGGAATTTCCTCTCCCTGAGGATTTACCAGTACATCGTACGTTACTAATTCATCTGCACTTTTGGGATAAAGGCTATAGGTACCGGGCAGGTCAATGATGTTGGCCTGAAGGGTGGCAGAGATGTTGGCCGCACCCGTTTTCTTGTCAACAGTAACCCCCGGGAAATTACCAACCTTCTGGTTCAGTCCTGTCAAAGCATTAAATAACGAGCTTTTGCCACTATTCGGATTCCCTACCAGCGCAATATTGATCTTTCCAGTTTTTGTAGCCTGCATTCCTTGTCATCGACGGTTAAAAAAGCAAAACTAGGCATTTAAATGTCAGCTGTTTGATCAATTCGGGAAAAAGATCGTTAAATAAAAAACCACGGTAAATACCGTGGTAATTTTCATTTCTTTAACTATTGAACTTATTGTGATGAAAAATTTAGCTCAAAAGATTGAAAAGGCTGTAGCTGATGGCATCTCCTTCAAAGGCTACTTTTCCTTTGCTGGTAGCGTTCGCTGACTTACTGGTATCTTCTTCCGGCGTCGCGTTACGCTCCTGTTTTCCTTTGTAGCGGTAATTATTTTCTAAAGAATCTTTGTCTGTTACACGGTTGTTGTCCTTCTTATCGATCCCGTCAGGAGTCATTTTCAGTACATGCACGCCGTGGTCACTGTCATCATCGTTGTCGTCATTATCATCCCAACGGTGATGATCATCCCAATCATTGTCCCAATCCCAGTTCCAGTTATGGTAGTGGTCACGTACTTTGCTGTCCATTTCCACCTGTTTGTTAACCGGTACCCGTACAATGATACGTACGCGTTGGTCACGGAACTTACTGTCTCTTGGGATAGAGATACCTGCTGGCAGGTAAATCACGCTGTCCTGCTGTGTGATCGGATAAGAGATCTCTTTTGCCAGCGTTCTTGCCTGTGCAATGCTGCGTCCCCGGGAGCTACGTTGCACTTCAATATAGAAACTGTCATTCTTGCTTTTCTCGACACTCAAACGATAGTTATTAATGATAACGGTATCGTCAGCGAGCTTCAGGTCATCGTCGAAGAAAGTTTCTTCTACCTGAACCAGGTTCTCTGCCTCTTTAAAGACGATCTTCCCCTTAGAAGGTTGCACAAGGGCAAAATTTTCTTTTACGGTATTACGTAATCTGAAATCTTTGGCCACAGACACCCCTACCAGTATAGCACATACCAGACCGGTGAACCAGAGGAAGCTGAGGGTATAACCCACATAGCGGTTAGTCTGTTTTACTCCTGTGAGCTTGCGAATGATGAATATGATAATCCCAACAATCGGTACACCGAGCAAGAGGAATACAGCTGGCCAGAAGAGCAGATTTTGCAGTGTGCCTGCCAGCAGCAGGGCTTTGAATGGCAGAAGGACCGGAGAAGCAACTGTGATCATTACACCTACAAACAGCAGGATGAGGAGAATGACTACAGCCAGGAAGAAAAAGAAACCCTTAGTCAGTACGATAAGAATGCGGCCTAACACATCAAATAAGCTACGGCCAAAGCGTTCTATATCATTTCCAACTTGTCTTCCCCGGCCCTGAGAAAAATTTCGCACTTCATATTTAATGTTCTTTAAGTGAGCCCTGGTAGCGTTAATTTCATCCTGTACAGCAGTTCTGATGTTGTTCACATCTACACGCTCCCCTCTCATCTGCAGCTTTTCAGCGGCAGTATTTGCTTCGGGAGTTACAACCCAGAGAATAAAGTATACCAGTATGCCGGAACCGAAACCACCAATCGCCAGCAAAGCAAAGATGATACGGAAGACAACCGGGTCTACATTCAGGTAAGCACCCAGACCACCGCACACACCGCCCAGTACTTTCGCATCCGGATCACGGAATAAACGCTTGCGGGTGCGGAAACTATCGTAGATAGGGTCGTCGGAAGCAGCGGACTGCTGTTGTTTGGTATTTGTATCGTTGCTTTCTTCAAACTGGTCAGGTGTACCCATCACTGCTTTCACGCCTACTACGTCTTCATCAGTGATGCAATGAGCACCCTTCTTTATTTTATCCAGAAAGATCTCTGCAATTCGGCCTTCAATGTCACTCACAATCTCATCCGCACCTTCCTCCCTTGCAAAGTATTTTTTCAAACTGTCCAGGTATTGCCGCAATATCTCATATGCGCTATCCTCTATGGGAATAAGGCGGCTGGCCAGGTTTATGTTAATAATCTTTTTCATTGCTGATTGCTATTTAATAGGTTTTAGTTTGGATGATTTTGTTATTGTTTACTTGTTAGCTGATGTACCGCATTTGCCAGTTCATTCCAGGTCTTTTCCAGGTCCAGATAAAAGGCCTCTCCTTTGTCGGTCATGGAGAAATATTTCCTTGGAGGTCCCGACATACTTTCTTCCCATCTGTACTTCAGTAATTCTGCGTTCTTCAACCGTGTTAATAAAGGATAAAGAGTGCCCTCCAGGATATCCAGCTTCGCTTCTTTCATCTTTTCTATGATATCTGAAGGGTAAGCTTCTCCTTGCTTGATGATGCTTAGGATGCAGAATTCCAGCACGCCCTTTCGCATCTGTGATTGTGTGTTATCTATGTTCATGGCAAGTGAGCTTTATTAATTGTCTTCTTATTTGCATTATGATTGGTTTTTGATATTTACAATTCAAAGATAAGGAGTTTTATACTACTATGCAATACACAATACCTTTTTAAGCAAATTATTTTGCTTTGTTTATTACCCAAAAAATGATAAACAGTTAATATTCAATTAATTAATGTTTTAGGGCTAATAAAAAATAATGATGAATGGTAAGAAAAACCATCTTTAACATATTTTTAAATCGTATATTTACGATACGTCTCAGCTTTTGTTATTTTTGTAAAGACACATGAAAAAGATTATCGGCATATTCCTTCTTACACTGATGTGTATCCAGCTCCTTCCAATAAAGGAGATGGGAAGGTTACTGTTTAATAATCAGATTGTGGAGGAACACCCCACAGATGGTTGCTCGGGTGACGATGGAGTTAAGATCGCCAAAGAATTAAAATGGCTGAAACACCATGATCACTCTCTTAACGAACCTTCCCTTTATCTCAGCAAGATCCATTATACATTAATGGAAGCTGTTCCCCAGGGACCCGCCCGGGAAATACACTGCCCCCCTCCAAACTGCTAACTGCTCATTTTCTTTAATTCTTTTGCATCAGGCATAGTATGCCTTTCGATGCCGCTTTTACACATTTACTACTCAAACACAAAATTCCAACAGGAATGCTATGCCCACGCCACAAGGCGCACAGGTATTGCTATTCCTGTGACCAACCACGCGCAAGCGTATTTAAATCCTATTGACTATGAGCAGGCAAAATATATTTTCGAACGTCAAAGGCGACCTCTCTTCCGGTCTTGTTGTATTCCTGATTGCGGTGCCTTTATGTCTTGGTATTGCACTGGCATCCGGAGCACCCCTGTTCTCAGGTATGATCGCCGGCATTATCGGGGGCCTGGTGATTGGCTCCCTCAGCGGCGCACAGCTGAGTGTAAGCGGTCCTGCTGCCGGTCTTACTGCTGTAGTGCTTTCTGCCATCACCAAATTTGGCGTATTCGACGTATTTCTCATGGCAGTTGTGATCGGTGGTGTGATTCAACTGGCGCTGGGCCTTCTCAAGGCCGGTTCCGTAGCCAACTACTTCCCGTCAAATGTGATCAAAGGGATGCTCACTGCCATCGGTATTATCATTATACTCAAGCAACTTCCACATGCCTTTGGCTATGATGCTGACTCTGAAGGAGACTTTACCTTTATCCAGGTAGACGGCCATAATAGCATCTCTGCTTTGCTGTCCACTATCAACCACATTCACCTGGGTGCGACTTTGATTTGTATTATTTCCGTGCTGATCATCCTCTACTGGAACAAAATTCCTAAAGTAGGTGTGATCCCAGCGGCGCTGGTAGCCGTAATTACCGCTGTCGTACTAAATGGAATTTTCATTGCTTTAGGAAGCAAACTGGCCATCGCTCCCTCTCACCTGGTGAGCCTTCCGGTACCTAAGAGCTTTGGAGATTTTATCGGACAGTTTACCACACCTGATTTCAGTGCCATTACCAACAAGGAAGTCTGGATCGTAGGCACTACCATCGCAATCGTCGCTTCTGTAGAAACACTACTCAATGTAGAAGCGACTGATAAACTGGATCCGCTGAAAAGACATACACCTCCTAATCGTGAACTGCAGGCACAGGGTATTGGTAACATTATAAGTGGTATGATCGGCGGTCTTCCTATCACATCAGTGATCGTACGTTCATCTGCTAATATCAATGCAGGTGGCCGTACCAAACTCGCTACTATTGCTCATGGTACACTGCTCCTGGTATGTGCTGCCCTGATACCTACCATCCTGAACAAGATTCCGCTGGCTACCCTGGCTGCCGTACTACTGGTGACCGGTTATAAGCTCTGCAAGATCTCCATATTCAAAGAAATGTTCAAAAATGGTAAGTATCAATGGGTGCCTTTCGTGGTAACTGTACTAGCTATCGTATTTACTGATCTCCTGATTGGCATCACACTTGGTATGGCGGTGAGTGTAATTGCCATCCTCAGGGGTAACATGCGTAGCTCCTACTACTTCCGTAAGGAAAAATACCACAATGGTGACAGCATCAAGCTGGAACTGGCACAGGAAGTATCTTTCCTGAACAAAGCCAGCATCCTGCTCACGCTCGATCACATGCCGGAAAATACTACCGTGGTCATCGATGCGAGCAATACAACCTATATAGATTTCGATGTCCTGGAATCTATCAGGGAATTTAAAGATGTAAAAGCGGCTCAAAAGAATATTAATGTGGTGCTGACGGGGTTTAAAGACGTATATAAAATACAGAATTCGGAAAATATTCCGGCAGATTACCAAGCCAATATTACCTCCGGACACGTACATACAATATCCACCGGTAATCATGAACAATTACTGAAGGAATTGCAGCTGAATTAATCTTATTGTTAACCCGCCATTTAAAAACCAATAAAACAAGTGAAAAAAATGAAAACATTAAATAAATCTCTGCAAGACAAACTGACTCCAGCTTCTACCCTGGAACTGCTGAAAAATGGTAACGCGCGCTTCGTGGAAAATCTCCGCCTGCACCGCGACCATCTGGATCAGATCAACGAAACCCGCGATGGTCAATGGCCAATGGCTGCTATCGTGAGTTGTATGGACTCCCGTACATCTGCAGAACTGATCTTCGACCAGGGTCTGGGCGATATCTTCAGTATCCGTCTGGCTGGTGCCGTTATCTCGGAAAACGTACTGGGTAGCCTGGAATATGCTTGTAAAGTAGCCGGTTCCAAATTCATCGTTGTACTGGGCCATAGCAAATGCGGTGCGATCAAAGGTGCCTGTGACAAAGTAGAAATGGGTAACCTGACTGCGCTGCTCGGTAGGATCACCCCTGCTGTGTATGCAGAAAAAACTATCAAAGAAGATAGAACCTCTCATAACCCTGCTTTCGTGGATGCAGTTACGCATATCCATACAGAACGTTCTGTACAGGCGATTATGGAGCAAAGTACCATTTTACGCGAAATGATCCTGAATGGAGAAGTAGGTATTATCGGAGCCATGTATGATGTCGAAACGGGCGTAGTAAGTTTCCTGGACCACACACTGATTATCGGTGAGGAGGTAGTGAAAGAGCAACTGGAAGCTGTGACCGTGTAAGACAAGCCCTGCTTGTAGTCATATACAAAGGAGAAGCCGCTCTGTAATCAGAGCGGCTTTTTTATTTTATATCTTTCTCAGGCGCTCTACGGCCCTTTCGAGTGTTTCATTCTTTTTGGCAAAACAGAACCTGACTACATGGTCATCCTTGCCATCTTCATAAAAAGCAGATACCGGAATGCTCGCTACCCCATATTCTTTGGTGATCCGGATCGCAAAATCCTTATCCCCTTCATCGGAAATACGATCATATTTCATCAGCTGGAAATAACTGCCGGAGGAATGCAACGGTGTAAACCGGGTATCCTTCATTATTGACAGGAAGTGATCCCTCTTTTCCTGGAAGAATGCAGGCAGCCCCATATACTGATCCGGCTGTTGCAGGAACTTAGCCAAGCCATACTGCATAGGTGTATTCACAGAGAAACAGAGGTACTGATGAACTTTTCTATATTCCGCCATCAGGTGAGCCGGCGCAATACAATAACCCATTTTCCAACCTGTGATGTGAAATACCTTTCCGAAAGAAAAAGTAACAAAGCTGTTTTTGAGTAAGGAAGGATAGCGCAACATGCTCAGGTGCTCCTTGCCATCGTATACAAGGTGCTCATATACTTCGTCAGAAAGGATGTAGATATCATGCTCCGCCACCAGCTTTTCCAGTTCGGCAATGTCATTCGCAGTGAGAATGCTGCCGGTCGGATTGTGGGGTGTATTTAGCATGATCATTTTAGTACGGGACGTAATCTTACTCCGTACCAGTGACCAGTCTATATGATAATCAGGAAATGAAAGAGGAATGCGAACAGGTACGCCACCATTCACCAGTACATTGGGAATATAGCTGTCGTAAGCAGGTTCAAAAATGATCACCTCATCGCCAGGACCTATCACAGTGGCAATGGCGGTGAAGATGGCATACGTACCACCCGGCGTCACGGTGATTTCCGTATCCGCATTGACGGTCTGACCATACAGTTTGTGGATCTTTTCGGCAATCGCCTCACGCAGAGGTAGAATACCCGCCATGGGAGCATACTGGTTATAACCCGCCTCCATGGCTTCGTTTACAAGGTGCTTCAGGGTTTCGTTACAATCAAAATCTGGAAAACCCTGCGATAGGTTGATGGCAGCATGCTGCACCGCCAGGCCCGACATGACCGTGAAGATCGTCGTTCCTACATTGGGTAATTTGGACATATCTTAAAGGTACTTCTCTCCTTTGTTGCGCTTTACCTCCGCCACATATTCCTTGATTTGCTGCTCATTATCTTTACGGCAGATCAGCAGTACGTCGTTAGTATCTACCACGATGAACTCATCGAGACCTTGTAATACCAGCAACTTATCATTGGGTGCCTTCACCATACAGTTCGTCGTATCTATCATCATCACATTCTTACCCTGAATAGCGTTACCTGCGTCGTCCCTTTCCAGGTTCTCGTAGGCCGATGCCCAGGTACCCAGATCGCTCCATCCGAAATTGGCAGGAATCACGTACACATTATCCGCCTTTTCCATGATACCATAATCAATAGAGATATTGGAACATTGAGGGTAGATGGTCTCAATCGCCTTTTTCTCATCAGGGGTATTCAGGGCAGCGCTATATTGTTGAAATAGTTCGTCCACCTCCGGCAGGTAAATCTTCAGGGCGGCGAGAATAGTTTTCACGTTCCAAACAAAGATACCGGCGTTCCAGAGGAAGTCTCCACTTTGTATAAATGTTCTGGCCAGCTCTAAGTCAGGCTTTTCTGTGAAGGTCTTCACAGGGTATACATTATCCGCAACCTGTTGGGTTTCAAACTGTATGTACCCAAATCCTGTATCAGGGCGGGTGGGTTTAATGCCCAGGGTCACCAGTGCGCTGTGTTTCTGTACAAACATCAGGGCATTGAGACAGGTACTGGTAAATGCGGTCGCATCCATAATCAGGTGATCGGCCGGCGCACAGATGATGTTTGCCTTTGGATCCTGTCCATAGATCTTATGCGAAATATATGCAATGCAGGGTGCGGTATTCTTACGGGATGGTTCGGCGACAATATTGTCTACAACCACATCCGGCAGCTGTTCCTGCACCTTACCAATATAATGCTGGTGCGTAACTACAAAAATGTTTTCCCGTGGAATAAACTGGGAGAATCGCTCATATGTCCATTGCAGAAGGCTTTTCCCGGTATTTAAAATATCGAGGAACTGCTTTGGGTATTCCGTACGGCTAAAGGGCCAGAACCGGCTACCTATACCTCCGGCCATAATGGCCACATAAAAATGCCTGTTCACGTAAGTCATCGTGTCAAATAATTCCTTCCCGGATTAAATCATGTAAATGAATAATACCTATATACTTCTTGTCGTTCAGCACTAACAACTGCGTAATATCATGTTTTCTCATCAACTCCAGGGCATTCACCGCCAATTCATCACATTGAATCGTTTTAGGGTGACGAGACATAATATCACTGGCAGTCACATTGTCAGTTGACATGCTCTTTTCCAGCATACGGCGAAGATCACCATCTGTGATGATCCCGCTAAGTTGGTCATTGCTATCCAAAACGGCCGTAACTCCCAGCATGCCGGAAGAAATAGCCACGATTACATTCTTCAATGAACTGTCCAGGTATACCTTTGGGGCATCGTGCTGACTACATAGATCCAATACCTTGAGATACAATTTCTTACCAAGTGTACCCCCCGGATGGAATTTTGCAAAATCAGCTGTCGTAAAACCATGCCATTCTATCAAACACACAGCCAGCGCATCACCCATTGCCAATTGGGCAGTGGTGCTCGTGGTAGGCGCCAGATTGTTGGGACAGGCTTCCTGATTAACAGTGGTATTTAATAAGAGGTCAGCTTCCCGGGCCAGATAAGATTCGACATTGCCCGTTATGGCAATCAGCTTGTTACCAAAACTCCTGATCAATGGTACCAGTACCTTGATCTCCGACGAGTTGCCGCTTTTCGAAATACAGAGAATAATATCTTCGTCCCTGATCATCCCCAGGTCTCCATGAATAGCATCAGCTGCATGCATGTAGAGGGCGGGGGTACCTGTGGAATTGAGTGTAGCCACAATTTTCTGGCCAATGATAGCGCTCTTGCCGATGCCAGTGATCACTACCCGGCCGGAACATCCGGCAATGAGTTCCACTGCCTGCTCAAAGTCAGCATTGATAAACTTTGTTAGATTGTCTATCGCCGCCGCCTCCATCTGAAGCGTCTTTCTTGCTATAGCTGCTATATTAATATCCGTTCTGTTTTTCATGAGCACTGCAAAGTTAACCAGTATTCAGGAGATTCAGTCCTATGCATGGACCTATTTTATAATGAGTTGCCTTATTCTTACCCCACTACTTACCTGCCGTAGCCCCCACCTGTTGACCCTGCCGCTAAACCGCATGCCAAAGCAATACTGGACTTCATTTCAGATAAATTTAATTGGGGGTCAATGCAATTTTTGTTAACTTCGTGTCCCCTAAAAAACACATAAACAATATCCATAATTTGTTACTTTCTTTAGAGTTTATTTGTTTTAAATTTTGAATGCAATGGCTGTTGTAAAGGTAAGTTTGATAGATGCATTACGGGAACATTTTGGATTCGATTCTTTCAAAGGGAATCAGGAAATTATAATTAAAAGCATTCTTGCACGGAAAGATACTTTTGTCATCATGCCTACCGGCGGTGGAAAGTCTCTTTGCTACCAGCTACCGGCATTAATGAGTCCAGGATGTGCTCTGATCGTCTCTCCGCTCATAGCTTTAATGAAAAACCAGGTAGATCTAGTACGCTCCTACAGTAGCAAGGATAATGTAGCGCATTTTCTAAATTCTACCCTTTCTAAAGCTCAAATCAAGAAAGTAAGAACTGATCTCCTATCCGGAAAGACTAAAATGTTATACGTAGCCCCGGAAACATTGACCAAGACCGAAAATCTTGAGTTTTTCAAGGAACTGGAAATCTCTTTCATAGCAGTGGACGAAGCGCACTGTATCTCTGAGTGGGGACACGATTTCCGCCCGGAATACCGCCGCCTCAAGGAAATGACAGATATGATCAATCCCGATCTGCCTATCATTGCCCTCACGGCCACCGCGACTCCAAAAGTTCAAAGCGATATCGTTAAAAACCTGGGACTGCGCAGTCCCGAGGTATATCTCTCCTCTTTTAACAGGCCCAACCTCTATTATGAGATCCGCCCTAAAAGGAAGAAAGAACAAACCATTCGCGAAATCGTCAAGTTTATCCACCTTCATAAGGGTAAAAGCGGTATCATCTATACACTGAACCGTAAAACCACCGAAGAACTGGCAGATATGCTGACGGCCAATAACATTAAGGCTGTTGCTTACCATGCTGGTCTGGATGCCGGTACCCGTGCTCAACGTCAGGACATGTTCCTGCACGAAGACTGCGAGGTCATCGTAGCTACCATCGCCTTCGGTATGGGTATCGATAAGCCGGACGTTCGGTTTGTTATACACTACAACATTCCTAAAAGCCTGGAGAACTACTACCAGGAAACAGGCCGTGCCGGTCGTGATGGACTGGAAGGTATCTGTGTCTGCTTCTACTCCTACAAGGATGTACAGAAGCTGGAACACCTGATGCGCGACAAGCCACTCAGTGAAAGGGAAATGGGCGCCCAGCTCATCAACGAAACCGTCGCCTATGCTGAAAGCTCTGCCTGCCGCCGCAAAGTGATCCTCCACTACTTCGGTGAGAAGTACGACCAGGGTCAGTGTAACGGCGCCTGCGACAACTGCCGCAATCCAAAAGAGAAAATTGAAGTAAAAAATCGCGTAGTCATCGTACTCAAAGCCATCCAGTCACTGGAAGAACGCTTTGGCACCGACTACGTTGTCAATATCATCACTGGCAAGATCAACCCCCAGATCTCCACCTATGGGCACAACCAGCTGGAAGTGTTCGGAGAGGGTAAAGAATTCGATGCACACTTCTGGAACTCCCTCATCCGTCAGATGATGCTGGAAGACCTGATCGCTAAAGACATCGAAGAATATGGCCTGCTAAAGATCACTGATAAGGGTAAAAAGTTCCTCAGGACGCCTTACTCTATCATGGTTTCACTCAACCACCAATTTGAAGAAGAAGGCAATGAAGAAGATGAAGTAGCTGCAGAAGCCCAGGCTTCCGCAGACCCTGTTCTCTTCGAAATGCTGAAAGAGCTCCGTAAAAAGGTAGCAAAAGAAAAAAACCTGCCCCCATTCGTCATCTTCCTCGAAACCTCCCTCGAAGATATGGCGACCCAGTACCCTACCACCGTACAGGAATTGGAAAAAATACAGGGAGTGAGCAAGGGGAAAGCTGTACGCTATGGCAAACAGTTCGTGGATGTCATCTCTAAATATGTAGAGGAAAATGACATCGTAAAACCGGATGATTTCGTCATGAAGAGCGTGGTGAATAAAAGCGGGCTGAAAGTGTTCATTATCCAGAACATTGATAAGAAAATGCCACTGGAAACCATCGCCCGCAATAAAGAACTCACCATTCCTCAATTGCTGGACGAAATGGAAACCATCGTGGCGAGCGGCACCAAACTCAATCTCGATTATTGCATCGACGAAGAACTGGACGACTATGCCCAGGACGAGATCCTTGAATACTTCAAAGGCTGCGAGACTTCCAGTCTGGCACTGGCCCGCGAAGAACTCATCGATAGCGACTACACCCTTGAACAATTGAAATTGATGCGTATTAAGTTCCTCGTAGTATACGGGAACTAAAAAAACAACTATGGGACAGGATTTGATCAGGGCAGCGATTGCGCCTGTAAGAGAAAAGATTATTCAACATTCATTATACAATGAAATGCAACGCATGGAAGACATCCGGTCTTTCATGCAGTACCATGTATTCGCCGTATGGGATTTCATGTCACTCTTAAAATCATTGCAACGAAACCTCACCTGCACGACCCTGCCATGGGCACCTGTAGGGAGTGCAGCCACCCGCTTTCTGATCAATGAGATCGTAACGGGCGAAGAGAGTGATATCGATCCGGATGGCAAGCGTGTAAGCCATTTCGAACTATACCTGGATGCGATGAAACAGGTAGGTGCCGACACTTCAGTAATGGAAACTGCACTGCAGTCCCTGCAAAAAGATATAGCCCTTGCCGATATCTTCAAGACTTTCCCTCCTGCTGCCAAAAATTTTGTGCAACATACATTTGACCTGATCGAAAAAGCTCCGATACATGTGCAGGCAGCTGTCTTCACCTTTGGCCGTGAAGACCTCATACCTGATATGTTCGTAGCGCTGGTAAACGATCTGGACAAACAATTCCCCGGACAGATCAGCCTGTTCAAGTATTATCTGGAACGCCATATTGAAGTAGATGGTGATCACCATAGTCACCTTGGCATGGAGATGGTACAAGAGCTTTGTGGCAATGATGCACACAAGTGGGAAGAAGCTGCTATCGCATGTCGCGAAGCATTGGAGCAGCGAAACGCCCTGTGGACAGGCATTCTGGAGGAAATTCGTGCAACTGCAACAATTTCTTAGAATAATATTTGGATTTTAAATTCATATTTTGTTATCTTTGCACTCCCTTCGAGAGAAGGATGTGAGAAAAGAGATGGTGTGGTAGCTCAGTTGGTAGAGCAAAGGACTGAAAATCCTTGTGTCGCCGGTTCGATTCCGGCCCTCACCACAAAGGAAAGCCTCAACAAATGTTGAGGCTTTCTTATTTTTAGCCGGTTTTATTGCCGTGTATTAATCCTCATAGCGCCAACGATATTCTCCGAACCATTTGCAAAAAATCATCCATTCAATCCTCGTTACCTGCCCCCGATTTTAAAACCTGCTGACGTCTATCGTTTTCATGGAAAATGATATATTTATTTAATCTTTTCATCAACTCTGATGATGACTTTTTCGAATAACGTGTAGCCGTATATCTAACGTCAGCTTTTTTTGAATATTAATCGTATAATTATTTATATGTATTTTGTTTCTTTGAAGCATTAAATAACCCTCCCTATCCGAAAAGTACATTTGAATGGGACAAACAAATGAAAAATGAAAAAATTATTTCTTGCATCCATTACCTTATCAGTATTGGCCTTTATTTTCCTGGTATCTCAAACTGGCTGCACAAAGAGTGACCCCGTTCGGACAGATAGTACCAGTACAGTGTGCAAACATACTATAGTAGGCTTATGGACAGGCTCGTCAACCAATGTAGCAGGTTCCGGACAAGCCTGGAGTGTGTCCATCAGACCTGATGGTACTGTATCTTATGAAAATACAATTCATGATACACGTCAACTTGCTGTTGGTTCCTGGGAGCTTAAGCATGACACCCTGACCTTTACGACTGTAGGTGTTTACGGTTATTCAATTTTCCAGGGCGCGGTACAAACATGGACTGCAAAGTATGATTCAACTACCGGCACATTATCAAATGGAACTTACGTAACAACATCTCCTAGTGCTGACTCAGGAACTTTTACTTTAACAGAGGTTAATAACACATGTACACCTGCTATACAAGGCTTATGGACAGGTTCTTCAGTGAATGCCGCAGGTTCCGGACAAGCCTGGAGCGTTTCCCTCAGACCGGATGGTACTGCATCTTATGAAAATACAATTTATGATACACGTCAACTTGCTGTTGGCACCTGGACACTTAAAAATGACACCCTAACGTTTAGTACTGTAGCTGTATACGGTTATTCAATTTTCCAGGGAACAGAACAAACATGGACTGCAAAATATAATGCAACCACCGGCACTTTAACAAATGGAACTTACGTAACAACATACCCTGCTGCTGACTCTGGCACATTTACTTTAACAGTGGTCCAATAAAAATTGCAGAAAGCATTTTAAATCAAATCTTAGATCAATATTTCGATAGCCATCTGGCAATCACAATAATAAAGCGAGGCCGTATCATCAATAAGATACGGCCTCGCTTTATTCGAGCACCTAATGGAGATAAGTAGTACTTTAAGCATTTCTGAGGAGGTTCGTTTATTTTTGATACACACTCTTTTTTTATTGTGATAGAAAAAAAGCTATTTTGGCAGGGTAAGGGTTGTTGTTATTTAAAATTTCTATTATTAGTAATTTGGCTGGAATTAGGCATTAGAATGACAGCAAGTTGAGTCCAATGCAATTTTATATTTGTACAAAATTACACACATATTATGTCCATAAAAGACAGGATCAGGTTTTGGCAATTTAAGAACAAGGCTAGAAAGGCGGACGGCAGTAGCCTGAAGACAATGAACCTTGGCAAGCATAAAATTACTTTTAAGAAAGGGGAAGAAGTGATTCATGGATACCGTGAGCTGTTCAGAGATGGTATCTACACCTTCGCTTCTGATGCTGCTAAGCCGCTGATCATTGATTGTGGTGCGCATATCGGAATGAGTGTGATCTTTTTTAAAGATCTATTTCCTGCCAGCAGGGTGATTGCCTTCGAACCGGATGAGGAGAACTTCAAATTATTGACAGAGAATAGTCGTCAGTTTGCTAATATTACGCTGGAAAAAAAGGCGATATGGATACATAATGAAGGGGTTTCTTTTGCCTCTACTGGGGATATGTCCAGCCATATTGATACCACAACCACGCGTGAGGTAAGTGTACCTAGTGCGCGTTTATATGATTATCTGGATCAGCCGGTGGATATGCTGAAGATTGATATTGAAGGGGCGGAAGTAGATGTGCTAAAGGATTGTAAGGATAGGCTGCACAATGTAAAAAATATGTTTGTGGAGTTTCATGGCAATGTGAATGAGCCGGAGAAACTGAAAGATCTGCTGGAGATATTCAGGGAGGCTAATATAGATTATTATATTAAGCAGGCAAATGACTGGGCGCCTTATCCGTTTTTGAATATGGAGAGTAAGGACGGATGGGATGTACAGCTAAATATATTCTGTAAGTATGTAAAGCAATAATAACAAGATGTATCTATAATAAAAGAAGTTGTATCGTAAGTTACGATACAACTTCTTTTTATTTATTATTACGCCAATAAAGTTACCACCAACCCAATCAATGCCGGCAGTCCCTGTACAAAGAATATTTTCTTTGCCGCTGTCAGGGCGCCAAAGATTCCCGCGATCACCACGCAACTCAAAAAGAATACAGCTATATTCTTTTGCCATGCAGGATCACTGATAAAGAATGACCAGATCAACCCTGCTGACAGAAAACCATTGTACAATCCCTGGTTGGCAGCCAGCCCCTTGGTTGGTTTAAACATTTCAGCTGGCAACTGTTTGAACGTTCGTTTGCCCGCAGTCTCCCACGCAAACATTTCCATCCATAAGATATACAGATGCTCCAATGCAACCAGACCTACAAAGATCTTCGCAATAATGACCATATATAAGTTTGTTTTGATTATGCTACCGGACGTGCAGGATCTGTGATCCATTCGCTCCATGAACCCGCGTACAGTTTAGGAAAAGGATACCCGGCGTATACAGACAGCAATACATTGTATGCCGCCGTTACACCAGAGCCACAATAAAATACAACATCCCCCTTTGCAAATTCTTCTTTGAAATGATCTTTATACACAGCAGGAGCTGCTACCCCTTCTGCACCTATCTGTGCATTGAAAGGTTTAGAAATCGCCGTAGGAATATGACCAGCTACCGGATCAATGGTTTCATTCTGCCCCGCATACCTGTCAGCAGTTCTGCTATCTATCAAACAGGTATTACCGGCTTCAATCGACGCCATTACTTCACTCACAGATGCCAGCATGCTATCATTAAAATTCCCTACAAACTGCTTTGGTTGCAAAGGCATGATATCACCCGTCAAAGGATAACCTGCTGCTGCCCATACAGCCTTACCACCATTCAATACTGCTACCTTCTCATGCCCGGCCCAACGTAGTAGCCACCACATTCTCGCAGCAGCCATAAAACCCGCTGTCGCATCGTACACTACCACCTGTACATTTTCATCAATACCCAGTTTGGAAAGCGTCTTTACCAAAGCTTCTTTTCTTGGTAATGGATGTCGGCTGGTTTTACCAGCTATAATTTCACCGGACAGATCATAATGCAGATCTGCATATACCGCACCCGGAATGTGTGCTTTTTTATATTCTTCTACCCCCCATTTTTTATCCGCCAGGGAATAGCTGCAATCAACAAACAGAAAATTGGGGTCTTGCAAATTTTCAAGGGCCTCTTTCGGCTGAATGAAAGTAGTATAGCTCATAATCTTTTATTTTTTAAAACACGAACGGTATGAGCCGCCATGTTTTCTTTTTATACTGTTTATACTCCTCTCCGAAGTTATTGATCAATACCTGTTCCTCTACATGCATTCTATACAAAAAAGCACCGGTTACAGGCAATACCGTGATCAGAAAAGCAATATAGTTATTCATCGCAATTCCATTGCCAACAAAAGATATCAGCGATCCCAGATACGTCGGATGACGTAAATACTTATACACACCATTTTGTATTATTCTGTGATCATCCCGGATCGCTACATCTACCGTAAAGTAATGACCTAACGTATAGATCGACCAGAACCGGAATAACATTCCTACTACAATCACCGCTATACCAAGTTTAGAAAAATAAGGATAGCTCGTGATCGGGGCTACTGTATATTCCGCTACAAAAGATCCCAGCGGCAACGTAGCCATAATCGTCACCCATATCCAGAGCAACGATTTTCTGTCTGCTTTCTGTCTATCCTGAGGACCGGAACGGAAAATGCGGTTCAGAAAGATCTCTGAAGCCAGCCAGATAGCGACAATAGTTGTGTATAACATAAAGATGCAGGTTTTTCAAAAGGGTCTGGCGCTCAATCTTTTTAGATGGTTTTTACATCTCCGTTTTCATAGGCAATTATCACAGTGGGCTTTAGATTCAGGAACAGGCCTGTCTCTACAACGCCCGTAAGCGCTTTTAATTGTTGATGCAGCAGCTCCGGTTCACGGATTACGCCAAATGAACAATCGATGATGTAATTACTGTTGTCCGTAATATAAGGCTGATCGTCTTTCGTTCTGAGAGATGGATTTCCCTGCAGTGCCTGCAGTGTTTTGAATACCAGCTCCCAGCCAAAAGGTACGACTTCTATTGGTAATGGAAACTTTCCAAGCGTCTTTACAAATTTTCTTTCATCACCTACGATCACACGTCTTCTGCTGGCCAGCGCCACAATCTTTTCTCTGAGCAGGGAACCACCGCCACCTTTTATCAGCTGTCCTTCTTCACTGATTTCATCTGCCCCATCTATATCCAGATCCAATGTCTGTATTTCGCTGAATGAAGTGATCGGTATGCCCAGTTTGATGGCCTGTTTTTCCGAGGCAATGGAGGTAGCCACTGCCTGGATATTCAATCCTTCCTTCACCATCTGACCGATCTTTTCAATCGCCCAGTATGCAGTAGATCCTGTACCCAAGCCTACCAGCATACCTGGTTGTACCAAAGCAGCGGCCTTTTCGCCAGCGGCTTTCTTTGCTTTTGTGATTGCATCCATGTATATGACTCTTTTGAAATTTAATGCTAGTGTACAGCAATATAAGCCTTATTTTTACGATCCACCTTACACCACATTATGAATATCGACCCGCACAAAGGATCAATGACCACACTACTTCGTATCAGGGCCATCTTCACCGGTTCTGTCGGCAACCTCGTAGAATGGTATGACTGGTATGCCTATGCTGCATTTGCAATTTACTTTGCTCCGTCCTTTTTTCCCAAAGGAAATCCTACTGCTCAGCTACTGGATACAGCAGCCATCTTCGCAGTTGGTTTTCTCATGCGCCCGGTAGGTGGCTGGCTCTTTGGAACGATTGCTGATCGTACGGGTCGGAAAACTGCGATGACATTGTCAGTATTGCTCATGTCACTGGGTAGCCTCATGATTGCAGTCGCTCCTACGTATCAGACTACTGGTTTATTTTCCCCCATATTATTATTGCTGGCACGGTTACTACAAGGTCTGAGTGTGGGTGGTGAATATGGTACTTCTGCTACCTACCTGAGTGAAATATCTACACCTGATAAAAGAGGTTTTTATTCCAGCTTTCAATACGTAACCCTCATCGGCGGACAACTCATCGCACTCGGGGTACAATTAGTATTGCAAAAAGTATTTCTCACCCCCGATCAATTGCATGCCTGGGGATGGCGTATACCATTTGTAATTGGCGCCTTCCTCTCCCTCTTTGCGCTCATCATCCGCCGCCATATGGAAGAAACAATTGCTGTAAAAAAAGGCGATGAAAAACGTGGTTCCCTGAAAGTATTATTCAATGAACATCCCAGGGCGATTATGACTGTGGTAGGATTAACAATGGGAGGAACATTGGCATTTTATACCTACACCACTTATATGCAGAAGTTCCTGGTGAATACCGTTCATCTTACCAAAGAAAGATCTACTGTGCTCACATTCTGGCTTATGCTCATTTATGCCTGCATACAGCCCCTCTGTGGTATGCTGAGTGATAAGATAGGCAGGAAACCTTTATTGATCACATTTGGGGTAGCAGGTACCTTATTTACCGTCCCTATCCTCACTGCGGTAAGTCATGCCAGCACAGAAACAACTACATTCCTTTTATTATTAACAGCCCTGGTAATAGTAAGTGGCTATACTTCTATCAATGCTGTGGTTAAAGCAGAATTATTCCCTGCTCAGGTGCGTGCACTAGGTGTAGGTTTACCCTACGCATTGACAGTCGCCATCTTTGGCGGTACTGCTGAATACATCGCACTGTATTGTAAGAAGATCGGTCATGAACCCTGGTATTATTGGTATGTGACAATTTGTGTGTTCATCTCCCTGATCGTATATGTGTTTTCCCGCGATACAAAAAAGACATCCTACATGAACAAAGAATTATAAAACGCAGCCACAGGGAATTTCAAATCCAGCCGAAAAATCTTCCCTGCTACCGCAGACCAATCCAAACTTAATTATACATGAATCGTCCATTTGCCGATATGCCTTACGGCTATCCTCCAGCTATCTGCTATCCCCTCACCGAAATATGCATGTACATTCTTTTTTTAGGATGCCTCTACTACGCATGGAAACAAGGTATCTCTAAACTCGCCTATTTATTAGGCGGCTTTGGTTTCGGCCTCCTCCTCGAATACGTAAACGTAAAAGCCAATGCCGGTTACAGATACGGCCACTTCCTCCTCATGATCGGCGACATCCCCGTAGGCATAGGAGCCGGCTGGGGTATCATCATGTACACTTCCCGTCTGATCACCGAAAGCATGAACATGCGCCTCTGGCCTGCCGCCGCCATGGAAGCCCTCCTCGCTTTAAGCATCGACTGGAGCATGGATGTAGTCGCATATCGCCTCCACATGTGGCACTGGAACTGGGAAACGATCATCAATCCATCCGTCGCCTTAAGTGCTCAATACTTCGGCGTACCCTGGGGCAATTTCTACGGCTGGTTATGCGTCGTATTTTTCTACTCCCTCTTTTCCCGCTATCTCGAAAAGACCCGCATCTGGAAAATAGCCATTCCGCTGTTAGCCATTCTCATTTCACAAATCGCCTTATACGTCACCCTTTTCCCCATATCTTTTTTTCTAAAAGATCATTTTAATATCCTGAGCGCAGATAAGCTAGTATTCACCCTCCTTTTCTTTGCAACACTAACAGCAATTGAGATAATTAAAATGAAACGACAACCACTGAACTTACCCTTCATCACCTGGCTGGTACCGGCATGGTTTCACATATACTTTTTCTGCTGGTTATTCATAGGTGGTTTTGCGGCAGAAAATACCTGGATGACCATTCTCAGCGTACTAAGCTTATTAGTAGGAACGCTTATCCATTGGCTATTGATTTTAAATACTAAATCCCGAACTTAGTGACCACTAATTAATCAATCATGGAAAAGGAAACAAGGGCACTTAAGATCAGCAAAATTGCAGCAAAATCGGCCATCCGTTTATTTGTCATCATCGTATTTGTAGGGGCACTCCCTTTTGTCACAGGCGAACAACCCTGGAGTAAAAGACTGGAAGGTGCACACTTCGTCATCCCAAATAAACTGACCCTGATAGCCCCTGCCCTGCTCTTCGTGGGCTTGCTCACCCTGATCATACTGGTCATCAAAAAGAAATACGCCGTTATTGATTACAACTGGCTGCTGGTACTGAATGCTGTCATCCTGCTGGCGTATATCACTATAATTTACATCCGGTTATATTCGCTCATTTTTGTATAATAAATATCTACTCCATTGCTCCTGACAGAAGAACATGTACTCGCCTTAGCCCCGGACGACGCTTCCCGTAAAGCGGGATCCGCATTGGCAGGTCCGGGAAAATGGGTAAGCAAAGGCGCCAACACTGACGCCTTATGGGGGGAATGCCAGGGTAGCGGCAGCAAGCCGTATCAAACCCAGGTAGACATCGTAAACGTAGCTTTCAAATGCAGCTGCCCCAGTCGAAAATTCCCCTGCAAACATGGTATAGGACTCATGCTCCTCTATGCCCGGCAAAAAGATACCTTCACGGACAATATACCCCCTGCCTGGGTGAGTGAATGGCTATCCAAACGCTCTGAAAAGAAAGTCGAAAAAACAGATAAGCCCGTAGACGAAACTGCGCAGGCAAAAAGATTACAGGCACGCCAGCAAAAAGTAGCCGATGGCATCACAGAACTGATGCTCTGGATGAAAGATATCGTACGCAATGGCCTGTTGCAGATACCTGAAAAAGGAGACGCCTATTGGGAAAATATGGCGCGAAGAATGGTCGATGCGCAAGCGGCCGGCCTCGCAGGAATGGTACGTGCCCTTGGCGAAACAAACTTCTATAGCGAAGGCTGGCAAAATGCGTTTCTCGATCAGCTCCTGCGCATCTATCTTGTGGTACAAGGGTATACCCAAAGTACTGAGTTGGATGAACCTTTACAACAGGAACTCCGTGCCCTGATCGGTTTTACCCAAAACCAGGAATTCCTGAAGCAACAACCCGGTATCAAAGACACCTGGCTGGTGCTCAGTAAACAGATCAATGAAGAAGAAAACCTGGTCACAGAACGCTACTGGCTCTATGGTCAGCATAGTAAGCAATCCGCATTGGTACTTCAGTTTTATGTTAAAAATCAGACACGTCCTGAAGTATTGATTACACCCGGTATTGCACTACAGGGTGAACTCGTTTACTTTCCTTCGCCTACGCCACTCAGAGCCATTATCAAATATCCTGTTTCCAACATTTCGCTGCCAGCTGTATCAGGTATGGAAGGCTGGGCACAGGTCACAGATACTGAAACTTTGCTGTACAAACAGATGCCTGTGCGCAGTGAACGACCTTATATTGTACAACAATTAACACCTGTTCAGCACAATCTGCAATGGTGGCTAAAAGACCAGGAAGAAAGGCTGATGCCCCTGAAAGCAGGCTATGCAAACATCTGGAAACTACTCGCCCTCAGTGGCGGTCAGCCATTGAACATGGCGCTGCTGGGCAAAGAACAACAATACGAACCTTTAGGCGCATGGCATAATGGCTCTTATAAACTATTGTAATCGCGGGACAAAACTTATGTGGAATAATATTGTTAACACCGTCCTGTTAGGTACAGGCAAAAAGCAACTGCGCAAAGACGATCTACCCCCTGCATTATCTGCCGTAGCTGATACCGTATTGGGAAATAAATCGCTGGATGTGGAAACACAGTTTCTGCACCTCGCCGCTATTGCGCTCAACTATCGCCAGAGTGGCGTCACTGCACTACAAGACAGCAGTGTCACCCTCGAACCTGCACCTGCCGAAGTACTGCCCTATTGTAGTCCTGCTGCATGGCAGGCATTACACACTGCGATCGACATGGGACTACAGGTACTCATCCTCTACTGGATGGAAGCCTGTGCTTCAGCACAACAACTGGCGCCTCCTGAATTCATTCCTACCCTGATGGATATGGCCATCAGGGAAAAACAATGGAGAAATATCGCTGTCACCGTTTGTGGCAAGAGAGGGGAATGGCTCGGCCAACTCAATCCTGCATGGGCTTTCAAAAAAGCAGAGACTAACGAAGAACGCTGGCAAACAGGATCACTGGAAGAACGCAAACAGGTACTGTCTTCAATCAGACAGGAAAACCCTGCACAAGCCAGAGAATGGCTGCAACAAACCTGGTCACAGGAAAACGCTGCTACCCGAGCCGAACTTCTGAAAGTATTGCAGATCAATGCTGGTGAAGAAGATGTGCCCTGGCTGGAAACACTGCTCACTGACAAAAGCTCTAAAGTAAAAGACGAAACATGGACATTACTCAAACAACTCCCCACGTCTGCTATCATTCAGGCTTACTGGCAGTTGTTGCAGCAAAGCATCACACCTTCCAAAAAAGGATTGATGAATAAGAAGTCGCTGGACATCGAATTGCAACTACCTTCTGATAAGCGGATTGCTGATTCAGGTATCCAGTTATTAAGCAGTTCTAAAAGCGTGAGCGATGATGCTTTCATTCTCTATCAGCTTACAACATATGTACCCCCTGTATGGTGGGAAAATTATCTGCAAACAGATAAGAAAGGTGTCATTACTTATTTTAACAATACTGAGCTTACACAGCAATTTAATCAGGCATTGGGTTTAGCCGCCATCCGCTTCAAAGACCTTGAATGGCTTCAGCTGATACTGAAAGAAAGCAAAGAGTTTTTCAAAGATGCACTGGAAGCATTACCCGTTCACGAACAGGAAGCCTATGCACTGAGATTCTTTGAAAAAGAACCACAGTTTCTGATCCGCTTCCTCAGCGAACGTGATTATGAATGGGGGCTTCCTCTGACCAGAGAACTATTCAAATGGATTGCTAAAAACCCTTACCAGTACAACCGCAATTTCTTTGACAAACAGGTACAGAATATACCCTTGTCAATCGCAGGCGAGCTGGAAAGTTTCGCACCTGACTTGCCTGCCTATCAGGCTACCTGGAACAATACGACTGAACACATCAAAAGATTATTGACCTGCAAGGCAGCCATCAATAAAGCTTTCATCAATAAAAAATGATCACCTTTTTAAGCAGATAAAAAATGTCCAACATTTTACGTCAACACGCGGAACAACTGTTCGCACAGGAACTGGAAGAACTGCAAAAACAGGATACTGAAAAGCGTCCTTATATGTGGAAATTATCTCCACAAGCCGTAGTTACTTACCTTATGGGAGGTACACTGAAAAATGGATTTGAAATACAGCCTAAATACATTGGTAACCGCCGTCTCATGGAGATCGCAGTAGCCACACTTACTACTGACAGGGCATTGCTGTTATACGGCCTGCCTGGTACCGCCAAGAGTTGGGTGAGTGAACATCTTGCAGCTGCTATCAGTGGTGACTCTACCCTGATCGTACAGGGTACCGCCGGCACTGGTGAAGAAGCCATTCGTTATGGCTGGAACTATGCCAGCCTGCTGGCAGAAGGCCCCACCATGGGCGCTATTGTTGAAACTCCGGTAATGCGTGCAATGAAAGATGGTAAGATCGCCCGTATCGAAGAGCTGACCCGTATCGGTGCAGATGTTCAGGATACCCTCATCACCATCCTCTCTGAAAAAACACTGCCTGTACCTGAGCTGAATACAGAAGTAATGGCCCAAAAAGGATTTAATATCATCGCTACAGCCAACAATAGGGATAAAGGTGTAAACGACCTTTCCAGTGCCTTAAAACGCCGTTTTAATACCGTTATTCTACCTGTTCCTGACAACATGGAAGAAGAGATCGACATCGTGAGGAGAAGAGTAGAAAGTTATGAGAAGGTAATGGACCTCCCAGCTGAGAAACCAGCCCTGACAGAGATCCGTCGTATCGTAACCATCTTCCGCGAACTGCGTAGCGGTATCACTGCCGATGGTAAGACCAAAATCAAAATACCAAGTGGTACCCTCAGCACTGCCGAAGCAATTTCTGTAGTAAACAATGGCCTGGCCATGGCTGCTTACTTTGGTGATGGTTCGCTCAAAGCAGCAGATATCGCAGCAGGTATCATTGGTGCTGTGGTCAAAGATCCCGTGCAGGATAAAATTGTATGGCAGGAATACCTTGAGACTGTCATCAAAACAAGAGAAGAGTGGAAGGATATTTACCGGGCATTCCGGGACATGTAAATATATACTATGCCAATTCATATACTGGGCATACGGCACCATGGCCCCGGTTCTGCCAGGAGAGTACGCGCTGCCCTGGAAAAGATCAAACCGGACATCGTGCTGGTAGAAGGCCCGCCAGATGCTGATGGTATACTGGAATGGGTGGGACATGATGAATTGAAACCACCGGTAGCAATTCTCGTATTCCAACCCGATGACCCAAAGAAAGCAGTGTTCTATCCGTTCTCGGAATTTTCTCCGGAGTGGCAGGCAATCCTGTATGCAAGACAAAATAAGATCCCTGTCAAATTCATGGATCTGCCAATGGCGAATCAGTTTGAACTGCGGCATCAACCCACAGCTGATTCTTCTCTGAATAATAATGTAGTTGTTCCTGATGCAGTAACACTCCGGCGTAATCCCATTGCATGGCTGGCCGCTGCTGCTGGTTTTGAAGAAGAAGAAACCTGGTGGGAACATGAATTCGAATACCGCCAGGACGAAGAACAGGTATTCGATGCCATCACCGAAGGCATGCATGCCCTGCGTACAGATCTTCCTCTCCCCTACGACAGGGAAGAACAATTGCGTGAAGCATGGATGCGTAAAACTATCCGCCAGGCAGAAAAAGAAATGTACACAGAGATTGCTGTGATATGTGGTGCATGGCACGCACCTGCACTTACACACATGCCTAAAGCAAAGGATGATAATGAACTGCTCAAGGGATTACCAAAAGTAAAAACAGCGGTATCATGGGTACCCTGGACATACAACCGTTTGAGTTACAAAAGTGGTTATGGTGCAGGCATCAATTCGCCCGGTTGGTATGAGCATATCTGGAATCACCCCGCTGACGATGGTATCCGCTGGATGGCTCGCGTAGCAAGACTGTTCAGGGAAGAACAAAAAGATATTTCCGTCGCACATGTAATGGAAGCAGTTCGCCTTGCCACAGCATTAGCATCACTTCGTGGTTTACCAAGACCAGGATTGGAAGAACTAAATGAAGCGACACTTAGTGTACTCTGTAATGGTGAAGACATCCTGATCAAACTGATCGAGAAATCTTTGATCGTCAGTGATAAGATTGGTGAGGTACCCATCGATGTACCTCGTCCGCCATTGCAGACTGATATCGAAAAACTGCAAAAGAAACTTCGCTTACCACAGATAGCCGATTTCAAAGATTACACTTTAGATCTTAGAAAAGAAAACGACCTGGAACGAAGTATCTTCCTGCATCGTCTTGAACTCTTAGGTATTAAATGGGGGGATCGTTATGATGTATCTGGTAAAGGTACATTCAAGGAACAATGGCGTTTGCAATGGGATCCCTCTTTATCTATCGATATCATTGAAAGAGGTAGCTGGGGCAACACAGTAGAAGAAGCCACCAATAGTTATGTAAAATATCGTACACAGGAAGCCACTACCCTGAAAGAAGTATGCGACTTACTGGAAAGTGCGATACCTGCAGAACTGGATGCTGCCGTCGATTTATTAATCCGGCAGATCAATAATCTCGCTGCTGCCACCGGCGATGTGATGCAGCTGATGACGGTATTGCCAAACCTGGTACAGATCAGCAGATATGGTAACGTACGGAAAACAGATGCTGCACTGGTAGAAGGTATCATCAATAGCATGATTACCCGTATCTGCATCAGTTTACCTGCAGCCTGTACAAGTCTTGCAGAAGATGCGGCAGCACAGCTGCTGGAATTATTCTACAATATGAACGATGCGATCCTCCTATTGCAACAGGATGATCTCACTACACAATGGCAACAGACATTATCTTATATCGCACATAATAATAACACTTCGCCGGTGATCGGTGGATATGCTACCCGCTTATTATCTGATCACAGGCAAATTACAGGTGCAGAACTGGTGAAAGCATTCAGCTTCGCGATGTCTACTGCCAATCCTCCTGCTGTAGCTGCTGCATGGCTGGAAGGTTTCTTAAAAGGAAGTGGTACATTATTGTTAGTAGATAATGATCTGTGGACAGTGGTGAATAACTGGATGAACCAATTGGAGCAGGATACATTTACACAACTGCTGCCTTTACTGAGAAGAACATTTTCAGGATTCAGTAAACCTGAAAGAAGAAAGCTCGGCGAGAAAGCAAAGAGTGGTGTCACTACAGGTAGTGCGGCTGCAGCTGTCGAATTGCATTTCGATGAAGCGCGTGCAGAAAAAGGTATTCCGATTGTGATGAAAATGCTGGGACTTAAATCATAAAAATAAGCCCAATTGAAATTTCTGGTGCTCCCGAATGGGAGCAGCAGAAATTTCAATAAAAAGAAACCTTATGGACAACTTACATAAATGGCGACTCGTACTCGGTGGTAAAGAATCAGACGGCACCGGCTTCAATCTCACTGGTGATGAATTGAAAATGGACCAAACCCTCGAAGCCCTCTACGACAGTGAAAAGAAAGGCGGGCTCGGTCCCTCCTCTCCTAACGTAAGCCGTTGGTTAGGAGACATACGCACCTTCTTCCCTGCTTCTGTTGTACAAGTTATGCAACGCGATGCATTGCAAAGGTTAAACATCACACAGATGCTCTTTGAAAAAGAGATGCTGGAAAATGTAGAACCTGATGTGCACCTGGTTGCAACTTTATTGACATTGCGTCATGCTATCCCTGATAAAACAAAAGATACTGCCAGACAAGTGGTACGCAGAGTGGTAGAAGAGTTATTGAAGAAACTCACACAACCTACACAACAAGCTATTACCGGTAGTTTACATCGCAGCATCCGCAATCGCCGTCCTAAACATAATGAAATCAACTGGCATGCGACCATCTTAAAAAATCTGCGTCACTATCAACCTGATTATAAAACGATTATACCTGAAACACGTATTGGTTACGGCCGTAAAACAACATCTTTAAAAGATGTGGTTCTTTGTCTGGATCAAAGTGGATCTATGGGTACATCAGTTGTATACTCCGGTATCTTTGGTTCTGTCATGGCATCTATTCCTGCCATCAAAACAAAGATGGTCGTATTCGATACATCAGTTGCAGATCTCACAGAAGAATTAAAAGATCCTGTTGATCTATTATTCGGTGTACAGTTAGGTGGCGGTACAGATATTCAGTTAGCACTGAATTATTGCCAGCAGATTATTACAAGACCAACAGATACTGTACTGGTATTAATCACTGACTTATTTGAAGGGGGTAGTAATGATCGTATGCGTAAGCGTGCTGCTGAATTAGTAGCAGCTGGTGTACAGGTAATAGTATTGCTTGCATTGAATGATGATGGTGCCCCTTATTATGATCATGACAATGCACAGTTTCTTTCTAATTTAGGTATCCCTGTATTTGCATGTACGCCAGATAAGTTTCCTGATATGATGGCGGCAGCGTTGAGTAAACAGGATATCAATAATTGGGCGGCCAGAGAAGATCTGGTACTAAAAAAATAACAGAAATTGGGTGTTACTTTCAGTAACACCCAATTTCTGTTACACAACCAAAAAGGTCCTGCCAGAGGCAGGACCTTTTTGGTTGTGTAACAGATGTTATTGACAGATATAATCAACATACTTTCAGCCATTCATCATCCTGAATAATCCCCCCTGCTTCAATAGCTTGTTTAACCGCATTAGAAAGCTCCTGCTTCAACTCCTCTGTTGCTCTCGTAAAACCTAACGCCTTCGCCACTAACGGTATCGCTGCCTCCTCTGTAATCGCCACCGCATCTCTCACCACCTTCTCTATCGCCACCGTCATTTCCTCCGGCGCTATATACATCACCTTCCTTGATGCCGCCGGCATATTCGCCCTATTCCTCAATACCGGTACTTCCATTTTCGCATCCCACAAGAACGGTTCTTTCACCACAATACTCCCACTCTCCTCCGCACTTGATATCGCCTGTTTCAACGTTTCACGTATACGGCTACCCACTCTTGCTACACCTGCTGCTTCAATCATTCTTCTCGCTACTTCCTCTGTATGTACCGGGCTCTCTACCTGCACAATTTTTTCTAACCAGCTCCTTAATTTATCCAACCCATGTGCATGCAATTCTTTACTGGAAATCTCAAACGGTAAGATAGCAGTTTCATACAATGGCTGCTCCGGCATCGTCATATCTTCTTCTTCTCTCACCATGGTAAAATCTTCTTCCATCTCAGGTTCTTCTTCAGGAATCACTTCATTACTTTTTGCAAGTTCAACCGAAGCTAACAATCGCTTGATCTCTCTGGCAGGATGTCTGAACCAATCTGTACTCCATACATGATATAAGTTCCATCCCATATCTTCCATCACCTGTTGTCTCAATCTATCTCTGTCTCTTGCAGAACGTGCAGAATTATATCCTTCACCATCACACACAATACCTATCATATACTTACCCGGATGTTCAGGATCAGAAATGGCCAGATCAATAAAGAATCCTTTACTACCCACTTGTTTATGTACAGCATATCCCGCTGCCTGTAAATGTTTCGCTACTTCTTCTTCAAAAGGTATTCTCGCCGGCATTCCATCAGCAGATGGTGTATACAATTGTCCATACTGTGCAAAGTAGAGGAAGTTCTTCAATGCCTTCACTCCTTCACTCTCCGTACGGTTCATATCTATATCATCCGAAGTCAGGTTCGTAAATACTTCACATCTTTGTTTTGCACGCGTGATCAATACGTTCAATCTCTTCTCACCTCCTTCATTATTCAACGGACCAAATGCCAAACTCACAGAACCATCGGCTGTACGACCATATCCTATGCTGATGTAAATAACATCACGTTCATCACCCTGTACATTCTCAAGGTTCTTTACAAAAAATGGTTCATGCGGATGTGCTTTAAAAAATGATTCTACTTCAGGCAGTTTCTTTCTCGCTGCTTCCAGTGATTCCTGTATCGCCTGCATTTGTGCAGTACTAAATGCCACCACACCTAAACTTAAATCAGGATGTTCTTTTGCATGTCTGATCACCGCTTCTGTAATTGCATTTGCTTCCTGTTGATTAGTACGCGTCTTACCACGATCGTAAACAGTATCTTTTAGATGATGATAAATCAACCCCATCTGATGCGTCGCACCAGGACTTGGGAAGATCACCAGTTTGTTCTCATAAAATTCCTGGTTAGACAAAGTGATCAATGATTCATGACGGCTTCGATAGTGCCAGCGCAACATACGTTGTGGAGCACCCTGTGCATCACACATTCCTAATATACTTGGCATATCCGCAGTCACATTTTCTTCATCATCAGTCTCCTTTAATAATGAATCGAAGAAACTACCCGGAGGCATCTGTTTGCTATCGCCCACTACCACTAATTGTTTTCCTCTCAGCAATGCCCCCAATGCATCGACCGGTCTTACCTGCGAAGCTTCATCGAATATGACCAGATCAAACTGCAATGATCCCGGTGGTAAAAAATTAGCAATAGACAATGGACTCATCATGAATACAGGTTTGATAGCCTGTACTGCCAATCCCGCTACCTGCATCAGTTTTCGGATGGGCATATGTCTTGCTTTCTTATTGAATTCAGTACGCAGTACATTCACTTGTCCTCCTGCATCCAGGGGTGGTATACCATCCCAATGTTTTAATGCAGCACGTGCACGATTATATTGCAGGTTGAGTGTATCCAGTTTTACAAACTGTTTCACTGATGATTCATGACTTGCTCTTTCAAATTTTCTCAATGCAGCATATTTCACCAATGCCTGTTCATACAAATATTCGTACCATGTTTTTTGCAAAGCAGGTTTCAAACCTTTCTGTGCTTCCGGCCAATAAACAACTGCATCGATCAAAGATTCCAATCCTTCATTGATAGCAGATGTGGCTAAATTATTCCACGAAATCATTAAATGTATTTCAGGTAATCCTGTACTCCATGATTCCATCAGCACGATCTGATCTTCGTAAGAACGTTGTAATAAAGGAGTAATTTCTTTGTATCGAATTTGTTCATTGAATGCAGTCGCTGTCACAATTTGTTCGATAGCAGTTCCATGTTGTTGTAAATATTTTAACAGCGTATCGAGATATTTTTTTGCTGCAGCAACAGGCTCATTTTTTTCAAGATAAGAGAGGATCACTTTATCACATGAACCGATACTCACCTGCCTGTGCACATCACTTAAATAATTAGTGATCGCTTCCAGTTCGTTCCAGTTACTCAATCCTTTTTGCCAGCGTTGACCAAACAGATCTTTAGCCAATGTTTCATCATCCTGCACTTGTTTGTCCAATCGCTTTGCTTCCATGATTGCATCTACACAAGCGAGTTTTGCGGCCGCATCAGCAGGTGCACCATTTCTACACAAAGCAGCTAACTGACGATTACTTCGATTGTAATCGCCAATGGCAAACTTGAACCACTTCTCTCCATATGCTAACAGATTTTGTCTGATCTCCAGCACATTTTGTTCCCATGCTTCAGGTATCAAAATTGCATCATACACCTGATGAATCTGTGCTAATCTTTTTCCTGTTTGCAACAGTTCTTTGATGTCTTCTTTTCTTTGCAGCCAGACTACATTCGAAATATTCACACCTGTTAATTCAGGACGTACAGAAGCCATTTGCACCACATAAGAAAGATCCATTGTATCCTTCTTATTCAATGGCATCGGTATACCCACCTGCGCAGCAATCATCGCACTTTCATGTTGCAGACTTTTTATTGTCTCAACAGTTTGTTGCATGAGTGGTATCAGTTTCTCTTGTTCCGATGGTGTTAAAATAGTTAACTGACTCCCCCAGAATAATAATGCAGATGGCATACCCGTTTCACCTAAGCGTGCAGTAATCCTGTTCGCCATATTTTCTGCACGTTGCATATTGCTGGCATCCCAGTTTGCAATATCATAAATAGGTATACGTGGTAAAATCAGATCCCCTGCTGCTTCTTTTAATTGCAACAGGTATCCCATCAGTTGTTGTGGCGTCAATCCGCTTTTACCAACAGGTGCATTTACTGATAAACAATAATCATTCAACTCACGTCTGTACTCATGAAGTAAAGCAACTTCCTGTTGCAATTGCATAATCGCTGGTTTACCTAATTCCAGTGTACGACGCAGTTCCTGATGTAATTCTTTTTTATTTGCTTTATGACTATGCAGTTCTAAACATGCGTCGCCCAGTTGAATACTATCCAGCCTTCTCTTCACCACTTCTAATGCTGCCATTTTTTCTGCAACGAAAAGTACTTTCTTTCCTTCACCAATTGCATTAGCAATCAGGTTAGTAATGGTCTGTGATTTACCAGTACCAGGAGGTCCCTGAATCACAAGATTTTTTCCTTCCTGCACAGCAAGCATGGCGAGTAGTTGTGAACCATCCGCATCTACTACCTGATGCATTTCATGTGCATTGGTTTCAGTGTCGATAAATGTTTCGTCACTTACACGAGGTTCACCTTCACTAAAACCTCCACCAAATAAACTTTGCAATACAGGATGCACAGCTGGTTGTTCATCCGCCGGCCAGTTTTCACTATCCAGATCATGGTACAACATCAGTTTTCCGAAAGAGAAAAATCCTAATTCAACGGTATCCATTTTCACTTCCCACTTCGGCATACCATATACCGCATCTGCAATTTCCTGCAGGTAGTCATTGATAGAAATTTCATCAGTTTCCGGCATGTCTGGCAATACAATTCCGAAGTCTGTTTTGATCTTGGTTTGTAAGCTTAAGTTCATTTCTACATCACTACCTGTATACCGCAAACGAAAACGCTCACGTGCACTACTTCTTTCCAGTGATACTGGTATGAGTATCAAAGGTGCTTGTCTTGCTTCTTTGGTATTGTCTTTCTCATACCACTGCAACATACCTAAAGTAAGGAAGAGAATATTTACACCTTGTTCTTCCAGACTGGTACGTGCTGCATAGTAAGTATTGAGTAATCTGTTTTGTAGTGCGGCGGCAGCTTCCGTAGTTTGCAAACGGGTATCGTACACAACTGCTTCAGGCAGTGCGGTAGATCCCTCTTTTTGCTCTTCTTTCGGAAGTTCTGCATCGTCAGTAGCAGATGGAGTTACCAATACTTCTTCTTTCAAAAATGCATTGGGGTCGTCCAGTATATTGGCTGCATTATCTTCCAGGGCAACAGCTTTCTCTTTGTTTTCTTTATTTCCTGGTTTGGGTAAAAACGTCATCGCCTTACCCTGTTTCACCAACACTTCATATACGTTGGCACTCTTTTCCTGATCGATATGGACTCCACGGCTAACCGGTAAGCGATAATTTAATAAAGGGTTACGCAGTCCGAGGTCGAGCAACTCCCTTCTCGAGGCTTCCAGTTTGGAGAGGATTGATTCCTGCATGTACAGTTTGTTATTACAACAAAAAAATTACTAATTATTTTTAGAACGAATGATATTAATAATTATTTGGTACAATAGCTGAGGAGTTAGAAAATTAACAGTTTATAAATGCGGGTGTCAGGTTTTGGCGAAAGCCTTCCCAAATGCCCTTCGAACGAATTGATGCTGTCTCTGGCAGCATCAATTCGTTCGATATAGAATTTCAGCACTATCTTTATCATACATAACCATATAGCAACACGTGTATCAGGTATTATATTTTCTTTGGGGCACGAACTGGCACATTGCCATCAAGATCATCGGCTATGTATTGATCAGCCTTTCTTTTATAGGGGTGGTCGGCACTATCCTGCTGGAAAACCGTAACCCTGTCAAAGCGTTGTCCTACATCATGTTACTGGTGTTCGTCCCCATTCTCGGATTGATTGTATATTACTACCTGGGCCGTGACCTCCGCAAGCGTCGCCGCTTTACCCTGAAAGGCAGTAAGGACGAGACTTTGATGCTAAGATATTGGGAATCACAGCGTAGAGAAATTGAACACATGCAGCTCGCCCTCCGCCATTCTGTATCCAGCAAACAGGAGATCTCTGCTATGCTGTTGAATACCAGAAACTCCGTCCTTTCTCAGAATAATAAAGTCCAGATCTTACTCAATGGTGAAGAGAAATTCCCCGCAGTGATGAAAGCTCTCAGGGAAGCCAAACATCATATACACATGGAGTACTACATCTTTGCCGCAGATGATGTAGGCAACGAAGTAGCAGACATACTCATAGAGAAATTAAAAGAAGGCATAGAAGTCAGGTTTGTATACGATGACCTGGGATGCAGTGACATTGGCGATATCCCGGACCTGTTGGAAGAACATGGTGCAGAAGTATTTAAGTTCTCTCCAGTACTCATCAATTTCTACCTGAATGCAAACTATCGTAATCACCGTAAGATTATCGTCATAGATGGCAATATCGGCTTCACTGGCGGCATCAATATGGATGACCGATATCTCAATAACGGCAAGCATCCTGTGTTCTGGAGAGACACGCATTTGCAGCTGGAAGGTGATGTAGTAAACCTGTTGCAGTTACAGTTCATGATGAGTTATCGTTATTGCAGTAAGAATACATTTCCATTCAGTGATCCTTACTTTCATCGCTCCCATATAAAAGAACATTGCTTTGCAGATATCGTAGCCAGCGGACCTGATTCAGATTTTCCAATGTCGATGCAGACCATACTTATGGCGATCAATGTAGCGAGAAGAAGTATCCGTATCAGCAATCCATATTTCATTCCTAATGATCAGATACTGAGTGCATTACAGATGGCCGCACTGGCAGGAAAAAATGTTGAACTAATAATACCTTCGCGTGGCGATTCATTTTTTGTACAACATGCTGCACAATCATATGTGAAACCTATGCTGGATGCAGGTGCAAAAGTTTATTTCTATCAGAAAGGATTTATTCACGCCAAGACAATCGTGATCGACGATAACCTGGCCATAGTAGGTACTGTGAACCTTGATAACAGAAGCTTTTATTTAAACAGTGAAATTGCAGTAGTCGTATATGACCGGCCGGTAGTACATAAATTAAACGCTGCCTTTGAACAGGATTTACAGGATGCCGTTCAGATCGAAAGGCGCACCTGGAAAAACCGCTCTATCTGGCAGCGTTTTATAGATGCAGTGTGCAGATTGTTCACACCATTATTGTAATTGATTAAATATCATCTTCATTCGTCTCGTCCAGATCTTCATGCCTGTCTCCACCTAAGCTGTAATAATTATTTTCTTCATCTTCCTCACCAATTTCTTCATCTGCATCATCCAGTTCACTGCCTGGTACATCCAGGTCGTCTTCATCATTGAATTCTCCCGGAACGGAACCTTCTTCTCTGGCTATTTCATTGTTGATCCTTCGAGACCCTGTTACGCCTTCCACATCCAGTTCCTCTCTCTCTTCATTGTTCATGATGTCTTCACTGGCAGGATAAGTAGGATATCCCGGAAATGTCTGATCTCTCTTTTCCGCTAATTCATCCTGGTTTGGAATGTGTTCATTCCCATCTTTATTTTTTAAGTCTTTATTTTTCATGGCTTGATCTTTTAAGTATTTATGGAAAAAGTTATGCCAATGCGATTTAATTACTGCCTATGAATTTCAAACATACGGGGCTGGGTGTCTTCAGCTCTTCCTTTTGTTTTTTGAGGAGCCCGGTTATTTTATCTCTTTTAAAGACAGTCACATTATTTGAATTCTGATGAGCCACCAGCAGGAAGTTGCCGCTCGGGTCGATCACAAAATTTCTTGGTGTTTTTCCACCTGTTGCGCTCTCTCCTTTTTTCACCAGATTACCTGTTTTGGCGTTGATAGAAAAAGTTAAAATATTATTGAGAGGATCACGATTTGTAGCGTATAAAAATTTTCCATCTGGTGAAATGTGGAGGTCAGCAGCCCAAGGTTTGCCTTTGAAATTGTCCGGCAAAATAGACACTGGCTGGAAAGGTGTCAGCTTTCCCTTATCATAATGGAAAGCTGTAATTTTTCCATCCAGTTCATGCAATACATATACCCATTTTCCATTGGGGTGGAATACAAGGTGGCGGGGACCTGATCCCGGAGGAAAAGGTGCAAATCCAGGATTAGCTGGTACTACTGGTTGTACATCGCCCTGACGGTAATTGTAAATAGCTATCTGATCGATACCCAGATCGGATACATATAATTGCTGGTGATCCGGGCTGAAATACACACAATGCACATGTGGTTTTTCCTGTCGCTCTTTGTTGGGGCCGGAGCCGGTATGTTCAATAGTTTGAACAGGTGCTTCGAGTCGGCCATCTGGTTTAACAGGGAGGATAGAAAAACTACCACCTGAGTAATTGGCGACTACCACATATTTTCCATCCTGGTCAGTGGTGATATAACAAGGGTCGTCACCACCTGAAGGTTGTTTATTTAGAAAAGTAAGTTGGCCGGAAATAGTATCCCATTCAAAGGCACTTACATTACCGGGATTATTTCCATTCGTTTCATCCACGGCATACACATATTTGTGATTCGGAGAGATAACGAGGTAAGAAGGGTTCTCTACATTTTTGGCAGTGCTTACAAACCGGAAGCTACCGGTTTGGGTATTGAAAGCATAGACGCTGATACCTTCATCTGGTGTTTTGGTATAGGCACCGATGAGTAAATATTTTTCAGCGGAAGATGTATCTGTTTGTGCAAGCAAAGTAGAGGCAAAAAGTAAAGCTGTGCTGGTGAGTAAGATTTTGATCATATTCGGGAATTGTTATGCCTAAACAAATTACTAAAAGTATCTAATAACAGGAAAACGCATTTTAAGGGGGTAATTTTAATTTGACCCTTATTTTGAAGTATTGGTATAGGCCATGCAGTGATCGTCGAAATTTAAGGAGATAATGAAGTCAGCTCATATTAACATAAAACATTGATTTTCAATAATTTATTAGAAATCAGGGATTTCCCTTCTGAAAAGTACTGATTTCCAATGGACGCTATGAATTTTGCCCAAGGGCAAAATTCATAGCGCTATTTTTATAGACTTATTTAAAACAAAGAACCCAGTCCGAAGAAAGGGACCGGGTGTTTATTATACTTCTAATTTAACCTTCACTTTAAGTAATATACAGGCAAGGGAATACCTTACCTTTCATGACAAATTTCTTAAGCTACGAATACAGGAATTTATAAAAACGTATGTTCAGTTTTATTTTCTAAAGGTGGATAATTTCATAAGGTCTAAAGTAGGAATCATACTACAGGGAAAATATGTTTTGGTCTAGTGCTCATAGTTGTGTTGTTTCATTGAGGGATATGATTCAGTACTTATAAAAACGAATATAGTCAAAAAAAAATACATGCTCTACAAAAGCATGTATTTTTTATTCTATAAATAAAAATTTAAAATACGAGTTTTATCGTCCCATATACACCATCAGAATTTGTACATCACTTGGATTTACCCCACTGATTCTGGATGCTTGTCCCAAAGTACGAGGTCTGATTTTATTAAATTTCTGCCTCGCCTCTGCACTCAATGATACCAATTTTGTATAATCAAAACTATCCGGGATCACCAGGTCCTCGAGTTGACTCATTCTTTTCACCAGTTCATTTTCTTTTTCAATGTATGTTTCATACTTAATCTGGATCTCTGCCTGTTCCAAAGTTTCATTGTCGAATGCAGCAAGTGCATTTTTCATCTTTGCCACATTATCCCTCATAGAGAAAATATCCATAGAGGGACGTAACAAAATCTGGTAAGCACGAATTCTCTGAGGCAGAGGAGAAGTATTTTTCTCTGCCAGGAAGTGGTTAATTTCTTCCGGATCGATAGGCAATTCTTTCAGAATCGATTTTATTTTTTCTACTCCTTCTGATTTCGTTCTTACTTTTTCCATCCTGTTCTCTCCGGCCAAACCAATTTTATGACTTCGTTCGGTCAGTCTCAGATCCGCATTATCCTGACGAAGCAATGTTCTGAATTCTGCACGGGAGGTAAACATACGGTAAGGTTCATCTGTACCCTTGTTGATCAGGTCATCGATGAGTACCCCGATATATGCTTCACTTCTTTTCAGTACAAAAGGTGCCTGACCGGTTGCCTTAAGGTGAGCATTAATACCTGCGATCAAACCCTGACATGCTGCTTCTTCATACCCGGTAGTACCATTTATCTGACCTGCAAAGAAGAGGTTTTGAATATGTTTGGTCTCCAGTGAGAACTGCAATTGGGTAGGTGGAAAGTAATCATACTCGATAGCATACCCCGGACGGAACATCTTTACATTTTCAAAACCCGGCACTAATTGCAGTGCTTTATATTGCACATCCTCAGGGAGGGAGGTAGAAAATCCGTTCACATAAATTTCTACAGTGTTCCATCCTTCTGGTTCTACGAACAACTGGTGTCTATCCCTTTCAGCGAACCTGTTTATTTTGTCTTCGATACTTGGACAGTATCTAGGTCCCCTACCCTGTATTCTACCCTGGAACATAGGTGACCGGTCGAAACCAGTCTTCAGCATTTCATGTACCTCATCACTGGTATAGGTAATGAAACAACTTCTTTGTTGCTCAGGTTTTATCTTCTCAATATCCAGGTAAGAGAAACCGGTGATGACATCATCACCTTTTTGTTCTTCCATTTTGGAATAGTCCAAACTTCTGGCATCGATACGCGGAGGTGTTCCTGTCTTGAGGCGATCACTTTCGAATCCAAGAGAAACCAATTGTTCGGTAATTCCGGTTGCAGCTTTCTCTGCTACCCTACCTCCACCGAATTGTTTATCGCCGATGTGCATTACCCCATTCAGGAAAGTTCCGTTGGTGAGAACTACACTTTTTGCTTTGATTTCATGTCCAAGACCTGTCACTACCCCATAACAAATGCCATCTTTTACAAGAAGGCCTTTCACCATATCCTGATAGAAATCTACATTTGGAGTTTGCTCCAATGCTTCCCTCCACTTGGCAGCGAAGAGCATTCTATCATTTTGGGTACGGGGACTCCACATAGCAGGCCCCTTAGATCTGTTCAACATACGGAACTGGATCATGGACTGGTCCGTCACAATACCAGAGTATCCACCCATGGCATCAATCTCTCTTACTATTTGTCCTTTTGCGATACCACCCATAGCTGGGTTGCAACTCATTTGGGCAATAGTCTGCATGTTCATGGTTACCAAAAGAACCTTTGAACCCATATTCGCGGCAGCCGCCGCTGCTTCGCAACCGGCATGTCCTGCGCCTACCACTATAACATCGTAAGATGGAAACATAATTATATTTATACTAGAGATGCAAAGGTACAACCAAGGAACCATATATCATGTTCCACGTGGAACATTCGTAAATAGGGTGAAGCTATAGTGAAACTTCGTCATTATATCGATACCAACTTAGCACCAATAGTACACCAAAAGAGCACCTCAATATCCTTGGGATATTGAGGTGCTCTTTTGGTGTACTATTGGTGATGATATAATGATAGAGTTGTACCGAAGCTATGATATGGCCATCATATACTTAAAAGCAAAAAGCAATTCTAATACTGATAAAAAAAGCTACCTCAATGAGGTAGCTTTCAAAAAAATAAATTATGTTCCACGTGGAACATTTATATAGTAATACCTAAATATTCCTTCAAACACTCGTTTTCCTTTGCCCTCATGGTAGCCGACTGCTCTTTCGACTTATCCTTATACCCACATAAATGAAGTGCTCCATGAAAAATGACCCTATGCAATTCCTGATTTACCGATACCTTGAACTTATCTGCATTATCCTTCACCCTATCTATACTAATATAGATTTCACCTTCCGTTATATTAGGGTCTGTACCCAATTCAAAAGTTACGATATCCGTATAAGTATCATGTTGCAGGAACTGTTGATTAATTTCCAAAAGGTACTCATCAGAACAAAACACATACTGTAAATCCTTCAATTTTTGTCCCTCTCGTGCAAACTTCTCTTTTATGTATGCCTTCAACCTTGTTTTCTCTTTCAGGTTTACCTTTACCTCATGAGAAGTAAAATTAATCGCCATATACAACTGCTGTTTTTATAGTGTAAATCTATATGTAAAAGTATAGTGAAATTTCTGATTAACAGCACACTATCTTTGGGGGTCTCCTTAGTAGCCAGTACCTTTGCACCATCGATTAAACACCACATGAGATGAAAAAAAGTGCGATTAAATTGTCCTCCCTTGCGATAGGAAAAAGTGCCGTAATTACTGCTTTCGAAAGTGATGATTTACATATAAAATTGATGGAAATGGGATGCGTGCCAGGTGAAACAGTAAAGATTGAAAAAATCGCACCTCTTGGAGATCCCATCTCAATTATGGTAGCTGGATATAATCTTTCCCTCCGCAAAACCGAAGCAGATTATATCTGGGTAGAAGAACTCTTATAAATATTTCCGCCTCTCTAATAAATATCTTATCCATGCCCTCATCCAATTCTTTGCCTACCCATCACCTTGACACATTTCATAAGGAACGTCATCGCACTTCTTCCAATGTCATCTTTGGGTATAACAACTTATCAGTACAACATCAGATCTCAGGATTTGAGTTGTACTCCACCGAAGGTATGATACCGGATTATGGCCCGGCAAAATCTACATTTTACAGAGTTGGTATTATCCTTCAGGGTAATATTCATATGCAGTTAGGTTTAGAACATTTCGATATAGGACCTTCCACCCTGACATTTTCTATCCCAGGACAAGTACATAGTAAGTCCAACGCCTGCCCTGACATTTTCGGTTATTATATCTTATTCGATCCCTCCCTTCTTGAAGGCCTGCTCCCACATGTGCAAATGGGTGCCGAATTTCCTTTCTATGACTATGCTGGTTCTCAGCTCCTAAATTGCAACGAACAGGAAATCAATGAAATAGTAAATTTTATAGAAAAAATAGATGCAGAACTGAAGGCTGATCATTCAGGTAAATTGACTGCTATCAAAATGTATGTCTACCTGTTACTATTGACAGCCAAAAGATCTTATGAGAGGCAGTTGCCAGTCAACAACATTCCAGCAACGACCCATATGGTCACGCACTTTTATAAACTGGTGAGCCAGCACTTCTTACAATACCGACAGGTAAGCGACTATGCCCGTATGCTCAATGTCACCCCCAATCACCTGAACAGGGTTGTAAAAAGTACTACCAACCGCACGGCGTCCGATGCCATTCAGGAAATGCTGGTGCAGGAAGCAAAAGTATTATTACAAAATACCTCACTCTCTATTTCAGAAATTGCATATCAGTTGGACTTTAGTGAGCCAGCTGCATTCAATCACTTCTTCCGCAAAACCACCGGAGGAACACCGCTCCAATACAGAAGCATAATCTGATCAATTCTACGCATCATTCAAACAATTTTTCCCCTCCAGCTATTTGCAACTTTGTACGGTTGAAACAAACAATACGTACAATGGAAAAAATAATCATCGCCGGTGGTACTTCCGGAATAGGACTAGCCACAGCAAAACTGCTTGCCAAAAAAGGTGCATCTGTAATAGTTACCGGCCGTAATGAAGAAAAGTTAGCTGCCGTCCGTTCAACAGTCCCTGGTATCACAGCCATTTCTTTAGACAGTACCAATGCAGATGCACTGAAAAACTTCTTTTCACAAACCGGTCATTTTCACCACCTGATCCTCACCTTAAGTAGTTCAAAAGGTGGTGGCCCATTTGCCACCATGAATCTGACTGATCTCCGTGCCGGCTTTGATGGCAAGTTCTGGCCACACTTACAGACCATTCAGACCGCACTCCCATGGTTGGATAAGAATGGTAGCATTACTATCACCACTGCAGCATCATCCACGGCAAAACTACCAGGTACAGCTGGTTTGGCTGCAATTAATGGCGCCTTGGAAATTATGGTGCCTATCCTTGCCAAAGAATTAAAACCATTACGAATCAATGCTGTCTCACCAGGTGTAATCGATACTGATTGGTGGAATTTTTTGAACAGTGAGGAAAAAAGCGCAGCCTTTGAAAGCTATGCCCAGGGCATTGCTGTGGGCAGAATAGGTAATCCACAGGATGTGTCTAACCTCATTAAAACTGTTGTGCATAATTCTTATATAAATGGGGCAGTGCTCAATGTAAATGGAGGGCTAATGTGAATTGTGAATTCGCATTTACGCACATTTGTGGAAAAGTGAATGGACTTAATTTCATTTTTGAAGGCCCTGAGAATCAAAAGGCTTAGATCATATCCAGGTGATCGCTGTTTACTTGATTCTCAAGGCCTTC
This sequence comes from Chitinophaga sancti, assembly GCF_034087045.1. Taxonomy (NCBI): domain Bacteria; kingdom Pseudomonadati; phylum Bacteroidota; class Chitinophagia; order Chitinophagales; family Chitinophagaceae; genus Chitinophaga; species Chitinophaga sancti. The sequence continues at coordinate 1,224,777 of NZ_CP139247.1, read as the reverse complement.
ATTTCTATTTTCATTTATTTTTTCATCATTTGTGAATTACATGTGGATAATAGTTAGAAATATCTGCTTTTACGAAGGCTCTGAGAATTAAACGGACCCATTTCATCCCAATTATTAACATTTCCACACGATTCTAATGCCCTTTATACACGAAGGCCCTGAGAATTGAATGACATTTACCATATCCCAGGTAGTTAAATTTCATCGCAATTATAAGGGCTTCTTTTTTAAAGAGGCTGAGAATGAAATGACTCCTATCCTACCCCATATCAATAAATTTCATTAAAATCTCAGGAGCTTCAATCAACAACACTTTCACATTATACTATGTAGTAGTTCACATAGTATGTTAATTACCTGCTACTTTATAATAGGTTCCATTATGCACATAGGGGATGTGTAGAATTTTTGTGAATAAGGAAAGTAAAATTCTATTTGAAAGGCTTGAGAATGAAGTAGTGTGGAGAATGGGTGGAGCAGAACAATTTTATGCAATTCTCAGGGCCTTCATTTTTATTTTCATTCCCTATTTTCACATTCTGTGAATGAGCTGTGGATAAGCGGGTATATAATCTGAATTTATGAAAGCCCTGAGAATTAAATGTACCTTACTACCCCCTTGACACAGAAATTTTATTGAATTCTCAAGCTGTTCATTTAGGAAGCCTTTCACAATTTAATCCCATAGATATCCACACCAATATATATAGTACAGCAAAACTACAGGACACTCATGGGCACAAAAAAGCCCGGTTAAATGACTAACCGGGCCTTAGATTCAAATAATTAATTCGTAACTATTTGTATTTCAATATTTTAAATTATAAACCAGCCTGTGCACTAATCTCAAGCATCCGCTCAATGGGCTTTTTTGCCGCTATACGGAGTTGTTCGTTCATCGTGATTTCTGGTTCCTCGTATTCCATACACAGGTAAAGCTTTTCGAGTGTATTGAGTTTCATGTGTGGACAGTCATTACAAGCACATGCATTGTTGGGTGGTGCAGGAATAAAAGTTTTACCCGGATTTTCCTTTTGCATCTGGTGAAGAATTCCCGTTTCGGTCACCACGATGTATTCTTTGGCATCATCTTTTTTGGAAAAGTTCAGGATACCAGTAGTGGATCCTATATAGTCAGCGATTTCGAGCACAGCTGCTTCACACTCCGGATGCGCCAAAACTTTGGCTTTTGGGTGGCGGATTTTGAGTCGGGTGATCTTTTCCAGGGAAAAAATCTCGTGAACCATGCAAGCACCATTCCAGAGTAACATGTTTCTACCCGTTTTCTTGGCCAAATAAGCCCCTAAATTCCTGTCGGGGGCAAAAATGATGGGCTGGTCTGTGGGGACGCTCTCGATGATCTTTTCGGCATTAGAGGAGGTGCAGATGATATCGCTGAGCGCTTTGATTCCCGCAGAACAGTTGATGTAGGAAATAACCAGGTGGTCAGGATGTTTTTCCTTGAACTTGCGGAATAACTCCGGAGGTGCACTATCGGCTAGTGAACAACCCGCTTTCAGGTCAGGTAGCAGCACTTTTTTTTGCGGACTCAGAATTTTTGCGGTTTCGGCCATAAAATGCACACCGGCAAAAACGATTATATCAGCATCGGTTTTGGCAGCCTGTTGACTAAGTCCGAGACTGTCCCCGATGTAATCTGCTACATCCTGGATATCTGGTTCCTGATAATAGTGCGCGAGGACGATTGCATTTTTTTCTTTTTTCAACCTTTCGATTTCTTCAAAAAGATCCAAACGCGAATTGACCGGCAAATCCAAAAAACCTTTTCGTTGCAAATCTTTTTTTGCGATTTCGAGCTCCCTTATCATAACTATATTTATAATTTATTCTTTTAAAAAAGAAAAACCCACTACTACTAGGGCTGTGAATATGGGGAAAGTAATTTTTGCCACCGTGTACAAATGTAGTTGTTATTCTTTTTGCCTGTTCTATTCACAGGAAATTAACAGCCCATTTAGGCCATGGTATTGATTTTTGGTATTAATATCCACATCGGTGGATTTCTCATGGCGTGAATATTTTGTTTGGAGACTCAGTATTAAAAAAGTGTTAACTACCGGGTATAACAATTCACAAAACGGGCCATTTTTCCTTCAGACCAACATTTAAGGAAATAACAAATTTAGTTTTACGGTCACCGAACTTGGGTTTTTCAGAGGTTATTGAACAAAAAAGGTGGGTTTTTTAACAGGTCATGTGGATAAAACGAGCCCCCAAATTATTTCTCTATGCATTTCCCATTTTTAGTTTTACTTTCACTTTTGTACACATTTTGATGTGAATCAGGAATCTGGACAATCTAAAATGTGAATATTGAGCCCTTAAATATATTAAGTGGTTTAAGCCCGAAATAAACGTCAGTAGCGGACCTCTGAGAGGTGATTTAGAGTGTACACAATACTGTCTTTTTTAACCTTAATGTGGATAACCTGTGAATGAAAGATAAAATACCTATACCGTAATTTTCGATGAAACCCTTTACTGTATTGGGTTTGAGCTAAAAAAAACTGTTTTGTAGTTACAGTTATTTTATTCTATTTTTGCTTTCCTTAAAAAATTTAGACTATATAATATATGTCAGTTATTCAGAAGATCAGGGATAAATATGCCGTGGTGATCGTAGTTGTGATCTGCGTGGCTATTGTCAGTTTCCTGCTGCAGGATGCCTTTTTCGGCAGAAATTCCATCATGCGTCGTTCTACCACGGTGGGTAAAGTAAATGGAGAAGAATTAGACTTCTCTACGTACCAACAAATGATCCAGGATGCGGAAGCTTCTGCTCGTCAGCAAAGCCCAACTGGCGCCGTGACTGAACAGATCCAGCAGTATGCACGTGAGCAGGCCTGGAATCAGTTCGTAAGCGAACAAATCATGACTGCTCAATATGATAAACTGGGTATTCAGGTAACTGAAAATGAACTGGTAGATCAGTTCAATGGTAAAGAACCAAATCCAATTGTATTACAGCAGTTCACAGACAGAAAAACCGGTCAGTTCGACCGCGCTGCTTTACAGCAGGCACTGTCTTCTGTTGGTCAGGATCAGACTGGCAGAATGAGAAACGCGCTGAAACAAATGGAAAACTATATTGTAAAGTCAAGAATGCAGGAAAAATATGTATCCCTTATTAAAGGAGGTGTATATTATCCTAAATGGTTGGCTGACGCTCAGATAAAAGATAATTCACAGTTTGCGAATGTATCTTATGTATCTGTTCCATATGCATCTATCGCAGATTCTACTATCGCTGTAACCGATGGTGAACTGAATACATATATTAATAACCACAAAGCTAACTTCAAATCTGAAGAAGGCCGTCGTGTAGATTACATCTCTTTCGATGCACTGCCTTCCGCTCAGGATACTGCTAATGCACTGAAAGTATTGCTCGAAGCAAAAGATGAAATGGATACAACCGGTGTTGCAGGTATCGAAAACTTCATAAAACGTAATTCCGATATCGCATACTTTGATGGTTATGTTGCTAAATCCGCACTGATGGTTCCTCAGAAAGATACCATTGCTAGTCTGCCAGTAGGTAGCACGTTCGGACCTTACTACGACGGTAGCATGATCGTATTTGCAAAAATGATGGATCGCAAAACTTTACCTGATAGCGTAAAGGTGCGTCATATATTAATTGCTACTGCTAATCCTCAGACCGGTGCAGGTCTGTCTGATTCTCTGGCTAAGATCCGTATAGATAGTATCGAAGCTGCTGTAAAAGGTGGTGCAGATTTCAAAGCACTGGTGGCTCAGTACTCTGATGATCCAGGGAGCAAAGAAAATGGTGGTGAGTACGATGTAACTCCTTCCTCTTCTTTCGTTCCCGAATTCAAAGATTTCGCACTGGATGGTAAAACTGGTGAATCTAAAGTGGTGAAAACCCAGTTTGGTTATCACCTGATTCAGATTATGAGTCAGAAGAATTTTGGTCCTGCTCTGAAAGTAGCATATCTGGGTAAACCAGTAGAAGCAAGCAATGAAACTGATAGTAAAGCTTATGCTGCTGCCAACGAATTTGCTGCTCAGAACCATGACGTAAAAACTTTCGAAAAGACAGTTCAGGAAAAAGGTCTGAACAAACGTATTGCTGATAATCTCCGTCCTATGGATTTTGTAATTCCAGGTATCGGTGCAGCACGCGAATTAGTTCATTGGGCTTACGAAGCTAAGAAAGGTGACGTGAGCAATGTATTCACTTTTGACGGTAAATATGTAGTAGCTGTACTGACCGGTATTCGTGCAGCAGGTACTAAAACACTTGATGAAGTAAGACCAGAAGTAGAAGGACAGGTGAAGAAACATAAGAAAGCTGAGCAGCTGATTGCTAAGCTGAAATCTCCTGCTACCCTGGAAGCTGCTGCTGCCACTGTAAACCAGCCACAGCTGAAAGCCGACAATGTTAACTTTGCTACTCCGTTTGTTGCTTCTATGGGCTTTGAACCTAGAGTAGTAGGTGCTATCTTCAATAAAGCATGGGGTGTGGGTAAAGTTACTGCACCAATTGAAGGTAATGCTGGTGTGTATGTAGTGAAGGTTGATAGCTTTGTACCAAATACACAGGGTATGGATCCGCTTACTATGGTGACTCAGTATGAGCAGACTGTGAAAGGTACGCTTGATCAGGGTGGTCAGCTGTATGAAGTGCTGAAGAAACTGAATAAGATTGAAGACAATCGTGCTAAATTCTTTTAAGGAATATAATAACTGATAAATATTAAGCCCTGGGCATACGCCCAGGGCTTTCTTGTTTATGGGGCGTTGTTTGAATGGACAAAAATTTCGCTCCCAGCTCCTGCTGGGAGCGAAATTTTTGCAAAGCGAAGGAGGTCAGACGAAAGCGAAGCCTTCGTCTGACCTCCTTCGCTTTCATTCGTTCTTACACGCGATTATTTAGTAAATTTGATTTATGGAAGAGATAGTAAACAAAGTAGCGCAAAGTGGACTCCTCACATTAGATCTGGAAGACTACTATCCTCAGGAAGAAACAGTTGTTTTTGACCTGAAGCAATATCTTTTCATGGAGATGATCCTGAAAGAGAAAGATTTCCGTGCCGCCCTTCAAGAATTAGACTGGGAACAATATCGCAATAAAAATGTCGCCATCATCTGTTCTGCAGATGCTGTAGTTCCATTTTGGGGCTACATGCTCGTCATGACCTACCTGGAACCCATCGCACACTATGCTGCCTTTGGTTCCAAAGAAGAAATCTTCAAAACCCAGTTTATGAAGCGCCTCAATGCAATAGACATGACCGCCTACGAAGACAAACGCGTGGTTGTGAAAGGTTGTGGAGATAAAGGCGCCGGCGAAGCCGCTTATGTGGAAATTACCCGTTTGCTGCGCCCGGTGGCAAAAAGTATCATGTACGGAGAACCTTGCTCCACCGTACCGATCTTCAAAAAGAAATAATCAGAACCACCCTCTTTTTCTGAAGAAGATGATCATGCCCACCAGCATGAAGATCATAGACCCTAATACGATAAAGTACCCGTTGTGGGTATGCAGCTCCGGCATGTACTCAAAGTTCATCCCGTAGATACCTGCTACCAGAGTTAATGGCGCCATCAGCGTCGTCACCACCGCCAGTACCTTCATGATCTCATTCATCTTCAGGTTGATCTGGGTATGGTATTGTTCCTGTACGTTCAGGAGTGCTTCACGGTAGTTTTCTGCCAGATCGTTGGCCTGTATGATATGATCATATACGTCCTTAAAATATTTCATAGTCCGCTCATCCAACAGCGGACTTTCGCATTTCATAAACCCATTGATCAGGTCCCGTACCGGTGAGATCGCTCTTTTAAATAGCAAAAGCTCCCTGCGCAGGTAATTAATCCGCGCCAGTGTGCGGGTATTGGGTTGGTGCTGCACCAGATCTTCCATCAGTTCTATACGGTCTCCTAGTTTATCAAGAATAAGGAAGTAGCTATCCACAATCACATCGAGTAGGTTATAACATAGATAATCTGCCCCTGCGCTGCGAATCCGCGAATTTTCTATCCGTAGTTTTTCTCTTACATGATCGAATACATCTCTTGTCGCTTCTTCCTGGAAGGAAATGACATAATTTTTCCCCAGTACAATGCTCACCTGTTCATATTCTATAGTCGCAGACTCTACATTGTAATACGCCATTGGCAGTAATGCAAACAGGTGTTGCCCTATTTCATCCATCTTGGCCCGCTGTCCGATACTCATGATATCTTCTTCCAGCAGCAGGTGAATGCCCGTTTTTGTACAGATCTCATGCACCGTTTCCTTATTGATTCCATCAACATTGATCCATGTTGGCTCAGGGGTATCAATATATTTAAAGATCATGCGATGATCCTCTCCTGAACTCTCTGTAACATGAACCGGGGTGTAATCAAAAATTGTTACTTTCTCACATCTTCCCGGCGGGCGTGAAGCAGGGCCTGTCACAGGGTTATAGTTCATAATCCGTTGCTTCCTCACCTTGAATGGGTTCAGTACATCTGGAATGGGAATGGGTATGATGGACTTCGACTTACGCATATTATAAATGTAAACAAAAAAAGCGCTTTGCTATATGGCAAAGCGCTTCTAAAGATATGGCTGTTCCTTTCATTTGCAAAAGGTACTGCCGGCGAACGTTCCACCGGCAGCAAAAGATTGGTTATTAAGATAGGATATGGAGACCAGGTAATATAATACCTCCGCTTCCGTAAAACTTACGGAACAACAAAAACGTCAGTACCAGAAAAAAGGGAATTACAAATAAAGAATGGTAAAAAATAAGTCAGTTTTAAACACATCCCATGACACTCACTTCCATTTTGTTGTGATGGTATTCTCGTCATTCTCAGAAGGTATATGGTTCACACTGATTGTCCTGCAAATAACACTACTGGCATAAGAATTCCAAAAAAAATAGAATAAATACTACAAAAATGTAAGGAAAATGAGTAAGGATACCTGCATTTGAGTAAAAATGTGGACAACTCAAATGGGGAAATCATCTGTTTAAACACTCGCAGGTAGCGGAGGGCTAAAAGGAAGGGTTTTTGTACTTGCATTATCAGCACTTAAACACCATCATTTTTAAAACATGAATTATGGAAAACAAGCTGAATAATAAGAAAGTGGCCATCCTGGTGGCAGATGGTTTTGAAGAAGTAGAATTTACCAAACCCATGGAGGCATTAAAAAATGCTGGTGCAGAAGTAGATGTTGTATCCCTCCACGATGGGGAAGTAAAAGCGTGGGCTGAAAAAGACTGGGGTAACAGCTACCCCGTTACGCTGACAGTAAGCAATGCCAATGCGAAAGATTATGATGCCCTGGTATTACCAGGCGGTGTGATGAATCCTGATCATTTACGTGAGAATCAGGAGGCCGTAAATTTTGTAAGCGGCTTTTTTGATGATAGCAAGCCAATAGCTGCTATCTGCCATGGTCCGTGGACGTTGATTGAAACAGGTGAGTTAAAAGGAAGAAGGGTTACCTCCTATCCTTCTTTAAAGACGGATTTGGTAAATGCTGGTGCCAACTGGGTTGATGAGGAGGTTGTAGTGGATAATGGGCTGGTTACCAGTCGTAACCCACATGATCTGCCTGCTTTTTGCAGGAAAATGGTGGAAGAGATTGGAGAAGGTGTTCACGCCTGAGCAGGCATGTAAAATGAATGTGGGCAGTACAGGAGGAATTCTTCTTTGTTACTGCCCACATTTTTTATTTCTTCTTTTTATATTTTATTTCTACTGGCGCCAATCCTGTACTAATCATTCCCAGCTTCTTTGCGGCTTTCTTTGATAGGTCTATCACTCTTCCTTCTGCAAAGGGGCCTCTGTCGGTGATGGTCACTTTTACAGAGCGGCCGTTGGCGATATTCACCACTTTAACTTTTGTACCAAATGGTAAGGTACGGTGTGCGGCGGTCATTTTGTTCTGATGGAAAATACTGCCACTGGCGGTTTTCCTTCCTTCAAATTTGTCAGCATAATAAGATGCTTTTCCGCTCTCGGTAATTTTCCTGCTACAGGAAGAGAATAAAATAAGCATCGTGCTACACAGCACGAGCATCCATCTTGTGTGTTTCTTTGTAATCATAGGCATGCCGCTAAGTTAAACCAATTAGAAAGGATAACCGATCGCAATATTCAGGATCAGATTCTCTTTGCGCCAGTCCGGATCTCCAAATTTGATATCTTTCATGACCCATCGCTCCCCTTCCGGCAACCATGGTTTTCGCAGCGGAAAGGCCAGATCCAGGCGTACTACCAGGATAGATGCATCTACACGTAAACCGGCACCCGCATCTACTGCAATCTGACTAACAAATCTACTGGTGCTGAACTGACTACCCAGTTTCTCCGGCACTTCCTTCTTCAGCCAGATATTACCAGCATCCAGGAATACAGCGGCATTGAAAATGCCGGTAAGATGCGCACGTATTTCAGAGTTATATTCCAACTTCACATCACCGGCTTCATTTGCCAGGTATTTACTGTTGGTATTACGATAGCTACCAGGACCCAGTGTTCTGGCGCGGAAACCTCTTAAACTGCTGCTACCACCTATGAAAAATTGCTTCACAAAAGGCAGGGTGGTAGAATTGCCATATGGCATGCCGTAACCGGCAAAGATTCTGTTCACCCAGATCAGAGACCTGTTAAGTCTCCAGTAGTGACGCACATCGGCAGACAAACGAATGAATTGTGCAAATGGACTACCGAAGATAGTCTTCATGCCTGTATCATTTCTGGGAATGATCAATCCAGCCAGGTTACCGGAGTAATCGATGTTACCATTCATGTAGAAGGTATGCACTTTATTAGTAGCCTTGTTATCGTAGGTAATATCGTAGTTACCGCCAAGAATAAATTGTTTCTCAATCGCTGAACGCTGGCTGGGATCATTCAGCAATATACTGTCATAACCTGCAGTCGTCTTGGTAGGCAGTACATAGGTGATAGATACCGGTGCCCACTTGTGCTCCAGGAACTGCGTCTTGCGCCAGATGTACTGGAACTGGAAGTTGTAAGCATTCAGGTTATACAGCTGGCTACGGCTATACAGTTCATAGCTCACGCTGATGCGGGTGCGGGGTACATAAGGGGTATTTACATTCAGATTCCAGAAAGGCTGATAGAAACGGGGAATCGTCATCGCTGCTTCTGCCTTCAGGTTATATGAGTTACCACCAACCACAGTTGAATTGGTACCCTTGCCTCCTACCTGCCATTCCAGACCACCGGATAGTGAGATTTCCAACAGATTTGCATAATGAAGCCAGTTACGGTTTTTGGCCGTGATCTTTAGTTCGGAACCGGCAAAGTTGTTGGATTTGGATGTACCTCTCAACTCGGCAGACAAGCTACGTCTTGGATAAGGGGTGAGGAAGAAACTGGCATTCAGCCTGGAACTGTCTCCCCTCGCCTGCCGGAACTGTCCTTTCACAAATTTGAATGTACCCAGGTCGGTGAGACGATGCAGGGTAATGTCATGATTATTCAGCCTGTACAAACTATCCGGCTTCAGGAACACCATCCTGTCAAATACACTCGGCTTGAACTTTTTGGTAGAATCTATAATACGAATACCGTTATATACCACCGGCGTACCCTTACGGGAGAGCGAATCCTGGTCCAGTGTATAATTCGGGTACAGCGTGATGGTCTTCATCGTGTACGGACGCTTTGCCTGTGGTGGAGTTTCGTCTTTTACTTTCAGATAGAGATCAACCATTCCATTGTTGGTACTATCAACTTCCACCAGCAGGTGATCGACGGTGAAGTAATAGTAGCCCTGGTTTTTAAGAATATTATTGATTCTCAACCTTTCGGCCTTGATGCTATCCAGCCTGTAAGGGCGGTTGATCTTGAGAGAGGTATGTTTATACGCAGCTGCAATGGCTTTACCCAGATTACTGCTGTCTGTTTGGTAAGTCACACTCTTAATACGGTAGCGATGATTAGGCGTTGCGGTATAGACACCGGATGCTTTTTTACTACCGGAAGTTTTTATTTCAGATGTGACCAGCGCCTGAAAGAAACCATTGTCCACAAGGTATTGCTCCAATACATTGGCAGTGTAATCTGCCTTTACAGAACTTAACAACACAGGAGCTTCTCCCAATTTATTGCGTAACAGGTAATTGAGGCCTTTCCCTTTTGGTTTTTTACCAAGGTTATAGAGATAGAGCCGGATGGGCATACCCAGGAATTTTTTGTTCGGCTTCGGCCTTACACTGCTTTCCAGGCTGGCATTCAGTGTACCATAATCCCTTGGCTTTTTGCCAACCCACTTGACGGAGGTTCCTGTATAAAGGCGATCGCCTTCTGGTACTGACTTAGTTGAACTACACGAATAAAAGCCCATGGCGAACAATGCTGCCAGTATCGGGGAAATTATATGTCTATAGCTTTTAACCATCTTATTTCTTAGTACTGGTTTTCTTCTGGGAACGGAGTTTTTCAGATTGCTTATCTTTTTTCGCCCGCTGGAATATCTCGCGGAAATTATCATAGTCCATGATCAAAGCGAAGGCTACACCGGTTTCTACTACCTGTCCTTCAATAACAGTGGTATTGTCCTGACGCTGGTACACCCTTACACGATAACGGCCATCGCGGGTCAGTTTATATTCTACTGATACATCGCCCACCAGCGTGCTGGGGTTTGCCTGCGATTCACCTTCCAGCATCACATTGGAACCAATGGATACAGAGAGGCGATCATTGAACAGGCTCTTGGAAGCACCTACTTTCAGATTGGTGGTTTGCTGTGCGGAACCGGTTGAATAGTCTTCGTCTGTTTGCAGGTCGAAGTTGAGGTCTACACCTTTGATCAGGTTACCAGCCAGGTTATTCAGCTGTTGAGAGAGAATCTTGCTCACACTCTGACGGGCCATGTTGCTCACACCATAGTCGCTGCTACCTTCGCCTGACATCGGGTCTTCAGGTATAAAGCTATTCAGCACCAGCAGACCCATTACCTGTTTGTTCAGTTCAGATGGGATCTGGTTAATCTGTTTGATGCGATTATACACACTACCACTAAATGCATTTTGTTCTGCCTCCGGCATATCCAGTTCGAAGGAGATGTCTGGCTTCATCAGATTGCCTTTGATATGGAGGTATACATAGAATGGTAATTTCTGCTTGTACTTGTTCCTGTCTGTCTGGGAGAGGCTGGTCAGCTGATCCTGTACCAGGTCCGCAGCTTCTGCATTCACAGTATACTTTGCAGTGATATCCAGATCTGCATCGGTAGCGTCTCCGCTAAAGGTAATGGCACTTCCCTTTTCAATGGAGAAAGAACGTTTGATCAGCTGGTTCAGCGACATTTCGTACTTACCTTCTGAGATCTCGTAACGGCCGGTCAGACTCATTTTGCTGCTGGCATCCAGGGTCGCATTGATGCTGGCAGTACCTTTTGCTTCTACAAAGTCACCATTCACAGGGTCAATGATAATACGGATGGTAGATTGAGGTGTGATCTCAGCATTGCCTGAGAAGTTGATACCTTTCAGTCTTGGGTTTTGCAGTTTAGTACTGTCTACCATTTTCACCAGCGAAGAATCCAGTGGATTGTCCTTATCTACAAATATGATGACCCCTTCCCTGTTAGCTACACCTGGTTCTTCGGAGGGCAGGGTGACGGTTACATTCGATTTATCGCGCAGCTTCACATAAGCATCTACTCTTGGCAGATCCAGGTTGCCCCTTACTTTGATACGGGTATCTACGAAAGCAGGCCCGTAATACATTTGCTGCGGGTCAACCTGTTTACCCAGGATCATGAAGTTGTCTGCGTTGATATTGAGGTTGAAGTTATAGTTAGAGTAGTCTTTTGTATTGATACGACCGTCCAGCACCAGCTCATTCTGCAGGCTATCTGCAATAACGAATTTGTTGAACTGTACCCCTTTCTCATCCAGTATGATGTTCTCATCAGGCATGGTGATATTGGCGCCTACATAGGTAATGGTACCACCTGCATCATTGAAATGAAGATTCCCGGTTGCTTTCGGCATGTCGGTAGTACCTGTGATTTTGAAGTGGCCGTCGGCACTACCATGCATACGGGTCATATTGCCAAAAGTGAATGACTCCAGCGATTTCATATTCAGCTGGTTGATGTCTACAGTGGCATTGATGGTAGAGTCGTAAGTACCTTTTACCTGCAGGTCGTTGTCATTGCCTTTGAGATTCATGTCCAGGCTATACTGGTTAGCCTGTGGCGTATTTACTTCTGCAGTGAGCGTACCCAGGTTAGAAGCGCGGAAGGTCAGACTATCAATAGTGAGGTTTGAACTAATTAGCGGTGACTGATCCAGGTTGCGTATAGTGGCCTGTGCATTCAGGACACCGTTGGCCAACAAAGTATCGGCAGCCAGTAATGCGGTGATAGTAGAGAGCTTGAAGTTTTTGATATTCGTTTCAAGTGTGGGCAGTTTGCCATTGGCACTGCTGCTATCTGGTTTTGTCTGGATGGCGATGGACTGGTCATTGTAAGATAACTGGATGTGGGCAGTATCCGGGCCGCCATTATGAATGTGGATACGGTTGTTCTGATCTACCTGCCATTGCTGACGGTTCAGCAGCAGATCTGGTTTCAGTGAAAGCGCCAGCGCATTGTCCGGCAGGAATTCCACGAAGCCGCCTACTTTATATTTCGGATTGCGTTTTATGTCATCCAGCAGCAAGTCCCAGTCAACTTTTCCAGCTGTGGCAGCAGCCGTCAGGGAAGTGTGATTCAGGGACATTACCTTATGATGAATATCTGCGAGGGATACCTCTGCCTTGAGGGAGGTATCTAAGATATTGGCATTGATGGCCAGGCTATCTATTAAGATAGAATCGTAACTCAGCTTAGGCAAGGCGGCATTGAGCACCAGCAGGCTACTGTCAGAATTCAGATGGCCGCTGATGAGCAATGGATATTCCATGCGCAGGGTCGGTGCCATGGCCTGTAAGCTGCGCGGAAAAGTCAAAGAAGCATTCCAAAATAACAGTTGGCCAGCCGGCAATTGCACCAGCTTAGCGCTGTCATAAGGACTCAATGGCTTGTTGATGATTTGTCCGAACGCAGGGCCGATTTTGGTATAATCGATATTACCATTGGCGTTGATAAAACCAAATGGACCAGTGAGGGTCAGGTACTGCTGGTCCTTGTACTCGGCTGATAAAGAAATGGTATCTAATACGAAGACCTGCCCATTGGTGGCCACCTGCCAGCTGGTGAGGAGTGCATTCCCGTCCAGGCGGTTGGGTGTCAGGCTGCTGAAATCCACATCCATATTTCCTCTCAGCTCAAATGGATTACTGTACAGGTGCGTGGTATACAGGTCTGCACGTTGGATCTGGGCATTGGCTTTTAGTGACTGTAGGGTCGTATCGTTCAGGGTACCATCAGCATTGAAAGTAAGGTTGATGCTGGAATCGTTACTCTGACCTTCAGCATGCAGTTGTTGCTTATCGATGTTGGCTTTGATACTTACGTCGTGGTAGGTATACCTGTTATAAGTCGCTTCGTTGATGTGGGCATCTGCTTTTGCAATCATACCCGGGAAGGTGTATCCTTTGCCGGAAGCCATGATGCGGCCACTGATCCAGCCGATAGTGGTATCATAAAGGAAATAACCTGGTTGCACACGAAAAGAGGCGATGTTGAGGTCATAACTGCTATGGATGCTATCGGTAATGTTGATGAGATGAGCGGTCAGAGTGGCATTGGCAGCATTACTTTTCAGGTCCAGCTTTGTCTGCATGTCTTTCATACCACCAAGGAAGCTACCGGTAATGATCATTTGCTCCGGCAGCCGGGGGGTATCCGGCATAGTACCTGGCGGTAGCCATGAGCGGAGGGCCTTATTTCCGGAAAGGATGTAGAGCGAAGGAAGGTTGGCATACAGTTGATCTACATCTGTTACATGGCCTACTTCACCTTTGGCATTGATATGGTTGCCTTTGTTGTCAGTAAGATTGAGTGTTTCGATGATCAGTTTGCCCAGGCTGCCTTTGAAGGAAGTAGTCAGGAAGATTTCCTTATCCCACAGTGGTTTCATGGACGGGTTCTTACGGCTGTCAGGTACAAAAGGGAGGAACTCACCCAGGGTAATGTGGGTAGAGTCCAGGTTGGCCTGCAACTGTAAGAGATCGGGATTGTCAGAGATAGTAGACCAGTTAGGGGCATTCAGAACAATCTGTTTGCGGAGGATACTCCGGTTTGTTTCCAGCAGCAGGTTGCGCAGGGCAATGGTAGTTGCTGTATATAATACATCGAAGTGACCCTGTTTAATTCCAAAACCTGATTTATCTTCTTGTACGGACAATTTGTGCAATGCAGCACTGATGGTGTCCGTGTTATAATTGATATTACCTACATGAGCCACAAAGTTTTTGAGGAACAGGTGGTTGTAGTCAGGATCTTTTTTACCGGCACCTCTTGGAGCAGGAGCGGTATTGTTATCGTACCGCAGGTTGATATGTTCCAGATCCGTTTTGGTGGCCAGCACTCTCCATGTATTTGGAGCAGTGCTGTCAGCAGGTGCGGGAGCGGAAGTATCTTTTGCGATATTCATGGTGACCATACCGCCTGCGTTCCTGATGGACAGTTCACTCACCTGTATGAGTGTGGAGTCCATATCGATGCTGGAATTGAGGAGCTGTAGCTTACCTATTTTCCAGCCGGTGCTCAGGCCACTACCCTGGTCAGCGTAGAGGAAGGAGCTATTTTCAATTTCTAATTTCTTGAGAATAAGGTGGAAGGGAGTGCTGGCGGTATCCCTGGCAGGCGGCGGCGCTGTTGCTGCCAGTACCTTGGGCCGGTAGTCCTGTTTGAAGTAACCTTTGAGTCCATCGATCTTCAACCCACGAACAGCATACAATCCCTGGTTCACAAGCAGATCATCAGGATCTACATGCAGCTCCTGGAAGGTGACAACAGCGTCCATACCTCCAGGGGCATCCAGATAGCGAAGCGATACATGTTTCAGGGTAACGTCTTTGATGAGGAACTGAAGCGTGGTTCCTGTGCCGGTGCTTACAGTGTCGGGGATCGAATCTTTGGTAACGAAGGCGTCTACAATGAACTGGTAGTTGAAGGAAGAGTCTCCGGGGTTACGGTATATATTGGCCGTGACGGAATCCCATTCAAGACCATTAATTCGCAGCTCATTGTTGAGAAATGCCAACAGATTGTAGCGGACCTTCAGATTTCCGGAGTAGAACAATTCCTGTTTGGAAGTATCTGCTACGTATACATTACGTAGTTCCAGGTACTGCCACCCGCGTACGCGGAGGTAGCCGATACGAACAGTTGTATGCAATTTTTTCCGGAGATATTGTTCTCCCTGCCGGCGGATGAGGTCCTGTACAGATTCCAGCTGCAATACAAGAACAGCCATTACCGGTATGATGAGCAGGATCACAATTCCCCATAAGAGCCAACGCCACCATGGGCGGCCGTGATGTTTTTCATCGTTAGTTGCGGGTGCTGTCATTTAATTGGATTACATAGAAAATACTGAGTTAAAACGCATTAGGCGGACCCTTGTTTAAACATAGAGTGTTAAACAAAATTTGTACCTACAGAAGGGGTTTAATTAAAAAAGCGCTTTTATCGACGATAAAAGCGCTTTTATGAGTATTTATAGGTGGAATTACCAATTGGGAATATTCCGCTGATTGAATTTCTGGATGTAGTAGACCAGGCGTTCCTTGTTTTTAGGATCCTGGTAAAACTCCCTTGTTAAAGTAGTATCGTGTGGAAGGATGAATTTCTTCATATTATATAGGGTCAGGTCATAGAAGTTGCCGGTGGCGAGGTTGATGACCTTTTTGTTTACAGCTGCGGGCGGGGTATTGCTGAATACCATGCCGCCGGTGGCCGTGTTGGGAGTAGCGGAGGTAATGGCGCGCACCTGGTATAAGCAGTAGTAGCCAACTTCTTCAACTTTTTGAAGGCCGTTGTCTCTCACGTATAGGTTAGTGCCGTCGCAGTACCCCCAGTATTTTTTTACTTTATGTTCTTTGCCGGCGCTGTCGATGGCAACCAGTTCCGTAGGGGCTGACATAAGGTAAACCTGGGCGGCGGCGGTTTTCCCTTTTATTACAACATTACCTGTTTGGGAGGGTTCGTTGTTGCGGAACTCTTCGAAGGATTTATAAATGCCTTTTTTATAGTTGTGAGTGTCGTAGATGGTGTGGCCTATCTGACCGAAGGCGCTATAATTGGCTCCAAGCAGTAGGAGTAATAAAATCTTTTTCATGATAAACAAAATTAATCAAAATGACGGTGCCACAGGCACCGTCATTTTGATTAATTGGTCTCATTTATTTAAAAAGAAAAGGCCGGGTAAAGACCCGGCCCGGCTGAAGGTTACAACAAAATCTAAACCTGCTTATGAGATTCTTTAAAACTAATGTGAGTTTGTATCAATCAGCAGGTTAAAAAAAAGATACGCACATTCACATCAAGATTATGTGTTTACACTGCCAGTGCTGGTAAAGAAGCATCTTTGCTTTCCAGGTGGGAAACTCCCATCAGGAACTCATCTACCTTACGTGCACACTCACGGCCTTCGCTGATCGCCCATACCACCAGTGACTGTCCACGGCGCATATCGCCTGCAGCAAACACCTTAGGTATAGAAGTCTGGAACGCCTTCTCCCCTGCTTTCACATTGCCTCTTTCATCTTTTTCAACACCCAGATCGTCCAGCAATCCGGTATGCTGTGGATGCAGGAAGCCCATTGCCAGGAAAGCCAGTTCGCAAGGAACTTCTCTTTCAGAACCAGGTACTTCTGTAAATCCACCAGGACGACCATCAGCGCCCAGGCTCCATTGTAGATCTACCAGTTTCAGACCTTTCAGGTTACCGTTACCATCACCTACAAATTCTTTGGTACCGATAGCCCAGTGGCGGTTTGCGCCTTCTTCATGAGAAGAGGTTGTTTTCAGCACCATTGGATAAGTAGGCCATGGCATATAAGGAGTACGTTCTCCGGGTGGCTTAGGCATAAGTTCCAGCTGGGTGATGCTTACAGCGCCATGACGGTTGGATGTACCTACACAGTCAGAGCCGGTATCACCACCACCAATCACTACTACGTTCTTGCCGGTAGCCATAATATCTTCACCGCTTACAGCGCGGTTGCTTACGCGTTTGTTCTGCTGTTTCAGGAAGTCCATAGCATAGTGCACACCTTTCAGCTGACGGCCAGGAATATTGAGGTCACGAGGGATGGTGGAACCACCAGCCAGCACGATCGCATTGTATTCACGGAGCAGGTCGTTCACGCTTACGTTCACACCTACGTTGGCATTACATTGGAAAGTGATGCCTTCTTCTTCCATTATTTTCACGCGGCGGTCAATCACCCATTTCTCCAGTTTGAAGTCAGGGATACCGTAGCGGAGCAGACCTCCGGGAACATCGTCTCTTTCGAACACGGTTACCAGGTGACCAGCGTAGTTCAGCTGAGCGGCAGCAGCCAGGCCGGCAGGACCGGAACCAATTACTGCTACTTTCTTGCCGGTACGTATACGAGGTGTTTTAGCCTGTACCAGTCCTTTATCGAAAGCGATTTCGATGATGTGGCGTTCGATTTCTTCGATTGCCACAGGAGGTTGATTGATACCCAATACACATGCACTTTCGCAAGGCGCAGGACAGATACGTCCTGTGAACTCAGGGAAGTTGTTAGTGCTGGTTAAGATTTCATATGCTTCTTTCCAGTCTTTGTGATAGACTGCATCGTTGAATTCAGGAATTACGTTACCCAGCGGGCAACCGCTGTGACAGAAAGGAACACCACAGTTCATGCAGCGCGCAGACTGTTCATTCAGCTTGGTATCTGAAAGTCTTTCTACGAATTCGTTATAGTTCTGGACTCTTTCCCGAGGAGCTTTCTTTCCAGGCAGCTCTCTTGTAAATTCCAGGAATCCTGTTGGTTTGCCCATTTTGGTTGTCGTTAGATTGTTAATGTTACTACTTCTCTACCTTCTCCTTTGCTTTGGAAGCTGTCACCACCGCTTTGTATTCTTTCGGGAATACTTTCACAAAGTGACGCAGCTGGTTTTCCCAATCTTTCAGGATGAACTTAGCCACAGTACTGTTTGTGTAAGCGTGGTGTTTGGTGATCAGGTCGTGCAGTGCGGTAGCGTCATCCTGATCCAGCGGATCGAGGTCGATCATCTCCTTGTTGCAACGGCCGGCGAAATTGCCTTTCACATCGTATACATAAGCAATACCACCACTCATACCAGCGCCGAAGTTACGGCCGGTCTCACCGAGGATGACAGCCTTACCACCGGTCATGTATTCGCAACCGTGGTCACCCACGCCTTCGGATACGATAGTAGCGCCTGAGTTACGTACACAGAAACGTTCACCTGCTTTACCACGGATGTAAGCTTCACCAGAGGTGGCGCCATAGAAGGCTACGTTACCAGCGATGATGTTTTCTTCCGCTTTGAAGCCTGCTTCTGCATTTGGATAAAGAACCAGTTTAGCACCGGACAGACCTTTACCGAAGTAGTCATTTGCCTCACCTTCCAGTTCCAGGGTTACACCTTTGGTGTTGAATGCCCCGAAGCTCTGGCCGGCAGAACCAACGAATTTAAAGTGGATCGTATCTTCTGGTAAACCTGGGCCCTGATAGCGTTTAGAGATCTCATTGCTCAGGATTGTACCTACGGAACGGTCAGTATTTTTAACATTAAACTGCTGGAATACCCTGGTCTTTTTGTCGAGGGCTGGCTGTGCAGCTTTCAGCAGCTGCCAGTCAATCACTTCGCTGATACCGTGATCCTGTTCTTCAGATTTGAACAGCGCTGTTGTTTTATCAGCTGGTTCTTTGTACAGGATCTGGGATACGTCCAGGTTTTTATATTTCCAGTGGGTGATGTTCTCACGTACCTGCAGGCAGTCAGACTGACCCACCATTTCATTTACGGTACGGAAGCCCAGTTCAGCCATGATTTCACGGAACTCTTCTACCAGGAATCTGAACAGGTTCACTACGTTTTCAGGATCGCCGTTAAAGCGTTTGCGCAGTTCAGGATCCTGTGTCGCCACCCCTACAGGGCAGGTGTTCAGGTGACATTTACGCATCATGATACAGCCTTCAGCCACCAGTGCAGCAGTTGCTACACCCCATTCTTCCGCACCCAGCAAGGTTGCGATAGCGATGTCGCGGCCTGTTTTGAGCTGACCATCCGCCTGTACGGTTACACGGCCACGCAGCTTGTTCTTCACCAATGTCTGGTGAGTTTCAGCCAGACCCAGTTCCCATGGCAGACCAGCGTGCTTGATAGAGCTGATCGGAGATGCACCGGTACCGCCGTCGAAACCTGCGATCAGGATCACATCTGCCTTTGCTTTGGCAACACCGGCAGCGATGGTACCAACACCTGCTTTAGACACCAGTTTTACGCTGATGCGGGCAGCACGGTTAGCATTTTTCAGGTCGAAGATCAGCTGAGCCAGATCCTCGATAGAGTAGATATCGTGGTGAGGAGGCGGAGAGATCAGGCCTACACCAGGTGTAGAGTGACGTACTTTCGCGATCCAGTCATCCACTTTATGGCCGGGCAGCTGGCCACCCTCTCCGGGTTTAGCACCCTGTGCCATTTTGATCTGTAATTCATCAGCATTGGTCAGGTAGTTGCTGGTCACACCGAAACGTGCACTGGCTACCTGCTTGATAGCAGAACGCATGCTGTCGCCGTTAGGCAACTTTTCGTAACGCAGTTCATCTTCACCACCTTCACCGGTATTGCTCTTGGCACCGATACGGTTCATAGCGATGGCCAGTGTAGAGTGAGCTTCATGAGAGATAGAGCCAAAGCTCATAGCTCCTGTAGCGAAGCGTTTGAAAATGCTTTCTGCAGATTCCACTTCATCAAGGGTGATAGACGGACGGTTACGTTTGAAGGCGAAAGTGCTACGCAGGGTAGCTGCTTTTTCGCTCTGGTCATTTACCGCTTTAGAATATTTCTTGAAGATGCTGTAGTCGCCCATACGGGTTGATAACTGCAGCAGGTGGATAGTGGTTGGGTTGAAGAGGTGGAACTCACCTTTTCTCTTCCACTGGTAGATACCCCCTACACCCAGGCGGGATACAGGGGTTTCTTTACGGCCGTAACCCATCCAGTGCTTAGCGAGGGTTTCGCGGGCGATCTCGTCGAGGCCCATACCCTGGATACGGGATACCGCACCGGTAAAGTATTTATCTACTACCTGACGGTTGATACCTAATATTTCGAATATCTGGGCACCCTGGTAAGATTGCAGGGTGGAGATACCCATTTTGGAGAAGACTTTGAGCAGACCGTCGCAGACAGCCTTTACATAGTTCTTCTTGAGTTTGTCAACATCGTATTCAGTTTCCAGTTTGCCGGTGAGCTTCAGATCACGGATCGTGCTCAGCGCCAGGTAAGGGTTGATTGCGGTCACCCCAAAACCAAGCAGGCAGGCAAAGTGGTGTACTTCCCACACATCGCCGGCTTCAACGATGATACCTACCTGACCACGGTATCCTTTGCGGATGAGGTGGTGGTGTACGGCAGATGCAGCGAGGATAGACGGGATAGCGGCGTGTTCAGAGTCGATCGCCCTGTCGGAGAGGATGATTACTTCATAACCATCTTCAACAGCATCTACAGCATAGCGACACAGACGTTGCAGACCTTTTTCCATAGAGCCGGCTTTACCGTCGGCACGGAAGTAAGTTTGCAGGGTCTTCGCCTGGAACAGACCGGTATCAATGCTACGGATCTTTTCCAGCTCGTAGTTGCTCAGGATGGGGTGACGCAGGGCCACACCATGACAGTGCAGGGGATTTTCGTCCAGCAGGTTGCCATTGTTACCTACATAGGTAGCCAGTGACATCACCAGTCTTTCGCGGATTGGATCGATAGGTGGGTTGGTCACCTGTGCGAACAGCTGTTTGAAGTAGCTGGTCAGGTGCTGTGGCTGATCGCTCAGCACAGCCAGGGGAGCATCCGTACCCATAGAGCCGATTGGCTCTTTACCATCCAGTGCCATTGGGGCGATGATGGTGTTCAGGTCTTCGGTAGTATAACCGAAGGCTTGCTGGTATTTAAAAATCTGTTCTGGTTCCAGGTGACTGAAAGTAACACGAGGTTCAGGCAGTTCTTCAAGACGGATTTTGTATTTGTTCAGCCATTCGCCGTAAGGTTGCTGAGAGCAGATGTTCTGTTTCAGTTCCTCATCGCCGATGATTCTGCCGGCTTCCATGTCCACGATGAACATTTTACCTGGTTGCAGACGGCCTTTTTCTTTAATATTTTTAGGATCTACGGGCAGTACGCCGGCTTCTGAAGCCATGATTACGCGATCGTCTTTGGTAACAACGAAGCGTGCAGGGCGCAGACCGTTACGGTCCAGGGTACCACCGATGATCTTACCGTCTGTAAAAGAGATACAGGCAGGACCATCCCATGGCTCCATCATAGAAGCGTGGTATTCATAAAATGCTTTTCTTACCGGATCCATATCCTCGTTGCCATCCCATGCTTCAGGAATGAGCATCATCATAACATGAGGGAGGGAGCGGCCGGTGAGCAGCAGCAGTTCTACAACGTTGTCAAGGCTGGCGGAGTCAGACTGACCTTCTTCGACGAAAGGCGACAGCATGTCCATTTCTTCCTGAGAGAAGTATTTGGATACAAAGTCCTTTTCGCCGGCGCGGAGCCAGTTGAGGTTACCTTTCAGGGTATTGATCTCACCATTGTGCGCGATGTAGCGGTAAGGGTGAGCGAGTCTCCAGCTTGGGAAAGTATTGGTAGCGAAACGGGAGTGGATCACTGCGAAAGCAGATACCATCTTCTCGTCGCTCAGGTCAGCGTAATAGTGACGTACCTGGTAGGTGGTCAGCTGGCCTTTATACACAATCGTTTTAGTAGAGAGGGAGGCAAAGTAAAACAGTGCTTTTTCCTTAGGAACGGTATTCCTAACTGTTTTAGACACATAATTACGGAGCACGAAGAGTTTACGTTCAAACTCGTCATTGTCGGCGATATGATGAGGACAGGCAATAAATACCTGTTCGATTTCAGGTTCTACTGAAAGGGCGCTTTCTCCGATGCCATCGGGGCGAACGGGAACTTTACGGTATCCTAGAATATCGAGGCCAAGTTTTTCCGCCGCCCGGGCCAGGATCTCGCGACATTCTTCTCTCCATCGTGGTTCTTTTGGAAAGAAAACCATACCTACACCATATTTACCAAATTCTGGCAGACTAATGCCTATCTTCAGACATTCGTCGTACAAAAACTCGTGCGGGAGCTGGATAAGGATCCCTGCCCCGTCACCGGTATTTTGTTCACAGCCACATGCACCGCGGTGTTCCATATTTTCCAACATGGTAAGCGCATCCCGGATGATCTGATGCGATTTACGGCCCTTAATGTGGACAGTAAAGCCTGTTCCGCATGCATCATGTTCAAAATCCGGGTGGTACAGTCCTTGCAATTGCTTCACTTCTTGCATTCGTTTAGATTTTTTGACCTTGGCACACACTTCACCCTTCTCAGGGCGCGGTGGAGGTACCGTAATTGTTTCGGGAACGGTATAAAGATACTAAAGGATGCCGGTATTTTTTATTAAAACCTTCTTATAACACTAAAAATTTAGAAAAGATTAAAAAAGTATAGGCATTTGTTAGAATATAATAAGAGTGAGTGGTAAAAGTGTACTTATTTTACCCTTAGAGGAGTAGATCGTGTTGGAAATTAGTTTAATGTATGCATGGGAAATCCGCACTGGTTGCTATAGCAACCAATAAAATGGGGTTATATAATTATTAAGTGGGTGATCCGGACTATACGATAGTCACATTGATTCCCATCTCTTCTACGGCTTTTACTATATGTGCTGAGATGCCACTATCGGTGATAATTTCATCGATATCTTCCAGACCACAAATTTTACCAAACCCTCTTCTACCGAATTTGGACGAATCGGCAATGACAATTGTTTTTTGTGCAGCAGCCACCATGCGCTGATTTAGCTGTGCTTCCATTAAATTTGTAGTTGTAAGCCCGAATTCAATGTCTATGCCTTCGAGGCCGAGGAACAGTTTACTGCAGGAGAAATCGGCGAGGATGCGTTCGGCATAGTTACCCGTTACAGAAGATGAACTGTTGCGGACTATGCCTCCCAGTTGCAATACTTCTATTTCCGGATAGCGTAGCAGTTCCTGTGCTACGTTGAGTGCGGGAGTGATGACGGTGAGATGGCCTTTGGGGTGAATATTCCTGGCCAGGGCCAGGGCGGTTGTGCCAGAAGAAATAATTATCGCATCATTATGTGCGATGAGGGTAGCCGCAGCTGCACCGATGAGATTCTTCTCATCCCGGCGCAGTTTTTCTTTTTCATTTACAGGCTTGTCATTGATATAAGGATTATTGACTGTTGCGCCGCCGTGCGAACGGAACAGTAAGGCCTTGTCTTCCAGTAACTTGAGGTCTTTCCGGATAGTTACTCCAGATACATCAAGCTCTTTGCACAGGTCTATTACATTTACATATCCTTTTTCCGCTAACCGGTCTAATATATATTTATGTCGCTCAGCGATATTTATCATTGACATATGCGCAAAAGATTTTGTTGCTTCAATTGGTTACAAAATTACTTTCATGTTGTTGAATTTAACACATGTAAACGGAAAAAAATATTATGAAAAAGTGCGCTTTTTGATGTATAAAAGCAGTTTTGGTGTATAGTATGTTGAAAACTAGTTAACAAAATATTATTTTCAACCACTGAATAGAAAGTCAAAACGAAAGTGGACTACCAGAAAGGGCGAAATAAAAAGAAAGATTTGAAAAGAGAATGTTATTAAATCCAATGAATAAGATGAGATCTTTACAAAAATTGTTGTTGGTAGTAGCCCTGTTGCCCGCTGTGATGGCTGCTGTACCTTTGCCGACGTTTTTAAAGGTAGGACATAGGGGAACAAGGGGAATGATGCCTGAAAATACAATTCCTGCCATGATCCATGCCATTGAAGATGGAGCGAATACCCTGGAGTTTGATGTGCATATTACAAAAGACGGACAAGTAGTGGTGTACCACGATGCCTCTTTTGACCCGGCATATACGACCCGGCCCGATGGTAGCGAGATTCAGCCCAGCGAAAGAGGAAAATATATTTTCTACCAGATGAATTATAGTGAGATCAGGGCTTTCAGAATAGGTGAAAAGCCCTATCCTAAGTTTCCACAACAGCAAAGAATGAGGACATATGCTCCATTGCTGTCTGAAATGATTGATTCTGTCGAAGCGTATAATGAAAAACACCACAAGCCGCCGGTATATTATTTACTGGAAATCAAATCTTCTGAAAAAACGGATGGCAAGGAACAACCAGCCCCGGAAGAATATGTGGAAAAACTGATGCAGGTAAAACAGCTGAAAAAACTAAAACACAGACTGCTGATCCAGTCTTTTGATATGCGTCCTTTGCAGGTGCTGCACAGGTTACATCCAAAAGTGACCCTGGGATTCCTGACCGGCGATAAGAATGTATCTTTTTACCAGCAGCTGGAAGGCTTGGGTTTTCTGCCTACGTTCTATAACCCACATTTTTCTTTGGTGACGAAGGAATTGCTGGATTATTGCCATAGTAAAGGTATGAAGGTAGTGCCCTGGACCGTGGAGGATCTGGAGGATATGAAAAGGTTGAAGGCGATGGGAGTAGATGGAATTATTACGGATTATCCGGATAGGATAAATAAGATATAACCAATTT